>DAIRVG010000004.1:82006-108884 GCA_036802945.1 Vicinamibacterales bacterium
TGCCTGAAAGCGTCCCGGTCGGCGTTTCCTGACCCGGAGCTGCCGCCACGTCGAGCTGGAGCATCGCGTCCAGCTCGCTTCGCAGACCCGTCGGAAACTCCAGCGCCATCTCGTGGATGTCACTCGACAGTCTGGCGCTCAGCCCGGCACCAGGTTCGTACTCGACCGCTCCGCTCCCCATCAGCGATCCACCGTTGATCGTGCCGGTGATCTGCGCGAGGGTCGCGGTGGTTCGCGTGAGGACTGCGCGCGCGGTCAGACCATTGACGATGATCCGCGGATCGAGAAGGCGTACCTCTCCGCCCTCCAGAGCCGCGTCACCGTCGATGCGTGGACTCTCGATCGGCCCCGTCACGGACAGACGAGGTATCACGTGACCGGCAACGGCGACACCGGCGCTGCGAACGAACGGCGTCAGAACGCGCAGGTCGATATCGCCGTTGGCAAGGATGGCGGCCTCGTGATCGGCCAGACGCACCTGACCGCGAACGGCGAGCGACGCGCCCTGGCCCCCCCAGTCCCACGATTCGATACGCGCGAAACCGTTCTGGGCCACGATGCGTGTTGGCGCGCGCTGCGTCACCGGCAACCCGCTGAGCTGGACGTCGAGGCGATTGATCGTGAGATCTCCAGTCGCGCGGGTCAGGTCGAGCGACGGCGTCTGCACGTTGAGGGTGACGTCGACGGCCCCGCTGATGTCCTCGAGCGCGGTGGGGTCGATGATTCCGCGCAACACGGCAGGCGTAATGCCCGTTGCCGTCGCGTGCAGCGATGCGGGTGCCGTTGTCGTCGCCGGCGCCGGCGTGAAGAGCGCGATCGGAGCCGACCCGGTCGCCGTGAGCATCGCCCCTTCATACGACGCATGCGCCTCGCGAAGGTCGAGCGTGTCGCGTTCGAGATGCGCGCGCACGATGAGGTTTGACGCCGTCGAGAGGTCCCGGATCGTCACCGAGCCGGGGCCAGCCTCGAGATCGGCGACCACAACGGGGCTCTCGAGCGACCCAGTCACTCGAGCCAGCAGCGCGAGTGGGCCCGATCCCTCGGTGACAGGAACCTGCGCCAGGCCTGTTGCCGTAACCGCTCGCGCCGCCTCGCCGATGTCACCGGTGATCGTAAGGATGAGCCCGTCCCCGTTCGGCGGACCTGGAAGGTCCGCGCCGCGCGTGTTGGGAGTCAGCTCGAATGCTGGCAGGTCGCCGGACGCGGAAAGGCGCGTCGCTCCAGCGTCAACCTCCAGTTTTTCGACGCTCAGGCGGCGCTGTTGGTACCGTAGACGCGCGGCCTCCGCGAGCTGGATCGGCAATTCCCCTGCTTTCGCCTCGAGCGATGTCACATCCAGGCTGGCAACGATGTCGCGCCACATCTGAAGCGGACCTTCCGCATGAGCCGCGACTGTCGCGCGCCCGGTGACCGGCACGGGTGGCGGCGAACCCACGACCAGCCTTCCAAGATCAACGCCGTCAACGCGAACGTCAGCTGTCGTCGCGTACGGCGCGTTTACGCCCGTGCGTCCCGTCAGCGTGGCGTTGAAGTCTGGCGCGCTCGCGGTAAAGCTCGCCAGCTGTCCGTCGAGTTGAACTTCGGCAGCCAGGCCGCCAAGCGAGGTGCCGCTCCAGGACGCCCGCGCGATGCGCAGCGAGCCGTTCCCGAGTGGCTCGCTCACAGATCCCGCGCCGCGGAATGTGGCTTCGACTTGTCCCTCGAAGGGCCGATCGGTGCCTGCGACAACGTTCCAATCCATCACGTCGAGCGTGACGTCGTAGCGCTCGCTGCGAAGGTCGTAATTGCCAGCAGCTGCGAGGCTGCCGGGGCCTTCGGTTTGGCCGGCCGACAGGGTGTCGATTCGGACCAGGTTTTCCGCGAGTCGACCTGACGCCTGGACATCGCTCAGCGGCTGGTCCGCCAGCGTCACGGTTGGTGCACGAGCCGAAAAGATGAGACGCGAACGCAGCGGCTGCCCGGACACCATTGCGTCAATTGCGCCGACGCTCAATTGCGATCCAGCCAGACCGCGTCCCCGGATGCTTGCGGCGATCTCCGGGGTGCCGAGGCGCCCGCCAAGCGTCACGCTCGCCTCGAGCGTACCTGCCGTCACGACGGCGTCGGGCGCAGCCGCGATTCCGGTCAGGCGCAGGAGCCGGATCAGCGCGGGAACGTTCGTCTCAGAAACCGCGAGCGTTCCGGCGATCGTCGAATTCGCGATCGCTCCTTCGTCCAGCTCCCCCGCCGCCATAAGCGCAAGCGGCACGACATCACCCGCGCGGTGACGTGCATCAATCCGCCATTTCCCATCGGCCAGTTGCAGCCGCGTGTCGCCCGGAATGGCTACACGCGCGCGACCCGTCGTCCCGCCTTCCGCGTGCACTCGGGCGGTGGCCGACCATTGCGCGAGGCGCGCGAGCGGCCCCACGGCTTCGAGATCACCCGAGAGGATCCCTGACGGCGCGACGTCCACGCCGCTTGCAAGCGCAGTCGTGAGCGACGTCGCATCAATGTCGCTCCACGACGCATTCAGGTGTGCCGCCGAATCATCGAAGGGAATGTGCGCCTTCCCCATCACCTTCCCGCCAGCGAAGGAGAATCGCATGTCTTGCACCTCCGCCACGCCTGTCGCGACGCGCGATGTCGCGGCGAGATTGTCGACAATCAGCCGCACACCGCCAGGCTCCGCTCCGCTCGACCACGTCACGCGTGGCGAGCTGATCTGAATGTCGGTCACCGGCGTTGCGAAGGCGCCCGTCGTATGGCCGTCGAACCTCATCTCACCGCGCGGCAGCTCGCCGTCCTCGATAGCCCATCGCGCGAGCCGCTCGACGTCAGCGATTCCCGTTGCGCGAAGATCGAGGGAGCCATCGCGCACCAGCAGAAACACGGTCCCGTCGAGCCGCGCCGACGCTTCGTCCGCTTTCAGCTGGACATTCGACAGCTTCAGCGCTCGTCCATCGAATGCCGCCCCACCGTCGAGGGTCGACACGCGGGTGCTGCGCATTCCTGCCGAGAACGTCGCGGGAGCCACGAGCGAGATGCGGCCGGCCGCGCGACCGATGTCGATGTTGATGCCAGGAATACGAAGTGTCAGATCGGTCTGCGCGTCCTGGACATCGACTCTGAAGCCTGGAGCGACCAGACGCGCGATATCGAGCGCGGCAGGTTCGCCTCCACGCGAATCCGATGATTCGGGCAGGTTGGTAAGGCCATCGCCGCCGCGGACGATATGTATCCGCCCGTTGGTCACCGCAATCTCTTCCAGAGCGATCATGCCCGTGAGCACGCGACGAGCCAGCGCCGCGCGTAAGTAGTCGGCCTCGAAGAAGGGAGCGTCCCGAGATCTGTCGACGGAGAGACGTAGCTGCGCGAGGCCGATGCTCAGCGAGGGCAGGTTGTAGTCGAGTCGCGCCGCCTCGAGCCGGATGCCGTAGCGACGCTGCACCTCGGCAACCGCGTATCGCAGCACGAGACGACGGAACGCGGGCGTATGAACGACAACCGCGATGAGGGTTGCAACGAACACCAGCGCTAGCGCCAGGAGCCCCATACGGCGCGCCACCGGCTTCAATCGAGAGGCGCCGCGTGGGCGCGCCTCCGGGTCGTCGATCATGCGGTCTTTATCGTACGTCGGCCTTCGTCCTGGCGCGCCTCCTGACTTTTACTCAAGGCGACGGCTTCGTACAGCGCCTGGATTCTCGTCATCAGCGCGCGGGCAAACCGCGTTGCCTCGTCCTCCGTCGCGCCGCTGGCAAGCAGTCCCTCACGCAGCGCCGGTTCCGTGATCGGGCGGGCACGTTTGTAGAACCAGCGCACGTGATCGACGGGAATACCCCGGGCGATTTCCGCCGTTCGCTGCCCCTGGTACCCGAAATCGATGACGTCGTCGTGAACGCCGGCCACAAATCCCGGCGTCTGCGCCTCAAATCCCTCGACGTCCCAGCGATCGCGCGAGATGACCGTCGCCCCCCACTTCCCCATCGCGCCGCCCCAATCAATGATGAGGTAGCGCGCCTCGTACGCGAACGGGGAGATGCGATGCTCGAAGATCGCCGTGTTCGATCCACGCGACACGTCGCGGCGATCCTTGTTGTCCCAGTTGGACAGCAGCATGACCACGATCTTGAGACCATCGAGCTGCTTCGTGCCGACGAACGGGTTATCGTTCCACGCCCAGCTGTGCTCGTCGAAGAGGGTGCGGACGGCCCGATCCTCGAGCTCAAACCGCGCGTCGGAAAAGGTGCCGTCCTCGCCCACCGACGCACGCGCGCGCGTCAGCGTCGTCACGCCGTCGATCCTCCCGCTCGTCACGTAATGCGTGACCTCCGCGAAATATCCGCACGCGGCGGCGAACCGAACGCAGAAGGTTTCAGGCTTCGCTTCGGCCCCCCATTTCATGCGCCACAGGCGTTGTTTCGCGTCGCGAACCGATACGCACGGATGCGATCCCGACAGCAGTTCCGCGACAAACTCGAACGGGGGCGCCGGCGCGGACGCCTCGCCGCCCGGGCCGAAGCGCAGGTCGCTCGCCTCCCTTGCGTGGACCTCGTGCCAGATACGATGACGGGTAGCCAGGATTGGGCGCGGCCCGGCGCGCCGAATGCGCCAGACACCGTGGAGGCGCCAGACCAGATGCAGCGTCCAGAACGCCGCCACCGTGCCGGCGACGACCAAGACGAGGATCAGCGGCCAGGACACGCTGAATCGCGTGCAAGAAGCTCCCCTTGGACCCTCTCCGGACGGCTCGCCACGGGCCCGGGAGGGCCAGGGGGGTGTGTTACGCTGTTGCATCGCGATGACAGTTAAACCGTTGGACCTCACCCTCGAGGTGGCACCCAAGTCGCGCTTCGATGTGGTCGAGATGAGGGCCCGGTTCGCCGCTGAACATGAGGCGCTTTCCGCCTATTCCCATTGCCTTTACTGGTCGTCGCACACGACGGCTGGATTCCTCGATCGCAGCATTTCGGCACGTCTGAGCGCCCAGCATGTCTCGACATACGTCGAGGCGTTCCGCACCCTTTTTCCGGAGGGGGCGGGCTACGAGCACGATCAGCTGGATCGGCGCGCCGACCTCGACGCGGACCAGCGAGCGGTCGAGCCCAAGAACGCCGACTCGCACCTGGCGTTCATTGCCAGCGGCCTCCGGCCCTGCGTCACACATCCGAACCGGCCCGGCGAAGCGGTCTGTTTCGTCGACCTTGACGGCGTTATCGAGGGGCGTCCCCGCCGGCGGCTCACGCGCGTCATCGGCTTCCGCAGCGAGCGCGTGATCGGCAAAACGCGCATCGAAGTGCCGGTCTCGGCGCATCCAATCGATTCGATCAACCTCAAGGATCCGCGCCTCGGCATCTATGCGGCGCTGTCGGAGTTCGTCGCCCGGACCGGCTCGGGCAAGGGGCAGCTTCGCATCGTCCTCGATCCGACCGAACGGCATTCGGCCTTGACGGTCAACGAGTACGAAACGCTGTTGATGAAATACGACCTCGCCGAGGTGCTGCGCAATCCCATGCGATTCGTGGCGCAGCAGTATCGAAACGCGATGAAGAACCCGCGCGCGGTGCCCGCCAAGACGCTCGGCTATGCGAAGTACGATTTCGTGCGGGTGATGAACACCGGACTCGACACGCTGCGGCTTCGCGGCTCATTTGTCGAGAGGCTGCTTGCGCGGACGCTTGCCGTTCCGGCCGCGCGGTTCTTCCGCATGCGCCGCTCAGTCAGCCTGCTGGTGTCGGAGCGCGAGGACGGCAGCGTCGGGATCGTTGAAGGGACTTACCAGAGCCCGATCCTGGTGCAGTGGCAGCAGGCGCCCCGCGCGTCGCGGATCCTCGACGTCACGCTCACGGAACTCCGCTAGCCCATTTGTGATTCGTGATTGGCGATTCAAGAATCACGAATCACCAATCGCGAATCACAAATCAGAAATTACCTGGGCAGTCTCTCCGGCATATCCGCAATCACATAGGTGACCACCGAGATTGCCGCGGCCGCCTTGGCCACTTCCTCGGGCGCGATGCGCTCCACGGTGTCCGCTGCCGTATGGTGGATCGTGAAATAGCGCGTCGGATCGCCCATGTACGCCATCGTCGGCGCGCGGCCCGCCTGCGCGATCGGATCGATGTCCGCCCCGCCGCCGCCTGAAATCGTATCGGCCAGGTTGAGCACTGTCATGAGCGAGGTAATGTCGCGAATGATGCTGCGCGCCGCAAGACTCCCCGAGAATCCAAAACGCGCCGGCTCGAACACGCCGGAATCGGCTTCGAGCGCGAAGACGTGATTGTTGGCGGTTGAGGCGTATTTCTCCGCATAGGCCACGGCGCCGCGCGTGCCGTTCTCTTCGTTGGTCCACAACACCAGACGCACGGTCCGCCTCGGCTGGATGCCAAGCTTTTTCATCAGGCGGAGTGCTTCCCACGTCGCCACGCACCCGACACCATCGTCAGAGGCGCCGGCGCCAACGTCCCATGAATCCAGGTGTCCGCCGATCACGACGATCTCGTCCGGCTTTTCGCGGCCGCGAATCTCCGCGACCACGTTCGCCGACTCTGCGTCGCCTTCGCTGTGTCCTTCGAGCATGAGGCGCACGCGCACCTTGCGCCCGCGCGCCGAGAGCCGCGCTATCCGGTTGGCGTCCTCGGCGGCAATCGCCGCCGCGGGAATGGGCGGCATGTCCGATTGGTACTGCACGCTGCCGGTGTGGGCCGTGCGCAAGCCCGTCGGGCCAACCGATCGCACGAGCGCCGCCACAGCGCCGGCCTGCGCGGCGGCCCGGGCGCTGCCGGTGCGGTAGCTCACGGTGTCCGCGTAATTGGTGAACGCCTGGTTGAAGAGGACAATGCGCCCTTTCGCGTCGGCGGCATGGGTCCGCAGGTCGTTGAAGCTGTCAACGACGAGCACTTCGGCTTCGAGACCGCCGGGGGGCGTGGCGACGGTTCCGCCGAGACCCAGCAAGGCGATCGTGTGCCGCGCCGGATCGACGATTTCCGCGCTTTCGCGGCCGCGGACCCAGCGGGTCACCATCACCTTCTCGGCGCGCACGTTCTCGAGACCGTCCTTCTTCATGGTCTCGACCGCCCACCCGATCGCGCGATTGAGGTTCTCGGATCCGCTGAGACGATGGCCGTAGGTGTCGGTCATCTCGGCAAGACGCTGCCAGGCGAAGTCGTCGGCGGTCGCCGCTTTGATGAGACGGGTGGCGGTATCGCGATACGCGTTAATCCAGCCTGGAGCCCAGACTGACTGCGCACCGGCATCCGCCGTGATGGCGGCGAGCACCGCGAGGCACAGGACAAATGGGGGAATCCGCATGGTCCGCATCAACGGACAAGGGTATCAGATGCGCGTGGAATAATGACCGTCTCCCAACGAATGGCCGACCGCGATTCAAGGCTGTACTTCTACGACACCATGGCCGACCGGTTTGACGAGCTTGTCAACGCGTCGACCTCCGGCGGCGCCTCGAAATTGTTTTAGGGGAGCTGCTCGGGACCGCGGATGACGGGAGTATCGGTACTCGACGTCGGCTGCGGCAGCGGATGGTTCAGCCACGAGGCGCGGCGCCCGGGTCACGTCGCTCGGCATCGCGCTCCGGCTGCTGCACGAAACGCGGCGGAAGGTCGTCACCGACCATGTGAACGCCGATGCCTGTGCGCTCCCGTTCGCGGATGCGTCATTCGATCTGGTGATTTCGTCAGAGTGTATCGACTCTGCCGCATGAGGTTCATCTTCAACAAGCAGAATGCGCATCCCAGTGACCGAGGCCGCCAATGATAGCCTCTACCTGAAGTCGGGAGTCGGGAGTCGGGATTCGGGATTCGGGATTCGGGATTCGAATGCGATTTCCATGGATCCCGGATCCCTGTCTGTCATCGTCTATTCATGAACGGTCGACCATGCTGTCGATCTTTTCACCATGGAGGTGCTCGCGTGGTGATGCCGCGCCACGGTAAGGTCCGCGCGCTCGGCGCGTGCGTCATCGCTCTCCTCTTCGCCTCAACCGCCGCTGCGCAAGTTGTTCCGGGTGGTTCGCTCACGCTCCAGGCCGCCATGGACCGCGCATTCAGCGCCAATCCGACGATTGCGGCAGCGCGCCTGCGTGGCGCGATTAACCTAGCGGCTCTCGGGGTCGCCCGTGAGCGCCTCAACCCCGAAGCGGCCGTCGAAATCGCCAAAGAAACGCCACGACAGTCGTTCGGCCTCGCGGTGCCGTTCGAGCTCGGCGGTAAGCGGGCGAAGCGAATTGCCGTCGGTGAAGCCACGGTACGTGCCGGCGAAGCGGAAATCGCGGCGACCGTCGCGCAGGTCCGCAATGACGTCCGCCGCGCGTACTACGGTGTCGTTGTCGCCGACGCGCGTCTGATCCTGCTGAATGAAATGCGCGACATTGCCGTGCGGGTCCGCGACACCGCCCAGCAGCGGTTCGAGGCCGGCAGCGCGCCGCGGCTGGAAGTCATGCAGGCGCAGCTGACGCTCGCCTCCGCTGAGAACGAAGCGACGGCTGCCCAGGGAAACGCCGTCGCTGCTCGCGCAGAGTTGAACGCGCTCCTCGGTCAGCCGCTCGATACGGTGACGTCCTTGTCGACCGCCGTCGATGCCAGCGGGCCGGTGACGACCGCAGCCGCCATGACGCTCGCGCAGACGGCGAGTACCGAGCTCATCGTGATCGATCGACAGATCGAGACGCAGCGCGCCAGAATCCTGCTCGCCCAGGCGCTCCGGGTGCCGGACGTCATTCCGGCGGCCGTGCTCACGCATGACGCGCAGCCGGAATTCACGTACGGGTGGCGCGCCGGCGTCGCAGTGACCCTTCCCCTATTTACCTCGCATCGCGCCGGGGTCCTCGTGGAGCAGACGACCCTGGATCAGCTCAACGCGCAGCGACAGGCGACGCTCGTCACCATCAACGGCGCCGTGACCGCCGCCGCGGTCACCGTCCAGGCGCAACGGCAGCTCTACGTGCGGTACCGCGATGAAATCATCCCGCAGGCGCAACAGGTCGAGCAGCTCGCCCAGGAGTCTTACCAGCTCGGACAGACCGGCATTGCGGCGCTGCTCCAGGCGCTCCAGGCGACGCGCGACGCCCGCCTCCGCGCCATTGATGCCGTTTCCCTTTTTCAGAACGCGCTCGCGGATCTCGAGCGCGCGATAGGGGCTCCCCTCCCATGAGACTCATGACTTGCACCCTCTTCAATTCCCAACCTCCAATCCCCAACTCCCAAGGCGCGACGCGGAGCTCCTTGGAAGTTGGGAGTTGGAAATTGGGAATTGTCGCTGTGATGTTCGTCGTTGCGGCGGCAGCGGGGTGCAGCAAGCAGACGGCGGAAGAAGTCGTCAGCGAAACGGTGGTACCGGTGATGACGGCGCCGGCAGTGACTGGGCCGATCCGTGGCCGCGTGCACGCCACGGGTCTCATATCTCCTGCGCCCGGCGCCGACCTCGTGGTCATCGCCCCCGAAGCGGCCCGCATCGTGGAGATTCCGCACGCTGAAGGCGATCGCGTCAGACAAGGGGACGTCCTCGTCCGCTTCGAAATTCCGAGCTCCGCGGCGGAAGTGCAGAAGCAGGTCGCGGAAGTCCAGCGCGCACAGGCGGCGCTCGCGAATGCGAAGGCAAACCAGGTCCGCGCCCACGACCTGTTCGAGCGCGGCATTGCGGCGCGGAAGGACGTGGAAGACGCCGACCGCGCGGTGGCTGACGCGGAGGCAGCGCTCGCCCAGGCCGAGGCGGCCGGCGCTGCGGCCAACCTCGTCGCCGCGCGCTCGGTCGTGCGCGCGACATTCAACGGCGTGGTCGCGAAGCGGTACCACAACCCCGGGGATCTCGTCGAACCGGTGTCGGCCGACCCGGTGCTCCGAGCCATCGATCCGAGACGGCTCGAAGTCGTCGCCTCCGTGCCGCTGGCCGACTCGGCGCGCATCGTCATCGGCGCTCCCGCGCACCTCACGGCCGTCGCTGCCGGCGACCCGGAGGTCGGCCTCAAGGTCCTCTCGCGACCGGCCGCCGTCGACGTCGGCACCGCAACGATCCCGGTCCGCCTCGCGTTCAACGCGCCGACGAATTTCCCCGCCGGCACGCCGGTCGAAGTCGAGATCGAGGCGGAGCTGCATCCGAACGCCGTGCTGATTCCAGCTCCCGCGCTCGTGCGCGAGGGTGAAGAGACCGCGGTGTTCGTCGTGAACGGCGACAAGGCCGAGCGACGACCCGTGCAGATCGGTCTGACGGACGGCGAGCACATCGAGATCGTCTCGGGAGTCAAGGCGGGTGAAACGGTCATCGTGGACGGACAGGCGGGGCTGCCCGACGGTGCGACGATCAGCATCGGGAATCCCGCAGGCGCCGCCAAGTCGGGAGCGGACTCAGCTGACGACAAAGGCGAAAAGTGAACGTCGCAGCCCTTGCCCTGAAGCAGTCCCGCGCTGCCGTGCTCCTGGCGGGCGCCCTCGTCGTCGGAGGCGTCCTCGCGGCGCTCTCGTTGCCGAGCAGCATCTATCCGCCGCTGGAGTTCCCTCGCATTGCTATCGTCGCGCACTCGGGCACGCTGCCCCCGCAGTCGATGTCGCTCATCGTCACGCGCCCGATCGAGCAGGTCGTCATGGCTGTGCCGGGTGTGAGGCGCGTGCGATCGAAGAGCATCCGCGGCGGTGCCGAGATTTCCGCGCAGTTCGATCCGTCGACCGACATGGTGACGGCGCTGCAGATGGTGCAGAACCGGGTGGCGGAGATCACGGGAGATCTGCCGATGGGAACCCAGCTCCAGATCGAGCGGATGACGCCGGCCATCTTTCCGGTGTTCATCATGAGCCTGACGGGCTCGCTGTCAACGCCGGATCTCTACGACTACGCGAACTTCGTCGTCAAGCCGGAGATCGCGCGGGTGCCCGGCGCGGGGACCATTGAGGTGCAGGCGAGTGACACCCGAGAGATCGAAGTGATCCTCGATCCCGCGCGTCTCATGGCTGCGCAGCTCACGGTTGTTGACGTCTCCGACGCGCTGCTCAAACAGAACACGATCCTCCCCGTTGGGCGTTTCGCGGAGTCGGGCCAGCAGCACCTGACGCTCGCATCCGGCCTCTGGAAGAACGCGAACGAAATCGCAAATGCCCCGGTCAAGGTCAGGAACGGCGCCACGCTTCGCGTGTCGGACCTGGGCACGGTCACCCCCGGTTCGCCCGACCGCACCCTGCTCATCACGGGCAACGGACGCGACGCGGTGTCAATGAGCATTTCCCAGCAGATTGGCGCCAACATTCTCGATCTCAAAGCGGGATTGGACGCCGCGCTCGCCAGCCTCGCGAAGACGCTTCCGGCCGGCATCAAGATGAACCGCGTCTACGACCTCGCGCAGTTCGTCGAAGAGTCGATCGTGAGCGTCCGCGATGCCATCCTGATCGGCGGCTTCCTCGCCATCGTGGTCCTCCTCGTGTTCCTCCGCGATTGGCGGCTGACGATGATCGCGGCGGTCACGCTGCCGATGGCGGTTATCCCGACGTTCGTCTTCATGTGGCTGTTCGGTGGAACGATCAACTTGATGTCGCTGGGCGGCCTGGCCGTGGCGATCGGCCTGGTCATCGACGACGCAGTGGTGGTCGTCGAGAACATTCACCGCCGCGCCGGCGAAGGCGGGAGCAGCGTCATCGACGCGGTTTCGCAGCTAATGGCGCCGCTCGTCAGCTCCACGCTCACGACCGTGGTCGTGTTCACACCGCTGGGGTTGCTGTCGGGTGTGCCGGGCCAGTTCTTCCGCGCACTCTCGATGAGCCTCTCGGTGGCTGTGCTCGTCTCGCTGGCGCTGTCGATCAGTGTCGTGCCGCTGATGGCGCGGTGGGCCGCCACTCACCATAAACCGAGCGGTGAGTCACACGGCCGCGTCGAACGAGTCTACGAGCGGATGCTGGCGGTGATGGTCGGGCGACCGATCGCCGCCATCGTTGTCGCTGTATTGCTGGCGGCGCTGACCGTGGTGCTCTTCCTTCGGGTCGGAACCGGGTTCTTCCCCGCCGCCGATGAGGGCGGCTTCGTGCTCGACTACATCACGCCCGCCGGCAGCGCGCTGACCGAAACCGACCGCCAGGTGCGGAAGATCGAGCAGATCGTCTCGGAGACGCCCGAAGTCGCCGCATACTCGCGCCGCACCGGCTCCGAGCTCGGCCTCTTCGCAACCGCACAGAACACCGGTGACATCCTCGTGCGTTTGAAGCCGCGCAACCAGCGGAGCCGCTCGTCGGAAGAAGTTATCAGCGAGGTTCGGGAGAAAGTGAACGAGGCCGCGCCGCTGGTCGAGATCGAGTTCGTGCAGCTTCTGCAGGATATGCTCGGCGACCTCGAAGGCAATCCCGAGCCCATCGAGGTGAAGATCTTCGGTGACGACCCCAATCGGTTGGCAGGGCTTGCCGGCCCTGTCGAAGCGATGATGAACACGGTGATGGGTGTCGTCGACGTGGTTGGCCCGCAAGAGGGCAATCCGGAAGCGACCTGGAACATCGACCCGGTGGCGGCCGGCCGGTACGGCCTGACCGTGCAGGATGTTTCGGATCAACTCGCGGGCAACTGGCTGGGCACGGTAGCAACCGACCTGCGCCTGGCCGATCGCACCGTCCCCGTTCGCGTTCGGCTGCCCGACTCGTTCCGGTTCAATCCGAACAATCTGGCGCAGACGCTGATCCGGACGCCGCCACCCGATGGCAAGCCAATTCCGGTGTCCGAGGTCGCGTCGATGGAGCGCGCCAACGGACAGGGCGAGCTCATGCGCGAGAATCTCCGCCCGATGGCCGTGGTCAGCGGCCGCCTGGAGGGGCGAGACCTTGGCAGCGCGGTCGCTGAAATCCAGACAAACCTCGACAAGCTCACGCTTCCGATCGGCTACACCTACGAGATCGGCGGGCAGTACCAGTCGCAGGCGCAGGCATTCCGAGAGCTGCTCATGGTTTTTGCCCTGGCTGTGTTCCTTGTCTTCACGATTCTCGTGATCCAGTTCCGTGCGTGGACACCCGCAATCCTGATCCTCCTGGCAGCGCCCCTTTCACTGGGCGGCGCGCTGGTACTGCTGCTCCTGACGGGCACCGATCTGAATATCTCCTCGGCGATGGGGATCATCCTTCTGGTCGGCCTCGTGGTGAAGAACGGCATCATGCTCCTCGACTTCTCCGAGAAACTGCACGGGGAGGGCGAGCCGTTCGAGTCGGCCATCGCCCACGCCGGCCGCATCCGTCTCCGGCCGATCCTGATGACGACGTTCTGCACCCTCTTCGGGCTACTGCCGCTGGCGCTTGGCCTAGGGGCAGGCGCCGAGCTGCAGAAACCGCTCGCACTCGCGGTAATTGGCGGTCTCGCCCTTTCAACGCCCGTCACGCTGCTCGTCGTGCCGGGACTGTACGCGGCAATCAAGGTCGGAGCAAATAAGTCTTAGCAATTAGAAAGAGGTCTTTATGCGCAAGTTGATAAGCGTCTTCGCGTGCGTGCTCGCAGGCGTTGTCGTGCAGGCGGCAGACGTCTACCGGCCGGTGAAGGAAATCGCCATTGGCGGTGAAGGCGGGTGGGATTACCTCATCGTCGATTCGGTAGCGCATCGGGTGTACACGTCGCATGCAACGAAGATCGTCGTCGCGGATACGGAGACCGGACAAGTGCTCGGCGAGATACCCGACCTGACGGGCGTACACGGGATCGCCCTTGCCCCCGAGCTCGGGCGGGGCTTCACGAGCAACGGCCGCGCGAACACATCGACGATCGTCGATCTCAAAACGCTGAAGCCACTCGGAACGGTCGCCACCGGCGCCAACCCGGACAGCATCCGATATTCGCCGTCGCACAAGGAAGTCTGGGCGTTCAACCACACCGGGAAGTCAGTCACCGTCTTCGACGCGCAGACCGGGAAAGTGATCGCGACAATCAATGTCGGCGGGGAACTGGAAGAAGCGGTTGAAGACGCGGCGGCCAACCGGATGTACGTCAACGTCGAGGACAAGGGTGTCATCGGCGTGATGGACACGCAGAAGCACACGCTCGTGGCCACGTGGCCGATTGCCGACTGCGAAGGGCCGACGGGTCTGGCCTTCGACCAGAAGAACCACCTGCTGATGAGCGCGTGCGACGGGACGATGGCGGTGACCGATAGCACGTCGGGCAAGGCGGTGACGAGCTTTCCCATCGCGGACGAGGTGGATGGGAACGGATTCGACCCGGCCACGGGGTACGCGTTCGCGTCGAGCCGCACAGGCGTGCTGACGATTGCGCACGAGGACGCGCCGGGCAAGTTCACCGTGATTCAGACCCTGAAGACGCAGCCGTCCGGCCGGACGATGTGGCTCGACACGACCACACACAACGTCTACGTGCCAGTCGCCGCCACGACGCCGGGCCCGAACGGACGCGCGCAGATCACGCCAAATACGATGAAGATCCTGGTCTTCGGACCAGTCGCGCCAGTCAAGTCGACGAAGTGATCATCGTGTTCTTCGTGGTTGAGAAATCTTCGTGGACGCAAAAAGTGCGCGCAATCACGGCGACCGAAGGGTTGTGATTGCGCGCACCGGCACCCGCTGACGGGGACAAGCGCCGCAGGTGATGCACCCACGCTACCCCGCTGTCCAGGGCGCGGACTATAGGGTGAAGGCTGTATTCGGAGAGACATCAACGCCGGATGGCGGCACGCGGTCGAAACGTGCATCATCGAGCGGGAAATCAGCGTGATATCCGCCGATTCGGAGCGAAGCTGGACGGGCCGCCCGCACCATGACTACGATCGCCGCATGGCGGTGAAACCGGTGCGAGAGTGGGACCCGCGAAGCACGAGCGTCCGCGCGGCGCTGCTCGCTGGCTTCGCCGTCGTATTCGGTCTGTGGCTGCTGTGGGGCTACGAGCTCGTTCGCAGCCTGCAACGGATCGAGCAGAATGTCTCGAGTGTCCACGATTCGGAGGTCCGGGGCGAGCAGACCCTGTCGAAGATCCGCACCAGCGTCCTGCTCGGATCGATTTACCTGCGCGACGCGTTGATCGACGGCGCGACCACCCGGAGGGGCACGTATCATGACGAGCTGACGGGGTTGCGCGACGAGGTCGAGCGGCTGCTTCACACTTATATCCCCGAGGTCGCGTCGCCGGTGGAGCGCGACCACTGGGCCCGTCTGCAGGTCGAGCTCGGCGACTACTGGGCCTCGCGCGACGTCGCATTCACCGAACAGGCACGGACGCCCGACGAGGCCGCGGCGCTCCTCCGCAGCCACGTGGTGCCCCGCCGCGACACAGTCCTCCAGATCATCGATCAGCTGGCCGCGCTTCAATCCGGCGCGATCCAGCGCCACGAAGAGGAAATCGATCTGCTGTACAGGCAGGTCCGCACGCGCCTCTTGTCCATGGGCTTCGGGACGCTGATCGTGGCGTTGTTCGTCGCCGTCATGGCCTCCCGGCATGTCAATCGGCTGCAGCACCAGATCGAGCGGCAGCACGGGATCGAGCAGCGCAACCGGGAAGATCTTGAACGCCTGTCCGCTCGTCTCGTCGATGTGCAGGAGCAGGAGCGCCGTACGCTCGCGCGCGAACTGCACGACGAAGTGGGCCAGGCCCTGACGGCGGTGAAAATGGACATCGGTATCGCGCTGCGGGCCGACGTCGACTCGCGCGTCAGAGACGCGCTCGAAGAAGCGCGCGAGATCAGCGAAACGACGCTCCGCAGCGTCCGCGACATGTCGCAGCTGCTCCATCCCTCGGTGCTGGATGATTTCGGTCTTCCGGCGACGCTGACCACCTACCTCCGCAACTTCTCCCAGCGGACGGGCATCCGCGCGCAGCTCGCCGAGACGATGGATGCGCGGCTGGCTCCGGAAATCGAAGTGTGCGTCTACCGCATCGTCCAGGAGGCGCTCAGCAACGTCGCACAGCACAGCGGCGCCACCGCCTGCACTGTAACGCTCAATTCCGGCGGGGGCCTTCTGCGGCTGATCGTCGAGGACAACGGCGAAGGTGTCGGCGCCGCGAACACGCTCGCAGCGGGCCGCGGGCTCGGGTTGATTGGCATGCGCGAGCGCGCGCAGGCCCTCGGTGGCACCTTTACGATTGCTGATCGCGAGGGTGCGGGGACCATCGTCGTGGTGACGCTGCCGCTTGGTGCGTCCGCCGCCGGTGACGCAGCCGGTCACGGGACCACGATCGCCGCCGTTCGCCGCGCCGGGTAACGCTGGTGGCCATGCTGCGCATCCTCCTTGCAGACGACCATACGGTGGTACGCCAGGGACTTCGAAAGGTCCTCGAGGAGCGATCGGACTGGCGGGTTGTTGCGGAAGCTGGTGATGGCCGCGAGGCGGTACGCCAGGCGGAGCAGCACAAGCCGGATGTCGCGATTCTCGACGTCGCGATGCCGCTGCTCAACGGCATCGAGGCAACGCGGCAGATCGTCAAACGGGTGCCCAATGTCCGTGTCCTTGTGCTCAGCATGCACGCGGACGAGGCGTACGTCATCCAGATCCTGCACGCCGGCGCTGCCGGATATCTGCTGAAGGACTCAGCCGATGTCGATCTCCTCCAGGCGGTGAGCGCCGTCGCCGAGGGCAAGTCCTTCTTCAGTCCGGCGATCGCCCGCCTCATGCTGGACGACTACGTGAAACAGCGCACCGGTGAACCTGGCGTGATCGACCGTTACGAATCGCTGTCCGATCGCGAGCGCGAGGTGTTCCAGCTGATCGCGGAAGGCAAGACGAACAAGGACATCGCTGCCATCCTCTTCATCAGCCCGAGCACGGTCGAAACCCACCGCGCGCGGATCATGGAGAAGCTCGACGTCCACAGCGCCGCCGAGATTGTCCTTTATGCCGTGCGGCGCGGTGTGATCCGCTAGCCGGACCAACCTTTGCTCTCTGGCTGGGCAGTATCTCCAGCCACCTTCGCACGCGAACTCGTGGCGAGGCCGTATTTCCCGCCGCGAGTTCGAGGTATATCGTGCAAATGGCGATGAAATCCGAGACAGCGCGGTTCGTGACCGGCGAAACTTCGGCGTATCGCCCTCGTGTCTCCCGTGAGACGCGGCGGCTGCTGATGACGGCTCTTCTTGCAGTTCTTACACTGTGGGTCCTTGCCCGCATCAGGTTTCCTGATCGTCCGGTCAACCCCAATCCGGTGACGCCACTGCTCAGTCAGCTCGCCGGTTTTTCGAAATTCTCGGACCTTGCGGCGACAGTCGAGGACCTCCGAGCGCGCGTGGCGCCGACACTCGTCACGGTTGGGCCGGACATTACGGACGCGACGGAAGGACTCGACAAGACAGACGAGCGGATGGCAGCGCTTCGGCTTCGCGACGATCTCGCGATTGCGATTCTCGAACCGGGAGCGGGCCACGGCGAACGCAATTCGCTGGGTGTGATCGCCGAGGATCGCGCATCAGGCCTCGCGGTTCTTCGCGTGGGAAACGGGACGAATACGGTACTTCCCGTGTTGTGGTCCCCCCAGCGCCTTGACAAACCGCAGTACGTCGCTGTGTCGTCGCCATCCCCCGACAGCATGTCGCTCCGTCCGGCGTTCATTGGATCGCTGACGCCGGTGGAGACCCCCGCGTGGATTGGACCCGTATGGAGACTTCCACGCGATGTAGACGTCACGCCCGGGGCGTTTCTGTTCACCGACGACGCGGAGTTCGTGGGCGCGGTGGTTCGGTACGAGAACGGCCTTGCGGTCGTTCCGGGCAAGATGCTGTGGGACGCTGCAGAGGACCTGCTCAGACAGCCACACAAGGAGCACGTCGACCTCGGAATCGACGTGGAGGCATTGACACCGCGCCTCTCACTCGCCAGCGGAGCCGACACCGGAGTCGTCATCACCTGGATCGATCCAAACAGCGTTGTCGCCAGCCAACTCAAGGCTGGTGACGTCATCCAGGCCGTGGATGACGTGAGCACACCCACTCCCGAACATTGGCGCGTTCGGACGGCGCGCCTCGGCGCTGGAGACACAATTGCGATTCGCGTGTGGCGCGGAGGCACGCAACGGGAGCTGCTGGTCGTGGCAGCCACGCCCGCGGCCGTCACGCCAACGCCGACGCTCGGTCTCACGATGCGGACGCTCGCCCGCGTCGGGGTCGAGGTCGTGCGGGTCGAGCGAGGCTCGGCCGCTGACGCCGCCGGCATCGAGGCTGGTGACGTCATCACCGCCGTCGGCGCAAGCATGGCGCCCAGTGCGGCACAAGTAGAATCGGCGTTCACGTCTGCACGGCGCGGGGACTTCACGATCGTTACCCTGATGCGCGGACCCGCGCACCGCGTGGTGGCCCTTCAGCGATGAATCCGTACGGTCCGAGCGAGCTCGGCGAACCGAGGACCTTTGATCCGATCGACGTTCGGCTTCAACAGAGCGGAGCCACTGCCGGACGCCTGTTGCCGACATCGCGATTCGGCGCGCTCGACTGGTCCACGGGCGCATTCCCCGCTCTGCTGTTACTGGTGACGGGCGCAGCCCTCGGGCCCCATGGCCTGGTACTGCTCACACCCCAGACCCTGGCGTTTCTCGATCCGGCGTCTCCGATCGCCCTGGCCACACTAGGGGTCATTGCCGGACTGAGCATCAGGACCGGCCGAGCGGATCGACGGATTGTCGCGGCCTCAGGCGCGCAGGCGATGGTGACCGCGATCGTGGTTGCTTCAGGCGTTTTGCTCGTAGGCCCGGCGGTGACGGTCAACCCGTTTCCGCCATGGTGGATGGTTGCCATGGCGCTCGGCGTCTCCGCGGCCACGTCATCCTCGCTGCCGTCGGATCCGCCGCGCACCTCGCACGACGTCGCGGCGCGCCTGGACGTTCAGGACTATCTGCTTCCCGTCGTCTTGGGCGGCGTGCTGCTGGCGTTTCTCCGCGAGCCCTCGCCCGCCGCAGCCTTCCTGGTCGCCGCGCAGGCAACGCTCATAGCCGTTGTGATCGCCATCGCGGGATGGCTGATCCTGTCACAAGCGTCAACACCGGCGGAACAGCGGGTGTGTGTCCTTGCGAGTCTCCTGCTGCTCGGCGGCGCCGCCGACTATCTCTCGATGTCGGCCCTGCTCGGCGGCCTGGTTGCCGGAGCGTGCTGGCAATTTGCCGGCGGCGCGGTGCGCGAGTACATCCGTCGCGACGTCGCGTATGTCCAACACTCGCTGCTCGTCATGATCCTGCTGCTTGCGGGCGCCCGCGCGGACTTCTCGCCGGTTACGCTGACTCTGTCAATCGCTTACGTTGTCGTTCGCACGAGCGGGAAGCTCCTCGGCGGATGGCTCGCGGCGCAGTCGTTGGCAGCCAATCCACTGAGCAACAATGTCCAGCTGATCTCTCCGGGCGTGTTCGGCGTCGCGTTCGCGTTGAATGTCGTGCGCGCCGGCGGACCTGAGTTCACGCCAATGCTGACCGTCGTCGTCGTCGGCACCATTGCATCGTCGCTGATCGCCGCTTTCTCCCGCTCCGGGGTCAGCAAGGGATGAGACGATTCGGAGCGCTGGCGCTGGCGGTCGGCGCCGTCGCCTGGGTCCATGCCCTCGGCGAGACCGGAGCCGTGGCGTCGGCGGGCCCGGCGCTGGCGCTTGGCTTCACGCTCCTGGGCGCATGGGTCACGGGCGACCTGCTTCGACGTTTTCACGTGCCCCGGCTTACCGGGTACTTGCTGTTCGGCGTTCTCGTCGGCCCGTACCTGGCAAACGTCATCACCGAGTCGATGGCGGCACAACTGCAGGTAATCACCGGCATCGCAACAACCCTGATCGCGCTGATTGCCGGCCTCACGCTCAGCATCGAACGGCTCCGCGGCCGGCTCTCCGCGATCGTCCGCATGACCGCGGCAACACTTGCCGTTGCCAGCGCCGGTGTCGCTGCCATTGCCTGGGTCGCATGGCCGTGGCTCCCGGTCGCGCCCGACGCCGAGGGCGCGGCGAGGCTGGCGATGGTTCTCCTGCTCACCGTCATGGTCGTCAGCTTCTCGCCGACGATGACGGCCGCAGTCACGACCGACACCGGCGCCCGTGGTCGTCTGAGCGAGCTCGTGCTCGCCGTCGTCGTCCTTGCCGATCTCGTGATGCTGCTGCTGTTCTCGTTCTCGATGCAGCTGGCGCGTGCCGTATTCCGGCCCGACATGGACGGCGGCAGCCTGATCGTGCAGTTCGCGTGGGAGAGCGGCGGCGCGGTGGCGTTCGGCGCCCTCGTCGGCGCGCTGTTTGCGCTCTATCTCCGATACGTTGGGCGCGAGGTGGCGCTGGTCCTGCTCGCGGTGTGCGGACTGCTCAGTCAGGTCGGCACCACACAGCAGTTCGAGCCGCTGCTTGCGGCGGTGGCTGCCGGTCTCGTGATTGAGAACCTGTCGGTCGCTCAGGGCGACACGCTCAAGGCGGCTGTTCAGCGCGGCGCTCCACCAGTACTCGTGATCTTTTTCGTCGCCATCGGTTCATCGCTGCGCGTGGACGCGCTCGCGGCCCTCGGTCCGGTTGCGCTCGCTCTGGCGGCGATTCGAGCCGCGTTGATCCGGACCGGAGTGTCTGCCGGCCTCGCGGTCTCCGGGATCGATCGACGGGTGGGCGAACACGCCTGGACGGGACTGATCTCCCAGGCTGGCATCACGCTTGGCCTCGCATCGGTGGTCGCCAGCGAGTTTCCAGGATGGGGCACGCAACTGCAGACGCTGCTGATCGCGCTCATTCCAATCCACGAGTTCGTCGGCCCGATGCTGTTCAGACGGGGCCTGGCCCGGGCTGGCGAGCTGGAGGCTCAGACCCCGCGGCCCCTGCTCGTCGTCTCGAATCGAGAGCCGTATCTGCACCTGACCCGGCGTGACGGCTCCGTCACGTGGACGACGGCGACGGGTGGCGTGGCCGTCGCCCTGGACGCACTGATGCGTGAGCGCGGCGGCACATGGATCGCACACGGTTCCGGATCGGCCGATCGGCTCGTGGTCGATGACAGCGACAAGGTTCACGTTCCACCGGAACATCCTTCGTATGTGCTGCGCCGGCTCTGGCTCGAGGAACCGACGTTCTCGGCGTACTACGGCGGCTTCGCCAACGAGGGCCTCTGGCCCCTGTGTCACGTTGTCGATGTGCGGCCGACATTCCGCAGCGAGGACTGGGCCGCATACAAGGACGTCAACGACCGTTTTGCCGCCGCCATCGACGAGGAGCTCGACTCGTCGAACACGCCGGTGTTTCTCCAGGACTATCACCTTGCCCTGGTGGCCCCATCGCTGCGCACGAGGCGACCCGCCGCTCGCACGGCGCTCTTCTGGCACATTCCCTGGCCGTCTCCGGATCGGCTCCGTATATGCCCGTGGCGCCGCGAGATCCTGACTGGGCTGGCGGCCAACGACTTGCTTGCGTTTCAACTCGATCGCGATCGACGCAACTTCCTTCTCGCCGCCGAGGAGGAGCTCGACGGCGAGGTCGATCTCGAGGCGTCGCGCATCTGGGTCGACGGGCGATCGACGACCGTCGTATCAGTACCGATTGGCGTCGACTACGACCGGATTCAGGGCATTGCCGCCGAAGATTCGCTCGCAGACGAACAGCGACGCCTGCGGCGGCTCTTCGACCTTCGCGCCGACATCGTCGGCATCGGCGTCGATCGGCTCGACTACACGAAAGGCATTCCCGAGCGACTGGATGCGCTCGACGAAGTGCTGACCCGGCGGCCGGAGCTGCGAGGGCGACTGACCTTCGTCCAGATCGGCGTACCATCTCGTTCGGGGCTTCACAGTTATGCCGAAATTGAATCGCAGATCAGTCAACGGATCGATGCGCTCAACCGGCGCCACCGTGTGCGCGGCGGACCACCGGTCGTCTGCTATCAGAAAACGCCCCTCGCGATCGGAAGCCTGGTTGCGCTCTACCGTCTCGCGCATTTCTGCATCGTCAGCTCGCTCCATGACGGGATGAACCTGGTCGCGAAGGAATTCGTCGCGGCCCGCGACGACGAGGACGGCGTGCTCGTGTTGAGCGCTCTCGCGGGCGCGGCGCAGGAGCTGCACGAGGCGCTGATTATCAATCCGTACGACATCGAGGGCTTCGCCGACGCGCTGACACAAGCGATCGACATGCCGGTGGAGGAACGGCGCACGCGCATGCGTGCGCTGCGGCGCGCGGTCGCCGGACGCAATGTCTTCGGCTGGGCATCAGATATTCTGGAAGGGCTCGAGAGCCTGTGGACCAGGCCGTTGCACTATGCGGTCCGAGGCTGGGAGGATACGTCCGTCTGACATGCAGACCATCCTGGCGGAAGAGCAGCGCGCGCTGCTAGCCAGCTTCGCGCACTCCAACGTGCTACTGGCATTCGACTACGACGGAACGCTCGCGCCCATCGCCCCGACGCCCGCCGGCGCACGGATGAGGCGCGACACCCGGCGGCTGCTGACACTGGCCGCCCGCCTGTATCCGTGCGTCATCATTTCCGGGCGGGCGCTCGACGATCTCACGCGACGACTTCGTCACATTCCGGCGTGGTATCTGTTCGGAAACCACGGGCTCGAGCCAGCCACACCCGACGCGCCGTATCCAACCCATGCGCGCGAATGGGCGCTGCATCTCAAAAAGCGGCTGCCGCGGGATCCCGGCATCGTCATCGAGGACAAGCGGTATTCCGTCACGATTCACTACCGCGGCGTTCGCGACAAGCGCCGCGCGATCGAGGCGATCGACAAAGCCGTTGCCGAGCTCCCGGAGGCGCGGGCACTGGGAGGGGACGAAGCGGTGAGCCTGCTACCTCGCGGCGGCGCCGACAAGGGGGTCGCGCTTCAACAGGCGTGCAGGTGGTTTGCGTGCGACAGCGCGATTTACATCGGCGATGACGGCACGGACGAGGACGCGTTCGCGTCCGCATCTCCAGAAAAGCTGCTCGCCATTCGCGTCGGAGGGGCGGTCGGCTCCCGGGCGCGGTATCAACTCGATCGCCAGGAGGACGTCGACGCGCTTCTCCGCATTCTCGTCGACTTCCGGACGGCCGACTCCAGTTCCATGCGGCGCCGAGCCAAGGCGCGATAGGACAGATGTCCCTCGCGGGAAGCGCATCAGATTCACAGTGGTACAAGGACGCCGTCATCTATGAGCTGAA
This sequence comes from Vicinamibacterales bacterium, assembly GCA_036802945.1. GTDB lineage: Bacteria > Acidobacteriota > Vicinamibacteria > Vicinamibacterales > UBA2999 > Gp6-AA40. Next base: position 105,020 of record DAIRVG010000004.1, read on the forward strand.
CGTCCGCACGTTTTGTGACTCGAACGGCGACGGGATCGGCGACTTCGCGGGTCTGACGCAAAAGCTCGAGTACCTTGAAGAGCTCGGGGTGACATGCCTGTGGCTGCTGCCCTTCTACGAGTCGCCCCTGCGTGATGACGGATACGACATCGCGCACTACGAGCGGATTCACCCTGCCTGCGGGACCAGGCGCGACTTCAGGGCGTTCCTGGATCAGGCGCATGCGCGTGGGATACGCGTCATCACCGAACTGGTCCTGAATCACACCTCGGATCGGCACCCATGGTTCGAGGCGGCGCGCCGGGCGCCGGCCGGTACGCCGAAGCGTGACTTCTATGTCTGGAGCAACAACACCGACCGGTACGCCGGGGCACGCGTCATTTTCAGCGACACCGAGCAGTCCAACTGGACCTGGGATCCGGTTGCGGGAGCGTTCTACTGGCATCGATTCTTCCACCATCAGCCGGACCTGAACTTCGACAACCCCGAGGTGCGGCTCGCGGTCCTGAAGGTCATGCGCTACTGGTTCGACCAGGGAGTCGACGGGCTCCGGCTCGACGCCGTCGCGCACTTGTTCGAGCGCGAGGGTACGACCTGCGAGAACCTGCCAGAGACACACCAGTTCCTGAAACAGATCCGGCGCGATATGGACCAGCGCTACACCGGTCGCGTGCTGTTGGCGGAGGCCAACGATCAGTCACGGCACGTGCTGGAGTATTTCGGCGAGGACGACGAATGCCACATGGCCTTTCATTTCCCGTTGATGCCGCGGCTTTTCATCGGAATCTTTCGTGGACATGCGTCGGCCATCGTTGATGTCGTCGAGGCCACGCGCCGGATTCCGGACGCATGCCAGTGGGCCATCTTTCTCCGGAACCATGACGAGTTGACGTTGTCGGCGGTAACCGAGGAGGAGCGCGACTTCCTGGTGGCGGCCTGCGTTGCCGAGCCGCAGATGACGCTTCATCGCGGGATCCGGCGCCGCCTTGCGCCGCTGCTGGGCAACGATCGACGCCGCATCGAGCTCGCGCACGTGCTGCTGCTGTCGCTGCCGGGAACGCCGGTCCTCTACTACGGGGATGAAATCGGCATGGGCGACGACCTTCGCCTGCACGACCGTGACGGTGTTCGCACGCCGATGCAATGGTCCGACGACGCCCATGCGGGCTTCGCGCCACGGAGCGTGACGCGTCTCGTGATCCCGATCATCGACAATCCGGTTAATGGGTACCGCGTGGTCAACGTGGCCGCACAGCAACGCAGGTCCGATTCACTGCTGGCGCGGGTCAAGCGTCTGCTTCAGGTGAGGCGCCGCCACGTCGCGTTCGGCCGGGGAACGATCGAATTCGTACGCACCGGCAACGAGGCGGTCCTGGCCTTCATACGGGTCCACCTGAACGACACGATCCTCGTCGTGGCCAACCTGTCGGGATCCGTGCAATCCGTGACGCTCGAATTGCCCGAGTCCATCATCGGTCTCGCACTGGTCGAGATCGCCGATGACGTGGCGTTCCCGGCGGCGGGGTCCTCACCCTACCCGCTCGCGCTGGCTCCCTATGCTTCGTATTGGCTCGCCGCCGACAGACGCTCCCCCGGGTGCGGCTGAGTCAACGTTGGAATTCGATGTAGTACGCGGAACGGCCGGTCAAAAAAAATCTGGCGCGCTGTCCGGCTTCCCTGTCTGTGCCGCCGGCCGTGTCAAGGCCCACGACCTGCGGATACCATCCACCGCCGTTCATCAGCTTGCGCGGCGCGCTCCACGCATGCGCGTCACTGAGCTCGCGCGAATACGAAACATAGATGCCCTCGTTGTCGAAGTTTTCGTTCTTCGCGCGATTCAGCAGCATCACGTAACGCTCGAGATAAGTGTTCCAGTGAATCGACGCTCCCCAGAATGCGTCAACGGCGTAATCGCGATCGTGCCAGGGGTTCGAAACCGGGACGAGCGCCGTACCTGCCGGATACTCCCATTCGGTTCTCGAGCCGTCGTCGACGCGTTTCGCGGGGAGCCACGCGCCATCGTGAAGCACCGCAATCTGCCCTCGAGGCACATCGCGATCGGCCCAGGGCATCCGCGCAATCGCCACACCTTGCGCCAGCCGCTCCTTCGCATATTGGCTGAAATACATATAGAGATAGCGATGGTCGGCGTCGAGCACAACGCTGGGATCCCCAACGCCGCCAACCAGGAAACGATTCGACGTGGTGCATGCGTGGCTGCCTGGCGGACTTTCGAGTATCACGCCAAGGTTCTCCCAGGTCAGACCGCGATCGCGAGATCTGGCGGCGCCGATGCTCAGGATCGACCGATCCGGCCTGCCACACACATCATCAGGGACTTCATGGTGGTAGTACCCGTACCAGGTACCGCCGTCATCTGGAATGACGGCTTCCATCCATACGCCGTAGCCTGGATGCGGCAGCAGCGTGATCGCCTCGAGGCGCTGGAGGTCATCCAGTCGAGGACCGGCGAGGAGAGAAGGCGCTCCACCCCACGACGCGACTGCGAAGAGCGTCCAGACGCCATCGACGAGATCCCACGCCATCGGCGTGTTGGAATCGACCGCGGTCGGCAGCGTCAAAGTGGGAGCGGACACGAGGCGCGCCGAGAGCGGGCGCTCAGACTGGGCTCGGAGCGGAACCAGCGTGGCCGCGATCAGACAACCGCCGATCGCCGCCGCAAAGGCGCGGATCACTGTCTGGTGAAATGAACGAGGTGCCGCGATGTGCCAGCCATGAAGAACCGCGCCCATTCGCCGGCAATCTTGTCGGTGCCGGTGCCTTCATCCAGGCCAATCACCTGGGGATACCAGCTGCCGCCGTTCAATATCTTCATTGGGACTGACCAGAGGCGCGGATCGTCCAACCGCGAGGTAAACGAGACGTAGATCCCTTCCTCGTTGTATTTCGTGTCCTTGGCGCGATTCAGGAGCATCACGTACATCTGCAGGTACGTATTCCAATGGACCGACGGCCCCCAGAACGCATTCGTTGTCGTGCCCTCGTCATGCCACCCGTCAGAGACGGGGAAGATTGGGACGCCGGCCCCGAACGCCCATGTCGTCTCATCACCATCCGCAACCTCGCGCGCGGCCGGGATCCAGAATCTCGTGCGCCAGACCATGACCTTGCCCTCAGGCTCGTCGCGATCTGCCCACGCGAGCCGCGCGACCGCGACACCCTGCTGGACGCTCGCCCGTTCATACTGGGAGAAGAAGAAATACAGATCGCGCGAGTCGGCATCGAGCTGCACGCTGAAATCGCCGATGCCGTTGACAAAAAACACGTTGTTCGTCGCGCAGGCGAAGGTGGATGCCGGCGCTTCGAGGACGATGCCCAGGTCCTCCCAGGTGCGACCGCGATCGTCGGAACGGGCGGCTCCGATCCGGGGAATGACCTTGTTGCTGCCGGGACAGACCGGCGTGGCTGGCATCTCGTTGTGGTAGTAGCCATACCACGTGCCGTCGACATCAGGGACGATCGCTTCGATCCACACGCCGCCCCCAGGCCAGGGATCGAGAGTAACGGGCTGGGCGGTGCCGAGCGTCGTCAGACTTCTGCCGCGGGCGGTGCTCGGCTGTCCTCCAAACGACGTCGCAATGTAGAGGAACGGTACGCCGCGGATCAGATCCCATACAGCAGGGCTGTTGCTGTCGACTTCACCTGACAATCGCAGCTCGGTCGCAGGCACGAGTCGGGCCTGTGGGTTGATCGTCACCGGGACCTGCGCGCGAAGACCGGTCGCGACAACGAATACGGCCACCGCGACCGACGCCACGAGAAGCGGCTGCTGCACCGCGTACTTCACGCTCAACCGACGTCGCCTCGCATTGCGTGGGCTGATTGTTGATCAAGTTATTGTCCC
>DAIRVG010000004.1:108984-129759 GCA_036802945.1 Vicinamibacterales bacterium
TCGTGGTTGAAGAGGTTGTAGGCCTCGATCATCCCGTCCACCTTGACTTTGCCCACAATCGGGAACGACTTCTGGAGCCGCACGTCCACGCGGTGGAGCGGCCTGCCCGTCAGGCTGTTGCGCGGGACGATGGAGCCGTCGGCGCGCAATCGGTTTTCGCCGCTTCCGCCCTCGCTCCGCCTATCCGTGCCGTCCGTGACGGCGAAGCGTTCGCCCGATCCGTAGAAGTAGATACCGCTCGCCTGGAAGCCGTAGCCGATGTCGTAGACGCCGTTCACGTTCGCACGATGACGCTGGTCCCCCGCGGCGTAGCCGTACTCTCCGCCGAGATCCTTCGCCAGAGCGAAGCCAAGCGGCCGGCGCGCCACGATTCCGTCGCTCCCCAAGTACCACTGATCGCGCCGAGGGTTCGCGTCCTTGAAGAACGCCAGAGTGTAGGTCGCGTTCGCCTGCCACCGGTTACTGAACCGCTTGGTGAACGTGAAGTCGGTACCGTGGTAGTTGGACCACCCGTCGAGCAGCTCGAAGTTGACCGTGCCCCACGTCGGGAACGGCCGCGCCGCCACGTTCGTGAAGGGAGTATTCGCCCCGGTGGCCGAGTTGTAGGTCAGATTCCCATTCACCGTGGTCGTGGGCTCTTCGCGACGACCACCCGTGTAGGAGTAGTTGATCTCGACCGACGCCTGCGTGGCGATCTGGCGCTGAACGCCAATCGACGCCTGGTGTGAGTATGACGTCTGGCGCCCCGGATAATTGATCTCCTGCGTCAGCGCCCGGAACGCGCAGTTGGTCGTCCGGTTGACGATGTCGCACGCGTTCTGGAGTGAGGCCGCGAATTCGGGCTTGGGCCCGTTGAACCATCCAAAGAAATTGTCCCTGACGGTCGTGAAATTGTCGCGGCCGTCAAAGGCGATCTGGTTCTCGAACCTGTGCACATACCCCAGGCTCTGCTGCACGCCATCGTTCGGTGCGAAAGCGAAGAACAAGCCGTATCCGCCCCGGACGGCGGTCTTGTCATCGAGCTTGAGCGCAAACCCCGTGCGCGGGGCTAAATTGTTCTTGTCGACCGGCAGGTTGCCAGGCAGCCAGGGTCGGAATTCGAGCTTCTCGTTGTGAGCACCGAAGTCGATGTCATACCGCAGACCCATGTTGAGCGTCAGCCGGTTGTTCATGCTCCAGTCGTCCTGCAACCAGCCACCCCACAAGTGGCGCGTCACCGAGTACTGGTGCTCCGTGTCCGACGACGCGTGGTCGACCCAGCGAACCAAGGGTGCTCCCGCCGCGGTGCGCATCGCGGCCAGCGGCGCCAGGTTCCACGTTGACGCGTCATACACATCCGGAAACATCTGTTGGAGCTGGGCCGCGCTGGGAATGGGCCCGCCCTGGGCATTGATGGCCCCATCGCACCGCAAGCACCAGATGAACTGGTTGCCGAACTTGAGGTACTCGACGCCGATCTTGATGTCGTGACGTCCCCCCCGGTTGAAGGACGTCGTAAAGTCGTCACGAACCGATGTGGTGTCCTGAAAGATGTTGAGCGGCGACGCGCCGACGGTCAGACCTGTGAACAGGGTGATGATTGAGCCGCCGTGCAGGGACGGGTGATAGGGGAAGTCATTGCCCTTCCAGCGGACATCCGGCTGATCGCGCCGCTCGTAGTCCGTCCGGCCGACTTTGATCTCGTTGACGGCGTTGGTCCCGAAGACCTGCGTCAAGGTGCCGAAGTACTGGGGCGCGATGCGTCCACGGGTGCCGCCAACCGGGCTGGTGGGGCTGCCGCCGCTGTAGAAATCCGTGTGGAACTGCGTCACACGGGCAACCAGTCGCGTCTGGGGCGTCAGCTGCCAGTCGACGCGCTCGGTCGCGGTGTGCTGCTTCTTGGGATACGTGATGTCCCGATTCAAGAACGCGTACACGCTGTTCGCGTTGAACGTGCGCGGCTCGTGCTCGAACTCGTAGCTGGCGAAGAAGTGCAGCCGGTCGCGAATCAGGGGACCACCAACGGTGGTGCTGAACTGCTGATTCGAGTACGGCAGGACGCGCTGAAGAATGAAGTCCTTGGCGTTCAACCTGTCGTTCCGGAAATAGCCGCCGAACGTCCCCGTGAGTGCGTTTGTTCCCGACTTAGTGATGGCATTGACGACCATGCCCGATGAGCGGCCCTGCGTCGCGTCGAAGCGATTGGCGACGACCTGGAACTCGGCGATCGCATCGCGGCTCATCTGCGGCTGCTCGGTGTCGGGGGTCGTGTGGTAGTTCGTCGTGATTTGCTGGCCGTCCACGTTGGTCTGGGCGTAGCCCTGGCGGTTCTGCACGAGGCCGCCCCCCTCATTGCGCCGCGCCCCAGGCGCGAGGAGCGTCAGGTCCATCCAGTTGCGGCCGTTGATCGGCAGATCCTGGACCTGGCGTGGGTCAATGTTGGCCCCGACAGTCGAGTCCGTGGTGTCGACAAGCGGCGCTTCGCCCGTGACCGTCACGGTCTCAGCGAGGGTCGCCGGCCCGAGTTGAAGGGGGACCGCCAAGGTCTGGTTCAGCAGCAGTTGGAGACCCGTCCGGGTTGCGGTTTGAAAACCGGCCAGGCTCGCGGTAATCCTGTGGGCGCCGACGCGTACCGGGATACGGAACGCCCCCTGGGCGTCCGTGACTCCCTCAAACGTATTTCCCGTTTCCTCATGCACCACGGTAATGGTGACTCCCGGGAGTACGCCTCCGGACGAGTCAGTGACAGTTCCCGCGACGATCGCTTGCTGCGCGTAACCGGCCGCCGGCCACGCCAGGACTGCCAGTAGTGCCAGAACCCGCCGAATGCTCCTCCAGCTCGCCGTGATCATTCGATGTCCTCCTGAGCCGCGCGCCTGAGTGCCTTCAGGGCGGGGACGATGGTTGTACTGCGTAGGGCGGATATATCCGGTCCAGACCGTAATTTCAAGCAAATGCACGCCGGATGTCTTTCAAATCCGGTTGACCGGCAGCTACACATCAGCTACGCTGCGCGCGCGCAATCCTACTGCTACTCCCCTGAAGCATGCAATCGCGCCCCGCAACGTCGCTGTACGCCATCGCCGGATACCTCGCGCTCGCGCTGGTGTTCTCGTGGCCTTTACCGCGGCACATGGGGACCCACTTGACCGGACCGCCGGACGGTGACACCGGGGTGTACGTCTGGAATCAATGGGTGTTTCATCGCGAAGTGATCGAGCACCACGAGCTGCCCCTCTTTACTCGAGAGATCTTCTCGCTGACCCGGCCGGCAAACCTCGCGCTGCACAATTACACGCTCTTCCAGGATCTGATCGCCTTGCCGCTCCTGCGCACGTTCGGCAGCGTCGCGACGTTCAACATCGTGTACCTCCTGATGGTGGTCCTCGCCGGCTACGCTCTGTTCGTGCTGGCATGGCATGTCACCGGACGGCCGTTCGAATCGTGGCTCGCGGGAGCGCTCTTTTCGTGGAGCCCGTGGATGGTCACGCGCGGCATCGGGCACTTCAGCCTGGTTGCTGCTGCGCCGCTGCCGATTTTCATCCTCCTGCTGCTGCGATGCAGCGATCAGCCGCGCATGCGCGACGCACTCGCGCTTGGCGCGACGATCTGCTGGGCCGCGACGACGGATCCGTACTACGCCATCTACTGCGTGATGATTGCGATCGTATTCCTGGTCGTGCGTACCGTTCGCCTTTCGCACCACGCGGTCCGCGCGACCGAACCGCGCACGCTCGATCTCCTCATCGCGTGCGTCGGCGGCTTCACGATCTCACTGCTCATCGGCCGCGGCTGGCAGCTGAACATTCTTGGCGTCCATGTCACCGCCCACGAGCTGTACACACCGGTGCTCCTCTTGACCCTCCTGGTGATGGTTCGTGTCGCCTGGCCCTATCGGCGCGTTGGAGTATCCGTGGACGGCCCCCAGGCACTGCGGTTGATCCGGGTCGCGTCGGTGGCGGCGCTCGTCGGCGCGGTCATGCTGTCGCCCGTCTTGTACGCCGTGGGCGTTCGAATACGCGATGCTGGATTCGAGTCGACCAGCGTGCTGTGGCGAAGCAGTCCGGCGGGTTTGGACCTCATCACGTTTCTGCTGCCCAACCCGAATCACCCGCTTGCGCCCGAGTGGCTCCGAGCCTGGCTCACCCCGCGGCCGGATCGGTATCTGGAAAACGTGGCGTCGCTGACTTTCACGGCAATCATCGCGATTGTCGCGGCACTGCGTACTGGATGGCGGCCGTCGGCGTTCTGGATCACGTTGACGGTGACGTTCGGGCTGTTGTCACTCGGGCCGTTCATCCATGTCGCCGGTGAGAATACGCACGTGCCCGGGCCGTGGGCGCTGACCCGCTATCTGCCCCTCGTGCGCCTGGCCCGTACCCCTGGACGGATGGCCATCGTGCTGATGCTTGCTATCGCAGTGCTGTTCGCCGTTGCGCTCTGCCGGCTTGGTCAGCGGTGGCCGCACCGGAGGCGGGCGATGCTTTCTGCCGTGACGATGTTGCTGCTATTCGAGCTGCTGCCTGCGCCGCGGCCTTTGTACTCGGCAAGTGTCCCGCGCTTCTACGAGCGCATCGCGGCAACCCCGGGCCATGCGCGGGTGCTCGAGCTGCCCTTCGGTGTCCGTGACGGCACCTCAAGCGTGGGCAACTTCACGGCTCGATCCCAGTTCTTTCAAACCGTGCACGGCAAGCCATTGATCGGCGGCTACCTCTCACGGGTGTCACGGCGACGGGTGGCCGAAATTCGGAGCCTGGCAATGCTGGATGCGCTCATCACGCTGAGCGAAGGACGAACGATTGACCCTCAACGCGAGGCCGCGCTGATCGCCCGCGGACCGGGGTTCGCGCGGAGCACGCCGGTGGAGTTCGTGGTAATCGATCGCACACGCGCCTCGCCCGGCCTCCGGGCCTTCGCCATGCGTGCGTTCCGCCTGAAACGCATCGACGGCGACGCGCTATTTGATCTGTACGTTCCCGAACTGTAATTCCCAACTCCCAACCTCCAATCCCCAAGACGCCTTGGGAGTTGGAAGTTGGGAATGGGGCGTTGGTGACGCGTCTAAAACTGCGTGCGGAAGCCGAACTGCAGCATCCGCGGCGAGTACGCCAGTGTGGTGCTCGAGTTCGCCTGACCAAACCGTGCATTCTGTTCGTTCAACGTGAACAAGGTCGGGTCGTAGTTCGCCCGGTTGAAAAGGTTGTACACCTCGAAAATGCCGTCGATCTTGAACTTCTGCGTGATCGATATCCGCTTCTGAAGGCGCATATCGACGCGATGGATCGCCGGCAGATTCAGGCTATTGCGCTCAATGAGCGTGCCGTTCGCGCGGAGGCGCCCCTGCGCGGACGTCTGACCTGTTGCTCCGCCGTTCCGGACATCAACGCCCGCCTGCGGAGTTTCCCATCCGTTGTCGCCGAAGATATACAAGCCGCTCAGCTGCACGCCATACGGCGCTTCCCAAATGCCATTGAACGTCACGCGATTGTGCTGGTCCTTGCCCGGGTACCACGCGTTCTCCGAAACGTCGAGCGGCAGCGTGACCGGTACGTCGCACCTGTAGGCACCGGACCCGGCGACCGTCGTTACTGGGTACTGGCAGCCCGGGTTCAACGGAAGCTGATCGAACACTCGCGTCCGGGCATAAGTGTAGGTCGCCGACGCCTGCCAGCGGTTGGCCATGCGCTTGGTGAACGCCGTTTGAAGAGCGTTGGCGTCCTGTTGGCCGTCGCTGCGGTTCATCTGGACGGTGCCCCAGCCGGGATACGGACGGTTGATGTAATTGGCTGCGGCTGTCCCTCCCACCAGCGGATACGGGGCCCCCGTCTGCGGGTTGTAGGCGACGTTGACGTTGCGCGTGACCAGTTGCTGGCGATCTCCCGAGTAGACCCAGTCGGCCTCGAACGACATCTGCGAGCCAATTTGACGCGCGAAGCCAAGCGATCCCTGGTGGCTCAACGGGTCGACGAGGTCGGGCGCCGCGAAGTTCTGCGTGCTGTGCCGCAGGTTACAGGTCGGTGCCGCTGGATTCGGTTGGTAGGCGCAGAGGAGCGCTTTCGCCTGATCGTAGGTAGGCGCCGGTCCATTGAACGGATTCACCGCGAAGTCGGAACGCCCATCGTTGGTCACCGTCATCGCGATCTGCTGTACGTAGCGCAGTGTAAACAGCGGCGGCTGTCCGGTTGCTGTGCCGTAGTAGATGCCATAGCCGCCGCGGACGACCGTCTTGTCGTTCATCGCGTAGTTGAAGCCGAGGCGCGGCGCGATGTTGTTCAAATCCTGGGGACGGTTCGCCTCCAGGAACGGTTTGAACTCTACCCAGTTGACGAACTCGTCGATGTTGGCGTCATAGCGCACGCCGAGATTCAGGGTCAGCTTGCTTGTCGCGGCCCAGTCATCCTGCGCCCACCACGCGAAAACATGACGTGGCGCGTACTCCGTGAAGCCGTTGTTGCCGGACGGACGCGAGTAGGGCGAGCTCGTCATCGCCACGTTCCGGATGTACTGCGTCGTCACCGGCGAGAGCGGTGCCAGGTTCCAGGTAGTGACGTCGTTCACGTCGGGGATCATTGACTGGATCACGTCCGCCGTTAGCGCTCCGTTGTTCGCAGTGAACTGGCCCATACACGTCTGACAGGTGGTCTCCCACGTGAAGTCGTGCATGTACTCGCCACCCACCTTCAGATCATGTCGCCCCTTGGCGTTGAAGGACGCCGTGAAGCTGTCCTGGATGTCCCAATCCTCCTCGCGGATATTCTGCGGCGTAATCGCGTGGGTCTGACCCAGCGTGAAGCCCCGCAGGAGGATAACGGGGGCACCGAAGCCCTGGGTCTGGCCCACGAGGCTGCCGGCATTTTTTACGTGTGCGAACTGGTTCCAGTGGAAAAGGGAGTGACCACCCCTGATCTCGTTAACCATGTTGGACCCGAGAACCTGGGTGAAGGTACCAAACTCCTGTTCCGACCGGCGATTGGTACCGATGGCCGACGCGGGGGTTCGGTCGGCGCCGCCGGTGTAGCGCGAGTCGTACGGGATCCGGTTGTCGTACCGGTTGCCGCGCAGACTCAGTCGCATCCCCGGGTTGAACTGGAAGTCGAAGCGTCCCATCTCGGTGTCCTGACGTCGCGCGCCTGTCAGTTGTTGGTTGAACTTCGGATAGGGCGTGTTGTAGACGAAGGTCTGCGGCTCGCGCTCGAACTCGTAGCTGAGGAAATAATGGATCCGGTCCCTGACGATCGGGCCCCCGAACGTACCGCTAACCTGCTGGTTCTGATACGGAAGCACCGTCCGAGTCACCGCGTCCTTGGCGTTGAACCTGTCGTCGCGGAAATAGCCGGAGAACGTGCCGCCCGGCGTATTCGTGCCCGACTTCGTGATCGCGTTGACCTGGATGCCGGCCGAACGGCCCTGCGACGCGTCGAACCGACCCGAAAATGCGAACTCACCAATCGCGTCGCGGCTGTAACGTGGCTGGCCGAACGCAAGGGCCACCTGGTTGGTGACCTGCTGTCCGTCGAGATTGAGCTGGAAGGTGATGTTCGATCCGGTCGAAGTGACCGGTGTCTCGGCAACGGCGTTCGACCGGCTTCCCGGCGCAAGCAGCGTGAGGTCCATCCAGTTGCGACCGTTAACCGGAAGGTCCTGCATTTGGCGCGGATCGACGTTGCCAGTCAGGCTCGAATTGGTCGTGTCGATGAGGGGCGCTTCGCCGGTCACAGTCACCGATTCCTGAACGGTCGAGGGAGCCATCTGAAGGTTCACAACTACGGTCTGGTTGAGCAGCAGGTCGACCTGGCGGGTCACTGTGCCGAATCCTGGAAGATCGGCGTCCACCTTCATCGTCCCGACGCGAAGGGGAATCCGGTAGCCACCTCTTTCATCCGTGACCGCAACGAACGTGTTTCCGGTCGCCGTATGCGTCGCCGTGATCGTCACCCCAGGCAGGACCCCGCCCGTCGTGTCCGTCACCGTTCCGCTGAGCACCGCTTCCTGCGCATACCCTGTAAAGGGAAGGAGCGCCAGCAGCGCAAAGACCATTACGAGTCGCCTGACAATACACACTTCCATTCGTCGTCTCCCTTGAGCTCCCCAGGAACGATAGAAAACAGCTCATCTTTGTATCTGACCGCGGTGCACCGGGTCAAGCAAATAGCGGGCTGAAGAAAGTCGCTATGTTATTGGCCCATTTGCAGATCGATAGCGTGGGCCCTCCAGCCGATTGAACAAATATTCGGAAATTTGGAGCGCGTCTCGGCGCTTGACAGCCAAACTCTGGAAGTTCAAAGTTCGAAGTTCGAAGTTCGAAAGTAAGTTCAAAGGCGTAGAGGCGGACCTTTAGGTCCGCCTTGCGTTCAAAAGCCGTAGAGGCGGACCTTTAGGTCCGCCTTGCCGAAATGAGGGACGGTCATGAGGCGTTTTGCAGCAATCGGGTTCGTGGCAGTAGCGGGCTTTTTGACCATTCCTCTCGCCGCGCAGCGGCCGCCCGCGGCGCCTCTCGAGATTCGTGCGCTCTCCGCGAAGCCCGAGCTCGTGAGCGGTGGTGACGTACTGGTGCAGATCGCCGGTCCGGCGAACCTGACCGCAAAGAACGTGACCGTCCGTCTCAATGGCAAGGACGTGACCGCGTCGTTCAAGCCCGCGGCCGAATCGAAAGCCGTCGTCGGCCTCCTTACAGATCTCCAGGTCGGATCGAACGCCGTCCAGGCTTCGATGCGCGGCAGCAAGGCGACCGCTCAACTCACGATCGTGAACCATCCGATCTCGGGACCGGTCATCTACAGCCCGCATCAAACGCCGTTCGTGTGCGAGACGCAAGCGCACGGCCTCGGCGCGCCGCTCGATGCGGACTGCGCGGCGAGTACGAAGGTCGACTACTTCTATCGCTCCACTGCCACTTCGGCGCCCGGCGCCGGCCAGAACAATCAGGGTGACCTTGCCGCAGCCGACAACGCGAACGGATTCGGGGGCGGCGCGGCTGCCAACCCGTTCAAGCCGCTCGATCCGAACGCCCCCCGTCCCACGGACATTGCGATGACGACGACCACCGAAGGCAAGACGGTTCCCTATATCGTTCGCCGCGAGATGGGGACCATCAATCGCGCGGTCTACTCGATTGCATTCCTGCACGAGCCAGGCACGCCGATGCCGTCGCCGTGGGTGGCGGGGACATGGAACGGCCGCCTGGTCTACACATTCGGCGGCGGCGTCGCGGCCGGGTACCACCAGGGGCGCACGGTGGGGGGCCTGAACGGCAATCGCGCCAACCTCGAAGACGGCCAGCTCGGCGACTATCCGGTCGCGAAGGGCTACGCGGTGGCGGGAGCTTCGCTGAACGTATTCGGCACGCATGCGAACGACGTGGTGTCCGCCGAGACCATGATGATGGTGAAGGAGCACTTCATCGAGGAGTTTGGCGTGCCGCGCTACACCATCGGCAGCGGCCGCTCCGGCGGCTCGATGCAGCAGCACATGATCGGCAACAACTACCCCGGGTTGCTCGACGCCATCGTTCCGACGGCAAGCTTTGCCGACACCCTGACATTCCAGACCGGGATGCTTGACTGCGATCTGCTCGATCGCGCGATGACGGCGTCGAAGCTGCCGTGGACGACCGATCAGAAGACGGCGATCTCGGGCTACAGCCACTGGGACTACTGCATCAACAACAAGCTCCGCTACGCGGCCGTGTCGGCGGACATCAACTGCGACGCGACGACGATCCCGCAGTCTATGCGGTTCGAACCCGTGAGCAATCCCAAAGGCGTCCGCTGCACGTTCCAGGACAGCCTGGTGAACGTGTTCGGGCGCGACCCGAAGACCGGCTTCGCGCGGCGGCCGTTCGACAACGTTGGCGTGCAGTACGGCCTCAACGCCTTCAACACCGGCAAGATCAATTTCGCCCAGTTCCTCGATCTGAACCGCCTCGCGGGCGGCCACGACATCAACGGCAACATCGTCGCCGAGCGGACGGTCGCGGATCCGGATGCGCTGCGCGCGGCGTATGAGACGGGCCGGATCACCGACGCGGCGCATGGCCTCAGCATGATCCCGATCATCGACATGCGGCCGTATACCGAAGGGCCCGGCGGCAACGTCCACGATACCTACTCAGGCGTGATCGCCGGCGCGCGACTGGTTGCGGCCAATGGCGATGGAGGCAATCGGATCTCACGCGTCTACGAGCCAGGCGCATCAATCGTCAAGGCGCAGGACGACAACCTCGACATCCTGGACAGGTGGCTCGCGGCGGTCGCGCGCGACACAGCTCCGGGAAGCCAGCGCGAGAAGGTGCTGCGCAACAAGCCGGCAGGCCTCACCGATTCGTGCTTCACCGCGAAGCTGGACGAGATCAAGGACGCGTCGAAGTGCAAGGCGATGTTCCCGGTGTATGGGAATCCGAGGGCCGCGGCCGCCGCACCGCCCACCGGAGACATCGTGAAGTGCGAGCTGAAGGCGATTGACAAGGCGGACTACAAGCGGCCTGTCACCGATGCGCAGCTCGCCGGCTTGCGCGCCGCGTTCCCGCAGGGCGTCTGCGACTACAGCAAGAAGGGTGTTGCGCAGCGTCCGGCGCAGAGCTGGCTGTCGTACCCGGCGGCGGCGGCGCAAACCGCCACCACAAGGTGAGTCGGGATTCGGGAGTCGGGAGTCGGGAGTCGACGCTCGAGGGCAAGACGCTCTTCATCACCGGCGCGAGCCGCGGCATCGGCAAAGCCATTGCGATGCGCGCGGCGCGCGACGGCGCACGCGTCGTCATCGCGGCCAAGACCACCGAGCCACATCCGAAACTACCGGGCACGATCTTCACCGCGGCGGATGACATCCGCGCGGCCGGCGGCGAGGCGCTGCCAATCCACGTGGATGTGCGCGATGATGCACAGGTGGAGCACGCTGTTCAGCGGGCGGTCGAAGCCTATGGGGGAATCGACGTGCTGGTGAACAACGCGTCGACGATCTCGCTGACCGGCACACTCGAGACGCCGATGAAGCGGTTTGACCTGATGCAGCAGGTCAACACGCGCGGCACTTTCCTCTGCACGCAGAAATGCCTGCCGCATCTGAAGCGCGCGCCCAACCCGCACGTGCTGAACATCGCGCCGCCGCTCAACCTCGATCCGCGCTGGTTCGCGCCGCACACCGCCTACACGATCTCGAAGTACGGCATGAGCCTCTGTGTGTTCGGGATGGCCGAGGAGTTCCGAGCGGAAGGGATCGCCTTTAACGCCCTGTGGCCGCGGACCGCGATTGACACCGCGGCGATCGTGTATCTGGGCGGTCCGGCAATCGCCAATCGCTGCCGCAAGCCGGACATCGTCGCGGACGCGGCCCACGCCATCCTCACTCGCGATTCGCGGACGTGCACGGGCAATTTTTTTATCGACGATGCGGTGCTCCGCGACGCCGGGGTCACCGATTTCGCCCAATATCGTCAGGAAGGCATCGAGGACAGCGAGTTGCTGCCTGATTTCTTTGTGTAGGCGGACCTGAAGGTCCGCCTCTACGTTTGTGGTATTTTTGCGGCGCTATCGTAACGGGGTCGTAGAGGCGGGTCTTCAGACCCGCCTTGATGAATTGGAGGCAGTATGTCGAGAAAGTTCGGATTGCCGTTGATCTTCGCCGGTCTCATGGCGCTGGCTGGCGGGTCAGTAGCCACCCAGCAGCAGTTTCCCCCTGGCTATGTCGATCCGAAGCCGATTCTCGATGCCGCCATCCAGGCGATCGGCAACGACAAGCTCAATTGCGTCACCATCTCCGGCACCGCCTATAACGGCATCGTCGGCCAGCAGAAGGAATCGGGCAAGAACGTCGACTGGCCGCGCCCCGACTCGCTGGCGAACTACACCCGCACGATGAACTGGCAGACGCGGACGATGAAGGAAGAGTTCGACCGCAAGCCGGGCCTCGTGCCTGCCTCGTGGAAGTACGGCGTCGGCTGGCTCCACGGTCCGCTGCAGCAGAACCAGCATCAGGTCTTCATGCTGAACGCGTCGGGCCCGAAGCCGTTCGCGTGGCACATGGACGGCCCGACGGGTCAGCCGGTGCCGAATGAGCCTGACGTCGCCGAGGTCTTCCCCGTCGAGCTCTGGATGAACCCGCACGGCTTCCTCAAAGCTGCGCAGATGCCCGGCGCGAATCCAGTGGCGACCTGGCGGTGGGAACTGGGCGAGATGGGCCGCGACGGTCCGACGGCCATCCCCGAAAGGATGTACGTCGTGCAAATTACGGCGCCCGGCGGGTTCAAAATCGACGCGACAATCAACAAGGAGCACATGCTCCAGCGCATGCACACGCTGGTGCCCGATCCCACCCTCGGCGACCTGAACTACGAGCACGAGTTCACCAACGACAGCTACATCGACGCCGGCAACGGCATCAAGTTCCCCACCGGCTGGCACTCGCACGAGGGGTACGACGACAACTTCCAGGGACAGAACATCAGCGCCGGCCACAACGCGTTCGGCGGTCAGCTGAAGGACGTGAAGGCGAATGTCTGCCCCGACGCCGTCGCGGTGCCGGACGCCGTTCGCAACGCGCAGTTCCCGGTCGAGCCGACGATGACCAAGCTCGCCGACGGCGTGTATTCGTTTGAGCGGAGCGGCTACAAGAGCGTCGCCGTCGAGTTCCCGCGGTGGATCGCGATGTTCGAGGCGCCGCGCAGCGAGGATTTCAACCTCCGCGTCATCGAGGCTGTCGTCAAGCAGATCCCCAACAAGCCGATCCGCTACGTCGTCAATTCGCACCAGCACTTCGACGTCGCGGCCGGCCTGCGGACCTACTTCCACATCGGCGCCACGGTCATCACGCACTGGAGGAACTGGGAGCTCTACAACCGCGACGTGATCAACTACGCCGCGCGGACGAAGCGTCCCGACATGACAGCGCTATGGCCGCCGACCGAGCTGGCCGAGGGCTACTACTACGAGACGGTGCGTGAGAACCACACGCTCGAGGACCAGGGACGCGTGATGCACATGTATTACGTGAACCCGATCAACCATGCCGAAGGCATGTTGATGGCCTACCTGCCGAAGGAGAAGATTCTCATCGAGACCGATCTCCTCAACACCGACTGGCCGGCGCCAGCGATGCCGACGCGCGAGATGAACACGCTGCGCACCGAGGTGAACACGTTGAAACTCGACGTGCAGCAGATCGTGCCGATTCACGGCAGGCCGATCGCGTGGAGTGATTTCCTGAAGATGTTCCCCCAGCAGCCGCGGCAGACAGCGAGCGCGGGGAACTAGTTCTTTACCACGAAGGTCACGAACGTCTCGAAGAACACGAAGTCCATATTTGGGTTCGTGAACTTCGAGACCTTCGTGCTTTCGTGGTTTTTTTATGGAGACAGCAATGATTCGCACCACCTTACGTATGGCGGCTCTTGGAGCGGGCACGTTGCTCGCGCTCTCGACGCTCGCCTCCCCTCCATCGTTGGCGCAGGCGCCGGCCGGCGGGGCTGTCGCCTTCACGAACGCGCGCATTATCGACGGCACCGGGCGCGCGCCGATTGAGAGAGGCACCCTCGTCCTCACCAACGGCCGGATCAGCGCGGTCGGTCCGACGGCGTCGGTGACAATCCCGGCTGGAGCGCAGCGCATCGACGCGGCCGGCAAGACGATCGTGCCGGGCTTCGTCAACGCCCACGCGCATCTCAACGTCGACAAGGGCGCTACGCTCCCCGTGCGTGACGACCTGATTCGCCGCCTCAAGGTCTACGCGATGTACGGCGTCACGAGCAACGTCAGCCTCGGGTCGACGCCCGCCGACGAGATCGAGGGCATCAAGTTGATGCAGGAGCAGGATCACGCGGGGCTTGACCGCGCGCGCCTGTACACCGCGGGACTGAACGCCGTCGGCAAGACACCGGAGGAAGCACGGGCGAGCGTGAATCGCCTGGCGGATCTCAAGGTGCACTCGATCAAGTTCCACATCAACGGCAACCCGAACGACATGAACGAGGCGACGTGGGGCGCCATCATCGACGAGTCCAAGAAGCGCGGGCTCACGACGTCGGTTCACGTCTACTACCACAAGGACGCGAAGGCGGCGATGGATCACGGCGTCAACATCATCGCGCACAGCATCCGCGACCAGGATGTGACGCCCGCGCTCATCGCGGAGATGAAGCAGAAGAACGTGTCCTACATTCCGACGCTGACGCGTGACCTCTCCGTATTCGTCTACGAGACGACACCCGACTTCCTGAAGGATCCCTTCTTCCAGCGCGGCATCGCGCTGTACCGGGAACAGATCCCGATCGTGACGGCACCGGAGTGGCAGGAGAAGGTCCGCAAGGATCCGACGGCCGCGCAGATCAAGAAGGCGATCGTGCAGGCCGAGCGCAACGTGAAGCTGCTCAGCGACGGCGGCGTCACGATCGCGATGGGCACCGACAGCGGCGTGGCGTCCAACCCGGGCCGCTGGCAGGGCTACTTCGAGCAGGTTGAGATGGAAATGATGAACAAGGCCGGGATGACGCCGATGCAGGTGATCGTCGCCGCGACGGGCAACGGGGCGAAGATCTTCGGCCTCAAGCAGGTCGGCACGCTCGAGACCGGCAACTGGGGCGACCTCGTCGTACTGCGCGCGAACCCGCTGGACAACATTCGCAACACGCGGATGATTGACTCCGTTTGGATCGGCGGAGCGAAGCTGGCAGACGTCAAGCCCGTGACGGAGACGAGGTAGACGGAATAAGAGGATCGGGGATCCGGGATCCGAATCTCCGCATGTAGGGGCCGGCTTTAGCCGGCCCCTCTCTTGTACGGACGGATAATCAGGTTGATGACGCTCGAGCATCGGACCACGAGAACCGTTGAAAGAGGTGACTCATTCCCGCTCGGCGCCACGCTCGCCCCCGACGGCGTGAATTTCGCGCTCTACTCCCACTACGCCACCGACGTCTTCCTCCTGCTGTTCGACACGCCGGACGGAGAGCCGACCGACGTCATCCATCTCAAAGAGCGTGACAAATTCATCTGGCACGGATGCGTCAAGGGATTGCGGGCGGGCCAGCTCTATGGCTACAAGGTCCGCGGCGAGTACCGGCCCGCATGGGGACGGCGGTTCAACGACGCAAAGCTGCTCCTGGATCCGTACGCCAAGGCGGTGACGGGGAAGTTCCGCAATTCCGACAACCTTCTGCTTGCCTACGACTACCAGCCCGGCGCAGGCGAGTGCATTCCCGACACCCGCGACAACACGACGGTCGTTCCGAAAGCGATCGTCGTCGACGATCGCTTCGACTGGCAGGGTGTGCGCGCCCCCAAGCTCGCATTGCAGCAGCTTGTCATTTACGAGGTGCACGTGAAAGGTTTCACGGCGCACCGATCGTCCGGCGTCGGGTCGCCCGGCACCTATCTGGGGTTCATCGAGAAGATCCCGCATTTGAAACGGCTTGGCATCAATGCCGTTGAGCTCCTCCCCGTCCACGAGTACTACGTAGACGACTTTCTCGTCGACCGAGGCCTCACGAACTACTGGGGCTACAACTCGATCGGATTCTTCGCACCGGAATCTTCCTACGGTAGCGGGAAGGGGCCAGGCTGCCAGGTTGGGGAATTCAAAATGCTCGTCCGCGAGCTTCACCGGGCAGGGATCAAGGTGATTCTCGACGTGGTCTACAACCACAGCGGCGAAGGGAACGAGATGGGCCCTTCGATGTGCTTCCGAGGGATCGACAACCCATCCTATTACTCCCTCACCGGCCCGCCGGACGCACCGGGGCGCTACTACATGAACTACACCGGCTGCGGCAACAGCCTCAATTTCGACAGCCCCGCCGTCATTCGACTGGTGATGGATTCGCTCCGCTACTGGTTCGAGGTGATGCACGTTGACGGGTTCCGCTTCGATCTGGCGTCCGTGCTCGGGCGCACGCAGGACGGCACCTTCCGATCGTCAGCTGGCTTTTTCGACGCCGCGTCACAGGATCCGGTGCTGAACCGCGCGATCCTGATTGCGGAACCGTGGGACATCGGGACGTACCAAGTGGGCAACTTTCCCGTGGACTGGTCCGAATGGAACGGGCGATTCCGCGACACGATGCGGAAATTTGGCAAGGGCGACGAAGGACAGCTGGGCGAAATGGGCTGGCGTTTGACCGGATCGGCGGATCTGTACGGCGAGGACGGCCGCTCCGCGTACAACAGCATCAACTTCGTCACCTGTCACGACGGCTTCACGCTCAACGATCTCGTCTCGTACAACGCGAAGCACAACGAGCTGAACGCAGAGCACAACCAGGACGGCGCCGACGACAACAACTCGTGGAACTGCGGCGTCGAAGGCGAGACCAACGATGTCGCCATCGGGGCACTGCGGAAGCAGATGATGAAGAACTATGCGTGCTGTCTCCTCTTCGCGTCCGGGACGCCGATGATTCTCGGCGGCGACGAATTCGGACGCTCGCAGGGAGGTAACAACAACGCGTACTGCCAGGACAACGAGATCAGCTGGTTCAACTGGGATCTCGTGTCGAAGCACGACGATCTCGTCGAGTTCTATAGAAAGGCGATCGCGTTTACGCGACGGTTTCCTGTGCTCCAGCGGAAGAAGTTCCTGCTCGGCAGGGATTTGGACAACGACGGCGTGCCCGACTTGAAGTGGTTCGGGCCGGACCAGGGCAACCCACGGTGGAACGAGCCGACCGCACGCACAATCTGCTATCAGCTCGATAGCAGTGAGGATGGCGCCCGCGTGACGGTCGACCGGCTGTTCTTCATCCTGAACGCCAACTACGAGTCCCAATGGATCGCGCTGCCACGACTCGTTTCGCCGCACGGCTGGTACCGCGCGATCGATACGAGCCTGCCGAGCGGAACCGACTTCGCTGAACCACGCAAAGAGGTACGCGTCGACCCCACCGATCATTACATCGCCAGTCCGCGAAGTACGGTTGTGCTGCTCTCGCGCTGAAGTGACTGGACAAGTAGACGGGATCGGGATCCGAATCCGATCTGGGTCGGGTTGAGCCGCCTACCGAGGACGCAGAGTCTGGCCTCGGCGTGGCTTCACGTTCCCGACTTTTTCTCCAGCCTGATGGCGCGGCGACGGCGCAGACACCTTCGACAGCTTTCCCTCTCGCGCGAGCCGATCGTAGGCGACGTCCGGTTCGGGCGGAGTGCCTGCCTCCTGCTCCCAGTGGGCGAACGACGCCTGGTCACACCAGCGCAGCAGCTTCGGCATCGCCTTGACGTGAGCCCCGCTGTTGCGGAACGCCCGCATCGCGTCGGCGCTCTGCCAGACCGTCGACGTCCAGAACGCCCACTCTGAATCGTTTGAAAGCCACCCGGTTATGAATCCGGGCGCGCGACGCGCCTGCCGAGACGAGGCGAGCGTGTAGACGAGAAACCCGGGGAACGACCACCACGAGGCGAGATGGAGGCGCGTCACAGAAACGAAGGGCATGGCGGTTACAATCTCGGCATGAATAGCGCGCCGCAATTGTACAAGTGGGACGACATGGTACTGGAGAAGGTGACCGACAAGATTTCCAGGAAATACGTGGCCGGTGACCGGGAGATGGTCGCGCAGATTTACCTCACCCGAGGCGCCATCGTTCCCACCCACTCGCACGAAAGCGAACAGCTCACGTACGTGCTCACTGGAGCGCTCACGTTCACGCTGGATGGACGCGACATCACCGTTCGCGCCGGAGAGCTGCTGCGAATCCCCTCATGGATGCCGCACAGCGCAGAGGCGGTCGAGGACACGTTCGAGCTCGATCTGTTCAGCCCGATTCGTCAGGACTGGATCGATGGGACTGACGACTATTTCCGCAGGTGACTGCGGCTCTGCAGCGGCGGGGCGCGCTCCGTCCTATGCGTGTGTTCGTCGTCGACGACCGAGCGCCAGCCATCCGACCAACGACGCGATCGCGGCAGCGATGGCACCCTTGCGGCCGGGAATCAGCCAAGATGGTACGGCACTCAGAGACCCGGGCCACTTACAAATCTGCACGTACGCACACAATATTGTCAGTGACGGGCCGCGCTTCGCGGCAGATCGGGCCGAATACTGAGCCTGGTAGCTGGTCTGTGACTTGCGCATTCGACCTTAGACATGGGCCGCAGGATCCTGCTCGTTGACGACGACGGTGCCACCCGGTGGGGGCTGGTTGCCCTGCTCGAGGAGGCTGGATACACAGTCATCGCGGCCACCACGCTGCACACGGCTAAGCAGGCCCTTATCGCGGAAGAACCAGACCTCTTGATCACCGACATACGACTGGGCGCGTACAACGGCCTGCACCTGGTGGTGGCGCGGCGAACTCCAATCCCCGCGATCGTGATCACCGGCTTTCCCGACAGCGCACTGGAAGCGGAAGCTCGCAGGATGGGTGCGGAATTCCTGGTGAAACCGATCGCGCCGGCAGAACTTCTCTGGCTCATCGAGCGCAAACTGTCGGATACGACGGCAGAGCCGTTTCAACCAGCCCGGCGCTGGCAGCGCAAACGTCTGACGACGGATCTCCCCGCGCAAGTGGATGATGCGGCGGTCCGGATCGTCGATATGAGCTACGGCGGACTACGACTGGCGGTGGACCGCGCGCCAGGCGTCGTACTTGCGCCATCATTCCGCGTGACGTTCCCGACGGCGGCGGTATCCGTCAGCGCGCGCGTCGTCTGGCAGGAAGCTCACGAAGCGAGCTGGGTCTGCGGCGCCGTGATCACCGAGGAAGCCGAAACCACCTGGCGCCAGCTGGTGGACGCGGTTTCATAGTCGACCCGCCATCGCCAACCTCACGCCGCCTCCTCGGCCGATACCTGCCTTTCTCGCCCGGCAAACAAGAACGGATGTCCACAGTTGCGACATGCGTATTCGCTGTACCCGTGACGCGCGTCGAGGAACCTGATCCAGTGGCCGAGGAAGAAGCAGACCAGCGGATGACGAATGACCGATTCGCCGTCGCGATGCTGGACGAACGTGTGCCCGCAATGACATGCGTATTCGGTCCCTCCACTGCGCGACGCCACCACGTGCACGTGATGTCCGAACAAACCGCAGAGATACCGCACGCGCTTGTCGAAGCGAGCGCTCGTGTCGTACGGATCCGCGCCAAGCGCAAAGAGGAGCGGGTGGCCACAGCGGACGCACGCGTACTCCGCGTGGCCGTCGCGCACACCGACCCGCTCGTACGTGTGGTGCCGCAGAAAGCACGAGAGCGTGTGCCCGACACGGACGACGCGGGTGTCGTCTCCCAGGCACTCTCGCGCACAACGTGTGCAGGCGCGCGTGCGGTGACGGTAGACCCGGTTGTCGACGGCGTGGCCCCACGCCCAGCAGAACATTCGACGGAACATCAGCACCTCCCTGCCCTACAAGGTGCATTCCGCGTGAAAACCGGCTCACGCCAGAAATCGTAAACAGACCAGCTTTCGCGGCGTATAACAGGACAGATGCGCAGGGTCCTCATCGCGGTCGGCGTCCTTGGCTCCGCAACGGCTCTCCTCCTGGCATTCGCGGCGGACGGCAGATCCCAGAATTTCCGCCGGGTGCGGGTGCGCAACGAGGTGCACGCGGCTCTGCCGCGCGTGGCTCGAGCCCCGGACGACAACCCGGGTAACGCGGACAAAGTCGCGCTCGGCCGTCTGCTGTTTTGGGATCCGATCCTCTCGGGGCACAACGATGTGGCGTGCGCAACCTGCCATCACCCGCAGTTCGGGTATGCGGAGGATCGCGATTTGTCGATCGGCGTCAACGGCACTGGAATGGGCTCGGGACGCCGCTTCGCGGCGGGCAATACTGTTCCGTTCGTCAAGCGGAACAGCCAGACCATTCTCAACACTGCGTTCAACGGGATCGACGAGGCCGGCGGGCATGACCCGGCAGCAGCACCCATGTTCTGGGACGTCCGCGCGCGTGGCCTTGAGGCACAGGCGCTCGAACCGCTGAAGGCCTTCGAGGAAATGCGCGGCGATGCGTATCCAGAGGACAAGGCGATCGAAGCGGTGGTGGCAAAGCTGAACGCGAACGCCGAATACCGGCAGCTGTTTGCCAGAACGTTCGGTGGCCGTGAGGCGATCACCGGTGCCGCCGTGGGCAGGGCGCTCGCGACATTCCAGCGCTCGCTGACTGCCACCAACGCGCCGTTCGATCGCTATATGCGCGGCGACCGTACGGCCATGACCGACGCGCAGGTCAGGGGCATGGAGCGGTTCGAACGGATTGGATGCGGCAATTGCCACTCCGGTCCGATGTTTTCGGACTACAAGCTTCACGTGCTCGGTGTCCCCGACAATCCCCAGCTCCCGGCGTCCGATTCGGGCGTCGACGGAACATATGCCTTTCGCACGGCATCGCTGCGCAACCTCACGCACACCGCGCCCTACATGCACAGCGGCATATTCACCACGCTTCGCGATGTGCTCGAGTTCTATGACGACGTCTCGGGACGACGGGGGCGCGCGCGGAATGGATACGTCAGCCGGGAGCAGCTCGACCCGCTATTGCGGCAACTTCGAGACCCAGACGATCGGGCCGGCGATCTGATCGCCTTCCTCGAGTCGCTCAGCGACGACTCCTTCGACCGCACGATTCCAACCACAGTTCCCAGCGGCCTGCGGCCGGGCGGCAACATTCAATAAATCCCAAATCCCAAATCCCAAGTCCCAAATCCCAAATCCCAAAACTAAACAACCACGAAGGACGCGAAGGACACGAAGTAAAAAGAATTTTCTCTAGACCCCTTCACTGCGACGGAACACCGAGGCACTGAGGCACCGAGGCCACATTTGGAAAGAGTTCTCGGTGTCTCGGTGATCCCAAAGCTAAACAACCACGAAGGACGCGAAG
>DAIRVG010000005.1:0-19041 GCA_036802945.1 Vicinamibacterales bacterium
AAGCCGTTCTCGACCAGCGAATCGATCGTTTCGCGCTCGTCGGCGCCGAACGTCTGCTCACCGCGTTTGATGCGATCGAGAAGTCCGGTCACATCCGGCGAGGCCAGGAGCTGCGCGTCAGAGAAGGTGTTCATCAGGAACACCTCGTTCCGCTCCGGAAGCGGCACCTGGACGTTGAAGATCGACGGCTGCATAAAGTTCCTCTGTGCCCGAAAACACCCTCGGGCCTCTTGGGTCTCGTTAGGAGGTCAATCTTGGAAAAGCCGCACACCGATCGTGACGACGGCTCGCACCGCCACAGAGCAACGCACATACCAACAAATGCGTTGCACACCTTCCACTCGAACATTGCTGAATTTGCGAAGGGAATCGCGAGATCGGCAAGCAACTCGCATTCAGGCGGCATGCGGTCGCACGGCCAAGGATTGGCGGCCTCCCGGGCGAGAAGCACGCTGAGCAGAAATTCCTAGGGAAAAATGGAAGTCAGAGGCGGTCAACTTCTTGGCCGGTAAGGGCAGTCGATTGCCGCAAAGCGCGGGTTAGTTGCCGCGGATCCTCCGCGCCAGCTCCCGGATCTCGAGCCGGTCCATCTTGAACTTCAGCGTGCTCAACGGAATGCCGAGCACGCGCGCGGTGGCCGTCACGTTCCAGCCCGATTTCTCGAGCGCGCGGATCAGGAAGTTTCGTTCGAACGTCGTCACGGCGCGTTCGAGCAGGTTTTCGCTTGACGGCCCTTCCGCGTCCAGCTGCGCGACGTGCAGTTCGTACGGCAGGTCTTCATCCGTGATCCAGTCCTTGTCCGACACGGCGACGATCCGCTCCATGAGATTCTCCAGCTCGCGGATGTTGCCAGGCCACCAATACGTGCCCAGGATCTTCAGCGTCGAATCGGCGATCCCCTGGATGCCCTTGCGAAACCGCTTGTTGTACCGGCCGATGAAGAACCGGGCGAGCTCCGGCAGGTCCTCGATCCGGTCGCGCAGCGGCGGCATCCGGATCGGAATCACGTTCAGCCGGTAGTAGAGATCCTCGCGGAACGTGCCTTCCTTGACGGCCTTGTCGAGGTCGACGTTGGTTGCCGCGATGAGCCGGAAATCGGTCTTGATCGGATGAGTGCCGCCCACCCGCTCAATCTCTCCCTCCTGGATGGCTCGCAGCAGCTTCGCCTGGAGATCGATCCGGAGGTCGCCGACCTCGTCAAGGAACAGCGTCCCGCCGCCCGCCAGCTCGAATTTCCCGAGCTGCTGGCGGATCGCTCCGGTAAACGACCCCTTTTCGTGTCCGAACAGAGTGCTTTCTACGAGCTCCTTCGGAATGGCGGCCAGGTTCACGGGGACGAACGGGCTGGCTGGATCGGCCGATTCGCGGTGGATGAGGCGGGCCAGCAGCTCTTTTCCCGTGCCGCTTTCGCCCAGAATCAGCACCGTCGCCGAGAGCTTTGCGATTTTCTGTACGAGATCAACGATTTCACGGGTGGTGCGGCTCGGACCGACGACGAATTCACGATCGTTCTGCTCGGCCACCTCGGCGCTGAGCCGCATGACGTGCCGGCTCAAGTCCTGCCGCTCGCTGGCGTTGCCGACGAGCGTGCGGACCCCTTCGACGTCAAAATCCTTGGAGATGTAGTGATACGCTCCGTGACGCATCGCTTCGACGGCGGCGTCCAGCTCTTTCAGGACGGAGATGACGATCACCTCGACGTAGGCGTAGTTCTCCTTGACGATCTTGAGAACTTCGAAGCCGTTGATACCAGGGAGCCGCACGTCGAGCATGAGGAGGTCGACGTCCTCTTTCTCCATGATCTGGAGCGCCGCTTCGCCGGTGGCGGCCTTCAACAGGCGGTAGTCGCGGCGGAGGACGGCCGACAGCGTGTCGCGCATGCCTTCGTCGTCATCGACGATGAGCACGGTTTTGCGGCGATCCGACATCGGCGGCGCGAGTATAGCGCGGCTTCTTGACACTTCCGAATTCCCTTCGTTAACGTACGAATGAGGCCTCAGACCTGCGCGCTATGACCCTCCAATGGTTCGTCACTGGCGCCTCGCTCCTGGTTGCGCTCATCGCTTTCAATCAGGCGCGGCGCACCGCCAAGCGGCTCGACCAGCTCTCGCAGAGCTACTGGGAGCTGAAGTACCTGAATGGCGAGCTTCGGGTAAAGCTTCAGCAGCTCACTGGTGAGTCGGCCCCGCAACAGACAACGACGCCGACCGCCGCCCAGGGGCGTGACTCGTTTGTCCCGCTGTCATCGCTGAAGCGCTGAGTGGCGGGCCGTAAAGGCTCGAAGGAGCTTCCTTGCCCAGTTCTTATGACGTGGTGGTGATCGGCGCGGGTACGGGCGGTTATGTCGCCGCGATCCGTTGCGCGCAGCTTGGAAAGAAAGTGGCCGTCGTCGAAAGACAGAAGGCCCTCGGCGGGACCTGCCTCATCTGGGGATGCATTCCGACCAAGGCACTGCTCGAGCATGCGCACGCGCTCAAGGTCATCAGGGACGCCAGGGAGTGGGGCGTCACGATCCCGGCCGGCACTCCAGCGATTGACATGACTCAGGTGCAGACGCGCAAGGATCGTGTCGTCACTGGACTGACGAAGGGTATCGAGTTTCTTTTCAAGAAGAACAAAATCGACTGGATCAAGGGGTCGGCGCGACTGGCTGGGAAGGGAAAGATCGAAGTCTTCGAGGGCGACAAGCAGACACTCGAAGCCAAGGAAATCATCGTAGCCACAGGGTCTGCCGCGCGCAGTGTTTCCGGCATCGAAATCGACCGTAAGCGCATCATCACCAGCGATGAGGCGATCGGCCTGAAGGAACTGCCGAAATCACTGGTCATCATGGGAAGCGGCGCGGTCGGCGTCGAATTCGCGTCAATCTACAAGCGCTTCGGCACCGACGTCACCATTATCGAGCTGCTGCCGCGCCTGGTGCCGATAGAGGACGAGGCTGTTTCAGCCGAGCTCGAGAAGTCGTTCAAGAAGCAAGGCATCAAGGCGCTGACGGGCACGAAGGTCACGAAGGCGGTCGCGGGCGCAAACGGAGTCGACATAGAGGCGCAGACGCCGGATGGCAGGACGCAGAAGCTGTCTGCCGATCTTCTGCTCGTTGCGACCGGCCGTGGACCCGTTACCGCCGGCCTTGGCGCTGAGGAGGCCGGGCTCACGCTTGAAAAGGGCTACATCAAGGTCGATGAGATGTACCGCACGTCTGTACCCAATGTTTCTGCCATTGGCGACGTGATCACGCTCGGCACCGGCAGCCACCCTCAGCTGGCACACGTATCGTCGGCCGAAGGGATCGTCGTGGCGGAGCGGATCGCGGGGCAGGACGTCAGGCCGATCAACTACGACCACGTGCCGAGCTGCACCTATTGCGATCCGGAAATCGGAAGCGTTGGCTTCACGGAAGCGGAGGCGAAGGCAAAGGGGTATGACGTGCGGACAGGCGCGTTCCCGTTTGGTGTGCTCGGCCGCGCCAAGATGGCCGGCGAGAGCGAAGGGTTCGTGAAGATCGTGGCCGACAAGAAGTACGATGAGGTGCTTGGCGTGCACATGATCGGTCCCCGCTCGACCGAGCTCGTTGCCGAGGCTGTCCTCGCCCTTCGCCTCGAGTGCACGGTGGAAGAGCTGATCAGGACGATCCACGCGCATCCGACGTTCTCGGAAGCGGTCGGTGAAGCCGCCCACGCCACGCACGGCGCGGCAATTCAATTGTAACGTCTACTGTCTGCCGTCTAGGTCTACCGTCCACGGTCTTCGGCAGGATGGTAGACGGTAGTCGGTAGTCGGTAGATGGGAGACGCGAATGGCCACTCCAGTCGTGATGCCCCAGATGGGGGAATCGATAGCGGAAGGAACGATCGTCCGGTGGATCAAGAAGGTCGGCGAAGCGGTCGAGCGTGACGAGCCGCTCTTCGAGATTTCCACCGACAAGGTCGATGCCGAGATTCCTTCACCCGCGGCGGGCGTCCTGACTGATATCAAGGTGAAGGAAGGGGAAACGGTTCCCGTCAACAGCGTCGTCGGGACTATCGGTCAGGCGGGCGAAGCGGTATCCGCGCCGAGCGCGGCAACACAACAGGCTGACGGCCAGTCCGCATCCACTGAAATGCCGGCCGCCGCCACGGCGAGACAAGTCGCTGCCACACCGTCCGCAGCGGACAAGTCGCCTAACCGTGAGACCGTCACGCCCTCAACTGTTCCTCCAGCGCAGGAGCATTCCGGGAACGGCCGCCGGAGATCGTCTCCACTCGTCCGGCGCATTGCCAAGGATCACGACGTCGACATCGCGCAGATCGCCGGGTCCGGTATCGGCGGACGCGTCACCAAGAGCGACATTCTCGGCTACATCGAGCGTGCTCCTGCGGCGCGGCCGGGGATTCCACGGCCCACCGCCGATCGCGTCGAGAAGCTTTCGGTAATGCGGAAAAAGATCGCCGAGCACATGATCCTGAGTCGGCGCACGTCCGCGCACGTGCACTCGGTGTTTCATGTCAACTTCTCGACCGTCGAGAGGCTGCGCCAGCAGAAAAAGGGCGAATACGAACAGGCGGGCGCCCGGTTGACCTATATGTCGTTCATCGCGAAGGTCATCGTTGACGCGCTGCGGCGCCATCCGATCCTCAACGCGTCCCTTGACGGCGACAACGTCGTTTACAAGAAGGACATCAATCTCGGCGTCGCGGTGGCGCTCGACTCGGGGCTGATCGTTCCCGTGGTCAAGAACGCCGACGAGAAGAACGTGCTTGGCCTCAGCCGGGCGATCGCCGACGTCGCCGAGCGCGCGCGCTCGAAGCGCCTCAACCCGGAAGAGGTCCACGGCGGTACTTTCACGATCACCAACCCCGGCCAGTTCGGCGCGCAGTTCGGCATTCCGATCATCAACCAGCCGCAAGTTGCGATTCTCGGAGTCGGGACGATCGAGAAACGCCCCGTTGTCATTGACGACGCAATAGGCATCCGGACGATGGCGTACCTGACGCTCGGCTACGATCACCGGCTCGTCGACGGCGCCGTCGCGGATCAGTTCATGGCCGACGTCAAGGAGCGGCTGGAGACCTTCGACGCAAGCGAGCTCTGACGTGCGGCCGCTCGAAGTGCGTCGCCTCGGCGTCGTGTCGTACGGCGACGGCCTGGAATTGCAGAAGGAGCTCGTCGAGGAGCGTCGCGCCGGGCGTATTCCGGATCTTCTGCTCCTGCTTCAGCATCCACCGGTGATTACGCTTGGCGTTCGGAGGGCGAGCCGTTCGCACATCGTCGCGAGCGATGCGCGTCTCGCCGATCTCGGAATCGAGGTGCACGATACCGGGCGCGGCGGTGACGTGACGTATCACGGTCCAGGCCAAATCGTCGGCTATCCGATCATGGATCTGCGGCCGGATCGTTGCGACGTGCATCGCTACGTGAGAGACATCGAAGAAGTGATGATCCGCGTCTGCGCGGATTACGGCGTCGCGGCCGAGAGAATTCCCGGGCTCACCGGTGCGTGGGTGGGCACAGACAAGATTGGCGCAATCGGCGTCCGAATCTCACGCTGGATCACGAGCCACGGCTTCGCGTTCAACGTCAACACCGACCTCAGTCACTTTCAGCTAATCGTGCCGTGCGGAATCTCGGATCGGGGCGTGACGTCGCTCGCGCAGATCGCCGGCCCTGACGTCCCTCTGGCGGGCGTCGAGGAAAGGTTTATCCATCACCTGTCGGCCGTGTTCGATCGGCAGGCTGTGATCACGGCGCCCCGTACAGGGGCGCCCTACGCGTCGGTGTAGGGCGAGCCTTCACCCCTCGACGCTGCTCGGGGTGACCCTGAGCTAGC
Source organism: Vicinamibacterales bacterium (assembly GCA_036802945.1). GTDB lineage: Bacteria > Acidobacteriota > Vicinamibacteria > Vicinamibacterales > UBA2999 > Gp6-AA40. The sequence goes on from DAIRVG010000005.1 coordinate 5,807, forward strand.
CGAAGGGTCACGGCCCGCCGCGATAAGCGTAAGCGCCGCGTCCTGAACGCCGCGTCCCGCGATCGCGATCACTTCGATGCGCACATCGGTCCAGGTGACGACGTCGCCGAGCGCGGCCGGCCGCCCAAGAAGTGCCAGCACGAGGCCGCTGATTGTCTGAACCTCAGGGTGTTCGAGCGTCCGGCCGAGCGCATCGCCGGCATCCTTGAGCCTGACCGTCCCCCTCACCAGCAGCCGGCCAGACGCATCGCGCGAGATCGGGGTGCGGGCGCGTCCTTCGTCAATCTCGCCAACTACTTCTTCGAACAGATCTTCAATCGTGATGATCCCGGCGGTGCCGCCATGCTCGTCCATCACCACAGCCATCTGCGATCGGCCGCGTCGCATGGCCGCCAGGACCTCGTCCAGTGGCATCGTCATCGGAATGTAAGGAACCTCCCGCGCATCCTCTGCGGCCACGGGCTGGTCGGACACGAGGTGGCGCAGCAGCTCCTTGATGTGAACGCTGCCGATCATGTTGTCCGGGTCGCCCGTATGGACGGGATATCGCGTGTGCGGTTTGGTGCGGACGATCCGTCGCAGATCGTCGGTTGCGGTGCCGACGGGAATCGCGACCAGGTGGACGCGGGGCACCATGGCCTGCGCCGCCGTCAGGTCGCCGAACTCGAACAGCTCGCGCAGAATCCGCCCGGACTCACCGCGAAGGAGGCCTTCTTCCTGGCTTTCCTCGATGATGAACTGAAGCTCCTCGGTGCTGTGGTACCGCCCCTCCTCGGCGACGTCGCCCTTGACGCCGACGGCGCGCATGACAACCCCGCGAATCGCGTCGAGCGCCACGACAAGAGGCAGTGCCGCCTTCTCGATCGCCTCGATGAAGGGCGACACCCACATCGCGGTGCGCGCTGCGCTTTGCAGCGCGAGCGTTTTCGGCACCTGCTCGCCGAGCAGGATGTGCGCGTAGGTCAGGACGGTGACGGCTACGACGCTCCCGACGCTGTGGGCGGTGATCCACCGCGTGAGATCGAGAGGCTCGAGCCAGGCCGCGATCCAGGAAGCGATCACGTGCTCTCCATACATCCCGAGGCCAAGGCTCGCGAGCGATACGCCGATCTGCGTCGTCGCCAGATATCGATTCCGACGGCGCGCGTTGTCGAGAATCGCCACGACGCGACGGGCCAGCGCGTTGCCCAGAGAGGCCTGATGCTCGAGAGTTGCACGCGGCGCACCGACGATCGAAAACTCCGCGGCAACGAACAGTCCGTTCGCGAGCAGGAACAGCAGGATGAGGCCGAGCGTGACGAAAGCGTCGGTCACGCGTCCTCCTCGTCAGGCCCGGCTGCCCTGATCCGTCGCGCCAGCACCGACACGAGCGCGCGCCGCCGCACTTCCTCGACCTCGAACTCGAACTCGCCGATGACGACGCGCTCACCAGGTGTTGGCAAGTGACCGAGCGCCTGAGTAATGAAGCCGTTGACGGTCGCCGCCTCCGTTTCCCACTCCGTGCCCAGAAACGTCGCTGCATCCTCGACCGGCATCTGACCCGGCAACCTGACCCGCCCGTCGGGCAGGGTCTCGGCAACCGGCTCGCCTGCCTTGAACTCATCGCCGACGTCCCCCAGCAGCTCCGAGAGCACGTCCTCCAGCGTGATCAGTCCTGATGTCCCGCCGAACTCGTCGACGACCAGCGCCTGATGTGTCCGGCGCTCGCGCAGGTGGCGCAGGACGCGGTCGACGGTCACGCTCTCATGGACGCTTGTAATCGGGCGGATCACGCTCTCGAGCGTGTCGCTGGTCACCCCGCTCACCAGCCACCGCACGAGATCCTTGGTGTGCAACATACCGACGATGTTGTCGATCGATTCGCGATAGACGGGCAGGCGGGAGTACGGACTTTGCGCGACGAGGCGGATCACCTCGTCCAGCGGAGTCGCGATGTCAATCGCCGAGATTTCTGGCCGCGGGACCATCAGTTGTTTAGCCTGCCGCATGTTCAGGCGCAGCGCGCGGCGCAGGCGGCGATGCTCATCCGGTTCCAGGAGACCGCCGTCGCGGCTCTCCGCGATCAACAGCTCGATCTCTTCCGGTGAATGAATGTGACGATGCGTCTTCGGCGGCGCGCCGATCAGACGTCGAAGGACAAGGCTCGTGCCGTTCAGCCACGTGATAAGCGGCCGGTAGACCCACAGCGACGGCGCCATCGGCACGACCGCATATAGCGCCGCCTGAGTGGGGTATTGAAGCGCCAGCGACCTTGGTACGAGCTCCGCGAAAATGACCTGCGCCACGGTCAAGAGCAGCAGGACTATGCCGATCGACACGGACTGGGCGGTGCTTTCCTGCAGGCCCCCCGCCGCCACCCAGGGTGTAAGGGCGCCGGCAATGGTTGCTTGTGCGTAGGCACCCAGGACCAGCCCGGATACGGTGATGCCTATCTGGCAGGCGGCGATATACCGATCGAGGGATTCGGGCTTTTCGAGGATCGGCACCAGCCAGGAGGCGAGCGGATTACCCTCCTCGGCGAGCTGCTTGATCCGGCTGCGGCGGGCGCTAACGGCGGCGAATTCGGCGGCGACGTAGACGGCGTTGACGAGGATCAACGCCGCGACGACAAGAACGGCTGCGAGAACCACTCAGGTTCTCAAGCTTCTCACGTTCGCTACGGTCGAGGTGCCGTGGGTACAAGCAGGTTCAGGAGGCTCGGGGTTCAGAGGTTCGCGGATTCCCAGGGCCAGACCCGGGAATAAGACCGAATCGGTCGGTGTTCTCCCAGCTAAAGAGGACACCAATGAACAGGATCGAAGACCGCCAGCTGATCGCGAGGCTGCAGGCGCGGGATGAGACGGCTGTGCACGAGCTCGCAGAGCGTTATGGATCACGGATTTACCAACTTGCCCTCCGCCAGATGAAGAACCGGGAAGACGCCGAAGAAGTCACCCAGGACGTTCTGGTGAAGGTTTACCGGAAGATCGGCGCGTTTCGCGGCGATTCAGCCCTTTCATCGTGGATTTACCGCATCACGTTCAACACCGCCATGTCACGGCTCCGGAATTCCCGGTTGGCGCGGGCGGCTGAACAACGCGATCAGGGGCGCGACCGAGACGACGACCGTCAGCGGGCGCTGCGGGAGCCAGCCGACTGGTCGAACATGCCTGATGAGGCGCTGCTGCGCGCACAGCTGCGGCAGGCCGTGGTGACGGCGATTCAGGAGCTGCCGGAGATATATCGCGTGCCGGTCGTACTGCGCGATATCGAAGGGTTGACCACCGAGGAAGCAAGTACCCGGCTTCACGTCAAAGATCAGACGCTCAAGTCGCGGCTCCATCGCGGACGGCTGATGCTTCGCGCGCGGCTGCAGGATTTCACGACAGGCCTCAATCTGCATCGCCCTACGCCAGCGTATTCCTAAACGCCCACGGGCCACGGAGACACGGAGACACATATGCTCCGGGCCTTCGTGTCTCCGTGGCTCGTCTCAAACCGAAGAAATTCAGCGCGGGGGTTGGGAGGCCTGCGCAATGCGCGCGGCGAATTCGAGCGCGAGCGCCGCGACTCGCGCCGTTCCCTCCTTGTCGATCTTGTCCCAGTCGTCGGTTGGCCGGTGATAGTCGGCGTGGAATCCGGTAAAGAAATTGACCGCCGGCACTCGCGCGTCGAGGAAGTTCGAGTCGTCGCTTCGCCCCGCGCCCGGTCCCTCCTGCTTGATTTCGAGCCCCCCGGTCGCCCGTGCGGCCGCCATGAGGTCGGTCTTCAGGTTGCCGGTGTTGAGCCCGCTGACGTCGACGGCCCCGCGTGCTCGACCGACCATATCCAGGTTCAGCATCGCGACGGTATTCGCGAGTAACACAGGCGGCGCCTTGACGTAGTGCGCGGAGCCAAGCAGCCCGCGCTCCTCGCCCGCAAACGCAACGAAGATCAGCGTCCGCGGAAACCGCTCGCGCTCCGCCATCGCCGCGCGTGCGATCTCGATGATGGATGCCGTTCCTGACGCGTTATCGTCCGCGCCGTTGTGAATCTCTCCTGTCCGGTCGGGCGTCACAGACAATCGGCCGCCGAGACCGACGTGGTCATAGTGGGCGCCAATGACGATCGCTTCAGCCGCCTTTGCTGGGTCCGATCCTGGAATGATCCCCACGACATTGCGCACCGTACGCCGATCGTGCGCGAGATACTCGGTGTAGTCCACGCGCGCCATGTTCAGCGGCTTCGATCTCGGCCGAAGGTCGCGGTTGATCTGGACCGCCAGCGCGTCGAGCCCCCATGCATCGAGTAACGGCTGCACCTCGTTGCGCCGTACCCGCAGTACGGGCATCCCCGCTTCATCGGCATCCGGCATCACCTCGAAGGAGTGGTACAGACCTTCGTCGGTCGTGTGCGACGGATCCGAAACGACAAGCAGGACGCGCGCTCCCCGATTGTGGGCGGTTTCTGCTTTTCTGTAGAGCGTCGATTCCGGCATCGGCCGGTTTCCATTCAATGGGCTGTTTCGATCGGCCTCTTGCGGTTCGTGACTGAAGATGAGAACGGCTTTGCCCGACACGTCAAGGCCAGCGTAGTCGTCATAGCTGGCCTGCGCCGCCGAGAGGCCGAATCCGGCAAACACCAGCGGCAGACTCTCCAGCTGCTGCGAGGGGGTCTCGGGGGACTCATTCGGAACCGTCGACAGCGGGTAGTACGTGGATCCAAGGACGAGGTTGACCGATCGCCCACGGTCCGACACGACGAGCGAGTTGCCGCGTCCAACGGCGAGTCCGGCCACCAGCTCGAAGGGCTGGAACCAGCCGCGGTCTCCCGCTTTGACGGCCAGCGCCTCCGTCTTCGAGTTCCGCGCTTCGGGGGACAGGTCGGAGGACACGTCGCCGCCCGGAATCAACCCGATACTCTTGAACTGCTCTGCGATGTAATCGGCCGCCCGATTCAGCTCAGGACCGCCGTCCGCCCGCCCTTTCATCTCATCGGATGCGAGAACCTTGATGTGATCAAGGAGGCGGTCTGCATCGATCGCCGGTAATGCAGCGCGGCTTGAGACCGTCAGCAGGACCAACCCAACGCCAAGGCACGCGAGCTTCCTCACAAAGCGATCCTATACGGCGGTGATGCAAGTTGCGAGTTGCGAGTTGCGAATTCCGAGTCCCGAGTCCCGAATCCCGAACCCCGAACCACGAATCCCGAACGGCTCCAGCTATCAGACGCTGAGTGCGGTGTCGAGTTGGACTCGCTCGCGCGTGTTCAGGGACGGTACACGTGTCTGGACGATGCCGTGGGACGCCAGGAGGGCGGGCAGAGTGCCCACGCGGTCGCGCACGCCGAACTCGCCGCTCAGCACGGTGAGCACGTTGTACGACCGGCGCGACGAATCGAGGATTGCTTCAACGGTTCGCGCCGCCGCGGCGCCGAGCGTATGCGGGCCGGGCGGCCACAAGCGCGCGACGCGCCCCTCGATGCGGGTAAGCTGCACCTGAGACAGGGCCCGGTCGAGGGCGTAACCACCGATCGATGCGTCGCTCCACGGAACGACGAACGACCCCGGTGGCGCGCCAAGCACCGCCAGCGACACTTCATCGGGTGAGCACCCGGCTTCCATCGCGACGATCGCCGCGATCGCAGCGCTCAGCGCCTCAGGTGCCGATCCGATCACCCGGCGGCGCTCGACACGTGCCTCGCGCACAGAGGCCACAATGAGATCGCCCTGCATCACTCCCGCGAAGACCAGCGGCGCAATTTCGCAGGCCGGTGCGAGCTGCCTGATCATTGCGAGCCCCTCTTCCCCCCGCCACTCTGGCGATCCGGGCGCGAACCGGTCTGCAATCACGCACACTGCGCAGCCCGTCGCGTGCGACCAGTCGTCGGTGCCGTTCAGCTGCGTGTGGAAGCCCCCGATAGCGCCTGACTGCCTGATGTCGAGTGCTTTACCGGAGGCCGCCTTCGCGGTCGAATCAATCACAAGAATGTGACTGACGTGATCGCGGGCCGCGAGCGCCTGCGCGCACGCGCCGCCGATGTCACCCGCGCCGATGATCGCGACGGTCGTCATGATTCGGTGGAGTATTCTACTTGGCGCGCCGAAGCGTGTGGCGCGGAGGCGGGCGTAGTCGTCATGTCGACACTTACGGGCAAGAGCGCGGTCGTGACCGGCGGATCGCGCGGAATTGGACTCGCGATTGCTCGTGCGCTCCTGGCGCGCGGCGCCAGTGTGATGATCACGGGAACCAGTGAAAAGCACCTTGCGGACGCGTCGCGCGAGTTGGAGTCCGTTGCGCGCGGTGGTTCTGTGATCGCGCAAATCGCCGATGTGCGCAAGTACGAAGACGTCGAACGCATGCTGAATGCGGTGGTGTCGCGCTTCGGCGGGATCGACGTGCTCATCAACAACGCCGGGGTCGGCGTCTTCACGCCGGTGTCGGAGATGTCGGTCGAGCAGTGGCACGACGTCATCGACACCAATCTCACCGGTGTCTTTTATTGTTGTCACGCGGCACTGCCCCACCTGCGCACGCGCGGCGGCGGATGGATCATCAACATCAGCAGCCTTGCCGGGAAGAACGCATTTCCCGACGGGGCTGCGTACTGCGCCTCGAAGTCGGGCCTCGATGCCTTCAGCGAATCGCTGATGCAGGAGGTCAGGCACGACGGCATTCGCGTCGCGTACGTGATGCCGGGCTCGGTGAACACGGCGTTCAGCGGTCAGCAGCTGAGCGGCCAGGACTGGAAGCTGGCGCCCGAGGACGTGGCCGAGGTCGTGACCGATCTCCTGGCGCATCCGTCGCGCAGTCTTCCGAGTCGCGTCGAGATCCGTCCGGCGCGGCCGCCGAAGAAAGGTTGATGATGAGCGCGTTGGACAAGCACCGGCAGGCTCTCGAAGTGCACGAAACGATGATGGGATCGGGGCGGGGGCGGCTTGCCGTCGCGCTCGATCTGCTCACCGATGCACTGGCGATGATCGGCCAGCACGGCGTCTACTGCCAGAGCACGCGGATGCCCGGGCGACCCATGCTCGACATCGCGATCGTGCTCGAGCAGATCGGCGACGCCAAGGAGCTGGTGCAGACCGTCATCGAGCAGAAGACTGCATGAGCGACGCGATCCCCGGCCCTCTCGCGGTCGTCGCGCACTACAACCTGCTCGAACGGCTGGAGCCTGCCGGACCGGGCGAATTGTTTCGCGCGCGCGACACGAAGCTTGGCCGCACGGTCGCGGTGCGGCTCCTTCCGCCGGGGTTCACCGCTCCCGACGCGCGCGAGGAGTTCATCGGTAACGCCCGCGGTCTCGCGGCGCTCTCCCATCCAAACGTCACCACCCTGTTCGACGTCGGCGAGCACGAGGGACGCATCTATCTCGTGTTCGAGTTCCTCAAGGGTCAGTCGCTGCGATCCGAAATGGGTGGGCGGCCGATCAACGTGCGGCGCGCGTTGGACCTCGCCGTTCAGATGGCAGACGCCGTTGCGGACGCGCATGCGTGCGGCTACGTGCACGGCGGCCTGAGTCCCGAGTCGGTCGTCATCACGGCAAAGGGGCACGCGAAGATCCCGGCGTTTGCGCTCGCGTGCCGCGAGGGCTTCGCTTCCTCGACCGACGCGCGGCTTCACGATTACGATTCGCCTGAAGAGGCGCGGGGCCTGCCCTCGGACGAGCGCTCCGACATCTATTCTGTGGGCGCGGTGCTGTTCGAGATGCTCACTGGGAAGCGTCCGCTGCATCGCGGCACAGCCGCGCCGAGCGCCACCAATCCCCACGTCCCGCCCGAGCTGGACGAAGTGGTGTTGAAGGCCGTCGCGCCGAATCCGGACAGCCGGTATCAGAGCTCCGCCGCGTTTGCCGCCGGGCTTCGAAGCGCCGGTGCCATTCTCGACGCGCGAGGAATGTTCGGTGACGAACCGGACGATGAGCCGCGTTCGAGCAATATCGGCGGCATCCTGATCATGACTGTCGTGATTCTGCTGGGGATCGCGGCGGTGGTCTGGTGGTTTTCGCGTTAGCCTTTCAGAATTTCCCCCAAACGATCCGCGAACGCCGAGCGCGCGAGCACTTCGTCGATTCCAGCCTCGCGCGCGGCGGCAATCGTGTCGGTCTGCACATGGGACACGAAGCCAAGCGTGCGGATCGCCTTCGTCCGCGGGTCGGTCTTCAATTCCGCGATCACGCTCATCGGGTGCAGCCTTGAACTGTTCAGGTCGAGGATCACCAGCGTAGGTTGCTTCTCCTTGATCCGGTCCACTGCCGCCCCGGGTGTCCGCTCGAAGTAGATGTCGGCCCCGATCGCCTTTGCGGCCGTGGAAATCTTCACCGAGAAGAGCAGGTCGTCGAGGACACACACAATCATGTGTAGGATTGTAGTGAATGATCCTCGAAGTCCGCGCAGAGGCCCCGTTCTACAAGAACGGGTTTGTCGTCGGATGCGAGCGAACCCGTGAAGGGGTGATCATCGATCCGGGTGACGAGGTGGACGGACTGCTTGCAGCGGTCCGCGACCACGACTTGCAGGTTCAGTACATCCTGCTGACGCACGCCCATATTGATCACATCACCGGCGTAGGCACCGCCAAGGAAGCGCTCGATGTTCCCGTGTATCTGCATCAGGACGACCTCCTTCTGTACGACGCGATCGAACAGCAGGGGGCGATGTTCGGCTTCAAGACTCGGAAGCAGCCGCCAGTCGACGTGTTCTACGACCTGACGCCGCTCCATTTCGGCGATTACGACGTGCGTCTGCACCACACGCCGGGCCATTCCCCGGGCGGCGTTTGCCTGCAGATTGGGAAGAAAGGATCCGCGGCAACGGATCTATTCGTCGGCGACACGCTCTTCGCCGGATCGATTGGACGAACCGATCTGCCTGGCGGCGACTACGCGACGCTGATGCGGTCGATTACCGAAGTCCTGTTTCCACTTGGGGACGACCGTATCGTGCATCCGGGCCATGGTCCGGACACCACGATTGGACGAGAGAAGAAGACGAATCCGTTTGTCGCGGAGTACCTCGCCACGAAGGCCACAAAGACGAGTTAAACCACAAAGCTCACAAAGGACACCAAGGTTAGAGCACAAAGAAAAATAGATCCTTTGTGTTCTAAATCTTCGTGACCTTGGTGATCTTCGTGGTTCACCCCATCTTCGTGACCTCGGTGGCTAATCGCCATCGCGCACGGCGACGAGCTCGACCCTCCCGATCAGAATCCGATCGCCTGATGCCAGCCTCGCGGTCTGCACGCGCTTTCCGTTGACGAATGTCCCGTTGGTGCTTTCGAGGTCGCGGACTTCCAGTTCGCCGCCTGGAAGCGCGACGAGACGGCAGTGGATACGGGATACGAGCGCGCCGTCGAGGCTGAAATCGGCCCCGGTCGCACGCCCGAGCGTCCGGACGCCCCCCGGCATGATGCGGAACGTCTTTTCGGGCTCGCCGTCGTTCAACGTGCGCAGAATCCACATGTGTGTCATTGAAACCCTTTTCCCGTCCGGTCCGTAAAAACCAACGTGCCTACGAAGAAATCCCGCAACCGCACGTTCCTCGTCGCCCTCGTCCTGATTCTGGCAGGCACCGTCTGGGGCATTTCGGCGCTGACCGGTGCCTCGACCACACTCGATCCGGCACAGATCGCGGTCGTCGAGCGCGGCACGATGCGGCGGTCGGTCGTCGCAACCGGCCGGGTCGAGCCGATCACCAAGGTCGAAATCAAGTCGAAGGCGAACGGCATCATCGAAAAGCTGTACGTCGACGTCGACCAGCTCGTACAGCCCGGCCAGGTGCTCGCGGAACTCGATCGCGAAAATCTTACTGCACGCCTCCGTCAGGCCCGCGCCAATCTGCAGGGGGCCGAAGCGGCGCACGAGGCCGCGGACGCGCAGTTGAAGAAGAACGAGATCGAGGCGCAGTCACCGGACGTCGAGTTTGCAAAGCGGAATTCGGTGCGCGCGCAGCAGCTCTTCGATCAGAAGCTGGTCTCGCAGTCGAGCCTCGATGAAGCCAGAAACGGGTTCGAGCAGGCGTTGAACCGGCAAGCGGCCGCCCAGGGTCAGCTGGTGATCAGCCGCGCCAGGGTGACCGAAGCGATCGCGAACGTCGCGCAGTCGCGCGCGGCGCTGGAAAGCGCGGAAGAAGAGCTCGCGAACGCGACGATCAAGGCCCCGATTCGGGCAACGGTGCTGACGCGTGACGTCGAAATCGGGAGCCCCGTGTCGTCGATCCTCAATCTAGGCGCCAATGGCACCCTCGTGTTCACCCTCGGGGATATCGAGCGCGTGTTCGTCCGCGGGAGAGTGGACGAGGCAGACATCGGCCGCGTCCGCATCGACCAGCCGGCAAACATCACGACGGAAACGTTTCGCGACCGCGTGTTCCAGGGGCGCGTCACGCAAATCTCGCCGATCGGCGTCGACAAAGACAACGTGACGACGTTCGAGGTGAAAGTGTCGATCGACAACCCTGGCAAGGAACTGAAGGCGAACATGACCGCGAACGCGGAGATCATCCTGGAGGAGTTCCCCAACTCGGTACTCATGCCAGAGGCGGGTGTCTTCTACGACGATCGCCGCAATTCCTTTGTCGATCTCGTCGATGCGTCATCGCGCACGGGACGAAAGCGCGTGCCCGTCCAGGTCGGCATCGGCAACGGCACGAAGATGCAGGTCGTGCGAGGCGTGAACCCGGGCGACAAAGTCGTTCTTCCCAACTGAGATGCTCGAGGTATTCCGGCAGGTGGTGCTGAACCTGCGCGCGAACAAGCTGCGCAGCTTCCTCACCATGTTCGGCATTCTCTGGGGCGTCATCTCCGTCGTCATTCTCTCCGCTACGGGCGAGGGCTTTCGCCGCGGCAACGAGAAGGTGTTGATGGAGCTTGGCAGGAACATCGCGATCGTGTGGGGCGTGCGGACCGGAATGCAGGCTGGCGGCGCGCGAGCGGGCCGACAGATTCTTCTCACGGTTGACGATGTCCGGGCGCTGCAGACCCAGTCAACGATGATCGCAGTCGTCAGCGCCGAGATTCAACGCGGCGCGATCAACGTCAAGAGCTCCTACAACGCGGGGGCAATCACAGTTGACGGCATCGAGCCGCAATACCAGGAGATCCGCACGATCGACGTCGACCGCGGACGACCGTTCAGCGACGCCGACCAATCCGAGGCGCGGCGCGTCGCGATACTGGGGTCGGATTCGACAAAGCAGCTGTTCGGCACGCGCAACAGCATCGGCGAGACCGTGCAGTTGAATGGGATTCCGTACTCCGTCATCGGCCGCATCCGCAAGAAGGATCAGGACAGCGCCTACAACGGGCGGGACAATGACAAGGTGTTCGTTCCCTTTTCGGCGATGGCGCGTGACTTCCCGCGACCCGGCATGCCCGACGGCGTCCTCTCGGAAATCATCGTGGCGCCAAAGGACCACGTCGTCGCGCAGCTCCCGACCATCCTGAACAATCGGACAGGGCGCATCGAGGACATCGACTGGCCGCTCGAACGCGAGATCCGCCGCATCATCGCTCAGGAACACGGGTTCAATCCGGCGGATCGCGACGCGGTCCGAGTGTGGGACACGTCGCTCGAGTCGATCATGTTCGGCCGGATGGTTCAGACGATGAAGGACTTCTTCACCATCGTGGGGCTCGTGACCCTGAGCCTCGGCGGACTTGGCGTGATGAACATCATGCTCGTCGCCGTCCGCGAGCGCACGCGCGAGATCGGCATCCGGAAGGCGCTCGGCGCGACGACCGCCCAGATTCAGCGCCAGTTCTTTCTGGAGGGATTTATCCTCACGCTGCTGAGCGGAACAGCCGGTTTCCTCGTCGCGTTTGGCCTTTGTGCGTTGATCAACCTCGCGCCGATGCCCACGCGTTTCGAGGGAATGATCCTCACCTGGCAGGCGGGCGTGGGTGCAGTCGCCGCCCTCGTCTTCGTCGGCGTGGTCACGTCGACGTATCCCGCCCGCCGCGCCGCGCACCTTCCGCCTGTGGAAGCCCTCCGATTCGAGTCATGACGAAGCGGGTCCTTCGAGAGATCGCACGCGACGCCTTCACCGGTCTGTTCCGGAACCGGGTTCGGGTCGGGCTGTCAACACTGGGTATCTCGTGGGGCATCGTGTCCGTGGTGATGCTGCTGGCCTACGGCAACGGGTTTGACGAGGCGCTGGTCCGCGGATTCCATGGTGCGTTCGGCGATGGTGTCTCGGTGCTGTTCGGCGGCCAGACGAGCATGCAGGCGGGCGGGGAACGCGCCGGCCGGCGCATCCGGTTCAGGTTTGCCGACGCGGAAGCCGTGGGTCAGATCCCGTTCGTCAAGCAGTGGAGTCCCGAGTATGCCCAGCAGGCGCCCCTTGCATGGGAAGACAAGCAGTCCACGTATTTGACTCGTGGGGTCGCGCCATCCTACGCATCGATGCGAAGCCAGCGCGCCGCCGCGGGCCGCTTCATCGACGCGGAGGATGTCCGGTTACAGCGGCGCGTCGTGTTTCTCGGCAGCGAGGTCGCGCGGAAGATGTTCGGCAACGTGCCGCCCGTCGGTCACACGATGCGGATCAAGGGGATGCGGTTCGAGGTCATCGGCGTGCAGCACGAGAAGGTGCAGCTGTCGTCCTATAACAGTCCGGACAAGGAGTCGGTCTTTATTCCCTACACGACCGCCGGTCATTTGTGGAACACCGAGTATCTCGACATCATCGTGTATCAGGCAGTGAGCCCGACCCTCGACGCGCGGGCGACCGCGGACGTGAAGAACCTCCTGGCGAGCCGGTTCCGATTCAATCCGGCCGACGACAGGGCGGTCCGCACGTTCGGGTCGGCCGATACTCAAAAAATCGTCGGACCGATCGTGCTTGGCTTGAAGCTCGTGCTCACCTTCATCGGCGTGCTGACGCTCGCGATCGGCGGCGTCGGCGTGATGAACATCATGTTCGTGTCGGTGACCGAGCGCACGCGCGAGATCGGACTGCGTAAGGCACTGGGGGCCCGCCGCGGCGCGATCCTGCTTCAGTTTCTGCTCGAAGGGCTTGTGACGACGTTCGCGGGAGGTGCCGCGGGCGTGGTGATCTCGTACGTCCTTGTCTGGATGTTCAGCCCCCGCCCGTTTCTGTCGGAACTCCTCGACGACACGAGCCGTTCAGCCGACATCCATATGATCTTGTCGCTGGAGCTGCTGGGGATTTGTACCGCGATTCTGGTGGTGGTCGGACTCGTCAGCTCGCTGGTTCCCGCGATTCGTGCGGCGAGAATGGACCCGATAGAAGCGCTGAGGTATGAGTAACTCTGTAA
>DAIRVG010000005.1:19141-54981 GCA_036802945.1 Vicinamibacterales bacterium
TAGGCCACTAGCAATCTTGCAGCCCGTTCCACCTGCTCCTCGGACGGCAGGAAGAATTCCTCCAACGGAGGCGAATACGGAACCGGCGTGTCGAGCGCGCCGACGATCCGGACGGGCGCGTCGAGCGACTCGAACGCCTCCTCCTGGATGATCGCGGCCAAGCTCTCGCCAATGCCGCCCGTGCGCGTGTCCTCGTGGATGATCAGCACCTTGCTACAATGACGCGCAACGGCAAGGAGCGCGTCCTTGTCGAGCGGCGCGAGCGACCGTAAGTCGAGCACGCTTGCCTCGATACCGTTCTTCGCAAGCCTCTCTGCCACGCGCATCCCGACGTGCACGTATGCGCCGTATGAAATGATCGCGAGGTTGTCGCCCGCCCGCCGCAGCGCCGCCTTGCCGAGTGGAAGCGGATCCGGAGCTTCCGATGGCAGCGCCTGCTTGATGCGCGGATCGCGGTACAGAGCGATGTGCTCGTAATACAGAACCGGATCGGGATCGGCGATTGCGGACGCCATCAAGGCGCGCGCGTCCTGCGGCGTCGAGGGCACGACGATCTTCAGGCCTGGGGTGCGGTAGAACCACGCCTCGGTGTTCTGGCTGTGATACGGGCCCGCATGGCGCAATCCTCCCCATGGCATACGCACGACCATCGGGATCGATGCGCCCCAGCGGTAGCGCTGCTTCGCGGCGTTGTTCACCAGTTGATTGAACCCGGTCGCGACGAAGTCGTTGAACTGGACCTCCGCGATGGGGCGCTGGCCCGCGATGGCCGCGCCGACGGCTATGCCGAAGATCGCATTTTCCGCAATGGGTGAGTTGATGATGCGGTCGCCGAATTCCTTCAGCAGCGGCCGAAGAAGAAGGAACGCGCCGCCGTACTGTCCACCGATGTCCTCGCCGTAGACGAACACTCGCGGGTCGGCTCGGAGCGCGTCGCCAACGCCGGCCATCACCGCCTCGAGGAAGGTCGTCCCCTTCTTGCCAAAAGGAAGGCCGGGATCCAGGTCGGGAAGTGCGGGGTTCAGATCGACCTTCAAGCGCTCAGAAGGCTCAAGGGGCTCAACGCGCACTCGCGGTGGCTCGTTGGCGAAGACACCGACGCCGGCTTGCGAGGCCTCCGGCCACGGCGCCTCGATAACTGCCCGCGCTTCCTTTTCCACCATCGCCTCGGCGTCGCGCTTGAACTTCTCGAGGTCACCGGTGCGCATCAACCCCTCGTCGGTCAGCTTCGCGGCGTAGCTGGCGACTGGATCCTTCCTCGACCAGAACTCGTACCGCTCGCGGTCGACGTACGCGCCTTCGCCGACCGGCGCGCAGTCCCACGAGATCGGCGGCTCCTTGCCGAGATAAAGCATGTCGTCGTGATGCGCGTGTCCGCACATGCGCATGGCCACGAGCTCAATCAGCGTTGGGCCTTTTCCTGCGCGTGCGCGATCGCCGGCCCATGTGAATGCTGCCGCAATCGCCTCCGGATCGGTTCCGTCGACCGTGATGCCCGGCACGCCGTAGCCGGCCGCCTTGTCAGCAAACACGCGGACGGCTGACTGGTCGGACACCGGCGTCGACAGCGCCGTCTGGTTGTTCTGGACGCAGAAGACGGCCGGCAGCTTGCGCACCGCGCAGGCGTTTATGGCTTCGTGCCATTCGCCGAGCGACGCACCCCCCTCGCCGATCAGCGAAACCGCAACGCGCTCAGAGCCCTCTCGTGCAAACGCCATCGCGACGCCTGCGATATTGACGGGATTGATTCCGAGCGGTGCGGTCGGCGGGAAGATCCCCCAGCCGATGTCCGCGACGTGGATGTCCTTGCCGTCCATCGGCGGGCCCGCCTTGCCCATCTGCGCGTTCAGGATCATGCGGATCGTGCGCGGCTCGAGACGCATCGCGAGGACGAGTGCGTTGTCGCGAATGAGGGGGCAAATCACGTCGCCGTGCCATCCGCCATCGGCGTCTCGATACGCGGCTCCGCGGCGCAACCGTATGCCCGCGGCGTAGATCGCTTCCTGGCCGAGCGACCGGAACCCCTTGCCCTGGATGCCGGCGTTGCCGTACTTGACTTCGCTCTGCAGGTAGAACTGTTTCAGGCGATTGTCGAGTGCGCGCATCAGTACCATGCCGCGCATGATCTCGAGCTTCTCTTCAGCGGTAATTGACGATGCGATGACTTCGCGCGCGAGAAAGTCGTCACACGCCTCCACCAGCTCTGCGACGGCACTCTCCCATCGCCGTTCAGCGCTGACTCCTGGCGTCGTCTCTGGAAGGTCCTTTACCTCATCGGTCTCGAACTGACGCCGCAGCTCATGTCCAAAAGCCTTGCGGAACGCCTCGAGTCGTGTCGGCGGGTCCGCAGGGACTCGCCCTCCAGATTCGCGTTCGCCGGGCTGCGGTTCGCAGCGTTCGAGAGCCCGCTGGACCGCCGCAAGCGCAAAAGGAAATCGCTCGACGACGAATGCAGAGAGGCGGGCGCTCACGCCGCTCGTCACGTGTGCGGGCACCGATCTCGCCATCACCTCAATGGTACCCTGTTCGTAGCAGGCAGCTGGCAGCCTGCAGCTGGCAGTAAGCGCTCGGGTCTTTCCTGCCTGCTGCCAGCTGCCGGCTGCCTGCTGAAAAGATGGAGAGGCATTTCAAAGGATGGGCGATACCCGGGGTTGTTCCGCCGGGTGCGCACGTGATGCCTGAGGTTGCCGCGGACGAAACCCTCGACGCCATAAGCGGCCATTTCCGGGTATTCCAGCTCCGCGACGGTCACAGGTTTTCGACAGACGACGTGCTGACCGCCTGGTACGGGACGACCTGGGTGCCCTCGCCTGCGCGTGTGCTCGATCTCGGCTCGGGAATCGGGTCGGTCGGGATGATGGCGGCGTGGCGCTTGCGGGGCGCCCGTTTCGTGACGATCGAAGCACAGGAGGAGAGCATTCGCCTCGCAAAGAAGTCAGCGGCGTATAACGGCCTGATCGATCGATACGAGATTCGCCACGCGGACTTTCGAAGCGAGGACGTGCTTGGGCCGGATGAGCAATTTGATCTGATCCTCGGCAGCCCGCCGTATTTTCCCGTGGGCGCTGGGCTCGAAGCGGACCATCCGCAGAAGGTGGCGTGCCGCTTTGAGCTTCGAGGGGACATCAATGACTACGCAGGCGTTGCCGCAAGACACCTCGCGCCCGGAGGAGTGTTTGCCTGTGCCTTTCCAGAAGACCAACTGGGGCGTGTCGAACGGGCCGCCGCGGATGCGAACCTGGCGATTGTCCGCAGGCGGCCAGTGATCTTCAGGGAAGGGGATCCTCCGTTGATCGACCTGTTTGCGATGATGCGCGCGGCCGATCTTCCGTCTCACATGCGCGATCGGACGTGGACGGAGCCGGCGCTCGTCGTTCGATGCGCGGACGGGAGCGTCCACCCGGAGTATGCGGCTCTCAAGCTGGCTGTCGGCTTTCCTCCGTGAGCGCGTGCGCGATCGCGGCCCCCATCTGCGTCGTCGTCGCGCGCCCGCCCAGGTCGGCCGTCTTGATCTGGCCGTCGGCAAACACGCGCTCGATCGCGGTGAGCACACGATCGTGTGCGACGCGCTCGCCCAGATGATCGAGCATCATGGCGCCGGCCCAGATGGCACCAACCGGATTGGCGAGCCCTCTGCCAGCGATGTCTGGCGCTGAGCCGTGAATCGGCTCGAACATCGACGGCGTGGTTCGCTCGGGGTTGATGTTGCCGCTCGGGGCCACGCCGAGGCTGCCCGAAATGGCGGAGCCGATGTCGCTGAGGATGTCTCCGAACAGGTTCGAGCAGAGGATCGTGTCGAGCGTCTGCGGATGCGTAATCATCCGTGCCGCCAGGGCATCCACGTGGTATTTGCGATAGGTCACGTCGGGAAACTCCTTCGAGACCTGCTCGACCACTTCATCCCAGAGCATCATCGAATGCTGGAGCGCATTTGATTTCGTCGCGCTCGCCAGCAGTTTTCGCGGGCGCGATGCGGCCATCTTGAACCCGTAACGGGCGATCCGTTCGATCCCGCGGCGCGTGAATATGCCGGTCTGTTCAGCGAGCTCGTCTGGCGTGCCGGTGTGCACGCGCCCGCCCAGGCCGCAGTATTCACCTTCGGAGTTTTCACGGACGCAGACGATGTCGATGTCGGCCGCGCCGCGTCCGGCAAGCGGAGAAGCGATCCCGGGCAGCAGCCGGACCGGGCGCAGATTCACGTACTGCACCAGCCGACGCCGCAGCGGCAGCAGCAGCTCGCCGGCGGAGATATGGTCGGGTACCTTCGGGTCGCCGATTGCGCCGAGGTAGATCGCGTCGAACGTCCGGAGCTGGTCGACGGCGTCCGCGTCCATCATGCGGCCGTGCCGCAGATAGAAGTCGCAGCCCCAGGGAAACTGTGCGAAGTCGAGCTTGAAGCCGCCGTACGTCGCCGCGGCGTTGAGCACCTCGACGCCGGCGGGGATTACTTCCTTGCCAATCCCGTCGCCGGCCAGCACTGCAATGCGATGAGTCTTCATTAGCGAACCAGATCCTATCGTGAATCAAATGCGGGGCGAGCCTTTCATCCCTCGACCAAGCTCGGGATGACCCTGAGCCTGTCGAAGGGTCAGGCTCGCCTCGCGGACCCGAAGGGTCCGCGCCGCACTGCCAGAGTGCTGGCAAAGGCAATCGTTGCCGCAATCAACCCTGACACCGTCGGGTCGAGCCAAGGGTAGTGCGCCAACAGCGTGAAGCGCACGATGAAGAGCGTGAGTACGCCTGTGCAGATTGCCGCGAGCGCTTCGCGGGACCGAGCACGCGGCACGTAGACGCCTCCGATGATCGGCACGAAGAGTGTGACGACAAGCAGCGAATAGAAGATCGTCACCGCTCCGATGACCGTCTGCAGCACAATCGCCAGCAGTACCCCGATCATGCCGCCGGCGAACGCGGTCAGCCGCGCCACCCGGAGAAGCATCGCGTCCGACGCCTCCGGCCGCAGGAACCGTTTGTAGAGATCCTTCGAGGCTGATGTCGAGATCATGAAGAGGATTGCATCGCAGGTGTCCACCTCCGTGGAGAAGACCGCGGACAGCGCGATTGCGCCAAGCCAGGGAGGAAGCTGGCGCGTGAGCACCGTGGGAAGCACTGCATTCGGATCGGTGATGGCGGGGATCATTCCGCGCGCCGCAATGCCGAACAGCACCGGCACGAAGGCAAACACAAGGAGTA
Organism: Vicinamibacterales bacterium; assembly: GCA_036802945.1. GTDB lineage: Bacteria > Acidobacteriota > Vicinamibacteria > Vicinamibacterales > UBA2999 > Gp6-AA40. The sequence goes on from DAIRVG010000005.1 coordinate 24,335, forward strand.
CGGCGGCGTTCAGCAGCACGCCTGTCCGCACCGCGCGCTCGTTCGCGCCGCCCCATGATTTCTGAATCAGCCCCGGTGAAATGATGAATGCTGGCCCCGTCAACGCCAGCAGCGTCCACCCCGATCCGGGCCCCGAGGAATACGTGAACTCCATGAAGGAGGCAGGAATCGATGGGTCGACGAGCTGTCGGACAACATCGATCGTGTACACCATCGGCAACGCGATCGCGAAGCCGGTCATCATCACGATCAGCTGCAGCGTGTTGACCCAGGCCGACCCGAGCAGGCCGCCGGCAGTGAAATAGATCGTCATCACCCCGCCACCGACGAGCGCCCCCACCCAGCGCGGAGCGCCGGTAATGACGTTCAGGATCGCCGCACCTGCGATGAGTTGCCCTGCCAGCAGCGCCAGCGATCCGAGACCGACGAGCGACACGGCAACCGCGCGGACGGCAACGCCGTAACGGAACTCCAGATAGTCGCCCGTGGTGTAGAAGTCGTGTTCTTTCGCGATCCGCCACAAGCGCGGAGCCACCGAAAGCGCAAACACGATCGATCCCAGGCCTGCCGACCCGACCCACCACCATGCGCTGATCCCGTCGCGATAGGCGAGCCCCGCGGCGCCAACGGTGGACCCCGCGCCGATATTCGCCGCGATCATCGAGACAAAGATGAGGCCGGCGCCGAGGCGACGGCCGGCCACGAAGAAGTCGCTGCTGCCGCGGATCAGCCGCGACGTCCACAGACCGAGCGCAATGACGCCTGCGGAGTAGACGACGAGCAGGGTGAGCTGGAGATTCATTGAGAAATGCTGAATGACGAATTTCGAATGCTGACTGCTCCAATCAGCATTCGCATTCAGCACTCATCATTTGAAGCGTGCAGGGACGCTGCCGATGTCAACGGCAGCGGGGAGACCGCCGGAGCTCTTCGCCATCACCGCAGCGCGGACGATGGCCTCAGACATCGCGTCCGCCGCGAGAGCACCGACGATGCTGACGTCGGCGTTACCGTTCCAGCCTCCGGTCGCGAGCGCGAACACGGTATCGCCGTCACTCAGCGTGTGCGAGGGGTACAGCGCACGCGCCAATCCGTCGTCAGCCATCGACGCCATGCGGCTCGCCTGTGCCTTCGTCAGTCTGGCGTTCGTGGCGACGACGCCGATCGTCGTGTTTTCGCCGGGCCGAGGAGGCGCGGCTTGCGCGCCCGATCGAATCAGCTTGCGAGCATCGGCGAGCTTGCCGTCCGGGTTGCGTGCTCCTGCGACTACATTGCCGGTCATGGGGTCGATGATGTCGCCGACGGCGTTCACCGCGACAATCGCGCCGACAATGAGGCCGCTCGGCAGCACGATCGCCGCTGATCCGATGCCTGCTTTCATTGGCCTCCGGCCGCCCCCGATCTTGCCGACGGTCGCGCCAGCGCCGGCACCTACGTTTCCTTCCGCGACCGCGCCGTTCGTCGCTGCATTCGCGGCTTTGTAGCCGCAGTCCGCCGTGGGCCTCGTCTTGTTGCCGCCGAAGCCAAGGTCGAACAGGATCGCGGACGGGACGATCGGCACGACACCGGCGTTCGTCTTGTAGCCGATGTTTTTTTCTTCCAGGTACTTCAAGACACCCTGCGCGGCGTCGAGGCCGAACGCGCTGCCGCCTGAGAGCACGATCGCATTCACGCGCTCCACGAGGTTCAGCGGATCCAGAAGATCGGTCTCGCGCGTACCAGGAGCGCCTCCGCGCTGTGCAACACCGCCGACGGCACCATCGCCGTCGGCGAGTACGACCGTACATCCGGTCAAACCGCCCGGCAGCGTAAAGTGGCCAACACGGATTCCTGGAACCTGCGTGATTCCCTTGGCGCCCGGAGAAACTGTCTGGCCGTTTGCAACCATGCTGAGAACCGCGCAAGCGAGGACCGCGCTGACGGCTCTTCTCATCAGCGTAATTATGACCCGCCTTCGCCTGTCCGCTTCGGCGCGGCAGGCGGAGGCGCGCACAGCGCGTTGTCGATAAGTCGTGTCGAGCCTACCCATATTGCGCCAGCCACGATCACCGGCCGGTCGACGTGCTCGACCGGCTGCATCTCGCCGGCCTCGACGATTTCGAGGTATTCGAGCTTGATCCCCTGACGCTGTTCGATGACACGCATGGCCGCTTGGCGAATCAGGGCAGTGTCGATAACCCCCGCCGCAATCTGCTGCCGGGCAACGCCAAGCGCCTCGTACAAGGCTGGCGCGACGCGGCGTTCTTCGGGTGTCAGTCGCTGGTTCCGCGAGCTGAGCGCAAGACCGTCCGCCTCGCGCACGGTGGGGACCGCAACGATCTCGACCGGCACATTCAGATCCGACACCAGATGGCGGATCACCGCAAGCTGCTGCGCATCCTTCTCACCGAAGTAGGCGCGTTCGGGCTGCGCGATCTGAAACAGCTTCATGACGACCGTCGCGACACCGCGGAAATGACCGGGGCGGTTACGCCCGCACATGTGATCTGCGACGCGGCCGACATCAACGGTGCAATTCAGCGGCACAAGGTACATCTCTGCGGTCGAGGGCGCAAACACCACATCGACGCCCGAGGAAGCGCACAGCTCGATGTCCGATTCCAGCGTGCGCGGGTACTTCTGGAGGTCATCTTCGCGATCGAACTGCATGGGATTGACGAAGATGCTGACCACGACGGCGTCGCACTCGGCACGAGCCAGATCGATGAGGCGCTTGTGGCCCGCGTGAAGCGCGCCCATCGTCGGCACCAGGCCGACGCCTGGACGGTCGGCTCGGGCCCCCGCCATCTCCATGCGGCGCGGACCTTTCAGGTCCGCCAGGTGGTTCCGTAATCGATGAATCGATTCGATTACCGCGAGCGGCATTTCATGCGGTCGGGACGTCCGCAACTGTCGAGGCCGGCCGTGCGTACCGGCCCGCTTTGACGTCCTCGACGTACGCCTGCGCGGCGGCAACGACGGTCTCGTTGAGCCGGGTGTACTGCTTCACGAAGGACGGCACGTACCCGTCGAAGAGTCCGAGCATGTCGTGGCTGACCAGCACCTGACCGTCGCAATCGGGCCCGGCCCCGATACCGATTGTTGGAATCGTCAACTCTGCGGTCACCGTCCGCGCGACGTCCGAAGGGATGGCCTCGAGCACGATTGAAAATGCGCCGGCCTCCTCGAGTGCCAGGGCATCGACGAGAAGTACGTCGGCATCGCGCGGGTTGGTGGCCTGACGAACGAATCCGCCCACCTGGTGGACCGACTGCGGCAGCAGACCGAGATGTCCCATTACAGGCACGCCAACGTCGACGAGACGCTTGACCACGTCGATCACGGCACGTCCGCCCTCGAGCTTCACCGCGGCCGCGCCGCCTTCCTGCAGCAGGCGCCCCGCGTTGCGGACCGCATCAGCGACGGTTACCTGGTAGGTGAGAAACGGCATGTCGGCGACGACGAGCGCCCGCTCTGTTCCCCGCGCGACGGCGGACGTGTGATGAATCATCGCGTCGAGCGTCACGGGTACGGTGTTCTGGTAGCCGAGCATCACCATGCCGACCGAGTCCCCGACGAGCAGCGCATCGACGCCGGCGCGGTCCAGCAGCCGCGCCATGTTGGCGTCGTAGGCAGTCAGCATCGCGATCTTTTCACCGCGGCTCTTTTTATCCTTCAAGTCGCGGGTGCGAACTGGGGTCGCCATTGTCGTCCTCTTTCGTGGTTACCGCCGCGGAGGGGGGGCCAGCACCTTGGTGAGCCAGGCGGTCACCGCGTTCGAGACGTCCTTGCTGACGTTCAGGTCCGGAAGAGACGCGAGTTCGTCGGCCTCGCCGGTGACAGCGGGAACCAACAGGTGATTCACGCCGCGCACCGTCACGACATCGACCGACTTCGACTTGCTCTCTTTCCTCGCGAGATCGACAAGCCGTTCCACGTGCGCGACGGGGACCTGGCGATCGAGTTCGGCGTGAATGAAGAGCACGGGCTGGCGCACGTCCTCGACGACTTTCGCAGGATCGAACGAAAGAACGCTCTGCGCCCATGGCGTATCGGCCTGCTTGCGGAGCTCGGGCGGCACGCCTTCCCACCCCTTGCCGGTCATGATCGCAGCCTGGATCTTCTTCTGAAGCTCGATTTTCTGAGCGCGTTCCGGAGGCGTCGCCTTGAGACGATCGAGCGCGCGCTGCTGCTGTTCGAGCGCCAGCTCCGCCCCGGTTGTCGATGGCGCATCGATCGAGACGACGCCGGCAATCCGCTTGTCGCGAGCGGCGGCCAGCAGCGCGACCCACGCGCCCTCACCATGACCGAGCACCGCGATACGTTTCGGATCGACATCCCTGCGATCGCCGAGCCATTTGACGATCGCGCGCGCATCGTCGGCAAGGTCGTTGATCGTGGCGGACTCACGCCGCCCACCGCTCTGCCCGAAGCCACGCTTGTCGTATCGCACCGCGAGCACGCCGGCTTGCGAGACGGCGCCCGCGAGTTGCGCCAGTACGGGCACGCCGTACGCCATGCCGTCGCGATCGTCGCTGTCGGCGCCGCCGATCAACACGACGGCAGGCAGCCTGCCCGCCGCGTTCGCGGGGCGCGTCAGCGTGGCGCCGAGATTGAAACCGGTGGCGGGAATGACGACGGCTTCGTCGCCCGGGTTGGAAGTGACGCGCGTTCGCGAGATCGATCCAGCGATGTCATCGCGAACGACCTCGAGGCCCTGCCCAGGAACGTTGAGCCGCACCAGAGCACCGACATTGTCCGCGTACAGATGGATCGCCAGCGGGGCGCCGGCGTTGTCGAACACGAGCTCGTAGTGATGCACGTCGAACGTCGACGTCCCAATCTGCATCTGCTCCGCCGTTTCGCTCCGGAGACGGAGGACGACCTGCGCGCCGGGACCGGGCCCGACGAAGGCGCGGTACTCGGCGCCGGGCGCCGCGCCGGCGAGGCGGCGCGCGAGCACCGCATGGGCGCCGAAGAAGATGTTCGGCAGGACGACCGACTGCGGCGAGACCGTGTCGGTCGTGGAAATCGGCGCGGCGCCCTGCACTCCCTGCGTCACTGCCATGCCGTTGCTGAAGGCCGTTTGCAGCGTGATGTCGACGCCGCCGATCCGTGAATCGATGACGAGCGATTCGGGCGACAGATCGGCGCGGTACCGGATTTCGGCGCGCCGCGTGAGGATATCGATGGGATTCGCAATCTGCCCCTGGCCGCTGATGGTCAGCCCCTGAGCGTCGCCGCGAACGCTCACGTCCTGGTGTCCGACAGGCGCGCCTCGGAGAAAGACCGTGTAGCCCACTGTGTTCTGGGTGCCGGCGGCGGCAGGCTGGGGCTGCTGCGCAGCGGCCGGGAGCGCCAGAAGCAGGACGAACGTCCAAGTACAATGAAAAGCGCGCATCTCACTCGAATCGTATCAGCTAGTCACCCCGTCCAGAAGCAACTCGAATGACCTCCCCGGACGAGTACGCTGCCCTTCGCGAGGGCGCCATAATCGGCGCAATTGCCGAGCGGCGGCAGATCGCGGTCAGCGGCCCTGATCGCGCATCGTTTCTCCAGGGCCTTCTCACCAACGACATACCTGCCCTGACGGCCGGACGAGGGTGCTACGCCGCATGGCTGACGCCCCAGGGGCGCATGATTACCGACCTGCATGTGCTCGAATCGGGCGATATGCTCCTGCTCGACGTGCCGGCACCGGACGCCGAGCAGACGGCCGAACGTCTCGAGCAGTTTCACTTCACCGAGGACGTGCAGATCGCGAGCCTTGCCGGCTCACTTCGCTCCGTGTGGCTGCATGGGCCAACGGCGCCGCAAATCCTCATGAAGATGGCGCCCCGCAAAGGGACGCCCTACACCGAGGACTTCGCGAGGTGGACCAACTATCAGAACGCACGCACCGAGATTGCGGAGGCGCCAGTCGTCATTGCGCGCATCGATCAGCTCGGGGTGCCCGGGTACGTGATCTATGTCGACGTGCAGCGGGAAGCCGCGTTGACGACGTCGCTGGTTTCAGCCGGCGCGGTGCCCGCAACGCCGCAAACGCTCGAAGCCGCGCGCATCGAGGCGGGATATCCCATCTTCGGAATCGACATGAGCACCGATACCATCCCTCTTGAGGCTGCAATCGAGGACCGGGCGATCTCGCTGACAAAGGGCTGCTACGTGGGGCAGGAAGTGATCATCCGCGTGCTGCATCGCGGCCACGGGCGCGTCGCTCGCAAGCTTGTCGGCCTGCACGTGGAAGGCGCTGTGCCGCCGCACGGCGCCAAGATCTTCGCTGGCGATCGGGAGATTGGCTTCGTGACGAGCGCCGCGCATTCTCCCCGGTTCGGACCGATCGCGCTGGGCTACGTTCACCGGGATTTCATCGAGCCCGGTACCGTGGTCGACGTCGACGCCGCGCGTTCGCGCGCCGTGGTCACGCCTCGATCAACATCCTGATCAACTCGACGTCGGCGGGCGGAAACAGGAGCGAGGACAGGTCGGTTCTCGCGACCCACTCCATCTCCTGGCCGATCATCGGCTTCGGCATTCCAAGCAGATCGCAGCGATAGAAGAAGAGGGTCACCGTTCGATCGGGATACGCGTGCGTGGTCTCGAACACCAGGTCGTGAACGGCGACGTCGGTATCGAGCTCCTCGACAATCTCGCGCCGCAGCGCGTCGGAGTGCGATTCGCCGCAGCCCACTTTGCCTCCGGGAAACTCCCACATGCCCGCCAGGTGGACGCCCCCCTGGCGTCGCGTGATGAGAAACCGGTCACCGTGCTGGATGACGGCGGCAACAACCGCAACGTTCATCCCTCGACGGCGCTCCGAACCATCACGACTGGTTGGCGTGGGCGTCGAGCGCCATACGAACCCGCTCGGCAAGCTGCGCTGGCGTGAAAGGCTTCTGCAGGAGCGGCACGCCGCCCCAGAACGTTCCGTGGACTTCAGTGGCGTCGTCCGTATAGCCCGACATGTAGAGGACGCGGAGACGTGGGCTTTGCTGCAACAGGCGCGCCGCGAGGTTCGGTCCGCTCAGGCCGGGCATCACCACGTCCGTGATGAGCATGTCGGCTTTCCGCGAAGCGCTCGTCGTCCACTCGATCGCCTCTTCTGCGTTGCGCGCCTCATGAACCGTGTAACCGCGACGACGAAGCGCGCGTGCGGAGATCTCACGGATCGCGTCGTTGTCCTCGACGAGCAGCAGCGTCTCGGTTCCTTCGGTGGCGAGAGGGGTGACCTGGGGGCGTTCCTGCTCCGGCGACGCGGTGGTGACCGGCAGATAGATGCGTATACGCGTGCCGCGGTTCGGCGCCGTGTCCATTGCGATCGCCCCGCCGCTCTGGTCGATGATGCCGTAGACCGTGGCCAGCCCCAGGCCGGTTCCCTTGCCTTTTGCCTTCGTCGTGAAGAACGGCTCGAACGCGTGCGCCCGCGTGGCCTCATCCATGCCGACGCCCGTGTCGGCGATGGCGAGCTTGACGTACTGGCCCTTGGGAAGAGTCAGCGATTCAGTTTCGAGCAGTTCATCGGTCAGCTCCACGTTCGACGTTTCGATCGTCACGTGCCCTCCGGCGGGCATCGCGTCGCGTGCATTCAGCACGAGATTGACGATCACCTGTTCGATCTGGCTCGCATCGGCCTTGACGAATCCCAGCCCGTTTCCGAGACGCGCGTCCGTGTGGATGTGGTCGCCGATCAGCCGCGGCAGCATGTGCAGCAGCGCCGCGACGCTCTCGTTGACGTTCATGACCGTCGGGTTGAGGAACTGTTTCCGGCTGAAGGCGAGCAGCTGCCGCGTGAGCGCCGCGCCGCGATCCGCCGCGCGGCGGATTTCCCGGACCTCGCGCGCCGTCTGCTCGTCGACCTCGGGGCGCTCGCCGATCATGTCGGTGTAGCCGATGACGGCGGTCAGCAGGTTGTTGAAGTCGTGTGCGACACCGCCCGCCAGACGTCCGATCGCTTCCATCTTCTGCGACTGCCGGAGCTGCTCCTCGCGGTCGTGAAGGACCCGGCTCGCCTGCCAGTTGCGCAGCGAATAGCGGATCGATCGCTCGAGGTGCGCGCCGACGAGATGTTTCTCGACGTAGTCTGCGGCCCCTTCGCGCAGCGCGGCCTCATCGAGCGCCCCGCTTCCATAACCCGTCATCAGGATGAACGGCTTGTCGGCGCCCAGGTCTTTCGCGGTGCGGATCAGGTCGAGGCCAGTGCCGTCGGGAAGCCGTTGATCGACGAGGTAGATGTCGTGGTCGTCGGCCTTGACCCGCTCGAGACCCGCGACGGCGGTGACGACGACCTCGATTGTTCGGTCGAAGTGCGCGTCCATGAGCGCCATTTCGATCAGCGCCTGCGCCTGCGGGTCGTCATCGATCAGCAGGATGCTGACATGACGAAGATCAGGCGCACGTGTTCGAAGCACGTCCACGAGATTCTCGGACTTCCGTGACAGTAGGCGTTCCATTTACTCCACCCCGAGTGGACCCAAACTGATGCATCGGTTTAGAGGGAATTTCTACCCTACCACGCGCAAAGCGCGGCCAAAGCTCAGCTGTTTAGAGGTTTTTGGGAAATTGGCCTAGCGTCGCGATTTCGTTTCCCGCCATGGATACGATCTGCACACTTTCGCCATCGGGCACTCGTGGCATCTCGGCTTGCGCGCGACGCACACGGTCGCGCCGAGATCCATGAGCGCCTGGTTGAAGTCGAAGACGTGCTTGTGCGGCACGAGCGTTTCGGAAATCGCCCAGAGGTGCTTGCGCATCGCATGCGCCTTCGGATCGCCGCGGCGAACGAACACGCGGAAGAGGACGCGCGCGACGTTTGTGTCGAGGATCGCCGCACGCTCCCGGAATGCGAAGCTGCGGATCGCTCCGGCAGTGTAAGCGCCAATCCCCTTGAACGATAGGAGCGTTGCTTCATCTGAGGGAAGCTGGCCGCCGTACCGTGCGACAGACTCGCACGCAATCGCGTGAAGACGCCGGGGACGGATGTTGTAGCCGAGCGGCCGCCATGTCTCTGCGGCGTCGTCAGGGGGCGCCGCGGCGAGTGCCTCGAGCGACGGGTATTTGCCGAGCCACTCGTGATATTTCGGCAGCACGCGATCGACCTGCGTCTGCTGAAGCATCATCTCGGAGACAAGGATGTGGTACGGGTCGGCCGTGCGGCGCCAGGGAAGATCGCGTCCGTGCTGCCGGTACCAGCCGAGGAGCGTGCGCCGGAAGCGTTGACGGGCCGGCGGTGGCGGCAGGGAGGGGGCGGACATCCACCCCTATAATTCCACGCGTGAAGATCTACACAAAGACCGGCGATTCCGGCGAGACGTCGCTGTTCGACAACACGCGGGTCTCCAAGGCGGATGCGCGGGTCGATGCGTACGGCGAGGTGGACGAGGTAAATGCCTGCCTGGGTGCGGCGCGGGCGGCTGGCGTGGACGCCGACACGTCGGCGCTGATCGAGGGGCTGCAGAAGGATTTGTTCGCGCTCGGGGCTCGACTGGCCGATCCGTCGGCGCGCATCGCGGAGCGCGTCACGAAGGCCGCCATCACCGACGCCGATGTTCAGCGGCTCGAGCAGGCGATCGATCGTCTCGAGGCGACGTTGCCTCCGCTGCGCCGATTCATTCTACCGGGCGGATCGTCGGCGGGCGCGCTGCTGCACCTGGCGCGCACCGTCTGCCGTCGCGCCGAGCGGCGGGTGATCGGGCTCGGGGCAGGTGCGGTCGAACCGATCCTGATCATCTACCTCAATCGGCTGTCCGATCTGTTGTTCGTAATGGCGCGCGCCGCCAATCATCGCGCCGGAGCTCCGGAAACGGAGTGGTAATGAAAAATCCCAAATCCCAAATCCCAAATTCCAAATCAAAACGGCAATCGGGGGACGTGGGCGGTGGGGTTTGGACTTTGGGATGTGGGCGTTGGGAGTTGTAACCGAAGCGTACGCGTCGTGCGAACGTGCCGCGCGCGGGCACTATGAAAATTTCCCGGTCGCTTCAATGCTGGTGCCGCGGCAGATGCGCCGGCACGTGGCGGCCGTCTATGCATTCGCACGGGCTGCCGACGATTTCGCGGACGAGGAGAGCCGCGCGGATGCTGAGCGCCTCGAGTTGCTCCACGGCTGGGAGGTCCGGCTGCACCACGCCGCGGATTCATCGGAGGCTGGGCCGGCACCACGTCCGGGAGAGCCCTCGAACGCCGTCGAGATCTTCATCGCGCTTGGCGAGACCATTCGATCCCTGTCTCTGCCTGTGCGTCTCTTTGAAGATCTTCTCAGCGCGTTCCGGCAGGACGTTACCGTGAAGCGGTACGGGACGTGGGACCACGTCATGGACTATTGCCGACGGTCCGCCAACCCCGTGGGACGCCTTGTCCTTCGCATCGCGGGGTACCACGACGCGCGGCTCGACGGCTGGTCGGATGCGATGTGCGCTGCGCTCCAGCTGACGAACTTCTGGCAGGACCTGAAAGTCGACTTCGACAAAGGACGGATTTATCTGCCCGCAGATGAGCGCGAGCGGTACGGCGCGGTTGAGGCAGATCTGGCTGCCGACCGGATGACGCCAGGGTGGCAGCGGGCGCTTGGGACCGCAGCCGCGCGCACAAGGCTGCTTTTCGACGAGGGACGCGCGATCTGTGACGGCGTCGACGGCCGCCTGCGCTACGAGCTTCGTGCGACCTGGCTTGGAGGCGTGCGGATCCTGGATCGGCTGGAGCAATCGCGATTCGATGTGATCGTTCGACGGCCGTCCCTGGGTGCGCGGGATGCGCTGTGGATCGCGCCGCGGGTCGTCGCGTGGCGTCCGACCGTCGCGCTGCCATGAGTCGGGACACCAGCTTCTACTATTCGTTCCTGGTCCTTCCACCGCGCAAACGCAGCGCCATTGTCGCGGTGTGGGATTTCTGTCGCGCCGTCGACGATGCTGTGGACGAGACCCCGGTGGGAACCAGTGCAGACGTCCGGTTGTCCCTCTGGCGCGATGAGCTGGCGGCCTGCTATTCCGACGCTCCGGGCGTCGCCCCGCGCACGACACAAGGACGCAACCTGCGGCCCTGCATCCGCGAATTTGCCCTGCCGCGCAGGCCATTCGAAGATCTGATCGAAGGCGTCGAAATGGACCTGGCCCGCGTGCGCTACGAGACTTTTGACGCGCTGGCGGGATACTGCCGCCGCGTGGCGTCTGCCGTCGGCCTCGTCTGTGTCGAAATCTTCGGCTATGAGGATTCCGCCGCGCGCTCTTATGCGGTTGATCTCGGAATAGCGCTGCAGCTCACCAACATCATCCGCGACGTTGCGGCCGATCTGAGGAACGGCCGTGTCTACCTGCCCGCCGAAGATCTGGCGCGCTTCCAGGTGACCGAGGACGACCTGCGTGCCGGGCGTGTGACCCCCGCGGTCCGAGGCCTGATGCGGTACGAGTGTGAGCGCGCGCGGTCGTACTACGCGAAAGCCGCCGCCACGCTCCCACCGGCCGATCGGCGCAGCCTTCTAGCCGCCGAAATCATGGGGGCGATCTATTTCGAAATCCTGCGCAGCATCGAGCGCAACGGGTACGACGTGTTCAGCACGAGGATTCGCGTACCGCGTCCATACCGTGCAGTGATTGCGCTTCGGTTATGGGCGCGCGCGATGTTCCGCAATTGAGCGCCGACGCGATCGTGATTGGTGGCGGCTTTGCGGGACTCAGCGCCGCCACGGCTCTCGCGGAGCATGGCAGGCGCGTCCTCGTCCTGGAAGCGCGACCCACGCTGGGCGGTCGCGCGACCGCATTCACCGACCCGGCGACGGGCGAGCGTGTTGATAACGGTCAACACGTCCTGCTCGGCTGTTATCGCGACACGTTTACCTTTCTTCGGCGGATTGGCGCCGCCGATCACGTGCACGTGCACGATCGGCTCGCCGTCGACTTCATCGATCGCGGCGGCCGCGCCTCTCGTCTCGCGTGCCCGTCGCTTCCGCCTCCTCTCAATCTGCTTGGCGGGCTGATGACGTGGCCCGCGCTTGGTTGGAGCGATCGACTCGCCGCCCTCCGCATGCGCGCAGCGCTTCGCGAGTCACGCGGGCCCGGAGGGTCCGCGCCGCACGAGTCGAGCGTAGGGCGGGGCGTTGCGCCCCGCCAAGAGACCGTGCGGGAGTGGCTGACGCGTCACCATCAGACTCCGCGATTGATCGAAATGCTCTGGGAACCGATTGCCGTCGCCTCGCTCAATCAGCCGATCGATGTCGCGGCCGCTGTGCCCTTTGCGCGCGTGCTCGCCGAGATGCTCGGCGGCGATTCACGCGATGCCTCGCTTGCACTGCCGATCAAGCCGCTCGACGAGATGTACGCGATGCCGGCACGAACATTTATCGAGATGCACGGAGGGGAAGTGCTGACGAACTCGCCGGCGCGGATTCTTGTCGGCGGACCCACAGGGTCCGCCCCGCAGGCATCGGTGACGGATTTTGAGTCCAGCGGCGCGGACCCTCTGGGTCCGCGGGTCGTAGTGCGCGACGAAGTGTTTCACGCCGGCGTCGTGATTTGCGCGGTGCCATGGTTCGCACTCTCCGAAGTATTTCCCGGACATCCGTCGCCCATTGGAGATACGCTCGACGCCGCCGATGCCACCGACGCCTCACCGATCGTGACAGTCAACCTCTGGTTCGATCGCATTGTCACCGAGCACGCAGTTGTCGGCTTGCCAGGTCGGACGATGCAGTGGGTGTTCGACAAGCGCAGGGTGTTTGGAGAGCAGGCGTCGCACCTGTCGCTGGTGTCGAGTGGTGCCGACGCGGTCGTGTCGCGGACGAACGAGGAATTGATCGCGCTTGCCGTGTCGGAGGTGAACGAGGCCCTTCCGTCGGCCCGGTCCGCCACCGTGAAGCGTGCCGTCGTCGTTCGCGAGAAGCGCGCCACCTTTTCCGTCGCACCAGGGCAGCCGCCGCGGCCGGTGACGCGTACCGCGCTGCCCGGTCTGCTGCTGGCGGGTGATTGGATCGACACGGGCCTGCCGGCTACCATCGAAAGCGCGGCGCGAAGCGGCCACATGGCCGCGGCCGCAGCGATTGAAATGTCCAAATGAACTCGATCGTCATCCACTACCAGGAACTTGCGCTCAAGGGCAAAAACCGTCCTTGGTTCATCGGCCGGCTGGTCCGCAATCTCAGGCGGGCGCTCGCGGATCTCGACGTGGTCGAAGTGCGAGCGTTGATGGGTCGCATCGAGGTGAAGCTCGGTCCGGACACGAGCCGCGAGCAGGCGGGCGACCGCATCCGGCGGACGTTCGGCATCGCGAATTTCTCGTACGCGCGCCGGACCGCCCTCGATCTGAGTGTGATCACGCGCGCGATCCTCGGAGATCTCGCGGACCACACCTGTCGCAGCTTTCGTGTCAGCGTACGGCGCGCGGACAAGCGATTCCCGATGACCTCGCCGCAGGTCGAGCGCGAGGTTGGAGGGCAGATCAAGGCGGCTCGCGGATGGACGGTCGATCTCGACGATGCCGAGCTCACGGTGCACGTCGAGCTGCTCAGCAACGAGGCGTTCTACTTTTTCGGGAAGGAACGGGGACCGGGCGGACTTCCGACTGGCACTGCGGGTCGCGTCACGTGCCTCCTCTCCGGCGGGATTGACTCGCCCGTGGCGGCGCACCGGATGATGAAGCGCGGCTGCGCTGTCAACTTCGTCCACTTCCACAGCTATCCGATCCTCTCGCGCGCATCGATCGAGAAGGCGCGCGAGCTCGTGCGCCTGCTGACGACATGGCAGCAGCGCTCCCGCTTGTATCTGGTGGCATTTGGCGATCTCCAGCAGCAGGTCGTGCTGGCCGTTCCCGGCCCGATGCGCGTCATCGTCTATCGACGGCTGATGCTTCGCATTGCGGAGAAGATCGCGCTGGCGCGCGGCGCGAAGGCGCTCATCACGGGTGACGTCGTCGGCCAGGTTGCGTCGCAGACGCTCGAGAACCTGCAGGTGATCGGCAGTGTCGCCACGCTGCCCGTATTCCGTCCGCTGATTGGAATGGACAAGGAAGAAATCATGGCGGAAGCGCAGAGGATCGGCAGCTTTGCGATTTCCATCATTCCCGACCAGGACTGCTGCACGCTATTCACCCCCCGCAATCCGCTCACGCGCGGGCGGCTTGCGACCGTCGAAGCCGCGGAGCGCGCGCTGCCGATCGACGAGCTGGTGGAAAGTGCGGTGGCCGGCGCCGTCGTGGAAGAGTTCGAATTTCCGGTGGTAGGATCCGTAGTCAGCCCGCGGCTGGCAGCGGGCAGCGGGCAGTGACTCTTCTGCCGGCTGCCCGCTGCATGCTGCCGGCTCATGAGCGAGGTGTGACGTGACGACACTAAGCGGAGTTGCAACGGGGGAAGGTATCGGCCGGATCGAATCGATCCTTGGCGACGAAGCGTCGCTTCTTGCTCACCAGTGCCGCACGATTCCGCGCGAAAGCCTCCACCTTCCCGGCCCGGACTTCGTGGACCGAATCCTCACCCCCACCGACCGGCCGCCGCGCGTACTTGGTAGCCTGCAGTGGCTTTTCGACACCGGTCGGCTTTCGCGCACAGGCTACGTCTCCATCCTTCCGGTCGATCAGGGCATCGAGCATTCGGCGGGCGCGTCGTTTGCGCCGAACACCGCGTACTTCGATCCCGAGAACATCGTGAAGCTCGCGATCGAGGGGGGATGCAACGCGGTCGCGTCGACGCTGGGCGTGCTCGGGTCGGTCGCGCGACGGTACGCACACCGTATTCCGTTCATCGTGAAGTTGAATCACAACGAGTTCATCTCGTATCCAAATGCCTACGATCAGATCCGTTTTGCCAGCGTGAAGCAGGCGTGGGACATGGGTGCGGCGGGAGTCGGCGCGACAATCTATTTCGGATCGGAAGAATCCAAGCGGCAGATCCAGGAAGTCACCGCGATGTTCCAGGAGGCCCATGAGCGCGGCATGTTCACCGTGCTGTGGTGCTACCTGCGCAACGCCGCCTTCAAGACGAAAGAGGCGGACTATCACCTCGCAGCCGATTTGACCGGACAGGCCAATCATCTCGGCGTCACCCTCGAGGCGGACATCATCAAGCAGAAGCTGCCCGAGACCAACGGCGGCTACAACGCGCTCAACTTCGGCAAGACACACAAGTCGGTTTACTCGCAGCTGACGACCGACAATCCGATTGACTTGACGAGATACCAGCTCGCGAACTGCTACATGGGGCGCGCGCCGCTCATCAACTCCGGCGGCGCATCGTCTGGTGAAACCGATCTCAAGGAAGCCGTGCGCACCGCCGTCATCAACAAACGGGCGGGTGGAACGGGTCTCATTTCCGGTCGGAAGGCGTTTCAGCGGCCGATGAAAGAAGGCGTGGGGTTACTGAACGCGATCCAGGACGTCTACCTGACGAAGGAAGTCACGGTCGCCTGAGACTGCTCTTCAAAAATTCCTCGAGAGCATCCTTCGTACTCCGGAACGCCAGCTCGTCCCACGGGATCCGTTCCGGCTCGAACAGCTGCGCTTCGAGCCCCTCGTCATCGCAGGCGAGGCAGCCGCCAATCGACGTTGCCGCGAAGGCAATGATGATCACAGCGACTCCCGGGTAGGAATAGACGTTGACCAGACGGTCGAGACGGATGTCGAGGCCGCACTCCTCGCGTGCCTCGCGCAGCGCCGCGTTTTCAACGGTTTCTCCGCGGTCGATGAAGCCACCCGGAAACACCCACTTACCGTAGCCCGGCTCGATTGCTCGCTTCACCAGAACGATGCGCCCGCGCTCGTCGGTGATGATCGTGCCGACCGCGACCTTCGGGTCGATGTAGTGCACGAAGTTGCATCGCGAGCAGACGAGGCGGGGCGGCTCGGTCGCCTTGAGCAATCGTGATTCGAGGGTGCCGCCGCACTGCGGGCAGAACCGGAGAGCCTCGTTGAACACCGTATAATCTTGCTTCATGTCCATTCTGAAAGTCGCGCGCATGGGCCATCCGGTCCTGCGTGAGCGCGCGCGGCCCCTCGACAAGTCCGACATCAAGAGCGCGGTCGTTCAGAAGCTGATCGACGACATGATTGACACGATGCACGAATACCACGGCGTCGGTCTTGCGGGACCCCAGGTGCACGAAGGACTG
The DNA here is from genome assembly GCA_036802945.1 of Vicinamibacterales bacterium. Lineage (GTDB taxonomy): Bacteria > Acidobacteriota > Vicinamibacteria > Vicinamibacterales > UBA2999 > Gp6-AA40. The sequence goes on from DAIRVG010000005.1 coordinate 40,399, forward strand.
CGCATGTTCGTGGCACTTCTGGACGATGAGCCCGACTCGAAGAGCCCGGCGGTCGTCGTCATCAACCCCGAGATCATTCCCAATACACAGGCGATCGAGGAAGGATGGGAAGGCTGCCTCAGCATCCCCGACATTCGCGGAATGGTGCCGCGCTACACGGACGTCACCCTGAAGGCGATTGACCGTGACGGCCGCAGCGTCGATCTGCAGTTGAAGAACTTCGCTGCGCGAGTGGCGCAGCACGAAACCGATCACCTGGACGGCGTGCTGTTCTTCGATCGGATGAAGTCGATGCAGTCGCTCACGTTCCTGGATGAGTACTCACGGTTCTGGGCCAAGGATGAGGACTAAGACAACGCCCAATACCCCACTTCCAACTCCCAAGCCGGCCAGGTGCGGCGATAGAAGGCTCCTTGGGCGTTGGGAATTGGGAGGTGGGGATTGAGAGTCTCCCTCGTGACCGGCGGCGGTCGCGGGATCGGCCGCGCGATTGCCCTGGCGCTTGGAGGGCCGGGGACCTCTGTCGCGATTGCCGGGCGGACGCGCTCGCAGCTCGAGTCGACGGCCCACGAGCTGGAGGCTGCCGGCGCCCGCGCGATTCCACTTGAGATGGACGTCACCAGCGAGAAATCCGTGGCGCGAGCGATCGACACGCTGCGCGAGGACATGGCTCAACTCGACGTGCTCGTCAACAACGCCGGCGTGGGCGGGGGAGAACCGGTTGCCGGCTCCGATATCGAGAGGTGGCGCCGGACGATCGATACGAACCTGATGGGCACTTACCTCGTGACTCGCGGCGCGCTTCCTCTGATGCGTCCAGGCGGACGGGTGGTCAATCTGTCATCTGTCCTGGGGCGATTCGGTGTGGCCGGCTACACCGCGTACTGCGCCTCAAAGCATGCGGTCATCGGCTTCACTCGCGCGCTCGCGCTGGAGCTGGCGCCGCAGCAGATCACCGTGAACGCGCTGTGCCCCGGCTGGGTGGATACAGAGATGGCGCAGCAGGGAATGCAACAGGGCGCCGCAACCACGGGCCAGACCTTCGAGCAGTTCCGCAAGTCGGCGCTTGGCGCAGTGCCCATCAAGCGCATCATTCAGCCGGAAGAAGTCGCGGCGCTCGTCGCCTTCCTCGCATCACCAGCGGCGTCCGCCATCACCGGTCAGACCTATAACATCTGCGGCGGGCAGACGATGGATTAAGGGTGGAAGACCGAACATTTTCAGCCGATCACGCCTGCTATACTTCGAGCGCTCGTGTTCGTCACCGAACTACCAAGGATCACACTACGAAACGCTCCAACCACTCCATATGACGGAGCCATAGCGGCCGCGCGTACTTGCTACTCGCCGCGAGTCATTGGTGCGAACGAAGTTACCGACAAGCAACGCGATTCAATAGGCGCCTTAACATTTGATGCGGGGCACCACACTGTTTACCAACACGCAAACTTTGAGTTTGGCTTAGAGAACATCTCGCGACAGTTCGTCTGGACCTTCCTGCACTCGTATCCCTTCTACAACTCGGAGCAGTCCAGCCAGCGCTACGTCAAGCTGAAGGAACCTCGCGCCTTTGTGCCGCCGATATCCGGCGAGGCGCTCCATGTCTACGAGTCGGCGATTGTCCGCGCGTGGGACCGCTATGCCGAGCTCTCGGCGCTCCTGAAGGACGACGCCTTCGAAATCCTCAAGGAACTGCGCTACGTCAGGCCGACGACGACGCCCGAACGGCTGAAGCAGATCGAGCGCGATTCCGAAAAGCGCGCGATTGAAACGGCGCGATACGTGATCCCGATCGCCGCGTTCACCTCGATGGTGCACACGATATCCGGCATCGTCCTCCACCGCCTCTACCGCATGGTCAACACAGGCGACTCGCCGTACGAGACGCGCGCGGTGATCGGCGAGATGGTGCGGCTGGTGAAGGATTGGGATCCCTTCTTCTTCGAGAAGGTCGGCCTCGGCCCGATCGATAGTGATGATGTGCCGGAGGGACGCTTCCCGAGTCCGCGCGGCAACGGTGACCGGTACGCCGCGGCATTCGATGCGCGGTTGAACGGTCGCTGGTCCCGCCTGCGCGATGCGTCGCCGGAGGCGGAAGAAATCATCGCGGAATCGGTGCGGTCGGTGTTCGGCCTTACGCAGGCCGACATGAGCGATGACGAAGCGCTCGACCGGGTGATGAACCCGGCGCAGAATCGCTATCGTCTTGACGTCCTCGATGTCTCGCATCACTCGCCGCTGATGCGATCGCTGCACCACGCGACCTATGTATTCGAGAAGCGTCTGAGCCACACAGCCGACTCGCAGGATCAGCGTCATCGCATGGTGCCCGCGTCCCGCCCCCTGCTGACGTTCACGGACACGGCGGCGCCTGACTACATCACCCCGCGGCTGATCGCATCGAATCCTCGCGCGCGCGCCGTGTATGACTGCGCGATGCGCGACGCATGGACCGCGAAGAACCGGCTGCTGGATCTCGGCGTGCCGCTCGAGTTCGCCTTGTACGTCCTGCCCAACGCGAAGACGCTGCGTTTCGTCGAATCGGGATCGTTGCTTGCGCTGCTTCACAAGTGGACGCTGCGCACCTGCTTCAACGCCCAGGAGGAAATCTTCCTCGCGTCGATGGACGAGGTGGATCAGGTCCGCGCGGTGCATCCGCGCATCGGACGGCACATCGGTCCGCCATGCGTCATTCGCAACGGGCTTGTATCACCCCGCTGCACCGAGGGAACCCACTTCTGCGGGGTTCCCGTCTGGCGTGATTTTCCGGCTGTCGTCAGACGGTTGTAGGTGGCCCCGTGCTCCCGTGATCCTCCTTGCCTGGCTGGTCCATCTCTATACGGCGAGCAGCGCAGTCCTTGCGTTTCTCGCGACGCGTGCCATCTTCGAGTATCGCTTCCGTGACGCGTTCTTCTGGCTCGCGGCAGCGATCGTCATCGACGCCACCGACGGCGTGCTCGCACGAGCTGCTCGCGTGTCCCGCCGCATTCCCTGGTTCAACGGCGCAAAGCTCGACGACATCGTGGACTACCTCACGTATGTGTTCGTGCCGGCGGTGTTCGTCTGGCGATCGCTCCTCGTCCCCGACGCATGGACGCTTCCGGTCGCGGGCGCGATGCTGCTCTCGAGCGCGTACGGGTTCAACCGCGAAGACGCCAAGACCAGCGACCATTTCTTCACCGGGTTTCCGTCCTACTGGAACATCGTGGTGTTCTATCTCTTCGTCATGCGCCTGGCACCGCGGATCAACGCGATGGTGCTCCTCGGTCTGGCCGTGCTCGTATTCGTTCCGATCAGGTATCTCTATCCGTCGCGCACGCCGAAATGGCGCGGTGTGACGGTCGCTCTCGGGATCGCCTGGGGCATCGTGATGCTCGCGATGCTGTGGCAGCTCCCCGTGGTCTCGCGGGTGCTGTTGTGGACGTCGTTCGTATTTCCCCTCTACTACGGGATCCTGTCACTCGCGATAGGACGGTCGTCGACGCCCGCATGACCGTTCCGATGAATCCGATCGCGGTTCATGCGTTCAATCCCGGACCGATGACCGGGCCCGGCAACACGACGTGGCTGATTCCCGGCCGTGTCCCGACGCTGATCGACGCGGGCACCGGCGAGCCACAGCATCTCGACGCGCTCGAGGCGGCTCTTGCTGGCTCGCGACTCGCACAGGTGCTGGTCACGCACAGCCACGTGGACCATGCGTCGGGCGCGGAAGCGATCGCAAAGCGGTTGCCCCACGTCCGCTTCCTCAAGATGCCATGGCCCGAGCACGACGCCTCATGGCGAGTCCATTGGGAACCCCTAACGGATGGCGACGTGGTCCCCGCGGGCGACGGTGTCTTGACCGTCGTCCACACGCCCGGCCACTCTCCAGATCATCTCTGCTTCTGGAGCCAGGAGGGCCGGCTGCTCTTCTGCGGCGACCTTGCATGGAAAGGATCGACGGTCGTCATCCCGCCAGGCCACGGCGGGGACGTGTCGGCCTATCTCGCCTCGCTGGATCGCGTCCTCTTGCTGGCGCCGGCGAAGATGCTGCCGGCTCACGGCTCCGTGATCGAGCAACCCGCAGAGCTGCTGCGGGCATACATCGAGCATCGCCACGTGCGGGAGCAGCAGGTGCTCGACGCAATTCGCGCCGGACTCACGCGTGTTGATGAAATAGTGTCGCGAATTTACCCGACACTTGAGCCGCCGCTCGTACCGATGGCCGGCGAGAGCGTTCTCGCGCATCTCATCAAACTCGAGCGGGAGGGGAAGGTCAGTCGCAGGGCTGATCAGTGGACCACAAAGACGTTTTGAACCACGTCCTTCGTGGTTATGTACGTCTTTGTGATCTTCGTGGTTAAATTCGTCACATGAACGACGTCGTCGACTTCATCAACGTCAATCGCGATCGCTACATCGACGAGCTGAAGCAGTACCTCGCGATTCCCAGCATCAGCGCGCTGCCGCAGCATGCGGCCGACGTGGTGCGTGCCGCCCAGTGGACGGCCGATGCGATTGGCAATGCGGGGCTGCAGAACGTCCGGCTTATCGAGACGCCGGGTAACCCCGTGGTGTACGGCGACTGGCTGAACGCGCCAGGCAAGCCGACGGTCCTCTTCTATGGCCACTACGACGTGCAGCCGGTCGACCCGCTCGATCTCTGGACGACGCCTCCGTTCGAAGCGACGGTGCGCGACGGCGAGATCTACGCGCGCGGTTCCGCCGACGACAAAGGCCAGGTCTTCATGCACATCAAGGCGGTCGAGGCGCACCTGAAGAAGGCCGGCCGCCTTCCGTTGAACATCAAGTTCTTCATCGAAGGCGAGGAGGAGGTCGGCAGCGTCCATCTCGATGATTTCATCAAATCGCACAAGGACGAGCTCGCGGCGGACGTCGTGGTCATCTCCGACTCGCCGATGTTCGATCGCGGCATTCCGTCGATTTGCTACGGCCTCCGCGGTCTGACGTACTTTCAGATCGATCTGCGCGGCACCAAATCGGATCTGCATTCGGGATCGTTTGGCGGCGCGGTCGCAAACCCGGCGTTTGTGCTGGCGAACGTCCTCGCGCAGATGAAAGACAAGGGCAACGGCCGTATCAAGATTCCCGGCTTCTACGACGACGTGCGTCCGCTGAGCGAGGCCGAACGGGCGGAGTGGAAGAAGCTGCCGTTCAACGACACGCGCTATCGCAAGGAGCTTGGCGCGCCGAAGCTCTGGGGCGAGAAGGGCTATTCCACGCTCGAGCGCGTGTGGGCCAGGCCGACGTTCGAGGTGAACGGCCTGTTGTCAGGATTCACGGGCGAAGGTGCGAAGACCGTGCTGCCGGCCGTGGCCATGGCGAAAGTCAGCATGCGGCTCGTGCCTGATCAGGATCCGAAGAAGATCGGCGATCTGTTCGAGGCGTACGTCAACAAGGTCACGCCGAAGACCGTAGAACTGAAGGTCACGCGCATGCACGGCGGGAAGCCGTGGATGACGGAATTCGACAATAAGTACGTACGCGCCGCCGGGCGCGCCATCGAGAAAGGGTTCGGCAAGACGCCGGTCTTCAACCGGGAAGGCGGTTCAATTCCGGTCGTCTCCACGTTCCAGGAGGAGCTCGGCCTCCCGAGCGTGCTCTTCGGCATCGGCCTGCCGGACGAGAACGCACACGCGCCGAACGAGAAACTCGATCTCGGGAACTTCCACGGCGGCGTCATCGCGTCGGCGTTCCTTTATGAGGAGATCGCCAACCTCGATGGCGACGCGCACTGACTCAACGGCGCTTGAAAACAGGCTCCTCGTTCGCCGGGGGCACGCCGGGACCATCCGAAGCGGCAAAGACCCGGGTTGATCTATAAAGGGGCCTTAAGAGAGGTGGTGAGATGAGAGTCCTCCTCACGGCAATATTCGTGCTCGCCGGATCCCTGTCGTACGTGGCGGCCCAGGGAAAGTTCGTCTCAGTAGACGACGATCCCGTCCTGGGGAACGCGAACGCCAAGGTCACCATCATCGAGTTTGGTGACTATCAGTGCCCGTCCTGCAGGCTGTTCTGGAGAGAAATCGAGCCGCGGCTGAAGAAGGAATATGTCGACACGGGCAAAGTGAAGCTCGTGTTCAGAGATTTTCCCATCAAGGAAATTCATCCGGACGCCACGGCCGCCGCGATGGCCGCCCAGTGTGCCGCCGATCAAGGCAAATACTGGGAGTACCACGACCGGATCTTTCGGGAGCAGGACAAGGGCACCGACGACGTGGTCCGTTTCAAAGCCGCGGACCTGAAGAAATGGGGTGCTGCCATACGACTTGATGGGGCGGCGTTCAATGCCTGCGTCGATTCCGCGCGCTACCAGGACGAGGTCGCCAAGGACTACGCGGATGGCATTGCCGTCGGAATCCAGGGTACGCCTACCTTCTTCATCAACGGACGGTTTGTGGGCGGGGCCCAGTCGTTTCCCGTCTTCAAGAAGATCATCGACGAAGAATTGGCCCGATAAGGGGCCGGTTTGTTACAAAAAAGGCCGAAACGGCTTCGCACTCGTTTCGGAATACGAAAGCAACCCTGCTAAGCCTTTCGCCGTGCGCGCATGTCGGGCACGGGTGTATATAATGGCCGCGTTTTCAGCAATTATCGTCGGTGGTTTGCGTCAGGTACCAGCGTTCGGAACCTTAGGTTTGTCCACAAGGAGGCTCTGATGAAATTCGGGCGATCGGTCTGGTTGACCGTCGCGTTGCTCGCGTTACCCCTCTTCGCGCACGCGCAGGATGCGACGTTGTTGGGCACAGTGAAAGACAACACCGGCGGCGTTCTGCCGGGAGTCACGGTGACGGCAATAAACGAGGCCTCAGGAATCTCGTTTGTCAGCGTAACCGACGAGCGTGGCCTGTATCGTCTCCCCGTCCGCGCAGGGGTCTACAAGATCAGTGCTGAGCTCGCGGGGTTCACCACAGCGGTCCGGCCAGGCGTGGAGCTGCTGCTCGGCCGCCAGGCTACGCTGAACTTCGACCTTCAGGTATCGAATCTGCAGGAAACGGTAACAGTCACGGGCGAGGCCCCGCTGCTCGATACGAACAGCTCGACCATCGCCAGCAACATCGACCCGCGACAGATGCAGGAGCTGCCGATCAACGGCCGCAACTGGATGGATCTGACGATGGCCTCGGCTGGATCGCGCACGAACGCGTCGAGCGAGGTGCCGCAGGACCGGCAGGGCTTCTTCCAGACGAACGTGGACGGTCAGTCGGTGACGCTGACGGTCTGCTGCGCGCAGAACCAGCCGCGGTACAGCAAAGACTCGATCGCCGAGTTCCAGCTGACGACGAATCGCTTCGACGCCACTCAGGGACGGACGATGGGCATGATGGTGAACGCCATCACCAAGTCCGGCACGAACACCTTCGCTGGTTCGTTCGGCGCCTACCGCCGCCAGGATAGCTGGAACGCGAAAGACTTCATCCAAAACCGCGTGCTCCCGTATAAGGACACGCAGGTCAGCGGCACGATCGGCGGGCCGATCGTAAAAGATCGCATTCACTTCTTCGCCAACTACGAGTACGAGCGCAATCCACAGACGTTCTCCTTCGGTGGCCCGAACGGCCCGTTCCCGGCGGCCGGTCCAAACATCAACCTGAACATACCCGCGAAATACAGTCTGCAGCAGGGCGGCGGCAAGGTGGACGTGCAGTTCAACCCGCAGAACCGGTTGACCGGGCGTTATAGCCATTACAAGAACCTGCAGCCGGTGATCGCTATCGGCTCTCCCAACACGACCCATCCGTCGAATGCCAACGCGAACAACCGGTTCGTCGATCAGTACTTCGCCACCTACACGCAGGTCCTGAACAACAACACCATCAATGAAATCAAGGGGGGCCTGAACGCGAACTACTACACGCTCGAGCCACTCGCCGGGTGGGGCACGACCGGCGCCCGCCGGCCGCCTGACACGGCGAGGATCCTCGAGGGCGTCACCAGCGGACGTGAGATTGAGGGTGGTGCGCCGTCGATTCTCTTCTCCGGCTACACGATTGGCTCGCCGACCAACAACCCGCAGCGCACGGGCGAGCGCAACTACCAGATCCGCGACGATTTCTCGACCGCCTTTGAACTTGGTGGGCGGCACGACGTCAAGCTCGGCGCCGATTTCATCAAGTACTCGATGGCGCAGGGATGGTGCAACTTCTGCGACGGCCAGTTCACGTCAACGGCGGTGCCGCCTGTCAACCTCGAGCAGCTGCTCCCGGACTGGCGCGACGCGTCGACCTGGAACTGGGCGGCGATGTCGCCGCTGTTCCGTGATTACCGCGTTGCCATCGGCAACATGTCGTACGACGTGCACCGCGAGATCTACGCGGCGTGGTACCAGGACGACTGGAGGATCGGGAGCAGGCTGACGCTGAACATGGGCGTTCGCTACGACCTCGATCACGGGGCGCAGGGCGAGTTCGTGAAGTTCCTGCCATGGCTGTCCGGCAAGCGGCCGACCGACAAGAACAACCTGGCGCCGCGAGTCGGCTTCGCCTACTCGGTCAATGACAACACGGTCGTCCGCGGCGGATGGGGCCTGTTCTTCACCCAGCTCGAAGACGACGCGCTCCATCAGTCGTACGTGCTGACGCAGAACACCACCATCACGATTCCGAACAACGGGCGCGCCGACTTCGGCTCGAATCCGTTTAACGGGGCTAAACCGACCTACGAGCAGGTGCTCGCGAGGGCCTGTGACGTCGTGAACCTGCCGTTCAACTCGCCGAACTGCTTCCCGCGTTCGATCGGCAATGGCTCGGAGGTTCCCTTCGGCGCGCACGAGACGTCGTACAGCCACATGGCGTCGATCGGCATGCAGCACCAGCTGGCCGCGGGCGTGGGGATCGATACGAACTTCGTGTTCACCGGCGGCCGCGCGGAAGAACGGCGCCAGAACGCCAACAGCTCGATCAACCCGGCCACCGGAGCGAACTATCCGGCCACCGGCCCGACTACCGACCTGGCGCGTCTGCCTTTCCCGACCTGGGGCCCGATTGCCGCAGAGATCATGAACGGGCGTTCCAACTACTACGGGTGGGAGAACACTTTCACGAAGCGGTTCAGTAACCGGTGGCAGGGGAACGCTACCTACACGCTGTCCCGGTTCTATGATGACGGCGGCATCGGTGGATTGACCGGACCGTACGTCACGACCCTCGATCTGTCGGCGCCGATCACCACGACCCTGACCCCGTACACGGGATCGGTGGCGCCGGACATGGGGCCGCTGTACCAACTGACGGCCAGCGACCAGCGGCACCGCGCGACCTTCAACGGCATCTGGGACATGGGGATGGGAGTGCAGCTCAGCGGTCTGTATTTCTTCGGCTCGGGCGAGCGTCGCAACACGAGCTGGGGCGCCGATTTGCGTAACACCGGCGGCGCGAATTACAGCATCCTGACCCCGGCTGGCACGACCGCAGCCTCGTTGGGCGCTCTGTGCAACTGCACGGTCAAGGGCCAGACGACGGCTGATGGCAGGTTCCTCCTGGACCGTGCGCAGCTCGTGGGCAAGCCGATCCACCGCGTGGACATGCGCATCCAGAAGCGCATCAACATTGGCGGCCGGCGAAACCTCGAGGGCATGGTTGAAGTGTTCAACATCTTCAACCATCAGAACTACGGGTCCTACACGACGACGTTCAGCAACGCCGCGAACTACGGGAAGCCGTCGTTCAACTCTGCGACGGCGTACCTCCCCCGTATTCTGCAGTTGGGAGTCCACCTCACGTTCTAGGGCATCAGAAAATCCCAAAGCCCAAATCCCAAAACCCAAACCCCAACGCCTGTTGGGATTTGGGATTGGGATTTGGAGCTTGGGATTTGGGATTTGGGTTTTACTCCAAGCCGAAGGCGAGCAGCACGTTCCCGCCCCTTCCGTTCCCAAGGCCGGTATAACCGGATCCGACGAAGAGCATTCCTCCGGCGACGGTAGGTCCCGGAGCGCCCATGGCGCCACCCTTAGCCGCCACGCCGTTTGCCGTCGTGAAATCGCGAAGCGTGTCGTATTCCCAGACCTGCTTGCCGTCGCCCGTGGCGAATGCGCGCACCACGCCGTCAGCGCCTCCTGAGAACAGAACACCAGGGATCACAGTGAGCGCTGCTGTTTGGCCAACCTGTCGCGGCGGGTTGAAGGGCGCAATCTTCGCGACCCATTTGCGCTCCCCCGTCCGGAGATCGAGCGCCGAGATGCCGTTGCTACGCGTGCCGAAGTACGCTTGTCGATCGTCCGCGGCCCCGCCGAAATTGATTTCGCCTCTTGCAAGCTTGTCGACGAGCGTGGCCTTCCAGAGGAGGGCACCGTCACGCACGTCCTGCGCGAACACCTCGCCGCTTTTCTGTCCGGAGACGACTATCGTGCGGCCGTCGGACAGGGTCCGCATGATCGAGGCCGATCCGAAGTCGTAATCCGGTCCGATTTCGGTCGGACAGTTCTCGGACGGATTGTTCACCTCGCATCCGACGAGCCATGCATCGTTCGCGGTGTGCTGGACCGACCAGCGCACCTTGCCCGTGTCGAGATCCAGGGCCATCACCGCGTCGGTCGTGTTCGGCACCGGCGGCTTGCTGTACGCGTCGCCGGTCCCGAGGTAGATGGCGTTCCGTGCTTCATCGATCGTCGGCGAGGCCCAGAGGCCGGCGCCGGACGGCGCGAAGAGCTGGACGCCGCGCGAGTTCTTCCGCGTCGGCTTCGGCTGGTCCGGAATGATGTACGTCTTCCAGATCTGCTTGCCGGTGTCGGCATTGAGCGCGACGAGGCTTCCGCGGAATGTGCAGCAGGGATAGTCAAGTCCACCGCCTGCTGCTTCTTCGCGCGAGGCGAGCGGCACGTAAAGCCGGCCCTTGTAGAACGTGGGCGCTCCCGTCACGGCCGCGAGCGGATGCGGGTCGACGCTGACGATCCAGAGCGGCATTCCCGTGGCCGCGTCGAGCGCGTAAACGTTGCCTCGGAGGTCGCCGAAGTACGCGGCATATGCCGTCGATCCGTGACCCTTCACGGGACCGACGTTGATCGCGTTACGCACCCCGGCTGCTGCCTGAAACGACCAGTAAACGCACCCGGTTTTTGCGTCGATCGAATAGACGTAACCGGTGTCGACGCCAATGAAGATTCGCCCCGCCGCAACGGTCGGTTGACCGTACATCGAGGCTGCGCTCGGAAAGCCAAACGCCCATTTCAACGTGAGGCTGGGCACCTGCGTCGCGGTAAGGCCCGCGGCCTTTGCGGTCTGGAACCGTGCGTTGGTCGCATCTGCTCCCCAGCCGTTCCATGCCGGGCCTGCCGAGGGGTCCGCCAGCCTTGAGCTCGTCGCGCACTGGTTCGGCATCGACTTCGCCGCGCCGGCTGGGACGCTCCCAAGCTTGCGGCCGCCTACGAACTCGGCGAACCCGCGTTTGATGTTGTCGGGTAGATCCACCGCGTGCGCAGGTATCGGGTTGTTCGCCATCGCGGCGTACACGGTCTCGGGCGCCATCTTCTGAAGCGTGGCGATATCGGGCGCCTGCTCGGCGCCGGCGGCGCGCGCCACGCCGACGTTTCGATGACACGTTGCGCACCGTTCTTCGAACTGGCGGATCGTCCCAGACGCGGTCTGCGCGAGGGCGCCGGGTGGGCAGAGGAGAAGCGCGACCAGGACGCCGCTGAACAGGGCGAAGTGCATCCTCATGGGCGTAATCCTTTGAAATTTGGTGTGATATCTTACTTCGCCACAAACCACATTTTCGCCTCTCTCGGCATGTGGAGAAGAGCGCCCAACCTATGACAACTACACGATTTCTGCGGGGTACCTTCGTCTGCCTGATCGTGATCCTCGCAACGCCTCCGTTGCTCGGGCAGCAGGGCGCACGTAACGGCGAATGGTGGGCCTGGGGCGGCGACGGAGGCACGAGCCGTTATTCTCCGCTCGCGCAGATCAACCGCGACAATGTCAGGAATCTTCGCATCGCGTGGACCTGGAGTTCCGACGGTGTCGGCGGCGCAGCGGAGGCGAGAAGCGAAACGACGCCGCTGATGGCGAACGGCAGACTCTTCTTCACTGCCGGCCGAGATCGCGCGGTGGTTGCCGCCGATGCCGGCACGGGCGAGACGCTCTGGCAATGGAAGAACGACGAGGGTGAGAGGAACGAAAGGGCGCCTCGCAAGGGTTCGGGCCGGGGAGTCGGCTACTGGACCGACGGTCGTGACGAGCGCGTGTTCACGATCACGCCCGGCTTCCGCCTGGTCGCGCTCGACGCGAGGACGGGACGTCAAATCCTGGGATTCGGCCGGGAGGGCGTCGTCGATCTGTTCAAGGAGCTCGATCCGACGGCGGATCTGACCGGCACGATCGGCAATTCGTCTCCTCCTGTGATTTCAGGCGACACCGTCATCGTCGGTCCTGCGCTTGCGCAGAGCGCCCGTCCGATGTCCTACCGGAACACCAAGGGCGACATCCTGGCGTTCGACGCGCGCACCGGGAGCAAGCGATGGGACTTCCGGACGATTCCGCGCAAGGGCGAACAGGGCTATGAGACGTGGCTGAACGGATCGGCCGAGTACACGGGGAACGCGGGCGCCTGGACGCCGTTCACGGTGGACGACGAGCTCGGATACGTGTACCTGCCGGTGGAGGCGCCGACCAGCGAGTACTACGGCGGTCACCGCCCGGGCAACAACCTGTTCTCATCGAGTCTCGTGTGCGTCGATATCAAGACGGGCAAGCGCGTCTGGCACTACCAGCTCGTACACCACGACATCTGGGACTACGACATCGTCTCGCCGCCGATCCTCGTCGACATCAACAACAACGGCAGGCGCATCAAGGCGGTCGTGCAGCTGACGAAGCAGTCGTACGCGTACGTCTTCGATCGAGTGACGGGCAAGCCGGTGTGGCCGATCCAGGAGCGGCCGGTTCCGCAGAACGGCGTGAAAGGCGAGTGGACGTCGCCGACCCAGCCGTTTCCAACGAAGCCCGCCCCATTCGATCGCGTGGGCATTTCAACCGACGATCTGATCGACTTCACGCCGGAGCTGCGAAGCGCGGCGATTGACGCGCTCAAGCCGTACCGGCTTGGACCGGTCTACACGCCCGCCTCGCTCATGGAAGCCCCGGATGGAACGAAAGGAACCATCATGTTGCCGGGTAACCGGGGCGGATCGAACTGGAATGCCGGCGCCGTCGATCCGGAAACGGGTTTCGTCTACGTGCCCTCGATCACCAGAGCGACGCTGCTTCAACTGATCAAGGACCCGCAGAGTGAGATGGATCTCGTGGCCACCGCTCTCGCGCCGCCGCTGCCATCGGTCGATGGCCTGCCGTTCGTCAAGCCGCCGTACGGCCGCATCACGGCGTATGACATGAACACAGGCGAGATCGCGTGGCAGATTGCCAATGGCGATACGCCGCCGGCGATCAAAAACAATCCGAAGCTGGCCGGCGTCACACTCCCGAGGACCGGCAGCCCGTCGCATGCCGGTGTCCTGGCGACCAAGACGCTGCTGTTTGCGGGAGAAGGTGACGGGGGCATGCCGATGTTCCGGGCGCTCGACAAGAAGACGGGGGCGATCATCTGGGAGACCGAGGTTCCGCAGGGGGCGCAGACCGGGCTTCCGATGACGTATCTGTTGCGCGGCAAGCAGTACATCGTCTTTGCGGCGGGTGGTGGGGCCGGACGCACGGCGCAGCTCGTTGCGTTCACACTGCCCGACGTGACGCAGCAGACGCGCTGAAATGCTGAAGCGTGCTGCGGGTCACGCTCGCCGGCGATCTCGTCCGCCTCGCTGACCGCGCGGTCACCTACTTCCCGGAGAGCTGAAGGTATGATTGCGACGTTCTACAACTGGAGAGGTCGACCATGAAAAGAATGCTTGTACATAGCGCTGTGCTGCTAGTTGGTGTGGCCTCCGTTGTCGTTGCGGCGGGCCATCAGCCCCAGACGCGACAGGTCATCGACGTCCAGAAAATCGCAGACAACTACTACGTGTTGACGAGCTCCACACCCGGCAACGAAGCGACATTCAGTGGGGGCAACGTCGGTGTGTTCATTACGAATTCCGGCGTTGTCCTAGTCGACACCAAGCTTGCCGCGTGGGGCCAGACGCTCCTGGATCGGGTCAAGTCGATCAGCACCAAGCCCGTGACGACGATCATCAACACGCATGCGCATGGCGACCACACCGGCAACGACGACAAGTTCGGCACGACCGTCGAGATCATCGCGCAGGACAACACGAAAGCCAACATGGCAAAGATGGATGCCTTCAAGGGCGACAAGGCCCAGTTCCTGCCGAAGCGCACATTCCGCGACAAGGTGTCGATCGGCAGCGGTAACGAGCGAATCGACCTGTACTACTTCGGCGCCGGCCATACCAACGGCGACGCCTTCGTCGTATTCCCGTCGCTTCGCGTCCTGCAAACCGGCGATCTGTTCGCGTGGAAGGATGCGCCGCGCATCGACCGCGCCAACGGCGGGAGCGGTGTTCAATATCCGCAGACCCTCGCGAAGGCAGTCGCGGCGTTGAAGAACGTCGACACCGTCGTGCCCGGACACAGCCCGCTCATGACGCTCAAGGATCTGGAGGAGTATCAACGCTACACAGCGGACCTGCTC
>DAIRVG010000005.1:55081-63292 GCA_036802945.1 Vicinamibacterales bacterium
GCTCATGACGCTCAAGGATCTGGAGGAGTATCAACGCTACACAGCGGACCTGCTCACCGCGGTGCAGTCGGCGCGCAAGGCCGGCAAGAGCGTTGACGACGCCGCGGCCTCGATCAACCTGACGGAGAAGTACAAGGGGTACAAGTCAGAGCGCGTAAAGCAGGCCGTGCAGGATATCTACGACGAGCTGAACGCAACATCGTCGCGGTGAAAGACGTGTTCCGCGCGTTCCTGTTCTCGGGCGCCGTCGCGCTTGTCGTGTCGGGCTGCAGGCCCTCGCCGCCCGCGACGACGCCATCGGAGAAGGCGTCGCAGCTAAAACTCACCGGCGTCTGGATCGCAGTGGGCACGTTCGAGGACCCGGCCGGCCCACCGCCATGGTCCAACACCCCGTGGCCCTCGCAACCGCCACTTACTCCGTGGGGCGACACGGAATCCCACCGTCTGGCCGACATCAAGAGCGTCGTGCCTTGTCAGCCAGCCGGCCCGGTCTTCTTCATGAGCGGGATCGGTCTGTTTCCGATTCAGATCCTCGAGGCGCCGGATCAAATCGTCCTGCAGGCCGAGAACATCGCGATGCCCAGGCGGATCTATACCCATGGGCGGGGCCACCCCGACGATTTGGACCCGAGCTGGATGGGCCACTCGATCGGCCGGTGGGAGGGAGACGTGCTGGTGGTGGACACGGTCGGCACAAACGGAAAGACCAGGGCGATGAACGGTGTCGGCGCCAATGCGGGGGTCAGCATCGAGGACAAGGATCGACGGTTCCCGGCCAGCGACGAGTTGCACCTCGTCGAGCGCCTCCGGGTTGTTGCCGAGGGGGAGATTCTGGAAGATCAAATCACCATCAACGATCCGAAGACGTACACGTCGCCAATCACGCTGAAGCACTACTGGCAACGACGTCCCGATCTGAACATGATGGAGTACTACTGTGGGGAAAACCCGCGGCCACAGGACGAAGCGAATTTTGCCGGCCGGTGAGACGAGGTGAGCATGAAAGCCACAATCGTGGGACTGGTCGCCGCTTTCGCCCTCATGTGGGCGCTGCCCGCGCCGGCGCACCATTCGTTCGCAGGCTTCGATCGCACCAAGGAAGTTATGCTGCGCGGGGCGGTCAGGGAGTTCCAGTGGAACAACCCTCACACGTGGATCCAGATCGTGGTCGTTGACGACAAGGGCCGCCAGACCGAGTGGTCGGTTGAGTGCGGCAGCCCGAACATGATGGCGCGTACCGGTTGGAAGCGCACCACGCTGAAGGCGGGTGACAACGTCGTTGCAGTGGTGAATCCGCTGAAGGACGGCCGTCCCAACGGCGCGCTGGTCAAGATCACCTTGCCCGACGGCAGTGTTCGAGGTCCAGGTGACGCGCCACCGCCTCGGCCTCTCGGGTCGGCGAAGAACTGAGAACGAGCAAAAGGCTAGTTGAGCGCTGCCACCCGACGGCGGAGCGTCTTCACGTGCTCCCAGATCTGGTCGTGCTCCTCGCGCGCTTCCTTGTCCATCTCGCTCATGCTCGACAGCTTCAGATACGTCTGGAGATCACGCAGCGCGCCGGTGACATCGTTCAGGTGATACGCAAGCAGGCCGCGATCGCGGAGCTCGCTGAGCGCGGACGGCGTGAGCGCAACGAGGAGCTCGGTGACGTTCCGCGCCTGGGGGAACGACCGCATGTGCACGTAGATCCGTTTCAGGTTGAGCAGCATGCGCACGATGATCTCGCGCCGCGTGGCGGGCGCGAGCAGCGACTTGCTGAACGCGATCTCGCTGCCAACGTGCTTCTGCAGCAGCACGCGGCAGTCGTGCTCGGACAGCAGCGCGCCGCCGTGGAACGGATCGATGATCAGCCCTCCGCTCGCGCGCTTACCGACGTCGGGACAACGGACGAGAAAATGCCCTGGGAAATTGATGCCGTTGATGTGCAGTCCCGCGCGCCGCGCCACTTCCATGTAGACGAGGGACAGCGTGATCGGAATGCCTGTGCGCCGATCGAGCACCTCGTTGAGACAGCTGTTGCGGGGATCCTCGTACCGCTCGCGGTTGCCGACGAATCGCTGTTCCTGAAAGAGGTAGGCGTTCAGGGCGCGAACGCACGAGAGCGTCGAGCGATCGCCGGTGTCCTCGACGTGCGTGGCGATCGCCTTGGCGGCGGCGGCGCCCATGCCATCGAGCTGCGCGACGTACGGTTCGGGGATCAGACGGGGATACTCGATGCTCGCGATCACCAGGGCCGCATGCGCCAGCGCCGTCCCCGGAGCGTTCGAAGCTGCTGTCAGCGCGTCGACGAGGTGTTTCTGCATAAACGCTCCAACGCAGGGATCGTGAGTGCCTGCAGCCCGTCCACGACCAGCTCGGCGCCCGTGAGCTGATCCGCAGCATAGCTGGTTGTCACACCCACACAGCGTAACCCGGCTCCGCGTGCGGATTCGAGCCCCCACACAGAATCCTCGATTGCGACGCACCGCTCCGGGTCGAGGTTGGACCCGGACGCCTGCTGCAGCTGTTTGAACGCCAGCAGGTACGGCGCGGGCGATGGCTTGCTCTCCGGCGTGTCGCCCGATGCCACGATCGTCGTGAATAGATCTTCGAGTCCCGCGCCTTCGATGATTTCGACGATCTCGTGGCGCAGTGCTCCCGAGGCGATCGCAATCGGCACCGCCGCCGCCGCGGCGCGGATGAACCCCGCCGCGCCCGGGAAGAGCACCTCGCCGCCGTTGAGCATCGTCTGCAGCTTCTTGCCCTTGCGGGCGACCAGCTCGGTGATGTGCCTGTCGCTCATCGCCAGCGCGCGATCCCTCGCCAGTGCGGCGAACATCCCGACATCGTCGTAGCCAAGGTAGCGCGTAAAGTATT
Source organism: Vicinamibacterales bacterium (assembly GCA_036802945.1). Lineage (GTDB taxonomy): Bacteria > Acidobacteriota > Vicinamibacteria > Vicinamibacterales > UBA2999 > Gp6-AA40. The sequence continues at coordinate 57,938 of DAIRVG010000005.1, forward strand.
CGGCGCGGTCCAGCGCGATGCCTTCCTCGGCGAGCGCCTGCTGAAACGCCCTGAGGTGCAGCGGCTCGCTGTCCGCGATCACGCCGTCGAAGTCGAAAATGACCGCCTGCAGCGGCGAGGTCACGCTCCCTCCGCCGGAGGCGCCTTCTCTCCAGCCCGGATAGCCACCTTGAGCCGGTTCGATGCCGGTGGATACGGACACTCCCAGGTCGGGCTGTACGCGCACGTGGGGTTGTACGCGCGGTTGAAGTCGATGACATAGAACCCGGTCGATGTCGGCTTCAGATCCAGATAGCGTCCCGCGGAGTAGGTGTCGGTCCCCGTCGTGAGATCCGCGAACGGCACGAAAAGCGAGGTGATTTGCCGCGTGCCGTTCTCGACGAACGCGTCAAGCGTTCTGGGCTCGCCCTGCAGCGTGAACTCGAGGACGCCGACGCGCTCCATCTTCCGCATGGTTCCGGTCGACGTCGGCATGTCGAACACCGGCCGATCCTTGGACAGCCGCAGCGCCGCCGGCACGCTGAATGCGGGATCGATCGAAAAGTACTTCAGCGGCAGGATCTTCGAGCGCTTTTCGGCGGGGATCGGGCTATCGGGATCCTCGCTGAAGGAGCGGTCCTTTTCGGCGCGCGCCTGCTCGATCTGTGTCGCATAGTCGGAATCCTCCGGGGCGGAAGGACCGGACGTGCAAGAGGCGAGCGCGACAGTCGCGACGACGATCAGCGCGAGGGACAGAGGAGGGCGGGTCCGTTTGGACCCGCCGGACCGTCTGGACCCGCCGAACTCGATTGGGAATAACACTAACTAAGAATATAACCGCCCCGCGATACCGTGGCATCGGCAAGCGTCCGCCTCAGCGCGACCGTGTTGATCGGGGTCGCCTTGAGCACGCGGCGGAGCGCGGCAAGCAGCGTTCGCAGCATGTCGCCTTCCGCCATGGCGGCCAGCGCGTTGGCCGCCGCCGCCTGAATCCGCTGCGCGGCGTCGTTGACGAACGTCCGGGCGGCCGCTTCGTGCAGCGCCGCGTCCCTCCGGCGGGCCTTCACCGCTTCGCTTGCACGGAGCACGGCGCTTTCGGCTGCATAGGTATCGATCAGTATGTCGGCCGCGGCGCTCAACACTTCCTGCTCGTCGGTCAATTTCTGCCCGTAGGTCTGCATCGCCGTGCCGAGCACCATCAGGGCGACCTTCTTGAACGCCGCCACCGTGCGCAGGTCGGTTTCGAGGCCTTCGGTATCGCCTGACAGCGATGGAGCGGAAGGAGAGAGCAGCTCGTCCTGCAGCCGCTTTGCCGCCGGAATCAAGTCGATGTCGCCCTTGAGCGCGCGGCGGATCAACATTCCGGGAATCAGCAGCCGGTTGATCTCGTTGGTGCCTTCGAAGATCCGGTTCACGCGCGCATCACGGTAGTAGCGCTCGGCCGGATAGTCCTTCACGAAACCGTTGCCGCCGTGAATCTGCACGTTCTCGTCGAGGACGTAGTCCATCACCTCGCTGCCAATCACTTTCGCGATCGAGGCCTCGACGGCAAGCTCCTCGAGGGCGGCCGCGATCGCGGGCCCTCCGCTGTGGCCGCTCTCCGCCACGGCCGCGTCAATCAGTCCAGCGGTCCGATACATCAGGCTCTCGAGCGCGTAGGTACGCGCGGTCATCTCTCCCAGCTTGTACTTGATGGCGCCGAAGTCCGCGATCGCGTGGCCGAACTGCTTTCGCTGCTTCGCGTACGTGGCGGCCTCGCCAATGACGGCGCGGCAGCCGCCGCTGCACATCGCACCGAGCTTGAATCGCCCGAAGTTCAGCGTGTTCAGCGCCACCTTGTGGCCCTTCCCGATGTCGCCAAGCAGGTTGTCCGCCGGCACCTTCACGTCCTGCAGCAGGATCGGCGTCGTCGACGACCCGTGCAGCCCCATCTTGTGCTCCTCGTTGCCCGATACGACGCCGAACGCTCGCTCGACGATGAACGCCGTGAACTGATCGCCGTCGGCCTGCGCAAACACGATGAAGACGTCGGCGAATCCGCCGTTGGTGATCCACATCTTCTCGCCGCTGAGGACCCAGCTGCCGTCAGCCTGCTTCGTCGCGCGGGTCCTCGCCGCAAGGGCGTCGGACCCAGATCCCGATTCGCTTAGTGCATAGGCGCCGATCGTCTCCCCAGAGACAAGACCCGGCAGGTATTTCTGCTTCTGGGCGTCGGTGCCGAAGATGACGATGGGAATGATGCAGAGATTCGCCTGTGCTCCGTACGCGGCGCCCAGCGACGCCGAGCGCGCGATCCGCTCCGATACGACGAGCGCCGAGACCTTGTCGAGATCGAGACCACCGTACTGTTCAGGGACGCTGAGGCCGAGAAGTCCGAGTTCTCCCGCGCGGCGGATCAGCGCGCGCGCGAGCCTCCAATCCTTCGTTTCGAGCTGATCGATCTGCGGCAGGACCTCGGCTTCGACGAACTCATCGACCGTCTGCGCCATCAGGCGATGCTCTTCCGACAACTTCTCTGGCGTGAACACCGAGGATGGCTCGGTCTCTTCCAGCAGCCACGACGCGCCTCTGTGCACGTTCCCCACAACAGTCATGTCTACTCCTGCGCGCAGGTTCGGCTACCCGCCTCCGCGCTTCGCGCTCCGGCGAGGTCTCGCCGAAGCCTAGGCGCAGGCAGAAAGCCGGACGCTACGACAACCGCTCGAAGATTCCGGCGGCGCCCATGCCTCCGCCGACACACATCGTCACCATTCCGTATCGCGACTGGCGCCTCCGCATCTCATGCACCAGGGTCGTCGTCAGCTTGGCGCCAGTGCATCCCAGGGGATGCCCCAGCGCGATTGCGCCGCCGTTCACGTTGAGTCGCTCGGGGTCAATCGGCAGCTCGCGCAGGCACGCGAGCACCTGCGCGGCGAATGCCTCGTTCAGCTCGATGAGATCGATTTGATCGAGCGAGAGGCCGGCAATCTTGAGCACCTTCCGGATCGCCGGCACGGGCCCGATTCCAAACCGCTCGGGTTCTACGCCTGCGGTGGCGAATGCAACGAACCGGGCGAGCGGCTGCAGCCCACGCTCTTTCGCGAAAGACGCCGACGTGAGGAGGACCGCCGAAGCCCCATCGCTGGTCTGCGACGAATTGCCTGCGGTCACTGTTCCGGCCGCATGGAAGGCGGGCCGCAGCGCGGCCAGTGCTTTGTCCGAGGTATCTCGCCGGGGCCCTTCGTCGACCATCAGCGTCAGATCGCGCACGTCCTGTTTCCCGTTCCCGTTGTGCGGGACGACAATGCGGTAGGCGAGGGGAGTGACTTCGTCGGCGAACTTTCCCGCGTCGATGGCGGCGATCGCGCGCTGATGACTGCGTAGCGCGAAGGCATCCTGCTCCTCGCGCGAGATCTGGTTTTCCCGCGCGTGGTTTTCGGCGACGAGACCAGTGCTCAGATAGACGTCCGGGTAGTTGTCGACGAGCGTGGGGTTCGGAGAGATCTTGTTGCCACCCATCGGCACCATGCTCATGGATTCGGTGCCGCCGGCCAGGATGGTATTGGCGAATCCGCACATGATGCGCTCGCCGGCGTACGCAATTGCCTGGAGGCCCGACGAGCAGAAGCGGTTGATGGTGACGGCCGACGCGCTCACGGGCACTCCAGCGCGAAGGCTCGCGATGCGGGCGACGTTCAGCCCCTGCTCCGCTTCGGGCATCGCACAGCCGAGGATCACGTCTTCCACGTCGGACGGCTCGACGCCCGGCGCGCGGCGCAGCGCCTCTGCGATGACGGTGGCGGCCATCTCGTCGGGCCGGACGGTCTTGAGCGCGCCGTTCGGAGCGCGGCCGACCGCGGTACGTGTTGCCGAAACGATTACTGCGTCCTGCATGAGAAATCCGCCAGCAGGTCCTCGATAGCGTCCGCCACCTCGCTCACCTGACCGTCGAAGAGGTGATTGGCGCGATCGATCTCGACCAGCTCCTTGGGATCCGCGAGCTGCGCGTAGAACTCACGAACCTGTTTCATCGGAATCAACTCGTCAGCTTCGCCGTGAATGATGAACTTCGGCTTCGGAGACTTCTTCACACCTTCGAAGTCGTACCGATTCACCGGCGGCGCAATGCCGATCAGCGCGCAGATCCGATCGTCTGTCGCTCCGGCCGCCAGCGCAACATACGCCCCGAAAGAAAAGCCGGCGGCCCACAGCTCGTTGCCCGGGTATTGAGCCGCCATGAAGTCGACTGCCGTCCTGTAGTCATCGAGCTCGCCGCGCCCTTCATCCCACTGGCCGGCGCTGCAGCCAACGCCGCGAAAGTTGAAGCGGAGCACCGCGCATCCAATTCGCGCCAGTGCCTTCGTCGCCTGGAACACGGTCTTCGTGTGCATCGTGCCGCCTTGCGTCGGCAGCGGGTGCGCAAAGACGACCGCGGCCCGCGGCTCGCCAGCGGGCTTCTCGATCAACACCTCCAGCGCGCCGGCCGGTCCGTCGATTTCCCGAATGGCGTCAGCCAATGCTTCTCCGTCGAACCACGTAAGGATCGGGGATCGGGGATCGGGGATCGAGAAGCGCTCCGTCCAATGCACGCGGCGCATGCTCAGCTGCGAAGGTCGACACAACCGCCGCGAAGTCGGCGGGGCGCGTGATGAGTCCCAGGTGGCCAGTGCGGGCGATCGTTGCCGTGCGCGCATGGGGCCACATCTCTAGGTACCGGCGCGTCATTCGGGGTGGTACGACCCTTTCAAGGGAATCCTCTCCGGTCACGACCAGCACAGGTAATTGGACGCGCGCGAGGTCCGCTTCGATCCGCACGGAGCTGAGCAGATGCACGCGTCGAGCCATGCGGCCTGGGTGGAACATGTGGCGCAGCACATTGATTCCGTGGCCCATTGCGGCGGTCACGCCGCCCCACCAGCCCTCATTCGCTGCGGCAATTTCGCGATACAGCCGCAGCGATCCGAGACAGAACAGCGGTGTGAGCAGCCAGGGGAACCGCAGGTAAAACGTCACGCGCTCGTCCGGTTGCCACGACGGTGGAAGTGCGGACACCAGGACCAGCGAGTTGACGCGATCCGGGTGCCGTACGGCAAATGCGGCGGCAATGAGACCGCCGTAGGAAACGCCGCAAATGGACGCCCGATCGATGCCCGACTCGTCGAGCGCCTGCCGGACCTGCTCGACGTAGCACCAGAATCCCTGTGCCTCATCAAACTGCCCGCGGCATGTCGGCTCGTCCGCCAGCGAAAAGGTGATGACGCGCCCCCGCTGCGCCAACGCGTCGATGGCCGGCTTCATCCACTCCCATCGGCCCTGGATGCCGGGGATCACTACGATCGGAGCGCCCGAACCTCGGTCGATGATGTTCAACGCCCAACTCCCAACTTCCAACTCCCA
>DAIRVG010000005.1:63392-118879 GCA_036802945.1 Vicinamibacterales bacterium
CGCCCGAACCTCGGTCGATGATGTTCAACGCCCAACTCCCAACTTCCAACTCCCAGGCAACCTACCGCCGAAGCCGAACCCACGGATCCCGGATCCCGGCCCCCGGACTCTGACTAGTTTCGTAACGGCTTCCCGGTTTTCAGCGTGTGCTGAATACGCTCCTGCGTCTTTCGCTCGCCGACCAGACTGAGGAATGCCTCGCGCTCAAGGTCGAGCAGTTCCTGCTCAGTCACTGTTGACGGATGAGGAAGCGACCCGCCGGCCATGATCGTCGCGAGTTTGCGTCCGATCAGCGCGTCGTGATCGCTGATGCGTCCCGCGCGCCACGCGAGGTGAATGCCAAGTTTAAGCGGCGCGAGCACCGTGTCGCCGCCGACCGGAATCGTCATGCGCGGTGCCGGCGGTTGATATCCCTCCGCCGCCCGCTGCAAGGCGCGCGCCTTGGCGTCCGCGATCAACCGCTCGCGATTCATCGTCACGGCGTCGGTCGGACGGAGATATCCGAGGCGCTGCGCGTCCGGCGCGCTGGCGGAGACCTTCGCAAACCCGATCGCTTCGAAGGCGCGCTGGATCGGCGGCAGAAAGTCCGTCGATCCGGGCGGCATCTGCTCGGCCGCGCGAGCAACCATCTCCTTCGTGCCTCCGCCCGCCGGAATCAGTCCCACGCCCGCTTCCACGAGACCGACATAACTCTCCGCGGCGGCCTGGACACGATCGCCATGCAGAACGATCTCGCAGGCGCCACCGATCGCGAGTCCCGCAGGCGCGACAATTACGGGCACGTCGGCATACCGCAGCGCCATCGTCGCGTTCTGGAACGCGCGGACCATCAGGTCGACTTCGTCCCAGTTCTCCTCCTGCGCCTCGAGAAGCAGCAGCATGATGTTCGCGCCGGCGGAGAAATGCTCACCCTCGTTCCCGACCACCAGCGCGGCGAAGTTCGCGGATGCTTCGCGAAGTCCCGCGTGCAGCATCTGGATCGTGTCGCCGCCGATCGCGTTCATCTTCGAGTGAAACTCGACGCAAAGAACGCCGTCGCCAAGATCGACGAGACTGGCTCCGGGGTTCTTCCTGACGACGCCGTTGCGTTGTTTTGCCGACTTGAGGAGCTGCAGATCTGGCGCGGCCGGCGGTAGCTCATGAACCTGCGGCGCGGCCCCTTCGGGTCCGCGAGCCATCCCGATCGCATCCATGAGCTCGAACGGGCCGAGCTCCCATCCAAAGCCCCACCGCATCACACGATCGACATCGTCTGGCGAGTACGCGATGTCTGGGGTGACCTTGGCGGTGTAGTCGAGGGTAGGCGTGAGAGTGTCGCGGAGGAACTCGCCGACCCTGTCCTTGCCGGCGTAGAGCGTCTTCACGCGCTCCCGGACGTCTGTGGTGGTAGACGCTGCCTCCAGCGACGACAGGCGCGGCGACGTCCGCGGACGGTATTCAAGCGTGGCTGGATCGAGGGTCAGGATCTCGGACTCGCCGTCGGCCGTTTTCACGCGTTTGTAGAAACCCTGACCGGCCTTCTCGCCAACCATCTTGCGCTCGATCATCCTCTCGACAAACTGAGGCAGCACGAATTCGCGGCGGGCCTCTTCGTCGGGAAGGCGCTCGTGGAGATTGCGGATGACGTGCGCGAGGATGTCGATGCCGGCGAGATCGAGCGTCCTGAACGTGGCGCTCTTCGGCCGCCCGATCGCAGGTCCGGTCATCGCGTCGATTTCTTCTATCGTGTAAGCCCCGGACTCGACCAGCTTGAGGATCTTCACTACGCCATGGAGCGCTATGTGGTTGCCGATGAAATTCGGCGAGTCCTTCGCAATGACCACACCCTTGCCGAGGTGGTGATCCGCGAAATATGTGACTGCCTCGACGATGTCCTTGCTGGTTTCCGCGGTAGGGATCAGCTCCAGCAGGTGGAGATAGCGCGGAGGGTTGAAGAAATGCGTGCCCAGCCAGTGGCGGCGGAAGTCGTCGCTGCGGCCTTCCGCAAGCGTGGTGATCGGAATGCCGGACGTGTTCGAGCTGACGATCGAGCCTGGTCGCCGAGCGGCGTCGACTTTCTCGAGCAGCCCGCGCTTGATGTCGAGCTGTTCGACGACAGCCTCGATGATCCAGTCGCTGGCCTTGACCCGCGCGAGCTCGTCGAAGCCGCCTGTGGCGATCAGCTTCCACGAATCAGGTGTGAACGAGGGATCCGGTTTGAGCGCGCGCGCCCGCTTGAGCCCGTCCCTGGCGGCATCCGCCGTGACATCGAGCAGCAGGGCAGGAACGCCGGCGTTCGCGAAGTGCGCGCCAATTTGAGCGCCCATCGTCCCCGCGCCCAGGACGGCCACCGACCGAATCACCATCCTGCCATTGTAGGGCGAGCCACGGCACCCACCGCGCGGCGCGCGGTCGGGACCCGCCTTCGGGCACTCCGATGTGCCACGGCGATCGTTCCGACCCGTTATGCTGAAGAGGTGAACACGGCGTTCGAAATCCTCGCGGCGCTCAGCTTCTGCCATCTGCTCAACGACATGATGCAGTCGCTGATCCCGGCCATCTATCCGATCCTCAAAGAAAACCTCCGTCTCGATTTCACCCAGATCGGCCTCATCACGCTCGTCCTCCAGATGAGTGGCGCGTTACTGCAGCCGGTGATCGGCTTCTACGCGGACCGCCGTCCGTGGCCGTACGCGCTGGCGGCAGGCATGGGATTCTCCCTCGCAGGAATGATCCTCCTGGCGAGAGCCGGCAGCTTCGCGTTGGTGCTGGCGGCGACGTCGCTGGTTGGCCTCGGCTCGTCGGTCTTTCATCCCGAGTCGTCGCGGATCGCGCGAGCGGCATCAGGAGGTCGGCATGGGTTTGCACAGTCCCTATTCCAGGTCGGCGGCAACCTTGGATCGTCGTTCGGACCGTTGCTGGCGGCATTCATCGTGCTCCCGCGGGGGCAGTCGAGCATCGCGTGGTTTTCCATCGCCGCGGTGATCGCGATCGCGTTTCTCCTCCATATCGGCAGCTGGTACCAGGGGAGCGGCGCGATCCATGCCGCGAGACGTGCCGTTTCGGCGAGTCCGTATGCGGTGTCATCCCGGCAGGTTGTGATTGCGATCTCCATCCTCCTGGCGCTGCTCTTCTCGAAGTTCATCTACCTGGCGAGCCTGGGCAGCTATTACACGTTTTATCTGATCAGCCGCTTTGACCTGTCTGTGCAGAGCGCGCAGATCCATCTTTTCGTTTTCCTGGGAGCAGTCGCGGCTGGAACAATCATCGGCGGCCCGGTCGGAGACCGCATCGGACGGCGCCAGGTGATCCTCTGGTCTATCCTCGGCGTCCTGCCGTTCACGCTGGCACTGCCGTACGCCAATCTGTTCTGGACGCGCATCCTCAGCGTGGTGATCGGGATGGTGCTGGCGTCCGCGTTCTCGGTCATCGTGGTCTACGCGCAGGAGCTCATGCCTGGGCGCGTCGGCATGATCGCGGGCCTGTTCTTCGGCGTGGCGTTCGGCATCAGCGGGATCGGGGCTGCACTGCTCGGCTCGCTGGCCGATCGAACCGATATCTTCTTCGTCTATCGCCTCTGCTCGTACCTACCGGCGATCGGCGTGCTGGCGCTGTGGCTTCCGCGTGTGGAAACCGCGAAGCCGCACGTCGCGCCGTTCATCGAGCCCGTACCGGACCTCGGGCCAGTGGGCGAGTAAGGCACGTCGGACCGCCCGCGCCTTTGACGCTGATCTCGTCCCCCTTGTAGTCGGTCACCTGAGCGCCCGCGCGTTCCAGCGCCGCGCGGGTGCGCGGGTTTCCCGCCAGCATCAGGCATTGCCGTGGCGCGAGGGCGAGAACGTTTGTGCCCATGCTGTCAAACTCGCCGTCCGGAACTTCGACGAACGTGTAGCCGCGCTCAATCAGGCGTTCGCGAAATACCACCGAAAGGAGAGGGGAGTACACGACAGCGAGGTTGTCGTCGACGGGACTGATGAGCGACATCAAGTGGAGTACGTCGCCAGGGCCGCGCCAGTGGGGCAGCGGCACGATAATCAGCTCGTCGATCGAGTCGGCGAGCAGCGCTCGAAACTGCCGGATGCCTTCGTCGTTCGTCCGATAGCCTCGACCGACGGCGACCGTTCGATCGTCGAGCCACACGACGTCGCCCCCTTCAAGGCATCCCGGCTCGGCGATTGCGCCGACGACCGGAATGCCGAGCCGCCTGAACGTCGCCTCCTGAGACGACGGCTCGGTGGCGCGAAGCCGCTTGCCCATCCTGCACAGAATGACGCCGTGCGCACAGACGACCGACGCGTCGCGCGCGTAGAGCGAATCGAGGTTCGTCCGTTCGTCGCGTGGAAGAAAATCGATTCGAGCGCCGGCCGTGCGAATGATCTCGAGAAGCGCTTCGTACTCGTCGATTGCTTTCGGCAGCGACGGCGCGGCTGCGAAGTTGAGACGTGTCCATTGCGCCGCGATCGTCCCTGCGTCCACGAACGCTTCCCGCGGATGCTTCACGAGCACACGCGTGAGGCGATCGACCTCGGACATCCTATCGCTCACGCGCCTGGAGCATGTTCATCGCCTTCACCGACATGACGACCTCGCCTCGCTGGTTCAGGACTTCGAACAACGTATGGATGATTCCTCGATCGGGCTTCGAGCGCGAGCGGCGCGCCTCGAGCACGGTGGCGCGCACCGACAGCGTATCGCCCGGCCGGACGGGCTGCGTCCAGCGCACCTCGTCGACGCCAGGCGACGCAAGGCTGGCGACGTGCGACAGGTAGTGATCCACGATGAGACGCATCATGAGACCAGCGGTATGCCATCCGCTGGCGATCACGCCGCCAAAGGGCGTGCGCTTTGCCGCTTCGGGATCGACGTGGAACGGTTGGGGATCGTACCGGCGGGCGAATTCGACGACGTCGTGCTCCTCGACCGTGATCCGCCCGAACTCATGGACGCTTCCGGCAACGTAGTCCTCGAAGTAGCGGTCTTCAATGGGCCTCGTGAACTGCGCGGTCATTGACGCCGATCCTACTTCCAGCGCGTCAGGATGGATTCGCGATCGAACAGCCTGATGCCGATCGCCATCAGTACCGCGTTCAGCGTCGCGAGTCCCGCAGAGATGATGAGAATCAGGGTGCTCGTCAGCCGCACGGTGCCGGTAAACTGCGCCACCAGCAGCGCGCTGATCGGCAGGATGATCAACGCCCCAATCTGCTGCGCGCTCCGGGCATCGTTGACCCGCGAAGACACGCAGACCGCCAGCTGCAACGCCGCAAGCGACGCGAGCGGACCGAGCAGGAAAATCGTCAGCAGCGACCGCGGAAACAGAAGTACCCGGTAGACCCCCGCGTGAGCGAATAGCACAATGCCAAACAGGTAGAGAGCAAAACAGATCGTCACCAGGACGATGCCAGGCACAAGCGCACCGAGGACCTTCGCCGCGAGCAGCTCGAACGTCGTGAGCGGCGTCGCAAGGAGCGGCTCGAGCGTGCGCGCCTGCTTTTCGCCGATGACCGCGTACGCCGCCACCGACATCGCGCCTGCTACTGGCGTGACGACGAGCAGAATCAGGAATTGCTGGAAGATGAACGCCTGAATAGCGCCTTCCGGGTCGAGGCTGCTCGTTGCCGGCTGATCGCGATACATCTCGATCGCGACCCTGAAGTCACTGGAATCGGCCAGACGCTCGCCCGTGAAATACGGGACCGCAATGGCGACGACGAACGGGATCACGATCGAGATCACGCCGGTCATCACCGCTGGTACGAAGAGGCCCGGGTTGCCGCGGAGATCCTCGAGCTCCTTTGCGAGCAGCGCGCCGATGCGTCGCATCCCTCGACCGGTCATGCCTTCTCCTTGTCGAGCAGCCGCAGATAGACGTGTTCGAGCGGCGCTTCCTCCGCCGTCACCGACACCACGTCAGCCCCGCCGTGCACCAGCGCCCTCACGATTGCCGGCGCACGCGTCGCCACATCGTCCACTCCGATGGACAACGCGCGATCGGTCGCGCGGACATCGTTGAACGCCGGGCCCAGCATGTTGGCAAATCCTTTGGCGGGCTGGGCCAGCGTGACGAGGACTCGCGCGCCAAACAGGCGCGCCCGAAGCGCGGAGGGTGTGTCGAGCGCGACCAGGCGCGTCCGCAGGACGGCGACGCGATTTGCGATGCGCTGTACTTCGTCGAGGTTGTGCGTCGAAAGCAGCACCGCTCGGCGCTCGTCGCGCAGCCGCAGAATCAATTCGCGGACATCGCGCGCGCTCTCGGGATCGAGGCCTGAAGTCGGTTCGTCGAGGAGCACGATCTCAGGCTTGTGGAGCAGCGTGCGCGCAAGCGCGACGCGTTGCTTCAGCCCCTTCGACAGCTGGGCAGCGCGCTCGTCTCTGCGGGTGCGAATGTCGAACAGTTCGAGCACGTCATCCACCGTGCGCGCCGGATTCGCCAGGCCGTGCAGACGCGCGTAGACGAGGAGGTTCTGGCCAACGGTCAATCGATCCCACAGGCCCGGCGCTTCGGTCAGGAAACCGATTCGACCGCGCAGCCGGGGCGCCGCCCGGCGCGACATCGCTTCGTTGTCGATGCGTACGTCACCGGACGAGGGATCGATGAGCCCCGCCAGCATCCGCAGCGTGGTCGTTTTTCCGGCGCCGTTCGGGCCGAGCAGCGCGAAGATCTCGCCGGGCACGAGATTGAACGAGACGTCCTCCACCGCGAGGCGTGAGTCGAAGCGGCGGGTGAGATGTGACGCGATCAGAGTTGCCACGGAGGTCAAGAAGACGATGTTGAACCACGAAGGTCACGAAGGACACGAAGCTTAGAACACAAAGAAAGCATTATTACCTTTGTGATCTGTACCTTCGTGCTCTTCCGTGTCCTTCGTGGTTCAAGGCGTCTTCGTGCCCTTGTCGGCGTGCCAACGCCGGCGGGCGGCGAGCAGGCCACCCCCGCCGGCCAGCGCCAGCATTCGGACGAGCCCCACGAGCGGTTACGGACTGGCTGTTGTCGGCAGCTCCGCCGCTTCGTTCTGACCAGTGGTCCCGACAGGCTTCTCCAACTCGCTGCCAGAAGTGCCAACCGGTCGTGACTCCTCGCTCGCGACCTGTGCGGCCTGCTGATCGGCAGTCAGCGCGGCCGTATTGGCTGGTTCCACTGCGACGACGCGCGCCTTAACACCCTTGGCGGCGTCCGTGTCGGCCGCGAGGATTGGTTGAAGCGTTGCCGCCGCAAGCTGCTTCGCCTGCTCTCCTCGATAGATAAACTCGCTCCCCGCAAGATCGGTGGGGTAGTACAGCACGTGGATGGCCGGTGGCACGCCCTGCCGTGTCTCAGTGAATATCACGACGGGCTTGCCGTTGGCCGCGTTCAGCTCCTCGACGGTGCGATTGGGCGTCGGCACGTAGAAGAAAACCGCGAAGATGTGCCGCTGATTCGCGTCTAGTACCTGCCAGATTTTATGCGTGTCTGGGTCCGCCAGGCGGAACGCGTACCTACCTGCCGGAAGCGTCGCCCCCGGCACCTGCACCGCGCCACTGAATGTGAGGAAGGTCAGCTTGTTGGCCGTGGAGCCTTGCGCGAAAACGTGTGTAGGCGTCGAAGCCGCGAGGAACATTGCAGCGAGGATGCTCGCGGCCACTGAAGTGATGCGTGTCATGTTGGTTCTCCTGCTTACGCCCGTCAAGGGAGCAACCTGTATGCCTCGACTTTGTGCAGGTCGTGTGATCGGCATGACTCATCTGAATCGCACGGACTGCCATTTGCTCTTTCGAGCATGTCGCGGACGCGATGCAGGTGTGTATGGCGGAACTGTACTGATCTGTGCCTTCGTGCTCTTCGGCGCTCACGCGCGTTCGTCGTGTCCTTGTCCGCTGCTTATCGGATCCGTCCAGGATCGAACTCGTAACAGCCGGGCGTGACGAGAATCCGCCCGCTGCGCGTGAAGAAGAGGCTCGTGGGGCTCATGATGCCGGTGGCGCTGAACTGGACGGTTCGTGCCTTGTCGCCCTCGGTGTCGTAGACGTACGTATACGGCACGATCATCGAGACCCAGAGCTGACCCTGCGGATCGACCGACGCCGTGCGGATCAACGGCTGCACGAACGGCACCTCGCGATCCTCCACGCGGCGCGTCGGCCACCTCGTCGGCTGCGCGGCGAGGAGATCGTCGATCTCCCGTCCTTCGATGTGGCGCTCGAACAGCAGCCTGCCCCCCGCGTCGTACTTGCGGAACATCGGCCGGCCGGTGAGAAAGACGTAGTAAAAACCGCCTGTCGGATTGATGAGCGGAAGGCCGGCGTTCATGGCCAGGTGGAGGTCGCGCTCCTGCTCGTATCCGGTGTCCCGCAGGCGTCCGATCGTCCGCTGAGCGATTCCCGAGGCGGAGTACTCGGTGATCAATGCACCCCGCGCCGGCTCGCTGATGAACACGGAATTGCCCGAATACTGCAGCGACGAGGTGCCTGTCACCGCGAGACTGCCAAGGATGACCTGGGGGGTTGCGCGTCCGGCGATCAGGAAGCCCCCGGTGCGAAGGGCCCCGGGGCCGAAGATCTGGATCCGCTCCTGCCCGCGCGGCACATCGGCGACGACAAACGATCCCTCCGCGGCGAGATCGAAGCCTCCCGGTTGAATGATCCTTCCCTCTTCCTGGCCGACGCCGACGACCTTTCGTGCGGTCGCGCGATCGGGATCGACCATGTACACCGCGTGCCCGCGGCGATCGAACACGAAGTAGTAACCGTTGTCCGCCTGCTGGAACGCCGCCGGCTCATCGAACAGGCCAGCGACGTGGGCGGGCAGCCCACCCACCGAGCGCAGCAGATCGACCTGAATCGCGGCTCGAGGCTGCGCGAACAGAAGAAGAACGAGGATGGGAATGCTAGTACGCCGCAATAGCGCGTATGGCCTTCAACACGTCGGCGGAACCCGGGAGGATGACCTCTTCGAGCACGGGTGCGTACGCCACCGGGCAATCGAGCGCGGCAACCCGCGTCACGGGCGCGTCGAGATGCTCGAACAATTCCTGGCCGATCCGTGATGCGATTTCACCGCCGAAGCCCGCGGTGAGTTGATCCTCGTGCGCCACGATGACGCGGTTCGTCCGCTTCGTGTATTCCGCGATCGTGTCCCAGTCGAGCGGAACGATCGTGCGGAGATCGACAATGGCGACGCTGATCCCGTCCTTTTCGGCCTGCTGGGCAGCGACGAGCGAACGCTGGACGAGTGCGCCCCATGTGAACACGACCACATCGGTCCCTTCACGCACGAGCGATGCTTTGCCGAATGGCACCATGTACTCGGGCCCGGGGTACTCACTCTTGTTGTAGGTCTGGCGGTACAGATGCTTGTGCTCGAGGAATATGACGGGATCGTCACAACGGATCGCGGTCCGCAGCAGACCCGCTGCATCTCGCGCGTTCGACGGGAAGGCAATGCGTATGCCCGGGCAGTGCGCGAAAATGCTGACACCCGACTGGCTGTGATACGGCGCGCCGCCGCGGAGGTACCCGCCGATCGGTACGCGAATCACCATCGGGCACGTCCAGCTGTTGTTCGACCGGTACCGCATCATGGCCATCTCGTCGCGCAGTTGCATGTACGCGGGCCAGATGTAGTCGAAGAACTGGATCTCGACGACCGGCTTCAGGCCTCGCATCGCCATACCAACGGCGCGGCCGATGATGTTCGCCTCTGCGAGGGGGGAATTGAAGACGCGCTCGCTGCCATACAGCTTTTGCAGGCCGTGCGTGACCTTGAAAACGCCACCCTTGCCCGATACCTTGCCAAGCGCCGCGTCGCGGCTCACGTCCGCCACATCCTGGCCGAAGACAACGATGCGCGGGTTGCGCGCCATCTCATCACGCAGCGTCGCGTTAATCGCGGCCACCATCGTGTCGCGCGCGCCCTTCGGCTTCGGCTCGGTTGAAAACACAGACGATGTCGGATCGACGGTTGGCGAGAAGACGTAGCGCGCGGCGGTCTCGGGCTCGGGCTTCGGCGCGGCAAGCGCTTCCTGCGCCGCGGTGTTGACTTCGCGTTCCACGCCCGCAAGCATCTCCGCCAGCTCCTCGTCCGAGGCGAGTCCTTCCGAGACGAGCCGCTGACGAAGGCGTGGCAGCGGATCGCGGCGCGCCTCGGCCTCCCGCTCCTCGGGCGTCTTGTACAGCTTCTCGTCATCGGAGAGGGAATGCGAGTACGGGCGAACAACCTTCGCGTGCACGAGCGCAGGCCCTTTGCGCTGACGCACGTGCTCCACCGCGTCCCGCATCGTGCGATAGCTTTCGACGTAGTCGGTGCCGTCGCAGCGAAATACCTCGAGCCCCGGGAAGTGCTCGACGACGCGCGAGAAATCGCCGCCGGGAGTCTGCACTTCCACCGGCGTGGAAATCGCGTAGCCGTTGTCTTCGACGAGATACAGCACTGGCAGGTTGCGCACGCACGCGGTGTTCAGCGACTCCCAGAATTCGCCTTCGCTGGTCGAGCCTTCGCCGATGGTGATGAGCGTGACCTCGTCGGAATGAAACTTCGCAAGGCGATCGGGGATCGCGTCGACGCGCTCGTACAGGCGTCCCGCTTCCGCGACGCCGATCCCGTGGAGGCACTGCGTGGCGACGGCGCTGCTCGCCGACGGGATCTGCAGGCGCGGATTCGACCAGTGCGACGGCATCTGCCGTCCTCCCGATGACGGATCGTCTTTCGCGCCGACCGATCCGAGCAGCATCTCCAGCGGTGTGACGCCCAGCGTCAGTGCGAGCGCGCGGTCGCGATAGTAGGTGAGAAACCAGTCGTGGCCCGCGCGCAGGTGCATGCCCGCGGCAATGAGGACGGCTTCGTGGCCGGCGCCGCTGATCTGAAAGAACGCCTGACTCTGATTCTTGAGCTGTATCTCCTTGTCATCGATTTTCCGTGACAGGAGCATGAGCCGGTAGGCGGAGAGTAAATCATCGCGGGTGAGTCCGTCGTGCTTCCGCGATTTCGCCGCCCCCTGGGCGCGGGTCTCCGCGCCGTTGGTGAGGGTCGAGCCCTTCATGGCCGAAAAATTATGTCACACTCGTGGGGCCGTCGCATGCCCGCCCAGATCCGCATCCACCGCTGGGATGAAATCGCGCTCGAGAAAGTCACGGAGATGATCTCCCGCAAGATCGTCGCCGGCGAGCGCGAGATGCTGGCTCAGATCTATCTCAAACGGGGCGCGGTCGTGCCGATGCACGCCCACGAGAGCGAGCAAATGACGTATATCCTCCAGGGCGCGCTGCGGTTTCTCATCGAGGGCGAGGAAATCACGGTGCGCGAGGGCGAGGTGCTCCACATTCCGTCGCGGGTGCCGCACCAGTCCGAGGCGCTCGAGGATACGCTGGAGCTCGACGTGTTCAGCCCGATTCGAGCCGACTGGGTGGAGGCCGTCGACGAAGGCAGTTTGTGATGGCCACGCAGGCGAAGGCGCGCGGCGCCCCCCCGCGCGCGACAGGCGGCTTCGGCCTTCGCATCCTCGCCGTGATGCTCGGCATCTTCTTCGTCGCGATGAGTGTCACCAAGATCGCGTGGCTGACCGACAGTGGCATCCTGCTGCAGCGGTTCCAGCAGTGGCTGCCGAACGCCACGCCCAGCGTGCGCTGGTATCTGGAGACCGTCTGCATCCCCGGCGCGCCCCTATTCGCGCGTCTCGTTCCGATCGGCGAATTCTGCGCCGGCATCGCGTTGATCGTCGGTTTCTGGACACGCATGGCGGCGATCGCTACGTTCCTGATGGTGCTGAACTTCCATTTCGCGACGAGCGCGTTCTGGTCTCCAGCGTTTCTGAGAGATGGTACGGGCCTGCCGGTGCTGGGGGGGTTGCTGGCGCTGGTGATGAGCGGAGCCCGGCTGCCGTTCAGCGCGTCACGTTAGCCACAAAGAACACGAAGACGCACATAACCACGAAGGTCAAGAAGGTCACGAAGAAAAAAAACACGAAGCATTTTCTTACTTTGCGTTCTTACCTTCGTGCGCTTCGTGCCCTTCGTGGTTAATGTACGTCTTTGTGGCCTTGAGGCTAATGCACTCGTCGATTGACGTCGTCTGCTCGCCCGCCTGAGTAGACGTCGAACTTACGGCGCATCCGGTTGATGCGCCACTTCAGGTAGCGGTACTTGATCTCCGAGAGCAGATGGATGCGGCCGCCTTTCAGGTAGAGATACCCGGCGAGCAGTCCGCCAAGATGGGCGACATGCGCAACGCCTCCCCCGCCGCCCTCGATCGCCGACAGCAGGGAGATGCCGCCCATGATGGCAACGAAGTATTTCGCCGGAACCGGAAAGATGAAATACATCAAGATCGGCCGGTTCGGGAAGTAGAGCCCGTAGGCGAGCAGCACACCAAAAATCGCACCCGACGCGCCGATCGTCTGGGCGTAATAGAACTGCTCGAAAAGCGGCACTGGCAGGAACGACGCGACGACCTGTGTAATCCCGGCGCCGACCCCACAAACCGCGTAGAACTTCGCGAAATACCGGCTGCCCCACGTTCTTTCGAGCTCGACGCCGAACATCCAAAGCCCGAGCATGTTGAGGAGGATGTGGAAGACGCCGCCGTGCAGAAACATGTACGTGAACAGTTGCCATACACGCAGCTGCGTGATGACCTGTTCCGGGACCAAACCCAAATTCAAAGCGATTGTCGGAACGAGACGCGAGACCACGTACATGACTACGTTCGCGATGATCAGACCCTTGATCACCGGCGTCCACGGACCGGGGCCGAACGAATATGCGAGCGTCGATGAGGAAGGATAGCGAGACCGCATTGATTCAGTCTGTTACAACTCGGAGCTACTCAGCAACTTCCATGCCTCGACAAAGCCCAGCATCTAGAGGGATTCGCGACCGCCGCGTTTCGCGACAAGTACCAAACCTTCCCGGAATTCGCGAATTCTCAACACGTGGGCTGCCACCGCGAGCACCAGCAGCGCCGACAGTATTGTGACGAACAGACGCCCGGCCTGTACAAGAAACGCGTTGCCGGGAATCCACGCCGTCAGCGCGCGATCGATCGCAACCGCCGCCATTCCCATCACCAGGGAAGCAACCATTATCCTCGCGAATGAGCTGAGCACACGCCGGTCGTCCAGCCCATCGAGCCGGCGATGCAGGAACCAGATCAACGCACCCGCGTTGAAGAGCGCCGCAACAGACGTCCCGAGGGCCAGGCCGCGATATCCGAGCACTCGAGCCAGCGCCAGGTTCAGGCCCGCATTTGCAATGACTGCGGCAATGCTGATTTTCACGGGCGTCCGGCTGTCGCCGAGTGCGTAAAACGCAGGAGACGCGATCCGTACGATGGAGTAACCGAGCAGCCCGACCGCGTAGAACTGCAGTGCCGCTGCCGTCGCCGCGGTATCTGACGGCAGAAATGCGCGGCGTTCGAAGATGACGCGGACAATCGGGGTCGCAAGAACGATGAGTCCGACCGTTGCGGGGACGTTCATCACGAGCATCAGCGACAGCCCCTCGGCAAGCGTGCCGCGTACGGCGACGTTGTCCGCCCGTGCCGCGTGACGCGACACCGCGGGCACGGTTGCGGTGGCGATGGAGACGCCAAACAGGCCTGTCGGCAGATACATGAGCCTGAACGCATAGTTCAACCACGACACGGCGCCCGTTCCTTCGCCCGTGGCGAGCACCGTGTTCACAAAGACGTTCACTTGCGTTGCGGCAAGGCCGATGGTCCCCGGTCCCATCATCAGCAGTACACGGCGGAGCCCTTCCTCTCTCCAATTCAGGACGGGCTCGTACCTGAAGCCCTGACGACGGAGCAGGGGCCACTGCAACGACAGCTGCGCAAGGCCGCCGACGAGCGTGCCGATGGCGATTGCCGTAATCGGGGGCCAGCCGGCGCGCGCCATGACCGGCACCAGTGTCAGCGCACACACGATGGTTGCAACGTTGAACATCGCCGGCGCGAGCGCAGGGATGAAGAAGAGGTGCAACGAATTCAGCATGCCCATCAACGCGGCCGCGATCGCCACCAGGGTCAGGAACGGCAGCATGATGCGCGTCAACAACACCGTGAGCTCGAGCTTTCCAGGCACGCTCGCGTAGTCGGCCGCGAAGGCGCCGACCAGCGGGCGCGCGAACACGATGCCCAGGATGACAGCCACACCGGTGACGAGGAGGAGCGCGTTGATCACGTTGTTGCCCAGCCGCCACGCCGACGTCTTTCCGCCTATCGTCAGCTGCCGCATGAACACCGGCACGAATGCCGCGCTCATGGCGCCCTCCGCAAACAGATCGCGGACAAGATTGGGGATCCGGAAGGCGACGTTGAACGCGTCCATTGCATTGCCCGCGCCGAACATCGACGCCAGCACCTGGTCGCGGACCAGTCCGAGGATGCGGCTGGTCATCGTGGCGGCTCCCGCCGACGCGGCGGAGCGCGCGAGCGCGTATTGTGGAGGAGGAGAGCTAGGCGCCAAGCTTGCGGCGGACCGCCTCGCTCACGGCACGGCCATCCGCATTCTTGCCCGCCAGACGCGGCATCACTGCCTTCATCACCTTGCCCATGTCCTTCGGCGAGCTTGCGCCGGTCTCGGCGATCGCTTCGAGCACGGCGGCATCGATGTCCTCGGCTGACGCCGCCGGAGGGAGGTAATGCTCGAGCACGGTGACTTCAGCGGTCTCCTTGTCGACGAGGTCGACGCGGCCTGCGTTCGAGAACTGCTCGATCGAGTCGCGCCGCTGCTTGACGAGCGTTGAAACGACCTGCAGCACTTCCGCGTCGTCGAGATCGCGCCCCTTCTCGACGCCCTTGTTCATGATCGCGGCCTTCAGCATCCGCAGCGCAGAAAGACGTGCGGCATCCTTTGCCTTCATCGCCGAGGAAATGTCGGTATTCACCTGATCGCGGAGGAGCATGGGCATGTGTGAATCACCATCACTAATGGTCTTGGTCCGAATCGCCGTACGTGATGTGCCACTTGACCGTCTCGTCGTAGAAGCCCGTCGGTACCTGTACCGCATTCACTTTCACGCTGACTTCGAGCGTTGATTTCACGGCGAAGTACCCATTGCGCTTCAGCGCGCGACGGAAAGCGCCGTTCATCGCGTAGGCGCGGACCTTGTCCGCATCCTCCGCACGCGCCGCGCGATCGACCCAGCGCAGTAGAGTCTTCAGCCCCGCGACGTCCTCCGGATCGGCCAGCAAGTCGACGAGCAGCGTGACGCGGCCGAGCGGTTCATGACGGTGGCGGTACACCGCGTAGCCATGGACCTCTCCGTGCCGTTTCAACGCGACGACCGAGTAGCGCACATGCGGTGGCTCGATGTAGCGCCAATTGAGATATGACGCGTCGCGGCGCACCGCGAGGTCGAATTTCGGCGCGAGCCGTTCCCACAGCGCCGTGAAGGAGGAATCGAAACGGCGGATCGGCTCGCATTCCGCTCGCAGCGGACGTGAACGCGACACCACGTGGACGACTGGCCAGGTCAGCGCGGAGACGAGACGGTTGATGGGTGCGGGCCACTGCGGCAGCCGCATCGCCCGACGTGTCAGCGGCTTTACGAGGCAGGGAACGATGTGCGCGTCAGGCCAGTGCAGCCGATCGAGCAGCTTGCGGCCGTCCGTTGTGGCGCCCAGCGCGAGCACGGCGCCGCTGTTTCGATCCCACGTGCGAACGAGCGCCTCGCCAATCCCCTGTCGCCGCCGCTCGGGCGCGACCATGGCGTCGCTGCCCCACGCGCCCTCGACCTCGATGCCCTTGATCGAGACGCGGACCGGAAGCGTGGTGTAGTGGGCAACGATCGTCGGTCCTTCGCGGGCGACCCAGATCTCGGGCTGCCCCGTTTGGTTGTACGGGTTGCGGCGGTGCTGCCAGTCCCAGCGGAGGCGCTGGGCATTCGCGGCGTCGGCGCCATGCGTCCGGCGATAGAGCGTATCGACGCCGCGGCGGTCGTCAGGCCGGAACCGATCGATTTCGGACACGAGATCGCTATTTTATGACGAAGCAGGTCGGGTTCTTTTGGACCAGGCGAGGTCGTGTGATCGCGGGATCCGCAGCGTCAGTTTTCAGGCCCGTTACGTACCGGAGGCACCTGTGGCGGCGGCGCCGGCGTAACCACACCAGGTCTCAGCGAGGAGCCGGGTGGCACCCCGAACGGATTGGCGGGGGTGACGACCACGCCGGGCGGCGTCGGGATCTGTTCAGGAACGTCGTCGTCCGGTCTGACGATCGGCGCCGGCGGAAAGACTGGCGCGCCGGCGGGGTTCTGCGCCGGTCGCTGGATGACTACCGGTCGCGGAATCTGGATGCCATCGTCGTCACCGGGTGCGCCCGTGTCGTCAGGCTCCTGATCGTCAATCGGCGGACGTGGTTGAATCGGCCGCACGATCCCGTTCGGCCCATTCGAGAAGATCGGCGCAGGCGACGCGGTCGGGTTGCGCGGCGCGGCGCTCGTCGGAAGAATCATGATGCGATCGAACATCGACGCGCCGGCCCCGCCTGGCTCCCTCGCGGCCAGCATGTATCCGCTGACGCCGCGCAGGATGATGTCGAGCGCCTCGCGTTCCGGCACGCCTTCGAGGTCGAGCGTGAGCGGTAAACCCGCGACTCGATCGCCGTTGACGACCGTCGCGCCACCCAGCCGTGCCCACTCCGCGAGGATCGTTCGGACGGGGACGTTCTGCGCATGCAGCGTCACGCGACCGCCCGCAATCTGCAGTCGCAGCGGCTGCTGAGCGCGCACCAGCGCCGCACAGCCGATGAGCGCGAGCGAGAACGCGAGAAGGCGGTATCGCACAGGAGCCTTCATTCTAGTCTCCCGGTACTAATTTGCGCGCATGTGTTCGATGACGCTTCGAATGATATCGTCGAGCTTCACTTTCGGCTCGTACCCTACGAAATCGCGAATCTTCGTGATGTCCGGCACCCGGCGCGGCATGTCCTCGAAGCCGGTCTCGTATGCCTGGTCGTATGGAACGTACTGGATTGGCGAGCAACTGCCAGTCATGCGCTTCACACGTTCGGCCAGATCGCTGATCGTGACCTCGCCCATGTTGCCGATATTGAAGACCTCGCCGACGGCGCGCTGCTCATGGGTGAGGCGGACGAGCGCCTCGACGACGTCGCCGACATAGGTGAAGCTGCGGGACTGCGTGCCGTCGCCGAAGACGGTAATCGGCTGTCCCGCGAGCGCCTGCCGGACAAATGTCGGCAGCACCATCCCGTACCGCCCCGTCTGTCTCGGGCCGACGGTGTTGAACAGCCGCACGATTACCACGGGCAGCTGCTTCTCTTTCCAGTACGCGAGCGCGAGGAACTCGTCGATCAGCTTGCTGCACGCGTACGCCCAGCGGTGCTTGGTGGTCGGCCCCATCACCACATCGGCGGCTTCGCGAAACGGGACGTCGGTGCTCTTGCCGTACACCTCGGAGGTCGACGCGATGAAGACCAGCTTCTTTTTCTTGTTCGCGTGCTTGAGGACGACCTCGGTGCCGTGCACGTTCGTCTCGATGGTATGCACCGGCTGCTCGACGATGAGCTTCACGCCGACGGCGGCAGCGAGGTGGAAGACGACGTCGCAGCCGTCGATCAGTTCCGCCAGCAGCGACTCGTTGGTCACCGAGTCGATCGTGTATCCGAAACCGGTCCGGCCCTTGAGGTGCGCGATGTTGTCGATCGATCCGGTCGAAAGGTTGTCGAGGACCATCACCTCGTGTCCGCCCTCGAGGAGACGGTCCGCAAGGTGTGATCCGATGAAGCCTGCGCCTCCGGTAATGAGGGCTTTCACGCGAGGATACGTCCCTTCTGGAATGCGCCGATCGCGGCGGACACCCGCGCCACATCGGCATCGGTCAGCCGGGGGTGGAGCGGCAACGACAAGATCTCCCGAGCCATGCGTGAAGCGACCGGGCAGTCCCCGCGCGCGATGCCGGCAAACGCCGGCTGGCTGTGAAGCGGCACCGGATAGTGAATCAACGTATCGACGCCTGACGCGCGGAGGTGCGCATGGAGCGCATCGCGGTTCGGCGATCGCACGACGAACAGGTGGTACACGTGCCCGGCGTCGTGCTCGCGCAGCGGACGCACGTTGTCGGGCAAGGCCCGCCGATACGCGGCGGCAAGAGAACGCCGGCGGCTCGTCCATCCGGACAGGAGTGGAAGGCGCGCGCGCAACACGGCTGCCTGCAGATCGTCGAGCCGGCTGTTGTCGCCCGCTTCGAGATGGACGTAGCGATCGATTTGTCCGCCGTTCCGCAGGCGGCGAAGGCGTTCGGCCAACGATGCGTCCTTGGTCAGAATCGCCCCGCCATCGCCGAGCGCGGCGAGATTCTTCGTCGGATAAAAGCTGAACGCGCCGCCCGCGCCGCGCGTGCCGACGGGAACGTCATCGCACGTGGCGAGATGCGCCTGGCAGCAGTCTTCAATCATCACCAGCGATCGGCGCTGAGCGATCGATTGAAGCGATCGCATGTCCGCAGGCTGGCCGTACAGGTGCACCGGGACGATTGCAACGGTCCGCGATGTGACCGCTGCTTCACACGCGTCGGGATCCAGGGTCAGTCGCTCTGGATCGATGTCCGCAAACACCGGGGTTGCGCCGGCAAGCAGCACGGCAAGAGCCGTGTACGCGGCCGTCAGCGCAGGTACGATCACTTCGTCTCCCCGGTTGACATTCATCGCCCGGAGCATCAGCGCTATCGCATCGGTCCCCGAACCGACGCCGACGGCGTGTGCCGCGCCGCTTGCCGACGCGAACTCAGTCTCGAAAGCCTCGACTTCCGGACCGAGCACGAACCATCCGCGAGCGATGACGCGATCGATCGCGGCGCGCACCGCGGCGCCGTCATCACCGGGACGCAGATCGACGAAGGGGATGCGGTCGCCGGTCACAGGGCCGCGACCTGTTGTCCAGTCGCCGGAACGTACTGATCGAGGTGGGCGCGGTAGAACTCAAACGTGCGGCGGAGCCCCTCGGCCAACGGAGTCACCGGCTGCCAGCCGAGCGTCGAGCGGATTTTCGACGAGTCCGCGTAGAAGTCGCCGATGTCGATCGCTTTCTTGTCGGGTGGCCACGCGACGCAACGGAAACGGCCCGAGCCCGCGAGGCGGATCATCAGCTCGACGAGGTCGCCGTGCGTGATCGGCTCCCTCCCGCCGACGTTGAACACCTCGCCGTTCGAGACGTCGTCCGCGCCTGCCCGCAGGAAGGCATCTACTGCGTCGTCGACGTAAACGAAGTCGCGAACCTGCGTGCCGTCGCCGAAGATCTGAATCTCGCGATTCTCGAGCGCAAGCCTGATGAACCACCCCGCGAAACCCTGCCGACTGTGCTTGATGAGCTGCCGAGGCCCGTACACGTTCGTCAGCCGCAGCGAGCACGCGCGGATGCCGAACACGTTGTTGTAGACGAGATGGTAGTACTCGCCTGCCGCCTTGTTGATCCCGTTGACGTCCGTCGGCCGCACGAGATGATCTTCGGTGACTGGAAGTGTGTCTGCGCGCCCGTAGATCTGGCGCGTGCCGGCGAACACCACTTTGACGGAGGTGTTGTTGCGACGGCACGCTTCGAGCACGCACAACTGGCCGCGGCAGTTGATGTCGAGATCCGTGGACGGATCCTGCATGCTGTCGATGTGGCTCACCTGGCCCGCCAGGTTGAAGATCACGTCGTGTCCGCACACGAGATCGTTCATCGTGCTCTGCTGCCGGATGTCGACGATGTTGACTCGGACGCGATCCTCGATGCCGCTGATGTTGAACAGGTTTCCGCCGTAATCGGGAATGAGCGAGTCGACGATCAGCACGCGCGCGCCGAGCGCGACGAGCTGACGGGCGAGGTTGCTGCCGATGAATCCGAGGCCGCCCGTAATCAGCACGGGCCGATCGCGATAGAACTCGCGATACGCGGTCACGGCTTGGTGGATTCAGGCGGGATGACGCCGCTGATGGTGGGATTCCGGAACAGCGCCGACGTGCTCGTGCGGCCGCGTCCCAGCACCACGAGCTTCACCCACAGCCTCATGACGTCGATGCCCGTCCAGAACACCCGCTTGAAGTTGAAAAATTGCGAGCGGCCATGGAGCCGGTGATAGTGGTGCACCGGGACTTCGACGACGCGGAAACCAGCATCCTGGATCTTGCGCATCATCTCCAGACAGATGACGCCGGTATCTTTCTCCAGCTTCACGCGATTGAAGATCTCCCGCCGCATCAGACGGAAATCGCAGTCGACGTCGCGCACGCGCAGCCGGAACAGCTGCTTGACGGTGTGATGGTAGAGGCGTCCGATCACGATGCGATGCCAGGGATCCGATCGACGGATCTTGTAGCCGTTCACCATGTCGGCGTCGGGTGTCAGCCTGTTCCACAACACCTCGAGCTCCACGGGATCGTATTGCGCATCGCCGTCGGTGTATGCGATCAGATCCTTGGTCGCCGCCGCGAAACCCGTTCGCAGCGCCGCACCGTATCCGCGATTGCGCGAGTGGTGAATGACGCGCACGCGCGGATATGTGCGCGCAAGCTCGTCGAGGATCTCCTTGGTGGGATCGGTGCTGCCGTCGTTGACGACGATGACCTCGAAGTCGGGTGTCAGGCGGCCGGCGACCTGCACCGCGAGGATCACGAGGCTCGCGATGGTCCCCCCGTCGTTGTACGCGGGAAAAAACACGGTGAGCCCGACAGGGCGTGTCGAGCGGTCGTCTGGCATTGAAGCGATAAACCCTACCATGGGAACAGCTTGCGGGCAAGAACCGTGCGGTCCTATTTTGAGCGCACCGCCAAACGCCAGGGTAGTATCGCGGATTCCACAATCACCCTGGCCGAGAGCTTCGACGCGCCCTTCCTCCGCTCGACGAACGTGATTGGGATCTCGCCGCACCTGAACCCCGCCTTCGACGCCTCCCAGGCGAGCTCGACGATGAATGAATAGCCTTCGGAGCGGATCGAGGCGAGCGGAAGCTGTTCGAGCGCTTCGCGCCGCCAGCAGCGGAACCCGCTCGTGCAATCGCGAATCGTGAGCTTGGTGATCGCCCGGATGTAGCGGTTCGCGAATGCGCTGAGCATCCGGCGCCGGGCGGGCCAGTTCTCGATGCGTCCGCCCGGCACGTATCGCGACCCGATCGCGAACTCGGCCTGCTCCGTCGCGGCAATCAGCCGCGGGACGTCCAGCGGGTTGTGCGACAGATCCGCATCCATCTGGCAGATATGCGTGGCATCGGTGCGCAGCGCGAGGTACATCCCGTCGATGTACGAGCGCCCGAGGCCACGCTTACCGGTTCGATGCAGGACCTGCACGCGCGATCGATTCGCCGCTGCGTGCTCGTCGGCGATCCGACCGGTCCCGTCCGGAGACGAATCGTCGACGACGAGGATCCGCAGGCCATCCAGCACCAGGAGCTGCCCGAGCAGCGCCGGAAGGTTATCGCGCTCGTTGTAGGTCGGGACGATGACCAGCGGCCGCATGCGCTCTATTTCTTGGGGCCTTCGAATCGCAGCGATGTGATTTGTTCGGAGACGAGCCCGACAAGGAAGACGATGACTGCGAACAGAATCAGGACCACCGAGCCGTTCGGAATCTTGCCGGTCGTCGCGATGTTCCAGAGTCCGTATATCGCGCCGGCAAGGAACGAGAACGCGCTGACAGGCAGGAAGATGCGCAGGGGACTGAAGAGCGTCACGATCTTGAGGAGAATCAGCAGAAATCTCGCGCCGTCGTGCGCGAAGCGGATCTTCGAGCGTCCCGCGCGCTGACGCGCGTGGATCGGCTCGAACGCGACGTTGTAGCCCGCCTTGATGAACGCCAGCGTTGTCGTCGTCGGCGTCGAGAAACCGTTCGGGATCAGGTGGACGAATTCGCGGAGGCACTCCATGCGCGCGCCCCTGAAGCCCGACGTCAAATCCGGAATCGACCGGCTGGTCAGGTAGCTCGCAAGCCTATTCAGCACCGCGTTGCCCGCGCGGCGCGCCGTGGTGGCCTGGGTAGTCGCGGCGCGCGCGCCGATCACGAGGTCGTACTCGCCGAGCCGCGCCACGATGCGTTGCGCGTCCTCCGGCGGATGCTGACCGTCAGCGTCGATGATCAGCACGAAGTCGCCGCTCGCGCGACGTATGCCGCTCTTCACAGCGGCGCCGTTACCCTTGTTGTACGGGTGACGGACCACGCACGCGCCGGCCTCACGCGCGCGCGCCGCTGTCTCGTCGGCGGAGCCGTCGTCAACGACGATGATCTCGCGCCACGCGGCCGCGGCGCGCAGCTGCGACACGACGCTCCCGATGGCGTCCGCTTCGTTCATGGCGGGAATCACGATCGACACGGTGGAAGGGTCAGCCAACGAGCTCCTCGATAACGCCGTCCCACCCAATCGTCTGAGCCACGGAGCGCCCGGCGCGGCCGAGGCGTTCGGCCAGCGAGCGATCGGCGGCGAGGCGGTTGATCGCGACGGCAATGGCGCCTGCGTCCGGATCGCCCACGAACCCGGTCGTCCCGTCGACGACGAACTCGAGCGGACCGCCGGAATCGGTCGCCGTAATTACCGGCTTTGCCGCCAGAAACGCCTCCAGCGTGACGTACCCATAGTCTTCGTCGAACGGCGCGTAGACCACGGCCAGCGCGTCTGCATAGAGTTCCGCGACCGCGTCGCCCCAGACCGCGCCCGTGAACTCGATCCGATCGCCGGCGCCGGATTGTGCGGCCTCACGCTCGAGCGCCGCGCGTCGAGAACCCTCGCCGACGACGATCAGTCGAAGAGGTGCGGGTACATGTGCCATTGCGCGGATGACGAGCTCGACGCGCTTCAGCGGCTCGAGTCGCGCGACGACCAGCACGTAGTCACCATACGCACCTTCGCGAAGACGCTCGGCAATCGGCGGCGGATGATACAGCGGGCGCGCCGCGATGCCATTGAACCGCTTCAGGCGATTCGCGGTGTTCTGCGCGTTCGTGACGATCCGCGCGCATTCGCCAAGCATCCGTGAATCGAGATCGATGATCTGCTGCCGCAGGCGCCCGTCATCGCCGCTTCCCGTGAAATCACTGTACTCGGTTCCAAACAGCTCGTATGCCGGGCGATGCTGATGCACCACCCAGGCGACCTTGCGTGGATGGCGCGCGAACCAGGTCGGAAACCTTGTCGCGATCAACAGATCGATGGGACGGCCGTTGCTGCTCGAGAGATCGAGCATCCGCCACGCGCAGGCCTGATCGAGCAGCTCGGACTTGTGTGCGTGGAACGGGAGCGCGACGCTCTCGGCGTCGTGTCCTCGCCTGCGTAACTCCGCGACCAGTGCGTGCGCGTGCAGCTCGGCGCCATCGCGGGCAAACGGTACGCGTGCTTCGGCGACCAGAATCCGTCTTCGAACGCCCGATTCCTGTGCGCGTGTCGGCGATACCTCGCTGCCACCCGCTTCGAGCGGGGGAAGGTTCCTCACGCGCTTGCTCCGACGGTCTCGGCGGCCTGCGATGCTCCCACGAGCCGTTCAACGACGTGATCCCAGCTGATGTCCTGCGCCACCTCGTAGCCGCGGCTACCGAGCTCGGCGGCGAGGGCGCGGTCTGCGCCAAGGCGATCGATCGCGGCGGACAGCGCGTCGGGTGTCGGGTCGCAGACGTAGCCGGTGACGCCGTCGGTCACGAACTCCAGCGTTCCGCCCGAATCGAGGGCGGTGATGACCGGTTTGCGCGAGAGGAACGATTCGAGCGTCACATACCCGTAATCTTCCTGATACGGGGCGAAGAGCACGGCGAGACATTTCGAGTACAGCTCGATCAACTGGTTGTCGTCCACGCGTCCCAGCATCGTCACGCGATCGCGCAGTCCGCGGCGATCGATGTACTCGCTCAATGCCTGACGCGCGGAGCCGTCCCCCGCGATCACGAGACGCACCGGTGAAGCCACCTTCTCGAACGCGTCGATCGCGAGGTCAACGCGCTTCACGTGCTCGAGGCGCGTCACTGTCAGCAGGTAGTCGCCATACGGGCCGCTGCGCAAGCGTCCCGCAAGTTTCGGCGGATTGTAGAGCGCCTCGGATTCGATCGTGTTGTATTTCAACAGCCGATCGGACACCGTCTTGGCGATCGTGAAGTGACCGACGCACTCGCGCAGCATCCGGGTGTCGGTCTCGATCAGTCGGCGCCGGAGCGCCACGTCGCGTTCAGAATGCGCGAAGTCGCTGAACCGGGTGCCGCACAGCTCGTACGCAGCGCGATGCTGGTGCACGAGCCACAGGACCTTTCGCGGATGCCGGGCGAAGTAGGTGGGGAACTTCGTGGCGATCACGAGATCCACGTCGTGTCCTGCCGCCTTCGTGACATCGAGCAGACGCCACGCCTCGGCGCCGGCGAACAGCTCGTCCTTCGGGTAGTCCCTGAACGGTACCGACACGACCTGCGCGTCGTGGCCGCGCGCGATCAGCGCGCTGGTGAGCTCGCGCACGAGAATCTCGGCGCCGCCATGCACGAACGGCACCTGCGCCTCGAGGATCAGTACGCGGAGCGATCTCACTAGGTGGCGTGGCGGAAATTGATGATATCGCCGTCCTGGACGACGTATTCCTTGCCTTCCAGACGGACCTCGCCGTGGTCGCGGCACGCGGCCATGGTGCCGCGGGCGATGAGCGCATCGTAGGCCACGACTTCGGCCCGGATGAAGCCCCGCGAGATGTCGCTGTGAATTTCGCCGGCTGCAAGCTGCGCCGGAG
Source organism: Vicinamibacterales bacterium (assembly GCA_036802945.1). GTDB lineage: Bacteria > Acidobacteriota > Vicinamibacteria > Vicinamibacterales > UBA2999 > Gp6-AA40. The sequence continues at coordinate 88,028 of DAIRVG010000005.1, forward strand.
TCCCGCGCGCGATCGACCATGCGCGGCACTCGTCTTCGCCGACAGTGAAGAACGAAATGTAGCCAAGCAGGTCGTAGCTGGTGCGGATCACGCGGTCGAGTCCCGACTCGGTGAGGCCGAGATCCGACAGGAACGCTTTCGCGTCGGCACCTTCCAGCTGAGAAATCTCCAGCTCGATCTTCGCGCACAGCGCGACCGCGCGTGTCGACGCGTGTGCGAGGAAGGCTGTCAGCCCGGTCTTCTCGGCGGCGCGGGACAGATCGGAGCCGACCTCCGCGACGTCCGCCTCATCGAGGTTGATCACGAGCAGCAGCGGCTTGGCCGAGAGAAACTGGAATCCCCGCAGTCGTTTGAGATCGTCTCCCGCGAGCGGCAAAGCGCGCAGCGGCGTGCCGTGCTCGAGCGCATCCTTGCACCGCTGCACGAGGTCGCGCTCCCTTTCGAGCTCCGTCGATCGTCCCTTCTTCAGATCTTTTTCGATGCGCTCGAGCCGCCGCTCCGCCACGCCGAGATCCGCGAGGATCAGCTCGTCCTCCATCGCCTGCGCGTCCCGAGCGGGATCGATCGAGCTCGAGGGGTGTGGGACGGAAGCGTCGCGGAATGCCCGTATGACGTGGACGAGCGCGTCCGCGTTCTTATAGCCGGCGACATCGACGAGCGCCTGAGCGCCGCTGCGCGCCGGCCCGGCGACGTCGGTGAACTCGACGGTCGCCGGGACGCGCTTGCGCGGGTTGTACATCGCGGTGAGCGTGTCGAGCCGCCCATCCGGGACTTTCGAGATCCCGATGTTCACATCGCCCTTGCCTCGCGGCGCGTCATGAATGCTGGTCATCAGCTGAAACAGGGTGGTTTTTCCGCTTGAGGGAAGGCCGATCAGCGCCGCGCGGAGCATGAATCCTCAGCCTAGCACGCGAAGTTGAGCCGCCCCGTCATCAGGGTCGGACCCCCGAACGGGATCATTTCCAGGGTCTGACCCCGGTGGCCCAAACGCCCGAATCCGACCCGGTTGAGCCGGCGCCGAAATATTGGGGCGAAAATTTAACGTAACCCAAATTATATGAACTGTTTGCAGTTGACAGGGAATGCCTCAGGTTTTACTATCCGAGTGGATTTTTGTGGACGAAAGTGGAGCAACTAGGCCTACGGGGCAGCGCCCAGACGCGAATCGACGACAAAGGTCGGCTGAAGGTCCCGACGGTGTTCCGCGGGGCCATTCAGGACCAGCACGGCCCCGACGTGTTCGTCACGAGCGTCACGGGCGAATCGGTGCGCATTTATCCGATGCCCGTGTGGCTCGAGGTCGAACAGAGGCTCTCGAAGATGCCGGGCAATCACCCGTCGCGACTCAAGTTCCTCGATCGCGTCAATTACTTCGGCCAGACGAGCGAACTCGACGGCCAGGGGCGCATCGTCGTCTCGCAGCTGCTCCGCGACAGCGCATCTATCGTCGGCGATGTACGCGTATTCGGCAAGCTCGATTACCTCGAAGTCTGGAACGAAGAGCGCTTCGCGCAGAAACTGCTTCGGGACCCGTGGATGGACGAGGACGGTTTCAAGCTTTCGGAGCATGGCATATGACGGGAATGCGTAATACCCAATGCCCAATGCCCAATGCTCAAGGGACATGCGTCGTTGGGCATTGAGCATTCGGCGTTGAGCCTTGGGCATTCATCCGTCTCACGAGCCCGTCATGGTTGCAGAGGTGCTGGAACACCTGGCGCCGTCGCGAGGCGGGACGTTTGTCGACTGCACAGTCGGCCTTGGCGGGCACGCGCGCGCGTTGCTCGAGGCTGGCGCGTCACGGCTGATCGGGCTTGACCGTGATACGGCTGCGCTCGTGCACGCGCGAGCTGCGCTGAGTGAATTTGGAGATCGCGTCGAGCTGGTGCACTCGGACTACCGCCGTTTGAATGACGTGCTCGACGCACGCGGCATTACGACGGTCGACGGCGTGCTCGCGGATCTCGGTGTGTCGTCGATGCAGCTGGACTCGCCTGGCCGCGGGTTCAGCTTCCGGCAGGACGATCCGCTGGACATGCGGATGGACACGACGATGGGACCGACCGCTGCCGAGTCGATTCGCGATGTGGACGAGCGGACGCTGGCCGATCTCATTTACGAGTTCGGCGAGGAGCGGCATTCGCGACGGATCGCGCGGGCGATTGTTGCGGCGCGCCAACGAGAGGCAATTGAGACGACCGGTCAGCTCGCCGACGCTGTCAGGCGCGCGATTCCGCGGAAGGGGTATTCGCGGATCGACCCGGCGACGCGGACGTTTCAGGCGATTCGCATCTGGGTGAACAGCGAACTCGACGGGCTAGACACCTTTCTCGGCGATGCCGCGCGGCGGCTCGGGGAGGGGGGGCGGATGGTGGTGATCACATTTCACTCGCTGGAAGACCGGATCGCGAAGCATACGCTCCGGGCGCTGCAGGATGAAGGGATCGGTCTCAGAATTCGCACGAAGCGGCCGCTGGTGCCGGGCGAAGCAGAAGTAGAACGCAACCCGCGCGCGCGCAGCGCCAAGCTTCGCGCGGCGGAACAGAGCGGGCAGGAATCCTCATGAGCGGCGAATTTGAATACGCAATCCGGAAAGACGTTCGCAACAACCCGATCGTGCGCGAGGTCGACCGCGAGCGGCACCGCGAGATGTGGCGGTCGGCGGCGGTGGGCGTATTTCTGGTCGCCGTCCTCCTCTTCTCCGCCTGGCAGCACTTCGAGTTGCTGCGTCATGGCTACCGGATTGAGCAGATGGAGAAGGAGCGCGCCGCCGAAGACGAAGTGAACCGCCATTTGCGGCTCGAGATCGACACCCTGCGATCGCCCGCGCGCATCGAGCGGCTCGCGATCGCTCGTCTGGGAATGGTGTCACCCGCGCCGGACGACGCAACGGTCATCGAGCGCGTGACACCGACGGCGCCGCCGCCGAAGTCGGTCGTCGCTCGCCGGTAAGGAAACCGACCACGTGGCCGAGACGCCTGCCCACGCCTGGCGCACGACGCTGAAGCGCCGACTTGTCGTTGCGGCGACTGGATTCCTGCTGTGGTCGGGGGTCATCGAGGCGCGTCTGGTCTATCTCCAGGTGTACCAGCACATGGACCTCGTCGCGCGCGCCGAGCGCCAGCAATTGCGGACGGTCGCCGCGGCCGCCAAACGCGGTGACATTCTCGATCGCCGTGGTCACGTGCTCGCGTACAGTGTGGACGCTGACTCGATCTACGCGGTCCCCACTGAAATCGACGATGAGCCGCAAGCCGCCGCAGCCCTGTGCCGCGCGCTCGGCGATTGCACCACCGGCGATCGACAGGCGCTGGTCGATCGCATCCGGCGGGGCCGCGCGTTCGTCTACGTTCGCCGCCAGGTGACGCCCGATCAGGCCCGGCGAGTGGCGGACCTTCAGCTCGAAGGCGTCGGGTTCATGAAGGAGAACCGCCGCTTCTATCCGAACAAGGAGCTGGGCGCGCACCTCCTGGGGTACGTCGGGATCGACAACACAGGTCTTGCCGGTATCGAAGCCACCTACGACAGCCTGATCAAAGGGAACCCGGGAACGGTCCTGATCCAGACCGACGCGAAACGTCACGCCTTCAGCCGGGTCGAGCGGCCGTCCACCACCGGCGCGACACTGGAGCTGACGATCGACCAGTACCTCCAGCACATCGCGGAGCGCGAACTCCGCGCGGGCGTCATGGAGAATCGCGCCGCGAGCGGCGCGGCCGTGATTATGGATCCGTGGACCGGCGAGATCCTCGCACTCGCCAACTGGCCGACGTTCAACCCGAACGCGTATCGCGACACGCAGGACGCCGAGCGCCGCAATCGTGCAATCCAGGATCTCTACGAGCCAGGGTCGACGTTCAAGATTGTCACGGCCTCGGCCGCTCTGGAGCAGCACGTCATTCAGCCCGACGACCAGGTCGACGTCCGCGGCGGCCTGATCCGTCTCGGCTCACGCGTCGTGCACGATACGCACGACTACGGCGTCCTTTCGTTCACCGACGTGATCGTCAAGTCGAGCAACATCGGCGCGATCAAAGTCGGGTTGCGACTTGGACCCGAGCGTCTCGGGATCTACGCCCGCCGGTTCGGTTTCGGCCGTCCCTCATCGCCCGATTTCCCGGCGGAGAGTTCCGGGATCCTCTGGGATCCCGCGAAGCAGAACGACAGCGCCCTTGCGTCGATGGCGATGGGATACCAGGTCGGCGTGACGCCGCTCCAGATGGCGGCGGCCGTCAGCTCCGTTGCCAACGGCGGGCAGCTCATCCAACCCCGCGTCGTTCGCGCCGTCGTCAAGGACGGGCGTCGCGTTCCGGTTCCGCGCAAGGTCGTCCGGCGTGCGATCAACGAGGGCGTCGCGGCGGAGCTGACGGCCATCATGGAACAGGTCGTCGAGCGGGGAACGGCAACGGCGGCGCAGATTCCGGGGTACATGATCGCCGGCAAGACGGGAACGGCCGCGAGGCTGGTAAACGGCAACTACTCGACATCGGATTACAACGCGTCATTTGTCGGCTTTGTGCCGTCGCGCAGGCCGGTCTTCACCATCATCGTCGTGATCGACTCTCCGCACGCAAAGGGTCACACTGGAGGTGTCGCCGCGGCGCCGGTCTTCAAGCGCATCGCTCAGGCGGCGATGCGGCAGTACGGCGTGCCGCCGTCGATCAACCCCGCGCCGCCGCTCGTCGTCGCGCGGCAGGATACCGAGGACGCACACGAGCAGCCGACGTCAACGGGCGGCAGTACTTCGAACATCGTGCCCCTAGGCGGCACGTCGCAGGGATCCCGCGTGTTCCCGGATTTACGCGGCCTGGGCGCGCGGGATGCGCTCCACGCGTTGACGCGGCTCGGCATGACGGGTCGGCTCAACGGGACTGGCATCGTCACGCGGCAACGTCCAGAGGCGGGTACGCCGATTGATCGCGACGCGACCTACATCCTCTGGCTGGAGCGGCAGGCACCGCTGACTCGTGTTGCGGGCGCAACGCGATGACCGCTCGCGAACTGCTGCTGGCAATGGCGGACGCGCTGCCTAAGGGGCAGCTGCCTGCAATTCCCGGCGCCGGGCTCGACGTGCCGTGCACCGCCGTGACGCACGATTCCCGCCAGGTGAAGCCGGGCTCGGTATTTGTTGCACTGCCCGGAGAGAAAGCCGACGGTGCGGCGTTCGCTCCTCAGGCGATCGCCTCGGGAGCCGTCGCGATCGTCGCTGAGCGCCCTGCCTCGACGCCGGTCGACGCACCGTGGATCGTCGTCAGCGATGCGCGGCTGGCCCTCGCGCTGCTCGCTGCAGAATTTTTCGGCCATCCGAGCCGCCAGATGAAGGTCATCGGCACTACCGGCACGAACGGCAAAACGACGACCAGCTACGTGATGCACTCGATCTTCGAAGCGGCGGGTATTCGCTGCGGCTTGATGGGAACCGTGACGTACCGGATTGGCGATCGTGAGCTGGCGGCGACCCGCACGACGCCTGAGGCGCCGGAAGTTCAGAGCTTCATGCGACAGATGGTCGACGCGGGGTGCGGGGCGTGCGTAATGGAAGTCTCATCGCACGCGCTGGCGATGCGCCGGGTCGATGGAATCCGGTTCGCTGCCGGTGTCTTCACGAACCTGACGCGCGACCACCTCGACTTCCACCAGAACATGGAGAACTACTTTGCCGCCAAGCGTCGGCTGTTCGAGATGCTGCCGGCTGATGCGCCGGCGGTGATCAATGTCGACGACCCCCGCGCGGCGTCGCTCGTGGAAATCGCGGGTCGCCCGGTCACGTACGCGGTGACCAAAGATGCGGATGTCACACCCGGTCCGCTCTCCTTCGCGCTTCGCGGCCTCGAGTTCGACGTGCGCATGCCCCAGGGCGTCGCGCACGTGAAGTCAAAGCTTGTTGGCAAGCCAAACGTCTATAACATCCTCGCGGCCGCCGGAACGGCCGCGGCGGTGGGCATTCCGATCAAGGCGATCGAACGGGGTTTGCAGAAGCTCTCCGACGTGCCGGGTCGCTTCGAGGTTGTCTCATCGCCCGACGACGACATCACCGTGGTGGTCGACTACGCGCACACCGACGACGCGCTTCGCAATCTCCTCGAGACCGCGCGGGCGCTTGCCTCTCGTCGCCTCATCACCGTGTTCGGCGCGGGCGGCGACCGCGACAGGACCAAGCGGCCGCTCATGGGCATGGTTGCCGCGCGGCTGAGCGACGTGGTCGTGATCACGTCGGACAACCCGCGAGGAGAGGACCCGGCGCGCATCATCGAGGAAGTCAAGCGCGGCGCCGAGCCGGAATCGCGCCAGGGCAACGCAGAGGTCCTGGCAATTGCGGATCGCCGCGATGCGATCCTGCAGGCGATCGATCGCGCATCGCGCGGAGACGTCGTGCTGATTGCCGGTAAGGGGCATGAGAAGTACCAGGACATTGGCGGCCGCATCACGCCGTTCGACGACGTGGCCGTCGCGCGCGAGGCGCTGGAAGCGCGCCGCGTGAAGTCGCGGGTTGGGTGAGTGCACTTCGTCTCACCGTCGGATGGCTGGCCGCCGCCGTTGCCGGGCGGATCGTCTCGGGCGATCCGGAGCAGGTTGTCGGCAATGTCGTCACCGACTCGCGGTCGCTCGCGGCGGGCGATTTCTTCGTCGCGCTTCGCGGGCCTCGCTTCGATGGCCACGCATTCGTCGATGAGGTGCTCGCACGAGGGGCCATGGGCGCGTTGATCGAGGGTGTAGGGCGGGGCTTCACGCCACGCCAGGCGGGCCGTCAAGGCCCGCCCTACAACGCCCCGGCGATCGTGGAGGTCGGCGATACGACGAGGGCGCTGCAGGACCTGGCGCACACAGTGCGGAAAGCGGCGGCCACCAGGGTGGTGGCGATTACGGGAAGCGCGGGGAAGACGACGACCAAGGAAACGATTGCGGATTTTCTGTCTGCCTCGTTTCGCGTCGTGAAGAACAAGGGGAATCTGAACAATCACATCGGGCTTCCGCTGTCGCTGATGCAGCTTCGCGACAAGCCAGACGTGGCTGTTATGGAACTGGGCATGAATCACGTGGGGGAGATCAGCACGCTGGTGGCGATTGCCGATCCGGACGTTCGCGTCTGGACAAATGTCGGTGACGCGCATCTGGGATTTTTTGACTCCCTCGACGCGATCGCGGATGCAAAGGCGGAGATCCTGGAGAGAGCCGAACCGCTCGACGTGCTGATCTGCAACGCGGACGACCCGCGCGTGATGGCGCGCGCAGCGGGCTTTGCCGGCCGCACGATCACGTTCGGCGAAAGTGATCGCGCGACGGTGCGCGCGAGGGATATCGAGGATCGCGGCATCGACGGCATGCGCGCGCGCGTCGTGGCGCCGGCGGGCGAATGCGTCATCGAGACGCCGCTGCTCGGCCGGGGCAACCTGTCGAACGTGCTGGCCGCGACCGCGGTGGCCATCGAGTTCGGCGTGCCGCTGTCCACCATTGCCTCGCGTGCAGCCGCGCTGCGTCCGGCGGATCGCCGGGGCGCGGTACACCGGCTGCGCGGCGGCATCACGCTCGTCGACGATTCGTACAACTCGAGCCCGGCTGCGCTGAGGCGCGCGCTCGATGTGATTGCGACGGAGGGCCGTGCGTCGCGCAAGGTCGCGGTGCTGGGCGAAATGCTGGAGCTTGGTGATCACGCGACGGCCCTCCACCAGGAGAGTGGACGGGTTGCCGCATCTGCCGGTCTGCGCCTCCTGTTTGCCGTCGGCGGCGCGCCGGCGCGCGCGCTTGCCGATGCCGCCATCGCGTCTGGGATGTCGCAGGCGTCGGTTATCTATTTCGAAAAGAGCGAGCAGGCCGCCCCCGCCGTCGCGGCGGCCCTGCGCTCGGGCGATCTCGTGCTCGTCAAAGGGTCGCGCGGCACGCGTACGGATCTCATCGCGGATCGGATTGCAGCGGAATTTGCCTGATGCTTCTTTATCTGCTCTATCCGCTGCACACCTACGCCACCGTCTTCAACGTGACGCGATACATCACGTTCAGGACGGCAGCCGCCAGTCTCACTGCGCTGGCGCTGAGCCTGGCGCTCGGTCCGTGGATGATCCGCAAGCTGCGCGACTTCCAGATCGGGCAAGTGATCCGGCAGGAGGGGCCACAGTCGCATCGCGCCAAGGCTGGCACGCCGACCATGGGCGGGCTGTTGATCCTGGCATCCGCGATCATCCCGACACTTCTCTGGGCCGACCTGACGAACGCGTACGTCTGGATTGCCGTGCTGGCGACCCTCGGTTTCGGCGCGGTCGGCCTGTGGGACGACTACCTGAAGATCGTCCGGCGGTCGCATCACGGTCTGATCCCTCGCTACAAGATGGGGCTGCAGATCGTCATTGGCATCGGCGTCGGCCTCGCGGTGATGGCGCTCGCTGCGAACAACCTGTACAACACGCGGCTGATCTTTCCCTTCTTCAAGAACCTCATCCCCGACCTGGGGTGGTTTTACGTGGGGTTCGCCGTGCTCGTGCTCGTGGGCGCGACCAATGCGGTGAACCTCACAGACGGCCTCGACGGCCTCGCGATCAGCACGTTTGCGGTGTCCGCGGCGGCGTTCACCGCGCTGGCCTATGTCACCGGCCATGCGGTGCTCGCCCAGTACCTGCTGCTCGTCCGTTTCGCGCCGGCAGGCGAGCTGACGGTTTTCTGCGGGGCGCTCGTCGGTGCAAGCCTGGGCTTCCTCTGGTACAACTCGTACCCCGCCGACATCTTCATGGGCGACGTCGGATCGCTGGCGCTCGGTGGCGCGCTCGGTACCGTCGCGATTCTGATCAAGCAGGAGCTGCTCCTGCCGATCGTCGGCGGCGTCTTCGTCATCGAAGCGCTCTCCGTGATCATCCAGGTTGCCTCCTTCAAGCTCACCGGCCAGCGCGTGTTCAAGATGGCGCCGATCCATCACCACTTCGAGCTCATTGGGTGGAGCGAGCCGAAGGTGATCGCACGCTTCCTGATTGTCGCGGTCGTCTTTGCGTTGTTCAGCCTGACAACGCTGAAGCTGCGGTGATGGCGTGGATGCGACTGGATTCTCGGTGCGAGGGCGGCGGGTCGTGGTTGTGGGTGCGGCACGAAGCGGTATTGCGGCCGCGGAACTGGCGACTCGCCGGGGGGCCACAGTGACCCTCACCGAAGCGCGGAACGGGTTCGAAGGCGAAGAGCGATTGACGGCAGCCGGCGTGGCGCTCGAGCTCGGTGGTCATCAGTCCGCCACGCTCGCAGGCGCCGACCTGATCGTCGCAAGCCCCGGCGTGCCGCTCGAACAGCCGGTGTTCGACGATGCGCGGCAGCGCGGCGTTGAGATCATCGGCGAGCTCGAGTTCGCGTGGCGATGGATTACCGGTCGCGTCGTTGCCGTGACCGGCACGAAGGGGAAATCGACGACGACGACGCTGATTGGGCGGATTCTCGATGCCGCGGGTGAGCCGGTCCTTGTTGGCGGAAACATCGGCACGCCTCTCAGCGCGCAGGTCGAGCAATCGACGCCAGGAACGATCCACGTCGTCGAAACGAGCAGCTTTCAGCTCGAGACCACGACGTCGTTCCGTCCGTGGATTTCGGTGTGGCTGAACTTCTCGGATGACCACCTGGATCGGCATCCGACTATCGACGCGTACGTGTCGGCGAAGGCGCGCATCTTCGCGAACCAGACCGCCGGTGACTGGGCGGTGCTCAACGCCGACGATCCGGCCGTCGTCGAGCAGGGTAACCGGACCGCGGCGCGCCGCGTCTCGTTCTCACTCGCGGGCCTGGCCGCCGATGGCTTCGTCGTCGATGGCGACTGGATCGTGCGGCGCACCGGTACCCAGATCGAGCGGCTCATTCCGCTGGGCGCGGTCGAGCTGACGGGGCGGCACATGTTGAACAACGTCCTGGCCGCGGCCGCGGCGACGTATCTCGCTGGCGCGCGGCCGCAGGCGATGGTCGATGCGCTTCGCGGATTCCACGGTCTGCCGCACGTGATGGAACCGGCGGGGCAGGTTGGCGGTGTGCGGTTCGTCAACGACTCGAAGGCCACCAACGTCGAGGCCGCTCGGCGCTCGATTGAAAGCTTCGACCGCGGTGTCGTCGCGATTGTCGGTGGGCGGTTCAAGGGCGGCGACTTGCGCGACTTGCGTGAACCGCTCGCCGCGCGAGGTCGGGCGGCAATCGCGATTGGCGAGTCGACGCCGCTGGTGCGCGAGGCGCTGACCGGCGTCGTGCCCGTCATCGCGGCGGCGTCGATGCGCGAGGCGGTCGAGGAAGGTTTCAAAGCGGCGCAGCCGGACGGCGTCGTGCTGCTGGCGCCCGCGTGTTCGAGTTTCGACTGGTTCCGCGACTATGCGGAGCGCGGGGAGACATTCAAGCGGGAAGTTGAGCTGCTTAAGCAGAAGGTTGAAGCGGAAGGTGAGCGCGAATAGATCGTGACAAGGGCACAAAGACGATTTGAACCACGAAGGCCACGAAGAACACGAAGTAAAAAAATTCTTTCGTGGTTGAAACCGTCTTTGTGATCTTCGTGGCGACCGTAGGGAGCGAGCAGTGAGCTGTCGTCAGTCGGCCCGGGCGTGTGGGAATCTACCGCTGGGAACTCGATCTACCCCGGATCGAGAGGTGGGTGTCCCATTCCACGAGCCGGCTGATGACTGCTGACTGCTCTGTGACCTTGCCGCCAGCGATCGACTGCGGCTTCGGCGGCGCGGCACGGATCGCGGATCTTAGCGGATCTGCGACACGACTAGCGCGAGGTTTTATGCCTCGCGTGCGAACCGTAAACGGGTCCGCATGACCGGCGCACTAACAGTTTTCGGGTGTTTGGGGGCTCATCTTTAATGGCGCGTAAGCTCAAGTCCGACAGGATCCTGTTTACCGCGGCGCTCCTGCTTGTCTGCGCCAGCATCGTCATGGTGTACAGCGCCTCCGCGGTTGTGGCGCTCGAGCGCTTCCAGCAGCCCTATTTCTTCGTGACCAGGCAGGTGCTCTGGGCCGTGCTTGGCCTCGCGGTGCTCGCGGTCGCGATGCGCGTCGACTACCGCACCTACAGAAACGAGGCGTTCATCTGGTGTCTGGTCGGTGCCGTCGCGGTGATGCTGGTCGGCGTGCTTTTCAGCGGACCCGTCAACGGGACCCGTCGGTGGTTCGGTGTCGGCGGGCTGGGCATTCAGCCATCCGAGCTGGCGAAGGTCGTCTGCGTGTTTTTCACGGCGCTCATGCTCGAGCGGCGCATGCACCGCATCGATGATCTTTCGTACTCGCTCGTGCCGATCGGCCTTGTCGTCGGGGTCGTCATCGCCTTGATCCTGCTGCAGCCCGATTTCGGCACGTCGATGTCAGTTGTTCTGATCGTCACGGTCATGGTGTTCGCCGGCGGGTTGCACTACCGCTATTTCGTCGGGCTCCTGCTGATCGCCCTTCCCGCGATCTATCTCGTGCTCGTCAGCGCCTCGTACCGGCGGCGGCGCCTCCTCGCGTTCTGGGATCCCTGGGCGGATCCGCTTGGCGACGGTTTCCAGATCATCCAATCCTTGATTGCCGTCGGGACCGGCGGGGTCTTTGGCCGAGGGCTGATGGCAGGCGTGCAGAAGCTGTTTTACCTGCCCGAGCCTCATACCGACTTCATCTTCGCTGTCATCAGCGAGGAGGCCGGGCTGATCGGTGCGACCGCGATTCTGGTCTGCTTCTGCGTGATCGCCTGGCGCGGGCTGCGAATCTCGGTGCGCGCCGAGGATCGCTTCGGAGCGTTCGTGGCCCTGGGACTCACGACGATGATCGCGGCCCAGGCCCTTGTCAACATCAGCGTCGTGCTCGGGCTGATGCCGACCAAGGGCATCCCGTTGCCCCTCGTGAGCGCGGGAGGATCCTCGCTGCTCATCAACCTGCTCGGCATGGGCGTTCTGCTGAATATTTCTCAGCACGAGTCGGCCGAGACATGAAGTGCCCCTGGAGCGTGCGTGAGCCTTTCAGTCTTGATCGCAGGCGGTGGGACGGGCGGCCACCTTTATCCCGGAATCGCCGTGGGGCGCGAGGTGATCGCACGCGTGCCCGACGCGAAAGTGGCCTTCGTCGGCACGACGTCGGGCATAGAGGCGCGTGTGATTCCGCGCGAAGGGTTCGCGCTCGACACGATTCGCAGCGCAGGGCTGAAGGGCAAGTCGCCGTTGGCGCTGGCACGCGGTGTCGCGTTGCTTCCGGCGAGCGCGCTGGACGCGTGGCGGGTGATCTCCAAGCGCCGGCCGGTGGTCGTCATCGGTGTCGGGGGATACAGCTCTGGCCCCGTCGTGTTCCTCGCCGCGATGCGCGGGATTCCAACGCTACTCATGGAGCAGAACGCGATGCCGGGTCTTACCAACCGGCTGCTCGGGCGCGTGGTGAAGGCGGCGGCGGTGACCTACGAGGAGAGCACTCGATTCTTCAGGGGGCGGGCATTCGTGGCAGGCAATCCGGTCCGGCCGGAATTCTTCGGAGGGGTAGATGACGAACGCAGTTCGCCTCCTGGGGCGGCTCGGATCCTAGTCTTTGGCGGCTCTCAGGGCGCGCACGCGATCAACGTGGCCATGGTGGAGGCAGCGTCGCGGCTGGCTGCCGCCGCACCAGGTCTGGCGATTACGCATCAGACGGGAGAGCGAGATGTGGAAATGGTCCGGGACGGCTACCGGCGCGCCGGCATCGAGGCACGCGTCGAACCGTTCCTGTTCGCCATCGACCGCGAGATGAAGACCGCCGATCTCGTCGTCTGCCGCGCCGGCGCCACCACGCTGGCCGAGCTGACGGCGGCAGGTCGGCCCTCGATTCTGATCCCGCTGCCGACGGCGACCGACGATCATCAGCGCAAGAACGCGGACGCGCTCGTGACACACGGGGCTGCGCGGATGATCGACCAGCGATCGTTGACGGGCGAGCTGCTCGCGGCCCAGATCGTCTCGCTGGCGGCGAATCAAGCGGAGCGGGACAGCATCAGTGCTGCGGCGCGAAGAATGGCCAAGCCAGATGCCGCGAGGTTGATCGTCGATCGAGTATTGCAATTGGCGGGCAAGTGAAGGGGTCGGACTCCCGACCCCATGGATAGCCAGACGTGCTCGGGAAGACGCGGCGGATTCATTTCGTGGGGATCGGCGGGATCGGTATGAGCGGGATCGCCGAGCTGCTCGCCAACCTCGGATTCGACGTGAGCGGATCCGACATGCGGCGATCGGAAACGACGGACCGGCTGACAACGAAGTTCGGCGTGAAGGTGTACGAGGGTCACCAGCGGGCACACGTCGGCGACGCGGAAGTCGTCGTCTTCTCGTCGGCCGTTGGAGCGTCGAACCCGGAGATCGTCGAGGCATCCCGGCGCAGCATCCCGGTGATTCCGCGCGCCGAGATGCTGGCCGAGTTGATGCGGCTGCGGTTTTCGATCGCGGTCGCCGGCTCGCACGGGAAGACGACGACGACGTCGATGATTGCGGTGGTGCTCGAGCGGGCCGGCGTCGATCCGACGGCGGTGATTGGGGGGCGGCTGAGCGCGTTTGGCAGCAACGCGCGACTCGGGCGCAGCGAATACCTCGTGGCGGAAGCGGATGAGAGCGATCGGTCGTTCCTTATGCTCTGGCCGACGATCGCCGTGCTGACCAACATCGATCACGAGCACATGGAGAGTTACGGGAGCTTCGCCGACTTGCAACAGGCCTTCGTGGAATTCGCCAACAAAGTGCCGTTTTACGGCAGCGTCGTCGCGTGCGCCGACGAGCCGGACCTTGCCGCCGTGCTCCCGCGCGTGAATCGGCGAGTCGTGACGTACGGACTGAACGATGGACCGGCTGAAGCCGGCCCCTCCGTACGCGGTGTTGACGTGGAGCTCGGCGCGTTCGGCGGCCGCTGTGTGGTCTACCGCGGCGACGGCTCGAGCCGCGAGCGGCTCGGCGCGCTGCAGTTGTCGATACCGGGCCGCCACAACCTGCAGAACGCGCTTGCGGCCGTTGCCGTCGCCGATCGGCTTGGCATCGATTTCAGCCACGTGGCGTCCGCGCTCGCCGACTTTCGAGGCGCCGAGCGTCGTTTCGAGCGTCGCGGCGAAGCAGGGGGCGTGCTGGTGGTCGACGACTATGGCCATCACCCGACCGAGATTGCGGCGGTGCTCGCAGCCGCACGTGCCACGCTCGGCCGGCGCCTGGTGGTCGCGTTTCAGCCGCATCGATACACCCGCACCCACCGGTTGATGGACGCGTTCGGACCGGCGCTCCGCGAAGCGGACGAGATCGTGCTGACCGACATCTACGCCGCCAGTGAAGACGCAATCCCGGGCGTGACGATCGAGGCCCTCGCCGAGGCCGTCCGGAGCGGCTCCGGCCGTCCGGTGCGCGTCGCGAAGAGTCTGGACGACGTCATTCCCGCCATCCTGGAGATTGCCCGCCCCGGGGACGTGGTCATCACGCTCGGCGCAGGCTCGATCGGATCGCTGCCGTCGCGGCTCATCGAGGCGCTAGGGCAACGCGGGGGAGGACGTTGATGCGGGTTGCAGCGCCCGCCGACAAGCGATTTCGCCGTGCGCGTGTGACGCCCGCGCGCCGGTCTCGATTCCTGCAATTCACCTGGATCAAAGCGGCACGAGCAGCCGTGCTGCTCGCCCTCGGCCTTTACGGGGTGTATCACGTCACGGTGCTCGTGCTCAACGCCCAGGCGCTCACCATCACGCGGATCAGCGTCAGCGGCAACTCGCGCATGTCGCGCGGCGAGGTGGTCGCGTTGCTCGATGGCCTGCGCGGCACGAACATGGTGACGGCCGATCTCGAGTCATGGCGACAGAAGCTCCTGGGCTCTCCGTGGGTCGCCGAGGCCGCGATTCGACGCGTGCTGCCCGGAACGGTTGCCGTCGCGATCTCCGAGCGGCAGCCGATGGGCATCGGCCGCGTGGGCAACGATCTGTACCTGATCGATGACCGCGGCGGCATCATCGATCAGTTCGGTCCCAACTACGCCGAGTTCGACCTGCCGATCATCGACGGGCTTGCGGCGCCGCCGCGCGACAACGGCCCGCTGATCGACGAGGTGAGAGCAGGCTTCGCGGCGCACGTGCTCGCGTCCCTCCAGGCGCACCCGAACCTTGCGAAGCGCGTGTCCGAGCTCGACGTCCGCGATGCGCGCGACGCTGTTCTGGTCCTCAAAGGTGATACGACGCTCGTTCGGCTGGGCAACGAGCAGTTCGCCGAACGGCTGCAGTCGTACCTCGATCTCGCTCCGGCTCTTCGCGAACGGGTTGCCGGGATCGATTACGTGGACCTGCGCTTCGATGAACGCGTGTACGTCAGACCTCAGGGCTCCGGATCGCGGCCGCAGCCAAGCAGTCGGAAACCCCGTCAGGAGGACTAGTGGCGTATCTCTGCCGAATTATTACCAGGCTGCAACGTTGTTTCGGCCCGCAGTTCGCGCTCGGAGGCCTGTTGTGACTCTTACTCAATCAGTCCGGACGGTCCGGTAGTGGCGCGAAGAGAGCGATATCTCGTTGGCCTCGACGCGGGCACCTCGCGCGTCACCGCAGTCGTTGCCGAAGGTCTCGATGACGGCACCCTTGAGATCGTCGGACTTGGTGTCGCCGAATCGCGCGGCATCAAGCGGGGCGTGGTCGTCAACGTCGATGCGGCGGTCGATTCGATCAAGAAGGCGATCGAGGAGGCGGAACTGATGGCCGGCGTCGAGATCGACTCCGTCCACCTCGCGCTGTCGGGGCCTCATATCAAGGGATTCAACAGTCGCGGCGTGATTGCGGTCGCGGGCAAGAACCGTGAGATCACGAGGGACGATGTACGGCGCGCGATCGACGCCGCAAAGGCCGTTGCGCTTCCGAGCGGCCGCGAGATCCTTCACGTCCTGCCCCAGGACTTCGTTGTCGACGAGCAGGACGGCATCGGCGCGCCCGTCGGCATGACCGGTGCCCGCCTCGAGGTCAACGTCCACATCGTGACCGGGGCGTCCTCGTCAACGCAGAACCTGATTTCCTGCGTGAATCGCGCCGGGGTCAACGTGGCGGACACCATCATCGAGCAGTTGGCTGCCTCCGAGTCGGTCTTGACGCAGGACGAGAAGGAGCTTGGCGTCGCGCTCGTCGACATCGGCGGCGGCACCGCCGACCTCGCGATATTCGAGCGCGGCAGCCTCTGGCACACCGGGGTCGTGGCGGTTGGCGGCGAGCACTTCACGAGCGATATCGCCGTCGGCCTGCGTACGCCACTCCCGGATGCGGAGAAAGTAAAGCGCAAGAACGGCTGCGCGCTGTCCTCGATGGTGGACGAGGACGAGACCATCGAGGTGGCAAGCGTCGGCGGCCGAAAGCCTCGTCTCATGGCGCGCCGCATCCTGTCCGAGATACTCCAGCCGCGGGCCGAGGAGATCTTTCATCTCGTCTGGGACGAAATCCGCCGTGCGGGATACGAGAAGGCGCTTAATTCGGGCATCGTGCTGACCGGAGGCGGCTCGATTCTCGAGGGTATGCCGGAGATCGCCGAGCAGATCTTTGATCTGCCTATTCGGCGTGGGGCGCCGATGGGTGTCGGCGGGCTCGCCGATCACGTGAGCAGTCCGGGGTTTGCAACACCGGTCGGGCTCGTGCTCTATGCGCATCGCAACCGCGAGCCCGACGGGCCGCGCGGCGGTTCGGGCGCGTTGGTCCGCATGGCCGGCAGGCTGCGCGGGATTTTCAAGGAATTTTTTTAAGGCGGGTCGACAGGACCCGCCCTACCGAGGAGGCCAGGCATGAAGCAATCCGATCAGCGCAACGCACAGGACCTGCGGCTGACGCTCGATCCCGGAGTGCGACGGGGCGCGAAGATCAAGGTGATCGGTGTCGGCGGCGGCGGCAGCAACGCGGTCAACCGCATGGTGGAGGTCGGCCTCTGCGGCGTCGAATTCATCGTCGCGAACACGGACGCGCAGGCGCTCGATCACAGCAAGGCCGCCGTGAAGATCCAACTCGGTCAGAAGCTGACGAAGGGTCTCGGCGCCGGCGCGGATCCGAACGTCGGCCGCCAGGCCGCGCTCGAGGACACCGACATGATCATCCAGGCGCTTTCGGGCGCGGACATGATCTTCGTGACGACGGGCCTGGGCGGCGGCACCGGCACTGGAGCCGCGCCCGTCATCGCCAGCCTCGGTAGCGAGCTTGGCGCGCTGACGATCGGCGTTGTCACGAAGCCTTTCAAGTTCGAGGGCAAGAAGCGGGCGCTGCACGCGGAAGCAGGGCTCGAGGCGCTTCGTGAATGTGTCGACACGATCATCACGATCCCGAATGAGCGGCTGCTGCAGGTCGTCGACCGACGGACGACGATAAACGAGGCGTTCGGGCTGGCGGACGACGTGCTGCGGCAGGCGATCCAGGGGATCTCGGATCTGATTCTGGTGCCGGGGCTGATCAACCTCGACTTTGCCGACGTCAGGACCATCATGTCCGGCATGGGCGTGGCGATGATGGGGACCGGCATGGCCGATGGCGACGGCCGGGCGATGCATGCCGCTCAGCGCGCGGTGTCGAGCCCGCTGCTCGAGGACAGCTCGGTGACCGGCGCGCGGGGCGTGATCATCAACGTCACGGGCGGTCCCGACATGTCGCTGATGGAAGTCAACGAGGCGTCGTCCGTGATCCAGGAATCGGCGCACGAGGACGCGAACATCATATTCGGCGCCGTGATCGATCCGGACCTGACGGGGAAGATAAAGATCACGGTGATCGCGACCGGGTTCGATCGCAAGGGGAGCCATCGGACGATTTCCACCGCGGCAGTCCAGACGCCTGTCGACCTGACAAACTACACCGCGCATCTCGCGCGTGCCGACGCGGAACACGCCGAACCCGCCGTGCAGACGAAGACGGCCGCACAGTCGGGCAGCCAGGCTGCATCGTTGACGCTCAACCGCCGGCCTGCGCTCGAGCTGTCTCTTCCGCCGGCCAACGGCGGAGGCGGTCACGAGTCAATGGAGGTGAATGGGCTCGATCTCTCGTCGCCGCTCGACGTGCCCGCGTTTCTGCGCAGGCAGAATTAGCAGGGCGGCCCACAGGGGTCGCGTACACTAGATAGACCCCTGACACGCGAGTACGGCGGCGTCGCAGCTCGACTGCGCGCCAGAGTCCGGGGCGGTTATCTGTACCCATGAAACCCTGGCACCTGCAGCGTGAGCGCGCCCGCGAGCTCCTCTCCAAAGAGGTGGGCTACGTGTCGAAGCCGCATGGCGGCCGGCTGCGCGTGGCTCTCGCATTTCCCAATACCTACTTCGTCGGGATGTCGAACCTGGGCTTTCAGACGGTGTACAAGCTGTTCAACGCGGAAGAGGACATCGTCTGCGAGCGGGTATTCCTGCCACCGAAGAGTGAGCTTGCCGCGCAGCTGTTGAGCGGCGAGCGGCTCGTGACGATCGAGTCCCAGACGCCCGTCAACGATTTCGACATCTTCGCGTTTTCGGTATCGTTCGAGTGGGACTACACGAACGTACTCGCGTTGCTGCGGCTGGCAGGGCTCAAGCCGCGCGCCGGCGAGCGCACACATCACGACCCGCTCGTCATGATCGGCGGGGCCGTCACGTTCGTGAACCCTGAGCCGCTCGCGCTGTTCGCGGACATCATCGCGGCCGGCGAGGGCGAGGCGCTCATTCCTTCACTGCTCACCGCGTTCAAGGGGGCATCCGATCGCGCCGATCTGCTTCGACGCCTTTGTACCGAGCGCGGGTTCTACGTACCGTCGTTCTACGACGTGCGGCACAACGACGACGGCACGATCGAAGCCTTCGCGCCGAAACCCGGCACCGGCGCGCCCCCGATCGTCAAGAAGGCGGCATTGCGGACGACCGATGCGGTGGATCCGCCGGCGACGACGATCTTCACGCCCGATACCGAGTTCGGCTCGCGCTTCCTCGTGGAAGTCGTCCGCGGCTGTGCGAACCTGTGCCGCTTCTGCTGGGCGGGATACAACTACCTGCCTGTGCGCGCGTTTCCGAAGGACAGAATCCTGCAGCTGGCCCAGCGCGCTCGCAGTCACTCCAACCGGGTAGGCCTCGTCTCGATCGCGCTGTGCGATCACCCCGACATCGAAGAGATCCTGACGCGGCTCGTCGAGATGGGCTACTCGATCAGCCCGGCATCGCTGCGGCTCGACGACCTGACGCCGACGATCCTCCGCCTGCTGCGACAGAGCGGCGAGCGCACGATCACGATTGCGCCGGAGACGGGATCGGATCGCCTGCGCCGCGTCATCAACAAGACGATCACGAACGAAGAGATCCTCGCGGCTGCGGAGCTGATCTTCGCCAGCGGCTTCGAGAACCTGAAGCTGTACTTCATGATCGCTCTGCCGACGGAGACCGAGGACGATCTCGTCGCGATCCGTGATCTCTCGGTGCAGCTCCGCGACGTGATGATGCGTCATGCGCGCGGCCGGGGGCACGTCGGCCGAATCGTCGGGAGCGTCAACCCGCTCGTGCCCAAGCCAGGTACCGCCTACCAGTGGCTGCCGATGGAGGATGACAGCTCTATCGAGCGGAAGATCCGCCGCATGCGAATGCTGATGGCGGATATCGACAACGTCTACTTCAACATCAAGTCCGAACGGCATTCGTTCTACCAGGCGCTGCTGTCGCTCGGCGACCGGCGCGTGGCGCCGGTGATCGAGGCGGCGGAGCGGAACGGCGGCAACTGGCGCGCGGCCCTCGCGGAAACGGGCGTCGATGCCAGTTTCTTCGTCTTCCGGGATCGCACCCACGACGCGGTGCTGCCCTGGGACATCATTGACGGGGGCCTCAAGGACAATTTCTTCCGCTCCGAGTTCGACAAGTCGCTGCGCGAGGAGTCGACACTCCCACCGAAGCGGCAGAAGGAAAACGCCCGGCTGTTGCCGGTGCTCCAGTAGTGCGGCGCTTGCCGCGACGAAGCGCGAAGCGCGAAGTCGGGCGGCTGCTCGTTGCGGCGGGCACATGCGCTCTCGTCCTCCTCTTCATCGTCATCATCACAGGCGGCTTCACCATCCGCGCGGGACCGCTGTACTTCTCCGCGCACAACTGGCGCGGGCCAGCGCTCATCGCGCTCGTCGCGTTCGGGGCCGCTGCATTCGCCGGTCGCGCCACGTTTCTGAACGCCGCCTCGTCAACGTGGAACTTTGTTGACGAGCACGCGCTGGCGATCGTGACCGTTGTCGCCGCTGCAACCGCCGGCGTCGGCGTCGGCTACGGCACCTATTCCGCTTCGGGATCGGACGCGTCGGGATATATCAGCGAGGCGCAACTTCTCAGCTCCGCCCGTATCGCCATCGAAGAGCCGCTGGCGCAACAAGTGGCGTGGCCCAACGCCACGTGGGCGTTCTCGCCACTCGGCTATCGGCCCGGCAGAACGGCAGGCGAGCTGGTGCCGACCTATCCGGCTGGCTTGCCGTTGTCGATTGCGCCTGTCTTCCTCCTTGAGAATGAGCTGGCCGCGTACCTCGTGGTGCCTTTTCTCGGGGCCTTCGCGGTGCTCTTCACCTATGCGCTCGGAGCGCGGCTGCATTCCCGTCCGGCGGGTATCGCCGCCGCGGCGCTGCTGGCGACGAGCCCGGTCTTTCTGTTCCAACTGGTCCAGCCGATGAGCGACGTTGCTGTCACCGCCTGGTGGGCACTGGCGTTTGTCTTCGCGCTATCACCGGTGCCCGGTTCTCCGCTTGCCGCCGGCGCTGCCGCGGGACTGGCTGTACTCACGCGCCCGAATCTTCTCCCGCTCGCGGCGATTGTGGCGCTGGCGGTGATCAACTGGCCGCGCGGTGGCCATGACCGCCGGCTGCAACGGCGCACCGTATTTGCGTTCGTCGCCGGCATCGCGCCGGCGATTGGCGTGTTCGTGTTCCTCCAGTGGCGTCTGTACGGCAGCCCGTTCATGTCAGGGTACGGTTCGGCCGGCGAGCTGTTCGCTGGCAGCAACATCGCTCCCAACATCTCGGCGTATGCCAACAGAGTCCTTCACGGCGAACGAGCGGCGCTTGGCCTTGCAACGCTCGCCGTGATTCTCTTGCTCGTGCGCCGCGGTCACGGCGAGGACAGCCCGGGCCTCAAGCGGCCGCTCGTGCTGGCGACGCTGGCCGCCGGCATGGTCGTTGTGTTGTACATGCCCTACGCAGTGTTTGCTGAGTGGTCCTACCTCCGCTTCCTTCTTCCCGCGTTTCCGTTGCTGTTCGTCCTCGTTGGCGCACTCCTCGTCAACGCATCGCTGCGTCTCCCGTCGCCGATTCGCGGTCTCGTGTTCATCGCGGCGCTCACCATCGCCTGTTCGCTGAACATCCTCCTGGCGGACCAGGAGCAGGCGTTCAACCTCCGCCGATACGAGTCCCGGTATCGCATGGCAGGCGCTTACCTCAAGGCCGCGCTGCCCTCGGACGCGGTCATCGTTGCGGTGCAGGAAAGCGGGAGCGCCCGCTATTACGTCGGCGTGCCGATTCTTCGATGGGATCAGCTCGACGTCGACCTCGATACCGCGCTGGCAGCAATGCTGGCGATCGGGCGGCACCCTGTCCTGCTCGTGGAAGACTGGGAGACTCCCGATCTTCGAATGAGATTCCCCACATCGGCGAACGCGCGCCTCGACTGGCCTGCCCGAGCCGAGTTCGGCGATGAGACGCGCGTCCGCCTGTTCGATCCGACTGACCGGGGCGCGACCAGGGATTGGCCTGCGGATCGGGTCCATTGATCGGTGCGCGTCCAACGCGGTCCTACGACGCGACGGCGGCCTTCTCCTCGAATTCCGCGTACGCCTCGAGGATCAGCTCGCGAACGCGATCCTGGGCGGTCGCATCGCCGGTCGGGCGGAGCAGGGCAAAGCTACGCCGCTCGCCGTTGACCGAGTAGGTACGCGCCGGGAACGTGACGTTGCGGCCGCCACCGGTCCGCCGTTCCCACACAGTGAAGCCAATCAGTTTCAGGCCGTCGAGGACGCCCTCCGTGAAATGAAGTTCTGCCTCGGCAAGCTTGCCTGGGGGGTTGCTCTTATCGTTTGTTGTGAATTTGACGACCACGGCGTCCTCCATGTGCGCTGGCGCCGCGAAGAGGGCAAAGGAGGGGCCCGGATGGATCCGCGATCGGTGTCGCTGGAAGTGATTCAGTGGTCAGGTGTTGGGCGGCGGCGCGCGATTCGTGCCGGATCGCCCTCTTCTCACCTGTTAACCCGGGTTGTCAGTTGCGGGCCTCCGAAGCCCTGATGACGCCCGCGATGCGCCCTGCCCGTTCCTTCTCGGCGCGATACGACGTCAGGACGTCGAGATGCATGGCGGTGCAGAGCCCCGCGAGGTGAATATTGTGTGCTGCCACGCCCGCAAGAATCAGCTGGTCGCGGTTCGCGCCCGGCACGTCGAGCCGCATCCGTGGTCCGTCAGTTGCACTCGGGACTGGCCGGAAACCGCCGCGGGGAGCGGGCGGCGCCTGGAACCAGCGCTCGATCAAATACCTCTCGTGTCCCGCTGATGCGAACGCGTCGACGACGTCCGTTCCGACTTCGTAGCAGCAGGGACCGATCGCCGGACCAATCGCAACAACGACGTCCTCAGGCCGGCTCTCGAACTCGCGTCCCATGGTCTCGAGCGCGGCCAGCGTGACGCGCGCAGCCGTGCCCCGCCAGCCCGCATGAACCGCCGCGACGACGCCAGTCCGACGATCGGCCATCAACAGGGGAACGCAGTCCGCCGCGCGGACGACGAGGGCGATGTCCGGCTCGGCGGACACCACGCCATCCGCGTCCGGACGATGGGTCTGCAGTGCCGCCAGCGCGGGGCCGTCGATACCGCGAGGAATCGTGATGACGCGACGACCGTGCACCTGGTTGAGCGTGATGAATCGATCCGGTGCCACACCAGCCGAGGGGGCCAGCTTCTTCCACGACTCGCGCGACGGTAACTCCAGTTGTCGTGTTGTAAACAGGTGTTGCGCGGCCTCACCGAGCGGCAGGCACGTGAGCGCTGAGCCCCATGTCTCGCGCGTCCAGTGGAAGGCCTCAGGAACCGGCGGCAGGGTCATGTAGGATGTGGACCAGATGCAGATTATAGGTGTGGGTCTCGACGCGACCGAGATCGAACGCGTCGCGGACATGATCGAGCGCTACGGCGACCGGTTCCTCCAACGGGTGTTCACAGAGGAAGAGATCGCCTATTGTCGCGCCAGGAGGGACTTTGCCTCGTCATTCGCGGCGCGTTTCGCGGCGAAGGAAGCGGCTATGAAGGCGCTGGGAACCGGCCATTCGCGCGGCGTGTTCTGGACCGGTATCGAGGTCGCGCGGCGCTACGGCCCGCCCCAGATTCGCTTTCATCGCGGCGCCGCGGAGCGCTTCAAAGCGATGGGTGCCACGACCTCACTTCTGACGCTTACACATTCGCGCGAACTCGCCATAGCGCATGTGATTCTGCTACGTGATTAGGTCCGGCTGAAGCCGGACCCTATGTAAGTCCGGCTCAAGCCGGACACTACCGACTCGTACGAGAGTAGGCAGCGCTGCTGGCTTCACGGGTACGTATAAAACCCGCGCTTCGTCTTGCGGCCGTGGTACCCCGCCAGGACCATTCGCTTCAACAGCGGCGGCGGCGCGAATCGTGGCTCGCGGAACTCTGCGAACATGATGTTGGCAATGTAATACGTCGTGTCGAGGCCGACGAAGTCCAGCAGCGTGAACGGTCCCATCGGATGGCCGCAACCGAGCTTCATCCCCGTATCGATGTCCTCGATGGTTCCCAATCCACGCTCGTACTCACGAATCGCGTCGAGTAGATACGGCACGAGCAGCCGGTTCACGATGAAGCCGGGACGATCCGGCGCCGCGATCGGTTCCTTTCCCAGCGACGTCGCAAATGACGTCAACGTCTGATTCGTCTCCTCGCTCGTCGTCAGCGCGGGAATCACCTCGACGAGCTTCATCAGTGGCACTGGATTGAAGAAGTGAAGGCCGCCGAAGCGCTCCGGCCGCTTCGTCGCTGCGGCGAGCTCGGTAATGCATAGCGAAGACGTGTTGGACACGATGATCGCATCCGGTCGTACGACGGCTTCCACCGCCTGGTAAATTGCGCGCTTCTCGTCGAGATTCTCGACAATCGCCTCGACGACAATGTCGCAGTCCTTGAAATCTTCGACGCCGGTGGTGCCCGTGAGGTTGGCGAGCGTCGCGGCTTGCGCCGCTTCAGTCACCTTCCCCTTGCTGACGCCGTCCGCCAGGAATTTCCTGATGCGGCCCAGACCCGCCTGCA
This sequence comes from Vicinamibacterales bacterium, assembly GCA_036802945.1. Taxonomy (GTDB): domain Bacteria; phylum Acidobacteriota; class Vicinamibacteria; order Vicinamibacterales; family UBA2999; genus Gp6-AA40. The sequence continues at coordinate 112,213 of DAIRVG010000005.1, forward strand.
AGGCGCCTTCGTTCACTTCGCGGACGATCGTCTTGTAGCCGGCGCCGGCGGCGACCTGCGCGATTCCCGATCCCATCAGGCCACATCCGACGACAGCCACCGTTCGAATTTCCATCTACAGGACCTCAACGACTGCTGCGATCCCTTGACCGCCGCCGATACAGGCTGACGCGATGCCGCGCTTGAGCCCTCGCCGGCGCAGCTCCAGCGTCAGTGTCAGGAGCAGGCGCGCGCCCGTCGCCCCAAGCGGATGCCCCAGCGCGATCGCCCCGCCATTCACGTTCACCCGCTCGCGATCGAGACCGAGTTCCTTTTCGACGGAGAGGTATTGTGCCGCGAACGCTTCGTTGATTTCGAAGAGGTCGATGTCGGCCAGCGACAGATTCTGCTTCTCCAGCAATTTGCGGATCGCCGGGGCAGGTCCCATTCCCATGATGCTGGGATCGACGCCGACCGTCGCCCAACCCGCGAGGCGCGCGATCGGCGCGAGTCCACGGCTCTTTGCACCGGCCTCGGATGCCAGAATCACTGCCGCGCCGCCGTCGACGATGCCGCTCGCGTTGCCGGCAGTCACGGTCCCTTCCTTCGAGAACGCGGCGTTCAGCTTCGCGAGCCCTTCGAGCGTTGTGTCGGGCCGCATATGATCATCGCGGTCAACGGTCGTCGTTCCGCGGCGTGTCTTGATCTCCACCGGTACCACTTCCTCTGCGAGCCGCCCCTGCTTCCACGCGTCGTCCGCGAGCTTCTGGCTGCGAATCGCATAGCGATCCTGTTCCTCGCGCGAGATGCTGTACTTCGCCGCGCACTTTTCGGCGGTCTCCGCCATGAAGAGGCCGCACATCGTGTCGCGCAAGCCCTCGTACAGCGAATCCTCGAGGGCTCCCTGCCCAAGCTTCAACCCGGCGCGCAGGCCGCGGATCACGTGCGGCGCCTGGCTCATGTTCTCGACCCCGCCCGTGAGGACGACGTCGGCTTCGCCGGCGAGGATGTGATGCGCGCCGCTCACGGCAGCCTGGATGCCGGAACCACAGAGGCGGTTGACGGTCAGCGCGGGTACCTCGATGGGGACGCACGCCTTCAGCGCAATGTGCCGCGCGCCGTAGATCGCGTCCGCGCTCGTCTGCAGGACATTGCCGAACACAACGTGTTCGATCCATTCCGGCTTCACGCCGGTTTTCTGAAACGCGCCTCGCGCCGCGATCGCGCCGAGGTCGATCGCCGACACGTCCTTCAATGCACCCACGTACTCCGTCATCGGCGTGCGGGCGCCGCCGACGATCAACACATCTTTGGTGGCCATTGTTCCCCTCAGGCGGACCTAAAGGTCCGCCTCTACGACTCTCTCTACGATTCCTTCAGCGTGCGGCGGAGGATCTTGCCCGAAGGCGTCCTGGGGATGGCGTCGGTGAACTGCCACTGCCGGATCATCTTGTAGCCGGCAAGGCGGGTCGAAAAGAATTGCGCGAGCATCCCGTCGTCGAGCGTACATCCCTTTCGACGGACGACGAAAGCCCTAGGCACTTCGCCCGACTCATCATCGGGTACGCCGATGACGGCGCAGTCGACGATGTCGGGATGCTCGAGCAGCACCGCCTCAAGCTCCGCTGGCGCAATGCTGAAAGCCTTGCACTTGATCATCTCTTTCTTGCGGTCGACGATGAAGGCGTACCCCTGCTCGTCCACGCGGCCGATGTCGCCGGTGTGCAGCCAGCCATTGCGCAGCGTCTGCGCGGTTTCCGCGGGCGCGTTCCAGTACCCCTGCATCACCTGTGGGCCGCGGATGACAATCTCGCCCGTGTCGCCGGCCGGCAGCGTTCTTTCACCGGTCTCGAGATCGACGACGCGCTGCTCGGTGTCTGCGACAACGAGTCCGACGCTCTCCAGCTTGATTCGCTCCGGTTCGAGCGGGCTGTGGTGCGTGGCGGGCGACGCTTCCGTGAGACCGTACGCCTGGATGACGCGGAAGCCGAGGCGCCGTTCGACGCGCCGCGCGACATCCGGCGCGAGCGGTGCCGCTGCGCTCAGCGCGTACTTCACGCTGCGGAACTGAGCGCGATCCAGCTCCGGGGCATTGGCCAGCGCGAGTAGCACCGGAGGAACCACGTGCAGCCAGGTCGCGCCGTACGCCTGGACGACGCGCGCCAGCGCTTCGAGATCGAAGCGCTCCATGAGGATCTGGTGTACGCCCCGCGACAGGCCAACCCCCATCAACATCACGCCGTAGATATGCGAAAGCGGCAGATACACGGGATATGTGTCGTCGACCCCGATGCGGCTGACGTGTCCAACCTGCGCGTGATTGCAGACCAGGTTTCGGTGGGTCAGCATCACGCCCTTCGCCAGCCCGGTGGTGCCGCTCGAGTAGGGAAGGGCGACCAGTTGATCCGCATAGACGTGGACCGAAGGCGGATCGCTTGACGCCGCGTCGACGACGGCGTCGTACGGGAGCGAGTAACCGCCGCCAGCCGGTGCCTCGCCGCCGACGATCACAACGCGTTCGACCGTCGGGAGCCGCGCGCGGCACGCATCGACGAGGGGCAACAGGCTTGCGTGCGTGACGATCATCTTCGAGCCCGCGTCGTTGACCTGGTAGGCGATTTCCCGCTCGCGGTACGACGGATTCATCGGACTGACGATCGCGCCGAGCTTGCTGGCCGCATAAAACGCGAACTCGAACTCCGGGCAGTTCGGCAGGTACAAGGACATGCGGTCACCGGACGAAAGGCCGAGCGCGGCGAGACCGTTTGCCAGGCGGTTCGATTCGTGATCGAACTGCGCAAAACTGATCGGTTCGTCCTTGAAGGTGATGGCGGGACGATCCGGGTGGCGCGCTGCCGTGGCGCGCATCGCCTCGTGCAGCGGAATGTCGGGATAGGTCAGGGTCGGCATCGGTTGCACACGTTATCACCGGCGCGTGCGAGAATGCGCGCGCATGGCCAACGCAATGACGCGATCGGCGTGGCGGATGATCCTGCTCGCCAGCCTCGGCGGCACGCTCGAGTACTACGACTTCGTGCTGTTCGGCATCTTCGCGCGGGAGATCGGGCAGGCCGTGTTCCCGAGCCAGGATCCGCTCGTCTCGCTGATGGCCACGTTCACCACATTCGCCGTCGGCTACCTGGCGCGTCCCGTCGGCGGTCTCGTCCTCGGCCGTCTCGGCGACAAGTTCGGACGTCGAGGAGTGTTCCTCGCGTCGATCTTCGTCACCTCAGCGGCGACCCTCGGCATCGGACTCGTGCCGACCTACGAGTCGTGGGGCATCGCGGCCAGCGTGCTCGTCGTGCTTCTCCGCCTGACGCAGGGATTCTGTCTCGGTGGAGAGTTGCCTGGTGCCATCACCTACGTCGTCGAGTCCGCCCCGCGCATGGCGCCGTTCGTCTGCAGCGTGGTGTTCGCCTGCGTCACCATGGGCGTGGCGCTCGCAACGACGATCGCGCTTGTGGTTGGAAGGATTCTGGGTCCGGCGGAGGCCGCCCTCTACGGCTGGCGCATCGCCTTCATCATCGGCGGGCTCATGGGTCTCGCAGGCTACTGGCTGCGCCGATCGTTCGAGGAGTCGCCGGAGTTCGTGCAGCTGAAGCGCCTGGCCGCTGCGTCGAAGGAGCCAATCGGCGAGCTGGTACGGACTCACCCGCGGCAGATCGTCGCCGGCATCGCCGCACAGGCGGCGACGGGCTCCTTCGCCGGCCTCTTCTTCGCGTACATGCCGGCGTATCTGGGGGCCGTTGCCAAGTACGACCCGTCCACTGCGGTGTTTGCGCAGACCTACGGAGTGATTCTTCACGCCGCGCTGATTCTGGCCGCCGGCTGGCTCGCCAACCGCTACCCGCCGCACGCGCTGTTGCGCGCCGGCGGGGTGGTAATGGCGGTCGGCGCGTACCCGTTCTACGCGGCGCTCAGTAGCCACAACGTGAACATCATGCTTCTGATGACGCTCGCCGCGCTGGCCGGAGCCCTGGTGAACGGGACGTTTGCATTCGTGACCGCCGATCTATTTCCGACGCGCATCCGGTTCAGCGGTGTCGCCGTCGTGCAGAACATCAGCCAGACGGTGTTCGGCGGGACGGCGCCGCTCGTCGCGACGGCGTTGATACGTGACCTGCACACGCCGGCGGCGCCCGCGTTGGTCGTGGTTGTCTGCGGCGTGATGACGTTTGCCGGGAGCTTCGCGGCGGGACGTTACGGCGGGCGGGTCAGGGTCAGAAACGAAGCGGCCGCCTAGCTTTCATCGCCGCGCCGGCGGCTCTTCATTCCGTTGACGCTTCGTCCATCGCCTCGTTCGCGAGTCGATCGGCGTCCTTGTTGAACTCCCGCCGCACGTGCTCGAACTTCACCTCGCCGATCTGCCGCGAGAGCGCCCGCGCCTGCTCGAACAGCGGCTGAAGGCCGGGACTCTTCACGCGGTACTCGCCGCGCATCTGCTTCACGAGCAAATCGGAATCGGCCCGGACATGCAGCCGCGACACGCCGTGCTCCACCGCCCACGCGAGCGCGGCGATGAGTCCGCTGTACTCGGCGACATTGTTCGTCGCAATGCCAATCGATTCCTTCAGTTCGACAACGCTGCCGTCGTCCTGTTCGATGCGGACGCCATAGCCGGCCGGACCGGGATTGCCGCGCGATCCGCCATCGACGTTGGCGCGCGCAGATCCACTGCGCTGCGGCGGCCCAAACAGTGAGGGCTGACTCAAGACGCTCAACGTTCAACCCCCAACTCCCAATTCCCAAGGCGCCCGCAGCCTGAACACCTTGGGAGTTGGAAGTTGGGAGTTGGGAATTGGGAAATGCCGTTCACGAGGCGTGGGTGACGGCCGGTTCGACCGGCGGCGGGGGAGGCACGTAGTACAGGATGCGGTTACAGCTGAAGCACTGGATGATCGCATCGTTCCGCCGGACTTCCTGGAAGACCTGCGGACGAAGACGGACGTGGCATGCCGAGCAGAGTCCATCGCGGGTCGCGATGCAGATCGCGATGCCCTTGCGGGCGCGTGCCACTTGGTCGAAGAGCGCAACCAGCCGCGGCTCCATCGCGGCGATCACCGTGGCCCGCTGCTCGGTGGCCTGCGAGAGCGCCGTTTCAACGGTCGCGAGCTCCTCGGCCATCGCCTTTTTTTCCGCCTCGACCTCTTTCTGCTGCACGGCCAGCGCCTGCTCGGCCTTCTTGATCTCGGCGGCCAGCGCGTCGGCTTCCATCATCCGCTCGAGGACCTTCTCCTCGACGACGCCAAGCTCTGTCTGGGCGGTCTCGATTTCGACTTGCATCGCCTGGTATTCGCGGTTGGTTTTTACGGCTGAGAGCTGATCTTTGAACTTGGAAAGGCGGGTCTGGAAGGTGGCGGCATCTTTTTCCTGCTCGCGGCGCAGCTCCTGGCTGGTTTTGAGCCGCTGCTTCGCATCGTCCACGATACCTTTGGCGCGACTGAGGCGCATATCGGCGTCCTGCACCCGTTGCGGGTGCGCGGCGACACGGCGCCGGGATTCCTCGATGGCGCTCTCGAGGTTCTGCAGCTGGATGAGACGTTCCAGATCAGGAGACATGCGGAATGCTGAATGGCGAATGGCGAATGGTGAATGAGGAGGGGAAATTCAGCATTCGAAATTCAGCATTCGTCATTTCAACTATGGCTTGCCTGGCCGAAGCTCGCTCGCACGCCAGGCGAGCGAGGGCTGGTGGGCCCGCCTGGATTCGAACCAGGGACCAACCGATTATGAGCCGGCCGCTCTAACCGCTGAGCTACGGGCCCCAAGAAAATCCCAAACCCCAAATCCCAAATCCCAAATCAAAAACGGGGAGCCCCTTGGGATTTGGGTCTTGGGATTTGGGTTTGGGATTTCTAAGTACGACCCTCCAAAAACGCCTTCAGCTTGCGCGACCGTGACGGATGCCGCAGCTTGCGCAGTGCCTTGGCTTCGATCTGCCGGATGCGCTCGCGCGTCACCGCGAAGTTCTGGCCGACCTCTTCGAGCGTGTGTTCGCTGCCGTCGCCCACCCCGAACCGCATCTTGATCACCTTCTCCTCGCGCGGGGTCAGCGTTTTCAGCACCGACTCGGTCTGTTCCTTGAGGTTCAGGTTGATCACCGCCTCGGCGGGCGAAACGATGTTGCGATCCTCGATGAAGTCGCCAAGATGCGAATCTTCCTCTTCGCCGATCGGCGTCTCGAGCGAGATCGGCTCCTGCGCGATCTTGAGCACCTTGCGGACCTTCGCGACCGGGATGTCCATCCGCTTGGCGATTTCCTCGGACGTCGGTTCGCGACCGAGCTCCTGCACGAGCGCGCGCGAGGTGCGAATCAGCTTGTTGATCGTCTCGATCATGTGGACCGGGATGCGGATCGTCCGCGCCTGGTCGGCAATCGCGCGGGTGATCGCCTGGCGGATCCACCACGTCGCGTAGGTCGAGAACTTGTAGCCGCGGCGGTACTCGAACTTGTCGACCGCCTTCATGAGGCCGATGTTGCCTTCCTGAATCAGGTCCAGGAACTGCAGACCGCGGTTCGTGTATTTCTTCGCGATCGAGACGACGAGCCGGAGGTTGGCTTCCACCAGCTCCTTTTTTGCCTGCTCGGCCTGCGCTTCACCGCGCTGGATGACCTCGATCGTCCGGCGGAGTCGCTCGGGCGTCTCCTCGAGATCGTCGATCATGCTCTTGACCTGGGTCTTGATGT
>DAIRVG010000006.1:0-10239 GCA_036802945.1 Vicinamibacterales bacterium
ATGGCCGTTCGTGCTGGAGGTGATCGAACGTTTCTTCCCCTAATCTAATGCGATTCTCAATTCGACGGGCCACGGAGACACAGAGGCACGGAGATTATTTTCAAACGATTTCTCCGTGTCTCCGTGACTCCGTGGCTACGTGGAAGTGAAAGGCAGTGTAGTTTAGTAGATCGGATCTTGAGACTCACGGACGGGGCACACAGGCATCGCTCACGCGTACGCTGAACGCTCTTCGCGCAACGGTTGCACGCAAGCGTCGTAACGTCCGCTGTCCGGCGGGAATGTGCCTGGTTAGTCGATGGAAATCTTGCGGAGCAGAGTGAAGTCTGACAGCATCTTGCCGGCGCCGAGGACCACCGACGAGAGCGGATCTTCGGCAACCTGCACGGGCAGGCCGGTCTCGATGCGCAGCCGCTCGTCCATCTTCGCCAGTAGCGCGCCGCCACCGCTGAGCACGATGCCACGGTCGCAGATATCGGCGGAGAGCTCGGGCGGAATCCGCTCGAGAGCGTCGCGCACCGCCTGGATGATCACCCGGATCGGCTCGGCGAGCGCCTCGCGGATTTCGCTGTCGTTCATGATGATTGTCGTCGGCCTGCCTTCGAGCTGATGACGCCCCTTGACTTCGATCTTCCTGGGCTTGGCCAGGGGCGCGGCTGACCCGATTTCCATCTTGATGCGCTCGGCGGTGCGCTCGCCAATCAACAGATTGTGCTCGCGGCGCGCCCACAGTGTGATCGCCTCGTCCATCGCGTTACCCGCGACGCGGACCGACTTGCTGTAGACGGTGCCGGCGAGTGAGAGGACCGCGATGTCGGTCGTGCCGCCGCCGATGTCGACGATCATGTTGCCGGAGGCTTCGGTGATCGGCATGCCGGCGCCAATCGCCGCCGCCATGCCCTCTTCGATGAGGTGAACTTCGCTGGCCTTCGCGCGATACGCGCTGTCCTTGACGGCGCGGCGCTCGACCTGCGTGATCTCGGACGGCACGCCGATGATGACGCGCGGCCTGACCAGGCGCTTCCCCTTGTGCGCTTTGCGGATGAAGTAGCCCAGCATCCGCTCCGCAGCTTCGAAGTCGGCGATGACGCCGTCCCGCATTGGCTTGATGGCGGTGATGTTGGCGGGCGTCCGGCCGAGCATCTCCTTCGCTTCGTTCCCCACCGCTTCAATCGTGGCGTTGGTCGTGTTGAAGGCGACAATCGACGGCTCGCTGAGGACGATGCCTCGACCCCGTGCGAACACGCAGGTATTGGCCGTGCCAAGATCAATCGCCAGGTCGTTCGAGAACATCGCCAACGCTCCGAGCAGCACAGGAATCTCCAGTCAGTCGTAGGGGGGCGGTCAAACCCGCCCGACGCTTGGTATATCGGTTGCTAACTGTTCGGCTGCACCGCAAGAGATATGCCCGAAGCCGGACCGTAAGGCGTCCTGGAAGTCGCAGCGAAGTCGACTGCTTTATTGCTCAAAGCCGGCGCTATACACATGTGCACGGCGCGGGCTCGATATCAATTCTCGTATCGAAAATACGAATGTGGCACCTGACTTGCCTCGTCTTTCTGCGGAGGCAATTCATGGACAATCGCGATCGCACCGACGACACGAAACAGACCCTGGACGACCCGCTCGGCATCGCCCACGCGCCTGTTCCGCGGGACGCGAACGACATTCACGCCACAAATGACCCGGACGAAGTCGCGCAGCGGCGCGCGCGTGCGCTGGGTAAGTCAGACGGCGAATTCATCAGAACGCCCGGTGACGTCAACGAGGACGGCCATGGCGCCACGTCGATCGACATGGGCTCCGGCGGCGAGGGGAATGCGATAAAGAAGACTCGGTAATTCAGCAGTCGCAACGAACGGTTTCACTCCGACGTAGCCACGGAGACACGAAGACACGGAGGAATTCGTAGGTTTGGACTCCGTGGGCTCCGCGCCTCCGTGGCCCGTTGAAGTGAAATAGTTAGACGCGTCAGTCGTCGGAACGCCGCGGACGTTGATTCGCAGTGAGAATGCGCTTCCGCAGGCGAATCGTCTTAGGCGTCACTTCCACCAGCTCATCGTCATTGATGAACTCGATCGACTGCTCGAGGCTGAGCAGACGCGGCGGAACGATGCGGATCGCCTCGTCAGCGGTCGAGGCGCGCATGTTCGTCTGCTTCTTTTCCTTGGTGACGTTCACGTCCATGTCGTTCTGACGTGAGTTCTCCCCGATGATCATACCCTCGTAAACCGTGGTCTGGGGTTCGATGAGGATCTCGCCGCGTTCCTGCAGGTTCCAGATCGCGTACGCCGTTGCCGTGCCCGTCCGATCCGCCACGAGCGCGCCGGTCGTCCGGGACGCAATTGCGCCGTGCCACGGCTCCCACCCGGCGAAGATGTGATTCATGATGCCGGTGCCCTTGGTGTCGGTCAGGAACTGCGAGCGGAAGCCGATCAGCCCGCGGGCGGGAATGCGGAACTCGAGGCGCACGCGCCCGCTTCCGTGGTTCACCATCTTGGCGATGATGCCTCGGCGCGTCCCGGCCATCGCGATCACCACCCCCTGGAACTCCTCGGGAACGTCGATGACCAGGTCCTCGATCGGCTCCATCTTCACGCCGTCGATTTCCTTGGTGACGATGTCCGGCCTCGACACCTGCAGCTCGAAGCCTTCGCGGCGCATCATCTCGATCAGAATTGACAGCTGCAGCTCGCCGCGGCCGATGACCTTCAACTGTTCCGGCGAATCGGTGTCTTCGACGCGTAGCGACACGTTGCCGAGCAGCTCCTTCTGGAGCCGCTCGCGCAGGTTCCGCGACGTCACGTACTGCCCGTCACGCCCTGCCACGGGGGACGTATTGATGCCGAAGATCATCGAGACCGTCGGCTCGTCAATCGCGGGTGGCGGAATGGCGACCGGATGATCGACGGAGGCGATCGTTTCTCCGATGGTGATGTCCTCGATGCCGGCGAGGCAGACGATGTCGCCGGCAGCCGCTTGTTCCGTTTCCATGCGCTTCAGGCCGTCGAACGAGAAGAGCTTGGTGATCTTTGTCTGCTGGCTGGCGCCGCCGAGCTTCATGACGACGACGGGATCGTTCAGCCTCACGGTGCCGTTGAAAATCCGGCCGATCGCGATCCGCCCGAGATAGTCGCTCGCGTCGAGGTTTGCAACGAGGATCTGCAGCGGTGCGTCGGGGTTCCCACGGGGCGGCGGCACATGGTCGACGATCGCTTCGAACAGCGGCTGGAGGTTTTCTCCGGCAGCGCCCATCTCCTCGGTCGCAATCCCCTCCCGCGCGTTCGTGTAGAGCACAGGGAACTCAATCTGGTCCTCGGTCGCATCGAGGTCGATGAACAGGTCGTAGACCTCGTTGAGGACTTCCTGGGGCCGCGCATCCGGCCGATCGATCTTGTTCAGCACGACGATCGGCGGCAACCCGCGCTCCAGCGCCTTCCGCAGCACGAACCGCGTCTGCGGCAGCGGCCCTTCCGACGCGTCGACGAGCAGCATTACCCCGTCCACCATCGACAGCGTTCGCTCGACCTCCCCGCCGAAATCCGCGTGGCCCGGGGTATCGACGATGTTGATGAGCAGATCCTTGTAGTGGACCGCGGTGTTCTTCGCGAGGATCGTGATGCCGCGTTCGCGCTCGAGATCCGTGTTGTCCATCACGCGGTCGGCGACCGTGTGATGGATCGCGCGAAACGCCCCACTCTGGCGCAGGAGCGCGTCGACGAGTGTGGTTTTTCCGTGATCGACGTGCGCGATGATCGCCACGTTGCGGCGCAGCGGGTTGGCGATCTGCCGCGTCTTTTGGTGCATAGACATCTCTTCAGTATAGACCGGCGTACTCATACGCCCCGTCCAGTACAACTCTGGATTTCAATCCCAAAGCTCATCGATATCGCACTTCTTGGTTGCTTGCGCGCGTCATGGTCCCTACCATCGAGATGATGCAATCGCTTGTGCATTCGGTGCTCGTCGTCGATGACGATAGTTCGCTGCGGCCCATGCTCGCGGCGTGGGTCAACCGGTTTGGCTACGCTGCGGTCGAGGCGGATTGCGCAGAAACGGCGCTCCAGCGGCTCGATGACACGCCGGCCGACATCGCGCTCTGCGACGTCAACATGCCAGGCCATGACGGTGTCTGGCTTGCGGCGAGGATACGTGAGCGGTTTGCGACGACCGCCGTCATCATGGCGACATCGGTCGACAACGTGGATGTGGCAGTCGCGACCCTCAAGAACGACGTCGTCGATTACCTCCTGAAACCGTTCGACAGCAATCGTCTCGGCGAAGCCCTCTCCCTAGGGCTCGACTGGCACCGCGCGAGCGTCGGTGATGATGACCTGCATCATGCGCTCCAGAGCCGCCTGCGCACGAGGCGCGCGGTGGTGGCGTCGGCGCTGGCGGGCGCGCAGCGGTCCACGCAGGACGCGGTCGACAGCCTGATCGCGATGCTTCAGCTCCACGAGAAGGATGGACGCGGCCACGCCACACGGGTGGCGCGGCTCACTGTCGCGCTCGCGGATGAACTGGGTGTGGATGACGACGCAATATCGGAATTGGAGTGCGGGGCAATGCTGCACGACGTCGGCAAGCTCGACATGCCGGCTGAGATCCTGTCCAAGCCTGCCCCGCTCACCGACGAGGAATGGAAGGTGATGCGTACGCATCCCCAAGTCGGCTATGACTTGGTGAAGAAGCTACCTCGCTTCTCGGGCTGCGCCGAGATCGTCCTCGCGCACCACGAGGCCTACGACGGCAGCGGCTACCCCAACGGTTTGAAGGGCACCGAGATTCCTTTGGGCGCGCGCATCCTCACGATCGCCGATTCCTACGACTCAATGACGCACCCGCACACGCAGCGGCCTCCGATGCCGGCGGAGATGGCCGTGCGTGAGATCCAGCGCTGCAGCGGTTCGCAGTTCGACCCCGATGCGGCCGCCGCCCTTGGCCGGGTGCTCGTGCACGCGGCCGAAGAACGGTTCGCGTAGTATCACTTCTTCGCGACTGGTTTCGCGGCGACCGGCGCCGTCCCGACCTGCACGGACGTCGCCATAATCATTTCCTTCTCTTCTATGCCTTCGGCAACCACGCGGTCGCCGACCTTCAGCGCTTTCGCGTCGAGCTTGGTCTTGCCCTGCGTGACCTTCGTCTTGGCGTCGAGCATGACCATCACGGTCTTGCCATCAGTGGTTTTCACCATCAGGTTGCTACCATCGACGCTGGAGACGGTGCCCATCACTTTATGAGGATGCCCCTCGTGGGCGCGCGCGCCGATCGGGATCACTAGCGCGGCCACCAGCGTTACGACCACAATCCAGTTGCGGCTCATTAGTTCGCTCCTTTGAGAAATTCCTCTGCCTTGATTTCCTCTCTGATCTCTACGGGCGATCTCGGATTGAGTTCCTCCATTCCTTCGAGCTCGTCAGCCGTCAGGCGCGGAAGGTGCCTGATGAAGTGCACGAGGTGCCAGGTCGACTCCTCACCCGACGCCGTTCCTGTCGACCACCCGGGCATCCCCGTCAAACGCACGCCGTTTTCGATGATATAAAACAGCTCGCCGTCGGACAGGTTCTGCGTGGCCGGCAGCCGCATATCGGGTGCCCTCGGATAAAGACCACGGCCCATCTCGGTGTTCCCGCTGCCATCATTACCATGACACGACGCGCAGTGATCCGCGAAGTGGGCACGTCCCTCCGCCAGGGTTTCCTCGCTGACCGGGACGGGGTTCGTCAACCCGCGCGTCCGCAGGCGGATCGCGACGCCGCGCAGCGCGCGGGCGGCGGATATTTCAAGCGGACCGGGGCGAGACCGGGCGCTCACGCCCGCGGTCACGAAGTACGCGCCAACAGCTATCCCCATCATCACGGCAAAGGCTGCGAGCAGCAAGGCACTCCGGAGGATTGACGTCTTCCTCATGTCGCTCTCAGGGCTTCCGCATCATTGCCACATTCATCGCCGGATCCTTGAGAAATACGTCGCGGTCGCTGTCGGAACAGAAATAGTAGGTCGTGCCGTTATAGACCGTCTTCGAGGCTGTCGTCGCAGCGACCGGTGCGGGGCACATCAACGTCGCCGGATCTATCGCCGTCATGACCATGGTACGACCGGTCTGCCCTGCGACGGCGGCAGCGGCAGGCGTCGCCGCCGGCCGCAATGTCGCGAACACTCCGAAGCCGATATTCGCACGGCTGCCGTAAACAGCCTCCAGTTCCTTCGGCACAAACCCGGCGGACAGCGTTGCCCCCAACCCCGGCGTAAATCCGCCCAACACATTTAGATACCTCGTATACCCGCCCTGTAGTTTGGCGACCGTGAACGCATCGGAAACCGCTCTGACGTCGAGATCGTGCGCGGTCTTCCCTGCCACTTCGAAGCGGCCGAACCACGTGTTCCGATTGTCGAACGTCAGATTCGTCTCGAGTAGGAGCGCATTCGTTGCGTGGCCTGGCTCCGCATTTTTTCCCCACGCCACCGTCGTCGCCCAGATGCTGTTGTCACGGAACACCGTGTGATAGGTGCCGGACGCCGTCGCTCTTGTAACGCCGATGCGCGCGCCTCCATCTTCGGCTGCTTCGGCTTCGGTCAAACGACCTGCGGACACCTGAAAGGCGAGGTTCGCTGTCGGCAGAAACCACAGGCGGCCCGAAACCGAATCGAGTGCTCCAAAATCGAAATCGGTACGATGCTCGTCAGGCTCGCGGCCGTTGAACACGGACGTCTCCGCCTTCCACCGCTTTCCGTACATACCGCCCGAGACGACGCCGAACGAGACGTGGGTCGCGTCAAACCAGTGATGCGTCATGGGCGCCACGGGATTCGGCATCGCCGAGACGCGATGCGGATACGCAACCGGCCCCAGCGCCGGCTCTCCGGCGGCGCCCACGTAGACCTGCCATCGCACCGCGCCTGCGATCGGGGCGTCATATTGCACAGCGATTTCCATCGGGAGGTCATGCGGGTGCTGTCGGTCGTGGATCTTCTCGCCCTGACATTCCTCGCCCGATGCCAGCAGGTCCGGATAGCCGCACCCGCGAATCGTCCACGGCTCAACACTGAACATGCCGCGGAACGCGAGGTGGCCCGTCCCGACAGTGCGTCCGGCCATGCCCATGACCCAGTTGATGCTTCCGACCTGGTCGTCGCCGCGGTTTCCGGACTCGTGAAGAAACTGCACGAACACGTTCTCGTGCGCCATCAGCGTCCAGGCGCCCTTCTGGCGGTGAATGGCGTACATCGGCGACGCATCAGGCAACCACGCGGTCCCCGATCCGTCGCGCACCATCGCTCCCATGTCGTGTATCGCGTGCTCGTCGCCGGTCTGCGCTGCGTGCTCGTCCGCTGGTGGCGCTGGCGCCCCCTGGCCTGACTGTGCATCGATCGATGCCGTGCTTCCCCAGAACGCAACAACCGCCACGCCAGCCAGGCGCGGCAAACCACCGCGAATGTACATGGGCCCTCTCCCGAAAGGAAAACGAAGAACCCGGAGAGGGTTGCGCTAGATACGAAGGTGAGCGCTGAGAGCGACGAGGCTGGGCGGACTGTGCTCGACACCCGTCGAGCGAGAGTTCAGCGTGCCTGCCTCGGGAGGAATGAACGATACGGCGACGACTGCGATCGCCGGTGCCGCCACGACTTGCCGAGAGACATCGGTGCCTATGGGGACGTCGGCGGCGTGGCCACATGGATGTGCGGCACCATTGACGATCGGCGCGGAGTCAGACAACTGTTCGTGACAAGAGTGATGTTCGGTTCCCGCGGATCCGGCTGTCGCATCCATTTCACGGATCGCGCACGCCGCGTGGCACACCGTCGTCACGACAGGGGAACCAATCACGACGAAAACGACCGCGAACGCCAACAGGCGGCGTGCCATGTGTCGTCCAGTATACGTGCGCGGCGGGGCAAGGCTCATCGCGAAACACGCCTCAGCCGAAGTGCATTCGCAATCACCGACACAGAGCTGAAGCTCATCGCGGCCGCGGCGATCATCGGTGACAGCAGCCACCCGAAGAAGGGGTACGCGACGCCCGCGGCGATCGGCACACCCGCCGAGTTGTACACGAACGCGAAAAACAGATTCTGCTTGATGTTTGCCATCGTCTGGCGACTGAGCCGCCGCGCCCGCACGATGCCGCGTAGATCACCTTTCACCAGCGTGACGCCGGCGCTTTCCATGGCAACGTCTGTTCCCGTCCCCATTGCAATGCCGACCTGCGCCTGCGCGAGCGCAGGGGCGTCGTTGATACCGTCGCCCGCCATCGCCACGAACCGTCCCCCCGCCTGCAGCCGCTTGATCACGGCGACCTTCTGGTCGGGCAGAACTTCCGCGACGACTTCGTCGATCGCGAGCTTCCGGGCTACGGCATCGGCGGTCGTCCGGCTGTCGCCGGTCAGCATCACGATCCGAATGCCTTCACGGTGTAAGGCGTCAATCGCTTCCGGCGTGCTCTCTTTGATCGGATCGGCGACGCCGATCAACCCGGCGAGGCGACCGTCGATGGCGACGAACATGACCGTCTGGCCCTCAGCGCGCAGTGCTTCGGCCTGCCCGGTCGACGCACCAACATCGATGCCGATCTGATCCATCAACGCGCGGTTACCGAGGGCGGCGCTGCGGCCGTCCACGCTGCCCCGGACACCCTTCCCGGTGACGCTCGTGAAATCGCGCGCCGCGCCTGGAGCGGCGCCACGTGCATCAGCTCCCGCGACGATCGCGGCCGCCAGCGGATGCTCACTGCCCACCTCGAGTCCCGCCGCCACGCGCAGGATCTCCTGATCGGTAAATCCCGGGATCGCGATGATGCTCACGAGACGAGGCTTGCCTTCGGTGAGCGTGCCAGTCTTGTCCACGACAAGCGTGTCGACCTTGCGCATCACCTCGATCGCTTCCGCATTGCGGAACAGGATCCCGACCGTCGCGCCTTTGCCTGTCGCGACCATGATCGACAACGGTGTGGCGAGCCCGAGCGCACATGGACACGCGATGATCAACACGGCGACGGCGTTGACGAGCGCATGCGCCATCCGCGGCTCTGGTCCGACGAGCGCCCAGACGACGAACGTCGCGATCGCGATCGCGATGACTGCGGGCACGAAGTAGGCGGAGACGGTGTCTGCGAGTTTCTGGATTGGCGCGCGGCTGCGCTGAGCCTCCGCAACCATCGCGACGATCCGCGCGAGCAGCGTATCCGCGCCAACTTTCTCTGCGCGAATCACCAGCGAGCCCGTGCCGTTAATCGTGGCACCCACGACCCGGTCGCCTGGCCGTTTCTCCACGGGAATCGGCTCACCGGTGACCATGGACTCGTCAACCGAGCTGGACCCATCGAGGACAACCCCGTCAACCGGGACCTTCTCACCAGGGCGGACGCGAAGACGGTCGCCGACGCGGACGGCCTCGAGCGGAACGTCCTCGTCCTTGCCATCGTCGCCGAGACGACGCGCGGTCTTCGCGGCCATTCCGAGCAGTTTCTTGATGGCGCTGCTGGTCTGGCTGCGCGCACGCAGCTCCAGCACCTGTCCGAGCAGGATCAACGTGACGATGGTGGCCGAGACTTCAAAGTAAACGCCGACGCGGCCCATGTCATCGCGGAAGCTCGAGGGAAACCAGCCAGGGAACACCGTGGCCACGACGCTATAGATGTACGCGACGGAGACGCCCAGCGCGATTAGCGTGAACATGTTCAGGCTGCGGTTCACGACCGACATCCAGCCGCGCACGAAGAACGGCCACGCGCCCCAGATCACAACCGGCGTGGCGAAGGCGAGCCCGAGCCACGGGAACCACGGGGCGGCGCCCACGCGCGCCAGTGGTCCGGGGAAGTACTCGCCCATGGCGAGAAGCAGCAACGGTGCTGTAAGAGCGGCGCTCACCCAGAAGCGCCGCGACATGTCTATGAGCTCTTCGTTCGGGTGCTCGTCCAGGGTCGCCGTAGCCGGCTCAAGCGCCATGCCGCAGATCGGGCACGAGCCCGGCCCGATCTGCCGGACCTGCGGGTGCATCGGACACGTGTATTCCTGCGCATGGACGGCAGTCGGCGCGCCACGTGCCTGTTCGGGCCGCGGTTTGATGAACTCCGCCGGGTTCGCGCGAAATTTCTCCACGCAGCCGCGACCACAGAAATAGTAGGTCTGGCCCTGATAGTCCACGTGACCCGCTGCGCGGGCAGGATCAACTGTCATCCCACAGACGGGATCGACGCTCTTGGCAGGGGCAACGGAGTGCTGATGCGTGGCCATGAGGTG
>DAIRVG010000006.1:10339-31852 GCA_036802945.1 Vicinamibacterales bacterium
CATCATGTCCTGCCGCATCTTTGACATCCGCAGGCCGTCCGGCGGCGCCGGGGTTTGAGAGAGAGCTGACGCCGCAGGCGCGTCTGCGCCGTGTGTATGGTCGTGTTCGGTAGCCTGTCCGGGCCCAAACGAGTGTTGCCCGGTTGAGTCCAATCACCCCGATCCCAATAATTTTTCGCGGCCACGAGCTGACGGCAATCACCGTCATTTGGAATAGCTGGAAGAACGGACGAGTGGTTAGGCACCCGCTGTGCAGGAGCATTGGCTGTAGACGAGGTCGCCATGGACATACTGCTGTCGTTGCTGCTGTTCACAGGTTTCATCTTCGTCATCATGCAACTTGTGAGGGAGCACGCGGAGCGTAAGGAACTGCGAACAAAGCCACATCATCAATCGGACCAGACCGTCGCGTCCGGCCACCTGCCGGAAGGTGTCGATCCGGTGTGTGGGATGAAGGTTGCCTCGGGCGAGGGATTCCTCGTCGCGCACGGAGGTGTGGAGTATCGGTTCTGCTCGCTGGCGTGCGTAGAACACTTCGAGAGGGGCGCCCCGGCGCACGGCCAGCACGCCGCATAGCTACGTCATCCGCGTGTTTTGAGGCCCTGGCGAACCGACATTAGAAGCGCCACGACCGTCAGGACGAGCGCGCAGATCCACAGCGAGTTCGCGATAGCGATACTCATCGGCTTGAGGCCGAGTATCCCCGCCATCCCCGCCATCGGGATCACCGCGAGAATCAGCGCGACGAGAGCCAGCAACCATGCCCAAGCTCGACTTCTCATGTGTGACCTCTTCGGGGGTGAGAGTCGCAAGGCACGTACCGAGTTTGATATCCTCCGCCGATGACGTTGAAAACACCGGGACTAATTATGCTCATCGCGCTCGCAGCGCTCGGATGCAACCGGGAAAAGCCGGCGCCTGCCGCAGAGAGGACCGCCGCAGCGCCGCCGCCGTGGACGCTCAAGGTAGAGCCGCTCGAGACGCCGGCGGCGGCAGAAAGCTCCAACCCACAATTGACCGTCTCGGAACGAGGTCCGCTCGTCAGCTGGACTGAACAGAACGACGACAAGACCGTCCTGAAGTTCGCGGAGCGCACGGCGCTCGGTTGGTCGGAGGCACGAATCGCCGCGTCCGGCACCGACTGGTTCGTCACGGACGCCGACACGCCCGCAGTGATCCGGCTGTCGAACGGCACGCTTGCGGCGAACTGGATGCAGAGCAGCAGCGACGAGTTCGAGGCATCGAACCTGCGGCTTTCCTATTCGACGGATGACGGGAAGACGTGGTCACGATCGTTCCTCCCGCATCACGATGGCACGATCACGCAGCACGCGTTTGCATCGCTGTTCGAGATACCGGGGCAAGGACTGGGTGTCGTGTGGCTCGATGGGCGCCAGACCGTCACCAACCGCGAGAGTGGTCCGATGAGCATCCGGTTCACGTCGTACGACGCGAAGTGGAAGCAGCAGGCCGAGACGGCCATCGATGCGAAAGTGTGCGATTGCTGCACGACAAGCGTCGCGGTCACGACAGATGGTCTCATCACCGCTTTCCGCAATCGCACCGACGATGAGATCCGGGATATTTACGTCTCGCGGCTCGAGGGTGGCAAATGGACGGAAGGCACGTCGGTTCACGACGATGGATGGCATATCACCGCGTGCCCGGTGAATGGGCCGGTCGTGAGCGCGGTTGGGCGCGACGTCGCGATTGCCTGGTTTACGACCCTCGACGACAAGGGGCAAGCGTTTGCGGCGCTGTCGAGCGATTCTGGCCGTACGTGGACCAGTCCGATCCGACTTGACGATGCCGGTTCTCTGGGACACGTCGACGTCGAGATGTTGGAGGATGGGAGCGCGGTGGCGACGTGGGAGGAGTTTGCCGACCAGCGAGGCCAGTTCCGCGCGCGACGCGTGGAAAAGTCGGGTGCGAAATCGCCGGCGATCGTGATCGCAGGCGCGTCGGGCGGCCGCGTCGGCGGGGTGCCGCGTCTCGCGCGGCTGGGCGATCAGCTTGTGTTTGCGTGGACTGAACGTCCGGAAAGGGGAGGCAGCGGAACCGTGAAGACCGCGACGGCGTCGCTAACGCATTGACGCGGCGCCGACCGTCCACTTCCAACCGTCTCGCGGGCGGACAATCGTCCGCGCGCGGAGCCAGTGATCGGCGGAGTTCTTTCCAGGATTGCCGGTAATCACGACGCGATCGCCGGCCTTCAACGTCATGCCGGTCACGCCTTCGTGATCGAGCTGGCCGCGCCCTTCCCACTCCACCGTCCACCGCTGCAGCTGCCGGTTCGCGTCGGGTGCCAGGATCTGCAGAAGCGCGTGCGGATTCCGGTAGACGAACTGCACCAGCTCCCCTTCGATCGACGTCTGCTGGTTCTCGACGTACGCGGAGGCGAAGTCATGATGCGCGTACACCCGCCCACCGCACAGCAATGCGCCAGCGAGCAGCAGGGCAATCAGACTTCGCTTCATCGAACCCCCTAATAATAAGCACATCGGGGTCGGGGAGAGACCTGAAGAGTACCTGACTAAATTGTCAGGCAATACCGCGCAGAGTCCAAGTCCCAACCGCAAAAACCCCCCAAACGCTCGACCTCCTGTTCACGGCAGGACTGTTACTTCCGGCGCAGGCCTATCAGCGTCGTTCCCTCGCCGGGCGAGGTCGTGAGCGTATTCGGCCGGGCGCCGTCCGCCGGATAATTGAAGCAAATCTTCAGGAGCTGGCCATTCGAGGAGACAAGCGCCTGCCAGACCTTGCCCACCTCGGGTCCCTCTTTCTGGACGAAGTCGAACTCCTGCGGTCCGCCAATCTGCTTAACGTCGCCCTTGTACAGGGGTCCGTTGTTGGCGAACTGCAGCGTGAACTGGGCGCCGGTGATCGTCATCGAAGCGCCGACAATGTCCCGCCAGGGACTGCCGTCGCGCTCGGATCCAGTCACTGTCCACGTACCTTCAATCGGCCCGGCGCCGATATCGCCGGCACGATTCTGGGCAAAGACCGCGGGCGCGAGCCAGAACGTCCAGAGGATCAGCGCAAACGTCATGAACATGCGGCGCCTCATAGCAACCTCTCCCCCGTTTGTCCCTGAGCCCGGCATTCTATAACAGGGCCAATCGCCCGCAAGCACCAGCACGCGTGGCTCTTAGGGTCTCCTCCGGTTGCCGGCTGAATGAGGGCCCTCGTCACTATTTCGATATTTGCGGAAATACAGTATCATTGGCCCATGAAGCACCAGCCGAACGAGGACGTCACCAGATTCGCGGACATGCTGGCGGCGATGGGAGCCGAGCCCCGGCTCCGCATCGTGCGACTGCTGCTCGAATCGCACCCCGCGGGGATGATCGCGGGCGATATCGCGGCTGAACTCGACATCACCGCGTCGACGCTCTCCCATCACCTTGATCGACTCAAGCGCGAGGGCGTGGTGAACGTGCGACGGGACGGCACGTTCCTCTGGTATACCGCGAACACCGACGCCCTCGAGGACCTGCTTCATTTCCTGTTCGCGGAATGCTGCACGCGCAGCCGCGCAATCAGCCCGGCCAGACTCACATTCGTCAAGCGCTGAAGGACCTGACCATGGAAAAGATCATCGAGACCGTTCGCGAGAGATACGCCGAAGCCGCCCGCCGTGTGGCCTCAGGCCAGGCGGCTACGTGCGGGTGCGGCACGGCCAGCGATCCCTGCTGCGATCCGATTACGTCGAATCTGTACGGCGACGCAGAAGCGCGCGAGGTGCCCGACATGGCGCTCCAGGCTTCCCTCGGATGCGGCAATCCCACCGCGCTTGCGGAGCTCAAGCCGGGCGAGACAGTGCTCGATCTCGGCAGCGGCGGTGGGATTGACGTGATTCTGAGCGCCCGCCGTGTCGGCCCGACTGGCAAGGCCTACGGGCTCGACATGACCGACGAAATGCTCGCGCTCGCCGAACAGAACAAGCTCAAAGCAGGCATCGCGAATGTCGAGTTCCTCAAGGGCCAGATCGAGCGCGTGCCGCTGCCCGACAACTCCGTCGACGTCATCATCTCCAACTGCGTCGTCAACCTGTCCGGCGACAAGGACCAGGTACTGGCCGAGTCGTTTCGCGTACTGAAGCCGGGCGGTCGCTTCGCCATCTCGGACGTCGTCGTGCGCGGCGCGATCCCGGACGCGATCCGGCGATCGATGGAGCTGTGGGTTGGATGTGTCGCCGGCGCGTTGAGCGAGGACGACTACCGGACCAAGCTTGCGGCGGCCGGATTCACGGACATTGGCATCGAGGTGACACGCGTCTATGAGATCGAGGACGCGCGCGCGTTCCTTGCGCAGTCAGGTCTCGATGCCGATGCCGTCGCTCCCCTGGTGAAGGGCAAGGTCACGAGTGCGTTCGTCCGCGCACGCAAGCCGGGCGGGTGCTGCGGTCCATCGTGCTGCTCGTGACAAGATGAGGATGTGGCGAGACGCCGCGTGCTCGTGTTGTGCACCGCGAACAGCGCTCGAAGCCAGCTGGCCGAGGGGCTGATTCGTCACGACTTCGGCGACCGCGTCGACGTGTTCAGCGCGGGCGTAACGCCGTCACACGTGCGGCCCGAAGCCATTGCGGTGATGCGCGAGATCGGGATCGACATCTCGACGCACCGGTCGAAGCACGTGAGCGAGTTCGCCGGCCGCGAGTTCGACGATGTCATCACGGTGTGCGACGCCGCGAACGAGCAATGCCCGATCTTTCCCGGACGCGCCCGCCGCCACCACCGTGACTTCAAGGATCCGGCGTCCGTCGGTGGGTCTGAGGAGCAACAGCTCGCCGCGTTCCGACAGACACGCGATGAGCTGCGTCATTGGTTGACGGATATTCTGGCTGGACCTACCTAGCAAGGCCTGCGGCCGTAACGAATCGCGGCTCGATATCGACGGGCACACTGGCCAGCCGGTCGAGCACGCGCCGAACGGGCGGCCGCACGACCGCCATCTTCTCGAGCATCTGTTTCGCGTCCACGTACGCGCCAGTCGCCTCCATCGTCATGATGTCGCGCGTGAGGTCGATGACGTTCTGCTTGATGCGGGACGCATTCACGGCAAATGTCCCATCGGCTGCGACGGTCACCCCGCCGTGATCAAGGAAGTAATTGAGCTGAATGGCCACGCCCCGTCCGTGCGCCTCGTTCAATCCGAAGCGGATCGATCTGAAGATCGACGCCAGGAACGTCGTGTACATCGTCTGTTCGAATTTCTTGTCCAGCTTTCCGTGATCGACGAGGAACTGGAGCGCGAAGAGTCCCGACACGTCCGCTTTCGCTTCTTCGATGGTGCTGTACGTCTCCTTCAGCTCCTGGCGCACCGTCGTCGGCCGTTCGCCGGCCACGATGTTGTGCGGACCGAGGCCGTGCATCAGCTCGTGCATCAGGATGTGCGTGAAGAACGCCTCGAAGTCGAGGTTGGCCTGATCGCCTGCGGCAAGCACCACCTTCGAAATCGGCACGAGGACCGTCTTGAACTTGGCGTCCTGGTTGTTCTTCAGCATCACGCGCTTGGTGCCCTTCTCGGCGACGATCCGCTCGTCGTTCGGCAAGTTGAATGCCGCGGTCTGCACGCCGCGGTTGGCGTCACCTGACGAAAAGACGGTGTTGACGACGCGAATCGGCGCCATGGCGCCAAGCTTCGGGTTGCGGTACCTGGGATCGATAGGGAGGTTGTTCTCGATCTCCTGCAGCTCCGATCCGAACCGCGTCAGCTTGTTGGTCTCCGCGGCGTCGCGCACCGTGATGAACGACTCGAATGCCGCCTTGTAGTTGAACCACTCGTCCTCGTAAACCTCGTACGGCCCGATCGTCGGCTCGATGCTGGCGTCGAGCTCCATCCACGCGACGTCGCTGTCGTAGTAGTCGTTGGTGATGAGCGCCTGTGCGCGCTTGTCGAGGAACGCCTTCAACGTCGGCTGTGTCGTCAGGGCGGCGGCTTCCCTGAGAAGCTCCGCGACGCGAGCAAGCTCGCCCTGGTATTCGAAGCTGTAGGGCACCGCGACGAACTTTCCTTCAGGGTTTCGCCGGATGGTTGTGAAGAACCCGATCGCGAACGCGCGCTGCGCCCCGGAGAGCGTCGCGATCCATGCCTCGACCTCCTCCTTCGTCGCGCCGGCCGGATAGAAGTTCGCCTGCTCAGGCTTCTTCGGCGCCCCCGGAATGAAGGGCGCATTCTCGTCGAGTCGAGACCATGGGCCCTTGTTGATCAGAAAGTAATGCAGCCGCGCGCGTCCCAGTTCCGAGGTGTCCTGCAGCAGATCGAGCAGCATCGTCTCGTTGCCCGCCCAGACCTGGCGCAGGAACAACGTATCCATCACCTTCGCGGCTGCGACGAGTCGCGCCAGCGCCTGGCGCTCATTCGCGGGCAGGGACGTCAGGTCCGCGGACAGATCGACGGGGGCGAAACGCGCGGTCATCGTCTTCAGCTGCTCGAGGTTTGGACTGCTGCTTTGCTGCGCGTGCACGGCGGCTGCCGCGACGGTCGACGCGACGATAGAGGCCATAAGTACTCTCTTCATAAATTGCTTCCGTGAGACAAGCCACAGAGGAACAGAGACGTGGCCCGTATCAATGAACTCCACCGCTGGCGATCTGCAACGCCGAGGGATCCGCGCCCAGCCGGCGGATCGCGGCCTCCCACATCTGGTGCGGCGGCACGCCGAAGATCAGCGTCGGGTCAACATCCATCGTGAGCCATGCCGACGCGGCTATCTCGTGATCGAGCTGGCCGGGTCCCCATCCCGCGTAGCCAATGATGAGGCGCGAACGGGTAGACGGCGGCGCCTGCAGCAGTTCGAGCGTCAGCTCCTTCGACACCGAGAGCAGCACCCCCGGGCAAATCTCGCGCTGCTCCTCATCAGGACCCTGCGCCTCCGACATCAATATCCACGTGCGCTGCGGGTCGACCGGCCCTCCTATCCAGAGCTTCAGATCGGGATCGACGCGAATCGGCGGGTCCGTCTTCACGAGCATCCACGCGGGCTCATCCATCTGACGATTGACGACGATGCCGAATGCACCCTCGTCCGTGTAGTCGCAAAGAAGGACGACGGTCTTCACGAAATTCGGGTCCGCCATCTGCGGCATCGAGAGGAGAAGGATGGGAGCGGCGTCGCCGGGCATACACGGATCTTAACGTGTAACGCAGAACCAGAAACTCAAAACCGGGCGCGCACCGCCCACTCAACATGTTCGACCACCATTGGATCCGCGGCTGACGGCTGGTCGTCCCGCCGCTCCTGAAGCGTGGCGCACGCCTCAGTGTCGCCGCTGTTGCCGATCGCCACCGCCAGATTGCGCCGCAGGCCGGTGAGTTTGGCTCGTGTCATGGCGCTGCGCCTGATGAGCGCACGCAGATCGCTGTCGGAACGCTGCCAGAGGTCGACCAGGCGGGGCAGATTCAATCCGCTGCGCGGCTGCCACGCAGCGTCGGGGGACGAAGAGGATGGCTGGTTGTACGGGCAGACCTCCTGGCAGATGTCACACCCGTAGACGTGATTGCCGAGCGGGGCGCGGTACTGCTCCGGGATGCCGGTGCGGAGCTCAATCGTCAGGTATGAAATGCAGCGCGTCGAATCGAGCACGCCCGGCTCGACGAGGGCTCCGGTCGGGCACGCATCGAGGCAGCGACGACACGTGCCGCACTGTTCGAGGCCTTGCGTATCCGGCTCCAGCGGTAGCGTGCAGATGATCTCGGCCAGAAACAGCCAGGAGCCGACCTCCGCATTGATCAGGCATGTGTTCTTGCCGATCCAGCCGAGGCCGGCGTACTGGGCATACACGCGCTCCTGCACGGGGCCGGTATCTACGTAGGCGCGCGCGTCAAAGGGGTCGGGCGATTCGGCGCGCATCCAGGCGAGAAGGGTGTCGAGGCGCGCTTTCAGGACGTCGTGATAGTCGTCGCCCCACGCGTAGCGCGCGATGATCGCGGTATCCGCAGGCGGACCTGAAGGTCCGCCTCTACGATCGTCGACTGGTGATGCGGCGTTATACAGAGTGCCCGTAACGATGACGCTGCGCGCCCCGGGGACAACCGCTCGCACGTCCGCACGACGATCCGCGGAACGCGACAGGTAGCTCATGTCGCCCGCGTAACCGCGGGCGAGCCATTCGTTGAGGAATTCGAGCTCGGGAAAATTGTCGGCAGGAGCAATGCCGCACAGATCAAAGCCAACCTCAATCGCCTTGGCTTTGATCTGTGCGGCGGTAATCATGACAAATCCCAAAACCCAAGTCCCAAGAGCCAAATCCCAATCTCACCGGCTCTTGGGATTTGGGATTTGGAGCTTGGGATTTGGGATTTAACGAGCGTCAGCTCCGCGAAACCAGCTGACGCACAACATACGGGAGGATGCCGCCGTGGCGGAAGGCGATCAACTCCTCCGGAGTGTCGATCCGCGCGGTCACCTTGAATTCCTTCACGCTCCCGTCAGCGGCCTTTGCCTGGACGCCGACATCGCCGCGCGGCTTCAGTCCTTCGCCCGTGCCCACGAGGCTGTACTCCTCGGTCCCCGTGAGCTTCAGCGACGCCGCGGTGTCACCCGTCCTGAACTGCAGCGGCAGCACGCCCATGTTGACGAGGTTGCTGCGGTGGATGCGCTCGAACGATTCGGCAATTACTGCCTTTACGCCGAGCAGGAAGGTCCCCTTCGCTGCCCAGTCGCGCGAGGATCCGGATCCATACTCCTTGCCCGCGATCACCAGCAGCGGCACCTTGCTCTCGCGGTACTTCTCCGACGCGTCGTAGATCGTCATCAGCTCGCCGCCCGGCTGGATGATCGTCCATCCGCCTTCGGTTCCAGGCGCTATCTGGTTCCGCAGCCGCGTGTTGGCAAACGTGCCACGCACCATCACCTCGTGGTTGCCCCGGCGCGCGCCGTACGAGTTGAAGTCGGAGGGCTTCACTCCGTGCTCGATCAGGTACTTGCCCGCAGGGCTGTCGACCTTGATCGCTCCGGCAGGCGAGATGTGATCCGTCGTGACGCTGTCGCCGAGGAGCGCCAGCACGCGGCCGCCTCTCAGTTCCGTGGGCGGCGGCGGCGTCATCGTCATGCCTTCGAGGAACGTCGGCTTGCGGATGTACGTCGAGTCTCCCCACGCGTACCGGTTGCCCTGAGGCACGGGGAGCTGCTGCCAACGCGTGTCACCCTTGAAGACGTCGCGATAGCTGTTCCTGAACATGTCGGCGTGGACGGCGCGCTGCATCGTTTCCTGCAGCTCCTGTTCGGTCGGCCAGATGTCTTTCAGAAACACAGGCTTGCCGGATTTATCCTCACCGAGCGGCTCGGTCGTGAGATCTTTCGTAATCCATCCGGCGAGCGCATAGGCCACGACGAGCGGCGGCGACGCGAGATAGTTGGCGCGCACGTCCTGCTGAATGCGCCCCTCGAAGTTGCGGTTGCCGCTGAGCACCGAGCAGACCACGAGGCTCTTCTCGCGGACGACGGCCGAGACTTCGTCGGGCAGCGGACCGCTGTTGCCAATACATGTCGTGCAGCCGTATCCCACCAGATCGAATCCGAGCTGATTGAGATACGGAGAGAGTCCGGCAGCGTCGAGGTATTCGGTGACGACTTTCGAGCCGGGTGCCAGGCTGCTCTTCACCCACGGTTTCCGCGTCAGGCCGCGTTCCACGGCCTTCTTGGCCACAAGGCCAGCGCCGATCATCACGCTCGGATTCGAGGTGTTCGTGCAGCTGGTAATCGCGGCAATGACCACCGCGCCATGGTCGAGCTCCTCGAGCGCCGGGTCTAACACCGCCACGCCGGACTGCGCGATCGCGCCAGTGGCGGTCGCAACTCCCTGCCTCGCGCCACCCGCATCGGACGCCCTTGCGGACTTCGGCGCGACCTGCATCGTCGGCAGCGCCACCTGGAACGCGGCTTTGGCATTCCTGAGCGACACGCGATCCTGCGGCCGCTTCGGACCCGCGAGGCTCGGCTCGATCGAGTCCAAACTGAGCTCCACCGTGTCGGAATAAATCGCATCGGGCGCGCCCTCTATGCGGAACAGACCCTGGGCGCGCGCGTACGCCTCGACCAGCTCCACGCGCGATTCGTCGCGTCCCGTGAGGCGCAGGTAATCGAGCGTCATCTCGTCGATGGGGAATATCGCGACCGTGGCGCCGTACTCGGGACACATGTTCCCAAGGGTGGCGCGGTCCGCGATCGTCAGGTGCTTGAGTCCCTCGCCGAAGAACTCGACGAACTTGCCGACGACGCCAGTCTTCCGGAGCAGCTCCGTAATCGTGAGCACGAGGTCGGTTGCGGTCGCGCCTTTCGGCAGCGCGCCGGTCAGCCGGACGCCCAGGACCTGCGGAATCAGCATCGAGCTGGGCTGCCCGAGCATCGCGGCCTCCGCCTCGATGCCGCCAACGCCCCAGCCAACGACGCCCAGTCCGTTGACCATCGTCGTGTGCGAATCGGTGCCGAACAGCGTATCCGGGTACGCTACGGTCTTCCCATCAACCTGCTCCGAGAAAATCACGCGGGCAAGATGCTCGATGTTGACCTGGTGCACGATTCCCGTGTCCGGCGGGACAACCTCGAAATTGCGGAACGCCCGTTGGCCCCAACGAAGGAAGGCATAACGCTCGCGGTTGCGCGCGAACTCGAGCTCCGCGTTGAGTGCAAAAGCATCAGCGCGGGCGAAGTAGTCGACCTGCACCGAGTGGTCGATCACAAGCTCGACGGGCTGTCGCGGATTGATGCGGTCCGGGTCGCCGTTGAGCGCGACCATCGCATCGCGCATGGCGGCCAGATCGACTACGCAGGGCACGCCGGTGAAGTCCTGGAGCAGCACGCGCGCGGGCATGAATGAGATTTCCTGCTCGAGATTCGCCTTGGCGTCCCAGTCCGCTATCGCCCTGACATCGGCCGCCTTCACGAAGGCGTCATCTTCACGACGCAGCATATTCTCGAGAAGGATCTTCATTGAGTAGGGCAGCCGCGAAACGCCCTTGAACCCCGCCTTCTCGAGCGCGGGAAGGCTGTAGATCTGAACTGTTTGTCCGCCGACGCGGATCTCGGTGCGCGTCTCGAAACTGTTTCGTGTCGTCATACCAACCCAGAATTGTACTTCGCGTGGCGCGGGTTGGAAAAACGCACGGGCTCGCTCGGTGTGATCAGTTGCGGCACATTACTCAGCCGCCTGCCGGCATCTCCCTTGCGAATTTGACCGCGGAGGTGTCCCTCATGGACAAGAACAAGAACGCCCGGGGTCAGCGGAACCAAGGTCAACAGAATCAGGGTCAGCAGGGCCAGGGTTCGAAGGACCGGAATTGGAACGACACGTCGCAGTCGAACACCAATCGCGAGCCAGCTGAAGGTGGACGCGGCCAGGACACCGGCAATCGGGGCAACCCGAGTGGCCCGGAACGAGGCAGCGGCACCCAGGACGAAAGGAACTCGAGCGGCATCTCCAACCGGGGGATGAACAAGAGCGAAGAGCAGGCAGATCTGCCGAGCCGGGGCTCGAGCGATGAGGATTGGGGCGATCAGTCCGAGCGGTAAGAACGGCAGATCGAGAGCGAAATAGCTACAGTGAGACCCGACAACTCATCCGCGACGTTTCGTGAAGCTCGACGTGTGGATGCGGATGTGTCACAAAACCGCGCCAAAAAAAGCTGACTGAGGATTCACGGCGTTCCAGCCGCGAGTCCTCAGCCTTACGCCTTCTCGCGAGCAACCGCCAGTACCGCGTCAGCGGCCCGCCCGCTGGCTCCCGAGCCACCCAGTTTTTCGCGCACGCGTCGCAACGCGTCGCGCGTCCGCGAATACAACCCGCGATCGGTCAACAAACGAACCGTCTCGTCGGCCACACGCGCGGGCGTGAAGTCATCCTGGATCAATTCCGGCACGATGCGCTCCCCCGCGACCAGGTTCGCCATTGCATATGTATCGACACGGACAAAAGGCTTGCCGATACGGTACGTGAGCGGCGACAGCCGGTAGACGACAACCATCGGACGCTCGTGAAGGGCTGCCTGTACGGTCGCAGTGCCCGACGCGGTGATGACGACATCGCTCGCGGCCAGCACGTCGTCGGTGCGCTCGCGGACGAGGACGGGCCCCGACGCGCCAAGCAGCGGCGCAAACAATGCATCTTGCAGATTTGGCGCGGCGGCGACTATGAACTGCACGCCCGGTACGCGCGCGCGAATCAGCGGCAGCGACGCGGCCATGTCCGGGACGATCCGCCGGAGCTCGTTGGGTCGGCTTCCCGGCAGCAGCGCAACGGTCGGCGCGTCCGCCACAAGCCCGTGCTCGCGAAGCAGCGCGGCACGCGGCGCCTTCACGCCCACGAGATCGATCAGAGGATGCCCCACGAACTCTACGGGGACCCCTTCGCGCCGGTAGAGCGCTTCCTCGAACGGGAAGATCACCAGCACGCGATCAACGAATCGCTTCATCGTCCGCATGCGGCCGGCGCGCCACGCCCAGAGCTGCGGGCTGATGTAGTAGACGATCGGGATGCCGAGCCGATGCAGCGCGGCCATCAATCGGAAGTTGAAGTCGGGGAAATCAATCGCGACGAACACATCGGGCCGAGTGGCGCGGGCGGCTGCCACCAACCGGCGCAGCATCGCGTAGGAGCGCGGCAGCACACGCAGCGCTTCGGTGAGACCGGTCACCGAGAGTCCCTGGAAATCGCCGACCAGACGCGTACCCGCCGCAGCAAGCTGCCGCCCGCCGAATCCAAACACATCCGCTGACGGTTCGCGGCTCAGGATCTCCGATACGAGCGCACCCGCGTACAGATCACCGGACGGCTCGCCGCACGAGATCATGATGCGCATGGCTGCGGGATACTACTGGCTGGTCCGGGCTGAATCGGTACTACCCACGTTGAACCACGACCGCGGTTTCGTGGCCGCGACAACGGAGCGGCCACCCACTGATTCGCAACATGCGGCCACTAGAGCGGCTGCTGGAACAGCGAGGCGTCGACCGGGACGTTGAACGCAACGCTCTTGAGTGTGCGATCGAGAATCAACCGCCCATCGCGCAGCACTGACGCCTTGAACGGCACTTCGATCCCATTGACCTTGCGATAGTCCGAGAACACTTCTTCCGCCTGAGACGGACGGCCGTCCGGCCCCGGCGTCGTGTAGGCCTGTCTGACGATTCGGTTGTTCTGGTCGATGTACAGCCGAACCGGCGTCAGGCCCTCACCACTGATCTCGATGACCTTGAGTGTGACGCCGTCTTTCCCTTCCTCGGGAAGCGGTCGAACCGAGAGCTTCCCCTCCGACGCGGCGATCAGCAACGGAAACGTGTCGCGCCGGACGGTCGCGGCGAAGTCGCTTCGCATCGCCGGGGGCGCGGCGGACACGCCGGCGGGATCTCTCACCCATGCAGATCCGGCGTTGTAGGCCTGGACGTTCTGCTGTCCGGCAAAGGTGGCGTCGACCCGGAACTTGTCCGGGTACACGACATACGTCTTCGTCGGGATGAGCGTGGGTCCACGAGGCGTGGTGACCGACATGTCCGCATCGACGACGACCGTGCGGATCCCTTTCAGCACGTCGAGGCCACCCTTCGTCTGCACCACACGCCGCAACAAGTCGTTCGGAGGGTTCGAGACGTTCGAAGCGTTCGGGACGTTCTGACCGTTCGGAGCATTCACCGGCGCAGCGGGACGGGGGTTTACTTGTGTCTGGGTGTAGGCCGTGCGGCGCGGATCTTCCTGCCCGACGAAGCTCGAAGAGCGAAGTCGGGCAAGGTCCGCGATGAAGCCCGCCGGCGCGTTCTCGACCCGCTGACGCTCCTTCTTCAACGTCGGTGACATGAGATCGAGCTGATCGACCGGAATGACTTCATACCCGCCGAGCCCGAGCTCGATCAGCTGCGACGCGAACGCCCGTGCGTTGCCGACCAGCACGATGGAGAGCCGGTCCGGTCTTACGTATTGGCGGGCGACGCGCTGGATGTCGTCCGGGGTGACGGCGAGCACGCGCTCGCGGAACGATCCGATCTCGGAGACCGGCAGATCGAAGAACAGGACGTTGAGCACCTGTGTGGCGATCTGATCCGGCGTTTCGATCGTCAGCGGAAAGCTGCCCGACAAGTACGCCTGCGCGTCCGCCAGCTCGCGCTCGCCCACGCGCTCGCGCGCCAGGCGCGCGAACTCGTCGACCATCAGGCGAAGGGCCTGGCCGGTCGTATCGGTGCGGGTGTCGGTCTGCGCCACGAAATCTCCGGCGTCCTTGCGCGCCTCGGCGTCCGCCTCGGCTCCGTAGGTCAGGCCGTACTGCGACCGCAGCACCTGGTGCAGCCGGTTGGCCCCCTCGCCGCCGAGGATCTTCACGGCAAGATCCCACGCCATGTAGTCCGGGTGCTTCCGCTGGATGGCAAGCTGGCCTACGCGGATGCTCGTTTGCACCGCATCGGGCTTGTCGATGATCACGATCCGGCGCGCGGATGGCGGCGGCTCGACGCGATTGACCGTGGGCAATGTCCCCCGCGGCCAGGCCCCGAACGCTTTCTGCGCGGCCGCGAACGCCTCGTCGCTCGTGACATCGCCAACAATGGCGAGCAGCATGTTGTTCGGAACGAAGTACTGCCGGTGGAACGCCTGCAGATCGTCGCGCGTCAAGGCGGCGAGCGTCTCCTCCGTGCCGCTCCCAGGCAGCCCGTACGGGTGGAACCCGTAGACGAGCCGGTCGAACACGACGTCCGCAATGTAGCCGGGGTCGCCGGCATTCACGCGCAGCGACGACAGGACCTGGTCCTTCTGCCGCTCGATCTCCTCCGGCGCGAACGACGGATTGCGCGCCACGTCGGCCACCAGATCCATCCCGACCTGGAACGAATCCTTCATGACGATCGCGTTCACGAACGAGAGATCGGTTCCGGCGCCGGTGCCAAGATCACCGCCGATGAAATCAATCTGATCGGCGATCTGCTGGGCACTCCGCGTCGTGGTTCCCTGATCCAGAAGGGATGCCGTGAGATTGGCAACGCCCCCCTTTCCCTTCGGATCCTGCGCCGCCCCCGTCCGCACGAGCAGGCGGACGCTGACGGCGGGCTGTTCGTGATGCAGGACGACGACGACCTGCATGCCGTTTGGCAGGGTGCGAATCTCGTACGGAGGAAACGCCGCGTCATGCGCGGCGAGCGGACGAGGCGGGGCTTCCGAGGGCCAGTCCCGCGCTTGCGCGAACGCACCGGACGCGCACAGGACAAATCCCAAAACCCAAATCCCAAGACCCAAATCAAAACGCAGGTGGGATCGTCGCAATGCCATTGGGATTTGGGCTTTGGGATTTGGGATTTGGGATTTCCTCATCGCCTTGCTCCCGCGCCCGCGCTCTTGGGCTGGATGTAGAGCACCGTGCGATTGTTCTCTGTGAAGTAGGTGCGCGCCACGCGCTGGATGTCCATCGACGTCAGCTTCTCGAAAATGTCGATCTCCGCGTCCGCCCGGGTGACATCGTTGTGGATCACCGCGGCGTGCGCGAGGTGAAGCGCTTTCTGCTCGTTGGTCTCGCGGCCGATGATGTAGTCGCGCATGAACTGGTTCTTCGCGCGATCCAGCTCGTGGCTCGTCACCGGCGTGGTCTTCAGGTCTTCGAACTCGGCGAGCAGCGCCTGTTCGACCGTCTCGGCGGACTGACCAGCCGGAATGATCGCCACCGCGTAAAACAGGTTCGGGTCTTCGAGGAGGTTCGCGCTCCCGAACGCCGCGACCGCGATGCGCTTGTCGTAGACGAGGTCCCGCGTAATGCGCGCGCTCTCGCCGTCGAACAGGATCTTCGACGTCAGATGCAGCGGATACGAATCCGGATGGCCGTCGTAGGCGACGTGATACGCAACGACCACCGCCGGCAAGGGCCATTCCTCCTGGACGACGGCGCGACGCTCCTGCGTCTGATCGGGTTCCTTCGGGATGTCGCGCGGCACCGGCTTGGCGGCCTTCGGCACCCGGCCGAAGTACTGCGTGACGAGCTGCATTGCCTGCGCCGAGTCGAAATCGCCGACGAGGGTCACGACGGCATTTTCCGGCACGTAATATGTGTTGTGGAAGTCGCGCACGTCGTCGAGCGACGCCGACTCGAGATCCTTCAAGCTGCCAATCGTCGGGTGCTTGTACGGATGGCTCACGAACGACTTATCGAACAGGATCTCGTTGAGACGTCCGTACGGCTGGTTGTCGACACGCAGCCGCCGTTCTTCCTTGACGACTTCGACTTCCTTCTGGAACGCGTCGCGGTCGACGCGAAGCGTCGCCATCCGATCGGCCTCGAGCCACAGGGCGAGCGGCAGATATTGCGCGGGCAGCGTCTCCCAGAAGACCGTCGCGTCTTCCTGCGTATACGCGTTGCTGCGGCCGCCGATGCTCGCGATGATCGACGTGTGCGACTCGGGCTGCACGTTCTTTGAGCCCTTGAACATCATGTGCTCGAACAAGTGCGCGAACCCGGTTCGTCCCGGCTTCTCGTTTCTCGAGCCGACGTGGTACCACACCGACAGATGCACGATCGGCGTTGAATGATCCTCGGACAGGATCACGCGCAGCCCGTTCGGCAGCGTCGTTATCTGGTACTCGAGCCTGGGCGGATGAACGGCCGCGTGCAGCGGGACGACGATGGCGCCGACCGCCGCGGTGAGCAGGACGAGCAAGCGAACGAAGCGGATCACATTTCTATGATAGGGGGTCAGGCCCCATTTCGCTTTGATGAAATGGCGTCCGCCCCCAGTTTTCAGCGGCTCACGAAGCGAAACCCTGCACTGAACCAGCTGATTGCCGAGTTTTCGAGCGGGTACGGGTCTATCCGCCGTTCGGCGGCCACAATCACTTCGACGGCGCCCCCCTGCCCTTCGAACCGCAGGCCGGCTTCCCCGCGGGCGCCGTGCTGCGTCCCACGAGGCCGGGTGCCGTCAACCCCGACCAGGCGTGCGCTGCCCGCCGAGATCGCGCTGATACGGGGACGCAGGGGCACACGTAAGAACACTCCGCCGTTCGCTTCCCAGCTGTAGTCGACGTTCGATTTCAGAAGCACGCCGAGCACGTCGCCCTGTGTGCGAATCTGCATCGCCCCGCGGCTCGCGGCGTGTCGGACACGGGCCCCGAACATGTTCCAATCGACAGGGTCTCGCTTGAAACGGTCGCTCAGGTGGCGCGACACGTGATGAAACAGCGCGGCAACCTCGACGCCGTGCACCCGCAGCGACGCCGAGTAGTCGAGCAGGTAGTTGCCTTGGTTCACATCGAAGCGGCGGAACTGCTCGCCAAGCACGGCCTCGTAGTTGGCCGCAAATGTCATCCGGCCGCGGCGGTAGTCGACGAAATCCATCTCGCCGCCGAAGTTTGCGTCCCAGACGAACCGCGCGTCGTGGCCCGACAGATGGTCGGCGCCCATACGGAAGTCGAAGCGCGGGAAAAACAGGACCGCGTTCTGGGCCGCGGCGGGAGATGCGCTCGCAATCAGGGCGAGCGCGCAGATGACACGGCGAATCACTGAGACGGCTTCTCCCCGGTATCTGCTCGTCCCATGAGCTCCGCCAGCCTGGCTTCAAGCGCCTCGACGCGCTTCTTGAGCTCGGGCAGCCGACGAAAAACGGCCGACGACCGGCGCCACTCGCGCGCATCGATCGCCGGATAGCCGGCGATCGTGGCGCCGTCATCAACGGAGTTGGTGATTCCGGATTGACCGACCGCAACCACACCCCGCCCGATCGTCAGGTGCCCGCCTACGCCCACCTGCCCGCCGAACATCACGTCGTCGCCAATCTCGGTGCTGCCGGCAATGCCGACCTGCGCGGCCATCAGTACGTTGCGCCCAACGGTGACACCGTGCGCGATCTGCACGAGGTTGTCGATTTTCGAGCCGGCCTTGATGCGCGTCTCGCCGACGGCTGGCCGATCGACAGTCGTGTTCGCGCCGAGCTCGACATCGTCTTCGATGACGACCGTCGCGACCTGGGGGATCTTCTCGTGGGTGCCGTCGCCGAGGCGGACGAATCCGTACCCGTCGCCGCCGATGACCACGCCGTTCTGGAGCACGACCCGGTCGCCAATCGTGACGCGCTCGCGAATCGAGACGTTCGAATGGAGGACGCAGTCGGCGCCGATCCGCGTGCCGGGACCAATCGTCACGTTCGGAAAGATGATCGTCCGATCGCCGACAACGGCTGCCTCGCCCACGGAGACGAACGCGCCAATCGACACGCGATCGCCCAGGCGCGCATCGTGCGCGACAGCCGCCATCGGGTGCACACCAGGCTCTGGTTGCCATCGCGGCGCGAATAGTCCGACCGCCCGCGCAAACGCAAGGTACGGCTCCGCCGTACGGAGGACCGCGCTCGATCCCGCCGGCGCATCGTCTCGGAGCAGAACGGCCGATGCGCGCGTGGTGGCTACCGCCGGAAGGTATTTTGGATTTGCGACGAAGGTGAGATCGCCGGGGCCGGCGTCCTCGATGCCTGCGACGCGCACGATCTCGATCTCGCCGTCCCCTTCGAGGCGACAGGCGAGCCGTTCCGCAAGGTCCCGGAGCTTCACTGTGAATTCAACTTAGACGAGCCACACGGAGACACGAAGACACTGAGCATTTTTGCCTAAGGTCACATTCTCCGTGACTCCGTGCCTCCGTGGCTTGAGGCGGCGAGAATATCACCCCTCGACCCACTCGGGGTGACCCTGAGCAAGTCGAAGGGTCACGCGTGCCGGACCGCAACCCGCTCGAAGAACGTCGAGAGATGCTGCAGGCGCAGTCGCGCGCCAATCTCATGGACGCGCTTTTCGCGCGCCGCGCCATGGAGCGATGCCACTTCGCGTAGCTCCGTCAACGGCTCGCACGGACGTCCGGTCCACGCGACGCCGCGGAGTCCCTGTACCGCCCCTCGCATCGACAGCCAGTGCCCCATGACACGGAACGCGAAATAGTAGGCAACGATGTTCGGGCCCGGGAGCAGCATGAGCGCGGCAGACGCGATCAGCAGCACGCTGTCGACCACGAGCCACACCCGGTGCCGTTCGTAATCGCGTTGAAGCGTCCGGTGGATCAGTGTCAGCGTCTGTTCGAACGTGAGGTCCTGGGGATGGGCGGCGACGACCGCCGACTCATGCCGCAGGTTCCACAGTAACCGCTGCTCGGCCACGCGCTCGGCCACCCAGCCCATGATGTATTCCTGGACACTCATAAGCCAGCTCGCAGCGCCCGTGGACGACGGGGCGCCGGTGCGCTGCCGTTCTTCCGCCTGATGCAGCATGACGGCAAAGCGATGCCGAATGCGCCCGATGATCCCCTTTGCCGCCGGGTCGAGGCTGGGCGTCTCCACCGATGCCTCGCAGTAGAGCTCGTACCGATCGAGCCCGATTGGTATCACGAACACATCCATCAAGACTGACGATAGCAGGGATCGGGGATCACCGATCGGGATCCGGATCGGGATCCGGGATCCGGGATCCGGGATCCGTCTCTGCGGGAACCAAGGACTTGAGCAACGAGGAAGCAGGGCGTTCGGGATTAGGGAACCGGGGGGCTTGCCCCGGATCCCGGATCCCTACCGAATTCAGATAACGGTTCGTCGACCGCTAATCAAGTTGACGAGGAACAATACGACGGCGATGACGAGCAGCACGTGAATGATGCCGCCCGCGACGTGGAATGCGAACCCGAGCAACCAGAACAGCAGCAGCAGGACGATGAGCGTCCAGAGCATGATCAGCCTCCCTTTGGCCGGGCTCCATGCCGGGCCTTCTTGGGTACGAAAGCGCAAAGGATGTGCCGAACGAACCTGATCCTTATGGCCGCCGCCGTCGTTGAGGTGTCGCAGGAAGCTTGACTGGGACGGCAGGTTTGCCCGCGGCTTCCCATGCCCCTGTGATCATTGCGGCGACAGCAGCGATCGACTTATTCAGCCGTTCCTCCATCACCGCGCGGTTCGATTTGAAGAATGCCTCGTAATAGGCGTCGTCGTAGATGTCACGCGTACCGATCGCGCCCAGATCCGATTTGAGCAACGCCGGCACGAACTGCGTATCTTCGAGCACCCTGTCGAACACGAACTCACGCGGATTGCGAACCGGCTCGATCGGCTTCGGCGCGATCGTGAGCTGACCGCGGTAACGCTCGAACAGTGATGTCTCCCACCGATTGTGAAGACCATTCTGGCCCGTCAGCTGGCCGTCGTAGTTGATCACACCGTGGAGCGGCACGTGTGCGTCGGACGTGTAGTGGGCGAGCACCGCGGAGAAAAAAGGAATGTCGAACTCGCCGTACGGGTTGCCGCGTCCGTACGCTTCGAACGTGCGCCTGAGATTGCCGTAGAGTTCCTCGGTCCGCCACGGCAGCGTTCCATTCTGCGTGACGCGGTCTTCCCCGAACTTCGCGACCGCTTCGTCGTAGCTACGCGGGAGGCCGGCAAACGGATACTTCCCGTATCCCTCCCAGTCGATGTCGAGGAAATGATGCGGTGGTTCCTCGTCGAAGCCGGCGGTCCGCCAGGTGTCGGGATCGATGGCACGCTCTACGACAATCGCGCGATTCGCCTCGAACATCGGCCGCAGTTCCGCCGGCAGCAGCGCGATCGCGCGGTCCATGATGAACTTGTGCGCCGCGAACCCCCACGCGTGCGCGGGCGCCGGCACGGCAACGACGAACAACGCGGTCACGACGAGTGCTGCTCGCATACGGTAATTATAGTGATCGGAATGCTTCGAATCGGCGCACACATGTCCGTGGCCGGCGGTGTCTCGAAGGCTGTCGATCGCGCGGTGGTGCACGGCTGCGAGGCACTTCAGGTCTTCACCAAGAACGCAAGCCAATGGCGGGGGAAGCCCCTCGATCCGGCCGAAGTGCGGCTCTTCCGCGAGCGTATTGAGCAGACCGATATCACGCCGGTCGTGTCGCACGCCAGTTATCTCATCAACCTCGCGACCACATTTCCGATCCTGCGGGAGCAGTCGATTGCCGCGTTCGTTGACGAGATCGATCGCGCGGAAGCGCTCGGGCTCCTCGGCGTCGTCATCCATCCCGGGACGTGCACGGCTGGACCCGATAACGAGGCGCTGCGGCTCATCGCCGATGCGATTCGCGTGGCATTCAAGGCGCGGCCGCGCGCAAAAACGATGGTGTTGCTGGAGCACACGGCCGGACAGGGCCGCACGCTGGGCCATCGCTTCGAGCACCTTGCCGCCGTGATCGGGCACCTTCGAGGCTCGCGGCGCGTAGGCGTCTGCCTCGACACGTGTCATCTCGTCGCGTCGGGATACGACATCGCCACCGAAGCCGGCTATCGCGACACGTTCGAGCAGTTCGATCGACTCGTCGGTATCGAACGGCTGAAAGTGTTTCACGGCAACGACTCGAAAAAGCCGTGCGGAAGCCACGTCGATCGCCACGAGCACATCGGTGAAGGGTGTATCGGTCTCGAGCCGTTCCGGCGCTTGCTCCACGACCCACGCTTCGCGGGGCTGCCCATTCTGATCGAGACGGAGAAATCGAAGGGCGCGGAGAGGAAGGGCGTCGTCGTCGAGGATCTCCTCGATATGAAGAATCTCG
>DAIRVG010000006.1:31952-37089 GCA_036802945.1 Vicinamibacterales bacterium
AAATTCCGCCGCGCGATTCCCTGGCCACCCGCAAAACGCATATCGCCCACCGTCACCCGTGTGCCGCCGGCGACTGGCTCGAGCGTCCAGAACGGGAAGCGTGACCAGACGAGGAAGGCGCGGATGTTCGGTGCCTCGCGCGCGACGGCGACGCGCGGATCGCGATCGTTTTTCGCCACGAACGCCTGATCGAAGCGGATGTTTCGCGGTAGCCACGCGAAGACGCCGGTCTCGTAGTGATCGCCCGCATCGACGATGACGTTCCGTCTCATCGGCGTTACCGGCACAGGGCCCACCATCACCGCCTGCGGCGGTTGCCCGGCAACTTGCTGCCAACGATCGACAATTTCTGCTCTCCCGGCGCGGGCCGAGATGGTCATGGTGAGCACGTAGGCGCACGCCACCAGCAGCGACGCGCGTGCCCGCTTCGGCGAATGGTGCCACCTCGCCATCCAGATACCCGCGCCCAGCACGAGCCAGAGCCAGGGATCGATGATGAAGAGCACGTCGCCGTAATACCACCGTCGATCGAATGGCATCAGCAGGCGTACGCCGTAGTTGTTGAGCAGGTCCATGAGCACGTGCGTGATGACGCCGATGTACGAGAGCATCAGCAACTCGCGCGCGCGAATGGGAGGATCGTCGCTGACCCCATGCGGCGTCGATCGAGCTGCCCCGGGACGACCACCGGCTACAGCCATGACGATCGCCGTCAGGAGTATGGGCAGAAAGAGCTGCGCGAGGATGCCGTGCGTCCAGCCGCGCCGGAGCGCCACCGAGGGCGTGCCGGTGGCGAAGGCGAGTACGTCTACGTCCGGCAGG
Source organism: Vicinamibacterales bacterium (assembly GCA_036802945.1). Lineage (GTDB taxonomy): Bacteria > Acidobacteriota > Vicinamibacteria > Vicinamibacterales > UBA2999 > Gp6-AA40. The sequence goes on from DAIRVG010000006.1 coordinate 32,775, forward strand.
TTGGACGCGATCATCAGCGTCGCGTTACCGAACCGCGTGCGGCGTTTCAGCCCTGCTTCTCCAAACGCGGCCCCAACGAGCGTGTGACAGAGATTGTCCATCGGTGCATCATTATGAACGGATGCGTACACGCCGGCCTCTCGCGCACGTCACCATCGTTGCCATCGTCGCGTTGGGCATGGCCGGATGCGGCTCCGGCACCGATTCGCCGACGTCGCCGACGCCGCTCGGCCCACCGGCCGCGAACGCGCCGATTCGATACACCGCCATCGGCGCCAGCGATGCGAACGGCGTGGGTTCGACCGTCGTCTGCGCGCCGTTCATATCGTGCGACAACGGCACCGGGTACGTGCCTGTACTGGCGCGACAACTGCGCTCATCGCACGACGTGACGCTGGTAAATCTGGGGATCCCCGGAGCCGTACTCAGCCCTGCCATCCAGGTCATCGCGAGGGCGGCCGGGCGCGACATCGTCGCGAACTTCATCGATCAGGAACTACCGTTCGTGCCCGCAAACGCGACGCTGGTAACGGTGTTCGGCGGAGGTAACGATGCCAATGCGGTCGCGGACGCCATCCTTCGGGGCGCCGCGGGCAGCGACGTCAGGGGCTACATCAACACTCAAGTGGGCGCGTTCGGCGCCGACTACGACCGGCTCATTCGCGGCATCCGAAGCCGTGCGACGGACGCGTTCATCGTCGTGATCAACCTGCCAAACCTCGCGGCGCTGCCGTATGCGTCGGGCGGCACGACCCAGCAACGCCAGATCCTCCAGCAGATCGCAGTCGGCATGTCCCGGGAAGCGAATAGGCAGACCGGAACCGGAGTGGTCGTGGTCGATCTGATGTGCGATGCGCAGGTCTACGACGCGTCGCGGTTTTCATCGGACGGGTTTCACCCGAACGACGCCGGCTACACGTATCTGGCCCAGCGTGTCCAGGCGCTTGTCAACGGCGCCTCGTCATCTCCACCTTCCACGTGCGGTCAGATGGCGGCCGTCCCCGCGCTCTGATTCTCGCCAAAGACCTGCGCCTCGAATACCAGGATCCGGGCGCCGTGCTGCCAGGCATTGCGCGAAAGACCGGCCTTGAGACACGTGTGCTCGAGAAACATCTCGCGCGTCCAGCGATGCTCGACGGCGACTTGCGGGAGCAGCAGACCCCGGCGGCGGCCCTCCTCCACCATGAGTCCGTGGCGCCCCACGTCGATCTCTGTGACCTCCTCGATTTCGCGCGGTGACGTCAGCACCGAGATTTCGACCTGGAGGTCCGGCAGCTCGTTCAGCGATACCGCCGAGAACCGGGGATCCGAATCCGCGACGACGCCGGCGAGGTGGACGATCGTCTGCCCGAGCGGCGTGTCAAGCGCGAGATGGCCAAGGCAGCCGCGCAAATCGCCGCGACAATGAATCGACACGAACGCCGCATGGCGAAGCGCGAGCCTGCCCACGCACACCGCTATCGGCGGCGGGACACGCCGGACCCGCGCCTCGAGCGCGTGCCGCGCGAGATCGAGCAATTGCTTCCGGTCGACTTCACTGAGCAGATCAATCACAAATCACAAATCACTAATCACTAATCATCAATCATTAATCGCGAATCACCGACGGCCTGATCACCAGATCGCCGCCGCCATGTAGCCCACGACCGACGATTTGTCGCCGCTGATGTCACCGGAATCCGCGTACTTCAGCACTTGCGCGCGCGTCGATCCAAGCTGGATTGCGGCGTGGATCACGGAAACTATTGGCCCGCCGCCGCAGGCATGGTGCGGCTCGTGCTCCAGCGTCTGCATCAAACCGTCGGCATCGAGCTGTCCGACGTGGCGCAACACCACTCCATCCATTTCCGCCGCTGTGCGCGCGTCGTGGTAGTGCGACAGGTCGCTGCTGGCCACGAGGAGGACAGGGCCTTCGACCCTGGCGACGACAGTCGCCAGCGCGTCGCCAAGCGTGAAGGCCGTCGCGCGGTTCTGACGTCCCATCACCAATGGCACGATCGGAACGCCCGGCAGGACGTGTGCGATGAACGGCAGCTGCAGTTCCAGCGAATGCTCACGCCCGTGCGCGGCCGGGTGCTCAATCACCTCGTCCGAAGCGGCGGCAATGTCCGCCGCCAGATCCTCGGCAACAGGAACGGCGCCAAAGGGTGTCTGCCAGGCGCCGCGGGGCCAGATCGACACGCCCTGAAAGCCGATGAAATGCGACGGACCAACGAGGATGACGGCTGCGTAGCGCACGTCTGCCACGGTGCGGTACGCAAAGGCGGCGACCGGGCCCGAATACATCAGCCCCGCATGCGGCGCCACGATCGCTCGCGGGGGCGCGGAGGTATCAGTATCGGCGTCCGCCATGTACCGATCGATCTGCGGTCCAAGCCGCTCGGGCGTTGACGGATACCAGCTACCTGCGACGGCGGCCGGCCTCACGTCACTCGTCATGGGGCGAATCGTAATGCAAAATGCAAAATGCAAAATGCAAACAATAACTACGTCTCCTGACCGCTCAGTGTTTGCATTTTGCATTTTGAATTTTGCATTTTGACTCACCGTCCAACTAGCATCACCTCGTGCCGACTATTCTGACAATTGCCGACGTGGAGCGCGTGGCCGCGCTCGCGCAGCTCGAGCTCACAGACGAAGAGAAGCAGCTGTTCACCAAGCAGCTGGCCGACATCCTTGCCTACGCGGAGCAGGTGCAGGCGATCGATACTAGCGGCGTTCCCGCCACCGCGCACGTGCACGCCGCGCAGCGCAGGGAGCGCGAAGACGTCCCGCAACCGTCGTTACCTGTGGAGGACGCCCTTGCCAACGCCCCGGATGCCGACCGCGAGGCGGGCTTGTTCCGTGTACCGCGGGTGATTGGCGGATGAACCTGCTCGATGCGACCGTCCGCAGCATCCGCGACGGCGTTGCCGCCGGCCAGCTGTCTGCCGTTGACGTCGTTCGCGCGTGCCTCGATCGCATTGCTGCCGTCAATCCGGCGCTCAATGCGTTCAACCTTGTTGACGCGGAGCGGGCGCTGTCTCGCGCCCAGACCGTGGATCGGCGCCGCGCCGAGGGGAGCACGCTGGGACCCCTGGCAGGCGTGCCGATCGCGCTCAAGGACAACATCAACGTCCGCGGGATGCGGACCACTGCTTCCTCCCGGATCCTCGAGCGTTTTGTGCCGGCTTACGACGCCACCGTCGTCCGGCATCTCGAAAACGCGGGGGCGATCATCGTCGGCAAGACGAACTGTGACGAGTTCGCGATGGGGTCGTCGACCGAGAACTCTGCATTCGGCCCGGTCCGCAATCCGTGGGCACTCGATCGCATCCCTGGCGGATCGAGCGGCGGCTCGGCCGCGGCCGTGGCGTCCCGTTGTGTGCCGCTCGCGCTGGGATCCGATACCGGCGGGTCGATTCGACAGCCTGCGGCTTTTTGCGGCGTCGTCGGACTCAAGCCGACCTACGGCCGCGTCTCGCGGTACGGCCTGCTGGCGTTCGCGTCGTCGCTCGATCAGATCGGTCCGTTCGCGCGTACCGTGGCCGATGCAGCCCTCGTGTTGTCGGCGCTCTCCGGTGCCGACCCGTGCGACGCGACGACGGCTGATGAGTCCGTCCCCGATTTCACACGGGCGCTCACAGGCGATGTCAAAGGCGTGCGTGTCGGCGTCCCCCGCGCTTTCGTGAGCCTTGGCGTCGATGAGGATGTGCGCGAGGCGTTTGAGGGCGCGCTGGACACGTTGCGCAGCGCAGGCGCGACGCTCGTCGACGTCGAACTGCCGCACGCGCAGTATGCGATCCCGGTGTACTACCTGGTCTGCACCGCCGAGGCGAGCTCGAACCTCGCACGGTACGACGGTGTGAAGTACGGCTATCGAGCGACGGCAGCGAAGCACGAAAGCCTCAAGGACATGTATAGTCGCTCGCGCGACGAAGGCTTCGGTCCCGAGGTGAAGCGTCGCATCATGCTTGGCACCTATGTCCTCAGTGCCGGGTACTATGACGCGTTCTATCTGAAGGCGCTGCAGGTGCGGACACTCCTGCGCCGCGACTACGACCAGGCGTTCGAGCGCGCTGACGTGATTGCGATGCCGACGACCCCCACGCCGCCGTTCCGGCTCGGTGAGAAGACCGGCGACCCGCTCCAGATGTACCTGGCCGACGTGTTCACTGTCAGCGCGAATCTCGCTGGGCTGCCCGGCATAAGTGTGCCGTGCGGTTTTTCACCGGACGGTCTGCCGATTGGCTTCCAGTTGATGGGCAGGATGTTCGATGAGGCAACGGTGCTTCGCGTGGCTGATGCTTACGAGGGCTCAACGGACTGGCATTTG
>DAIRVG010000006.1:37189-46635 GCA_036802945.1 Vicinamibacterales bacterium
TCATCGGAGTGACCGACACGTAGCCGTTTTCCACTGCCCAGATGTCCGTACCTTGCGGCGCGTTCACGCCTTCGCGATACACGCTCCAGTAGATCGTCCGTCCGGATGGATGCGTCATCTCGGCAAACGTCTCGTTGCCGCCCAGCATCATGGCCTGGCTCGTCACCTGGTATCCCTTATAGCCGCCCGGCGGCGTCGCCGGTACGTTCACGTTCAGGAATGTGTTCGCAGGCAATCGATGCTCTTTGACGTGACGCGCGACCGCGAGCACCTGCTGTGCCGCTGCCGACCAGTCGCGCGGATCGCCCGCTTCCGCCATTGAGGCGGCCATCGACGGGATGCCGTGCATCGCGCCCTCACGCGCACCCGCGACCGTTCCCGACCGGTAGACCGAGTAGCCAAGGTTGTAGCCGCGATTGATCCCCGACACCACGAGATCTGGTTTCGGATTCACGATGTTCGCGAGCGCGATGAACATGGTCGTCGCCGGTGTCGTGTTGAGCCCGATCGCGCTCAGGCCGCCCGGCAACGTGAGGTCTTCGCGAAACACGGGATCGATCGTCACGACGGAGTGACTTTTTCCGCTCTGCACCGCGGATGGCGCGACGACGATCACCTCGCCTATCGCCTTCAGTGCTTCCGCCAGCGCCGCCAGCCCTGGCGCGCGGACGCCATCGTCGTTGCTGATCAGGATGCGGTACGGCGCGGTCTGCTGCGCGCGGGCAGGCGCAAGAAGGCAGACCGCGAGCACTGCGGTGAAGAACCGGAAAGAGCTGCGCTTCATGGACGAAGCGTAGCGCAGAAATGAAGAGCGGAGACTACGAGAAGAGGTCTTACCGGTCGGGCGCCTTCGGCGGCGCCGGGACTTCGTAGAGCACGAGGTTGCGGCGCACTTCTTCCATCGCGATGCGCTCGGCTTTGTGCGGGAGTGCCCGTGCGACCTCACCATCCTCGAGCATCTCGTCCAGGCGGACGATGGCTCCGCGCCTGAGCTGCTTGGCGCGCATGGCGGCAACGTCGACGAACAGGAAGCGGCTCTCGATCGGAACAGCCCTCGGACGTGGGGCTGGTGGTGCGTCAGGTTCGACTGGGGGATCTAATACATCATCCATAGACCCCCACAGCCTAGCATGGTTGTGCTACGCCGCCACTTCGACGTTGATCGTCCGCGGCCTGGCTTCCTCGCGGAACGGGAGCTTCACCGTAAGGACGCCGTTCTTGTATTCGGCGCTGACCTTGGTGGAATCAACCGTAGTCGGCAGCGTGAAGGAACGGCTGAACTGCCCGTAGCTGCGCTCGATCCGACGATAGCGGTCTTCCTTCACCTCGCCTGAGAATTTCTTCTCGCCTCGAAGGGTGAGCGTGTTGTGCTCGACGGTGACCGTGATGTCTTCGCGGGTCATGTCCGGCAATTCCGCCTTGATGACGATGTCGTGCCCGTCGGTTTCATAGACATCGACGGGCGGCATCCAGTTACCCCGGGCTGCCGTGTCCTCATCGCGAAAATAAACGATGGCCATCTCTGTTTTCTCCTCTCATGGGCGGGTCTCAAGACCCGCCCAACACTCTCGTATTTGTGATTCGTGATTCGTGATTACGCGTCGACGACTTCGCCTTCCTTGACGTCGTCGTCCTTTCTCTCCGACCCGGCGGCATTCGCCGCGTTCGCCTCCGACTGCTTGTAGAGCTGCTCGGCCATCGTGTGCGACGCCTTCTGAAGGCTGTCGGTGGCGCGGCGAATTGCCTCGACGTCGTCCGCCTTCACAGCGTCGCGCAACGTCGAGAGTGCGCTCTCGATCGCGCTCACGTCGGCTGCGGGCAGCCGGTCACGGTTCTCGTTGACCGTCTTCTCCACCGAGTAGGCCAGCGAGTCCGCCTGGTTGCGTGCGTCGATCAGCTCGCGCCGGCCCTTGTCCTCGGTCGCATGCGCCTCGGCGTCCTTCACCATGCGCGCCACGTCGTCCTTGTCGAGACCAGACGACCCGGCGATCGTGATCTTCTGTTCCTTGCCGGTTGCGACGTCCTTCGCCGACACACTGACAATGCCGTTGGCATCGATGTCGAACGCGACCTCGATCTTCGGCACGCCACGCAGCGCGGACGGCAGCCCGACCAGCTGGAAGCGGCCAAGGGTGCGATTGTCGCGCGCCAGCGGGCGCTCACCCTGCAGCACGTGCACTTCGACGCTGGTCTGGTTGTCCGTTGCGGTCGAGAAGACTTCGCTCTTCCGCGTCGGGATTGTCGTGTTGCGAGTGATGAGCGTCGTCATCACGCCGCCGAGCGTCTCGATGCCGAGTGACAGCGGTGTCACGTCGAGCAGCAGCACGTCCTTGACCTCGCCCTTGAGGACGCCACCCTGGATGGCAGCGCCGACTGCGACGACTTCGTCAGGATTCACACCCTTGTGCGGCTCCTTGCCGAAGTACTCCTTCACCAGCTGCTGGATCTTCGGAACCCGCGTCGATCCGCCCACGAGCACGACTTCGTCGATGTCCGACGGCTTGACGCCGGCATCGGCCAGCGCCTGCTTGACCGGCTCCATCGAGCGCTGCAGGAGATCGTCGACGAGCTGCTCGAACTTCGAGCGAGTCAGCTTCATCTGCAGGTGCTTCGGACCAGTCTGATCCGCGGTGACGAACGGCAGGTTGATATCGGTCTCCATCACCGTGGAGAGCTCGATCTTCGCCTTCTCCGCCGCTTCCTTCAGACGCTGCACGGCCATCCGGTCCTTGCCGAGATCGATGCCGTCGGTCTTCTTGAACTCGGCGACCATCCAGTCGATCACGCGCTGGTCGAGATCGTCGCCTCCAAGATGTGTGTCGCCGTTGGTCGCTTTGACCTCGACGATCCCTTCACCCACCTCGAGGATCGAGATATCGAACGTGCCGCCGCCAAAGTCGTAGACCGCGATGGTTTCGTCCTTTTTCTTGTCGAGTCCGTAGGCCAGCGCCGCGGCGGTCGGCTCGTTGACGATGCGAAGGACGTTGAGGCCGGCGATCTTGCCGGCGTCCTTCGTCGCCTGCCGCTGCGAGTCGTTGAAGTACGCGGGAACGGTGATGACCGCGTCGGTCACCTTGTCGCCAAGGTAATCCTCGGCCGCGGTCTTCAGCTTCTGAAGAATGATCGCGGAGATTTCCGGCGGCGAGTATTTCTTGCCGCGAACCTCCACCCACACATCGCCGTTGTCCGCCTTCACGACCCGGTACGGCACCCGCGACGTCTCTTGCGAGACCTCGCCATGCTTCCGGCCCATGAAGCGCTTGATCGAGAAAATCGTGTTCTCGGGGTTGGTAACGCCCTGGCGCTTGGCAACCTGACCGACCAGTCGCTCACCGTCTTTCGTGAATCCGACAACGGACGGCGTGGTGCGCCCGCCCTCCTGGTTCACGATGACGGCGGCTTCCCCGCCTTCCATGACCGCGACAACCGAGTTGGTGGTGCCGAGGTCGATTCCAATTACTTTGCTCATTGTCGTTGACTCCGAACGTCATTGTAGCAAGACATGAGTGTATGTCAAGCAATATATCTGATTCTATTAGACTCATATATGACCTTTAGACTTCAAAGGCTCGCTCAAAACGCTCAGCTCAGCTCCCCTCCGGTAAGGACTGGCTTGCGCTCGTCGCTGGACACTGGACAACAGTCGCGTGAGAACATAGGAACCGCCCGTTGGTGCCGATGGCCCAGTTCTCCTTTATCCCCTCCGCTGAAGTCAGCGATCTTGCCGAAGACGTCCGCCAGATCTTCGAGGAGCTCGCCGCGACGCTGACGAGCGATCAGCGCGCGTTCTCGGGGGAATGTCATCCGCCGCTCGACGTCCTCGAGACCGACGACGTAGTGGAAGTCATGATGGACATGTCGGGCGTGGCGCCGGCCGCAGTGCGTGTCGTGTTCAGGGCAGGTGTGTTGCTGATTGCCGGCGAAAAGGCCGCACCGATCCCGAAGGGCGCGAAGACATTTCACCTGGTCGAGCGCGAGTTCGGGCGTTTTGCACGCGGGGTGCGACTCAATGGCGCCTTCGACGTGCAGCAGGGGCGAGCATCCGTTCGCGACGGCGAGCTGACGATCGTACTGCCGAAGCTGCCGGAGCGCCGCGGGCGCGCGCACCGCATCGCCATCACCGACACCGACCGCCCTGCATGAACATCCTGTTCATCGGCGATATCGTCGGACGCCCCGGGCGCGACCTCGTGCACCGCGGACTGCGCGGCCTCGTCGAGCACTACGGCATCGATCTGGTCATCGCGAATGCGGAAAACTCGGCCAACGGCTTCGGCATCACGCGCGACATCGGCCACACACTCCTGGAATGGGGCGTCGACGTGATGACGTCAGGCAATCACATCTGGGACAAGAAGGAAGTGCTCGAATACATCGTCACCGAGCCGCGCCTGCTGCGTCCGGCGAATTACCCCGCCGGCGTGCCAGGACGGGGATCGTACGTGGCGCAGACTGGCGACGGCCGCGCCATCGGCGTGATCAACCTGATGGGACGCGTCTTCATGGTGCCGATCGACGATCCCTTCGCCAGCGCGCTGCGCGAGATCGAAGCGATCCGGCACAGGACGCGCATCATCTTCGTCGACATGCACGCGGAAGCGACGAGTGAAAAGATCGCAATGGGCTGGTACCTGGATGGAAAAGTCACGGCGGTCATCGGCACGCACACGCACGTGCAGACCGCGGACGACCGGATCCTTCCCAACGGTACGGCGTACCTGACTGATGCCGGCATGACCGGACCGCACGATTCGATCATCGGGATGGAAAAGGAACCCTCGCTCGCGCGGTTTCTCAACGGGATGCCGACGAAGTTCGAGCCGGCGATCGGGAACCCGCGGCTCAATGGCGTCGTCATCGAAGCCGACGAGAAAACGGGCCGGGCGACGAAGATCACACGCATCAGCTATTCGGAACAGGAGTTACTGGGTGGTCTCTTCGACCATTCCGAGCGGGTCGCTCCCTTGACGCGACCCGTGTAGTCACGCTTGAAGGCGTAGAGATGGATTCGCTCTTCGATCTGCCGTTCGAGGAACCCGCCGAACCTGAGCCAACTCCGGCGGCGCCTGCCCCCGTCGCACCCGAGTCGCGCCGAGTGCTCTCCGTCTCCGAGCTGACTGGCCGCATCCGCACGCTCCTCGAGGAACGCTTCATCGAGGTCTGGGTGGAAGGCGAGCTGTCGAATTGCCGCCTCTGGAACACGGGGCACATGTACTTCACGCTCAAGGATGCCAACGCGCAGATCAAAGGCGTGATGTTCCGATCCGCGCTCCGCTATCTGCGATTCAAGCCGCAGGACGGGTTGCGCGTTGTCGCCCGCGGCCGTCTGAGTGTCTACGACCCCAAAGGCGAGTACCAGATCGTCTGCGAGCACCTGGCGCCCGAGGGGCTCGGCGCGCTGCAGTTGGCGTTCGATCAGCTCAAGGAACGGCTCGCGCGCGAAGGACTCTTTGACGAGCGTCGCAAGCGGGCATTGCCGACGCTTCCGCGCAAGATTGGCGTGGTGACATCGCTCGACGGCGCGGCGGTGCGCGACATCATCAAGGTATTGCAGCGCCGGTATGCGAACGTGCACCTCGTCATTCGTCCGGCTCGCGTCCAGGGCGAAGGCGCGGCGCTCGAGATCGCGCGCGCGCTCAGGGCCATCGGCAAGGTCCCGGGCGTCGACGTCGTGATCGTCGGCCGGGGCGGCGGATCGATCGAAGACCTCTGGGCGTTCAACGAAGAGGTCGTGGCGCGCGCGATTGCCGGATGCCCCGTGCCGACGATTTCCGCGGTCGGCCATGAGACCGACTTCACCATCGCGGATTTCGTCGCGGATCTACGCGCGCCGACACCGTCGGCGGCTGCGGAGATGGTCGTGACGCGAAAGGATGACTTTTGCGCGCGGATCGATCGCCTCGCGCATCGCGTCAACACCGCGATGACAGGCCGCCTGCACCGACACAGGGCGCGGCTCGGCGCGCTGGAGGCGCGTCCCGGGTACTCGGGCTTCCAGATGCGTGTCGCGCTGCGTGGCCGCCGCGCGGACGATCTGTCACACGAGCTGCGGCGCGCGTTGCAGGCCCGCATCGCCGTGCGCGAGCGCGCCTTCCAGGCACTGCGGTTGAAACTCGAAACATTCGACGTCCGGCGCCGCTTCAGCACGATACGGACGCGGCTGGTCGAAGCCGATGGCCGCCTCCGGACGTCCGCCGAACGGTGTGTGCACAATGCCGATGCGCGGTTGGGCAGCACCGCAGCCCGCCTCCAGACCCTCAGCCCGCTGGCGGTACTTGGCCGGGGCTACGCCGTGTGCTGGAATGCCGATCGTACCGCGATTGTTCGCGACGCCTCCACAGCCAAGGAAGGCGACCGTGTCCACGTGACACTCGAACGCGGGGAGCTTCAGTGCGACGTGACGGGCCACGGAGACACGAAGACACGGAGCAAAACCAACTAAGATCTCCGTGACTCAGTGCCTCCGTGGCTTGTGGAAGTGACGGACCTTCGCTATGGATTCCACGATCAAAGACTTCGAGGCGGCGATCGCCGAGCTCGAGACAATCGTCAAAAAGCTCGAGGAGGGCGACCTCCCTCTCGAGACGTCCCTCCAATTGTACGAACGCGGTGTCCGCCTGTCCCGCTTCTGCCACACGCAGCTCGAGGAGGCGGAGAAACGGATCGAGATCCTCAACGAGCGCGGCGAGCTGAAGCGCGCTCCCGCCAACTTCGGCACCGACGACGACAGTGAAGGCCGCGGACGGCGATGAAGGCTGCTGACGACCTGAGTCAGTACCTGAAATCCCGACGCTCCGAAATCGACGCCGCGCTGCTCGCCTTCCTCCCCTCACCGCCCTCGTGCCCATCACCCGTGGCCGACGCCATGCGCTACAGCGTTACCGCTGGCGGCAAGCGGCTGCGACCGATCCTTTGCCTGGCGAGTGCTGAAGCGGTCGGCGGTGATCGCCGCATGGCCATCCCCGCCGCGTGCGCGCTCGAGTTCATCCACACGTACTCGCTGATTCACGATGATCTTCCTGCGATGGACAACGACACGCTTCGCCGGGGCCGCCCGACGCTCCACGTCGTCGCCGGTGAAGGGATGGCCATACTCGCGGGCGATGGACTGCTGACCGAAGCGTTTGCACTGATGGCGCGCGAGCCCGGAGGTGACGACCCTGCGCTGCTTGCACGAAAGGTGCGCGTCATCGGCATAGTCGCCGCCGGCGCGGGCGCGGCCGGAATGGTTGGCGGACAGGCCATCGACCTTGCGTGCGTGCCGTCGGGCGACGGTTCGCCGCCGGCGCCACTCGACGCGAAGGCATTACAAGGGATGCACGCGCGCAAGACAGGCGCGCTGATTCGCGCCGCGGCGACGACGGGCGCGGTGATGGGAGGCGGCCTCGACGACCAGATTGATGCGATCGATCGCGCGGCCGCCGAGTTCGGTCTCGCATTTCAGATCATCGATGACGTCTTGGACGTCGAAGGCGCATCGACGGACCTCGGCAAGACGGCCGGCAAGGATGCTGCGGCCGGCAAGCCGACCTATCCCGCGCTGTACGGCCTCGAGGCGTCGCGGAAGATGGCCACCGAATGCCTGGCGCGTGCCGCCTCGACCCTGCAACGCGTCGACGTGGCCGACTCGCGGCTCCTCCAGATCGGCCGATGGATCGTGGAGCGATCGAACTGAGACCATGCCGTTCACGCGTCTCGATTCTCGCTTCTGGGTTCGTGTTCAGGTTCGGTTCTCTGTTCCGTGTTCGTTGTTCCGTGTTCGTGAGCTGCGGAACTACGAAGCGAGCACGGAACCTGAAGACGAACCGAGAACCGAGAAGCCAGAAGGGTGAACCGCTTGTCGCGCGTTCGCCTGGATCAACTCGTCGTCGAGAGGGGTCTCGCGCCGTCCCGCGAGCGGGCACGGGCGCTGATTCTGGCTGGCCAGGTCAGCGTTGACGGACAGCCGCACACAAAAGCGGGCACCCAGATCCAGCCTTCCGCGGAGATCGTCCTCATTGCGCCCGATCATCCGTACGTGGGCCGCGGCGGCATCAAGCTCGCCCACGCGCTGGACACGTTCGGCATTGCGGTCGACGGACGCGAGGCGCTCGATATTGGCGCGTCCACCGGCGGCTTCACCGACGTCCTGCTGCGGCGCGGCGCCGCGCGGGTCGTCGCCCTCGACGTCGGGCACGGGCAGATTGACTGGACGCTCCGTAACGATCCACGCGTCGTCGTCATCGAGCACTTCAACGCGCGTCGTCTCCAGCCCCGAGACCTGCCGGGCATGGTCGATCTCGTGACGATCGATGTCTCGTTCATTTCTCTGCGTCACATCCTTCCGGTCGTCCCCGCGCTGCTGCGTCGACCCGCGAACGTGATCGCGCTCATCAAACCCCAGTTCGAGGCGGGACGCGGCGAAGTGCGCAAAGGGGTAATTCGTGATGCGGACGTGCAGGCGCGCGTGCTCGAGGAGATCTCGTCCGTGGCGCGTGAGGTAGGATTGACCCCCGTGACCTCGACGCCTTCGCCCATCACCGGCGCGAAGGGAAACGTCGAGTTCCTGCTTCACCTTCGTTCATGACCGCGTCCATCAACCGCATCGGCATCGTCGCCAAGCATGGTCTGCTTGCCGCGTCGGAACATCTCGCGCGCCTCGGCGCATGGCTGCGCGAACGACGCATCGAAACGGTCTACGAAACCGCAACGGCGGTCCTTGCAGGATCGCCGGCAGACGGATCCACGCTGTCACGCGAGGAACTGCCGAACGCCGTCGATCTGATCATCGTTCTCGGCGGCGACGGGACGCTGCTGGCGATGGCCGACCGCATCGCGCAGACGGGACGGGACATCCCAATCCTCGGTGTCAATTTCGGCAGCCTCGGCTTCCTCACCGAGATCCGGATCGACGAGCTGTTTCCCTCGCTCGAAGCGGTCATCAACGGCACGGCAATCTACGATGAGCGGCTGATGCTCGCGGCCACGGCGTCGCTGCGCGGCAAGGCGGATGAATCGCGGGTCGTGCTCAACGACGTGGTATTCACGAAGGGTGCGCTGTCGCGGATGATCGAGTTGTCAGTGTCGGTCAGCGGGCGGTTCGTGACGCGCGTCAAGGCGGACGGCCTGATCATCGCGAGCGCCACTGGATCGACGGCATACAACCTCGCCGCCGGCGGCCCCATCGTGCATCCATCGGTGGACGCGCTGCTGCTCACGCCTATTGCCCCGCACACGCTTACACATCGTCCCGTGGTCATCCCGGGGAACGCTCTCGTCGAAGTACGCCCGGAAGCTCCCGACGGCCCTGAAGACGTGTTCGTCACCTATGACGGGCAATACGGCTATCCCGTGCATGAAGGCGACGTCATCCGTGTGAAAAAAGCGGAGCGTGTGCTGCGGCTCGTGAAAGCGCCGTCACGAGGCTACTTCGAGCTCCTGCGGGAAAAACTCAAGTGGGGCGAACG
>DAIRVG010000006.1:46735-92131 GCA_036802945.1 Vicinamibacterales bacterium
CGCCGTCACGAGGCTACTTCGAGCTCCTGCGGGAAAAACTCAAGTGGGGCGAACGCTAACGACTCTTCGATTGTCGTGGTTGTTTCGCCTCGAGTCGTCTCTGCTGCCTGAAGAAATTGACTTGAAACTTCTGCACGTTCGCGTTGTGCTGCGCCAGCGTCTGCGCGAACACGTGTGAGCCGTCGTTGCGGCTCACGAAGTATAGATAGGGCGCATCGGTAGGAAACAGCACCGCCTCCAACGAGGCCTTGCCCGGCGAAGCTATCGGACCCGGAGGCAGTCCCGGATACTTGTAAGTGTTGTACGGGGACTCGAGCGCCAGATCCTCACGGCGGATGTTGCCGTTGTAGCGGTGCGCCTTCTCGAGGGCGTAGACGATCGTCGGATCGGCCTGCATCGGCATGCCGATCCGCAAGCGGTTTCGATATACCGCCCCCACGGTCGGACGCTCGTCGGCCTTGCCCGTTTCCTTCTCGACGAGCGACCCAATCGTGACCACCTGTCGCGTCGTGAGACCTTGCGCCGCGGCGCTCGCGCGCATCCGCTCGTCATAGACGATGCGGAAGCGATCGACCATCGCATCAATGAGACGCGAGGCGGGGGTTCCTCGCGGCAGCGCGTACGTCTCCGGGAACAGGTAGCCTTCGAGATCGGTAGCGTTCGGATCCAGGTCTTTGATCCGCTCGACGTTCTTCGCGGCGGTGACGAAGTCGCGCGCCGATCCGAAGTCGTGCGACTCGTACAGCTTCGACATCTCCTCGATCGTCAGTCCTTCCGGAAAGGTCATCCGCCGCGCGTACACGTCGCCCCGCACCAGCACATCGATGACGTCAAGCGTGCTGAGCGGACGATCGAACCGGTACTCCCCTGCCTTGAGGTCGCGGCCCTGACCCGTCCACAAGAGGGCCAGGCGGAACAGGCGAGCGTCGCTCACGACCTGCGCATCGAACAGCCGTCGGCCGATTTCGGCGCTGCCTGCGCCCTGCCGGATCGTGACGAACTGTTCCGGTCCGGCGTAGCTCCGATACGGCTCGTGAATGCGCTCCCACGCGAGCCAGACCGCGACAGCGGCAGCACCGCCGGCGGCGAGAACGGCGACCAGCACGACGATGACGAAAGGCTTACGCACGGCTATCAAGATAATCCTGAAGAATGACGGCTGCGGCCGCCGCATCGAGGCGCTGCTTGCGCGCCCGCCAGTCCTTCTCGCGGAGGGCGAGCCGGCTTTCAGCTTCTCGGCTCGAGAGCCGCTCGTCCTGTAGGGTGACCGGCAGCGCGGTCCGTGCCTCGAGCTGTCGCGCGAACTGTTCGACGCGCCGCGTCATGTCGTTAGGAGTGCCATCGAGGCGTCGCGGCAGGCCGACGACGATGGAGGCGACGCCATCTTCCTCACGCGCGAGACGGCCAATCTCATCGGCGGACAGCCGCACGGCATCCACATCGAGCCCGGCCGGACGCAGCACGCCGAGCGGTCGCGCCAGCGTCCGGGTGACATCGCTGACCGCCACCCCAATGCGCCGCTCACCCACATCGAGCCCGACGATCCGCACGAGCTGACTTTATACTAGGCGCGTGGTGAAGCATCTCGGCTCGCGGACTCGTGGCCGTCGCGGCTTCGGCGCTGCGGCGGGCCAGACAAGAGTCGTCCGCGCCGCACAACTAACTTGCCTTGTTGTTCTGCTGGCTGCCGCCACGGCTGTTGCACAGACGCCCGATCGGACGGCGACCGACACGCTCGCACGGCGCGTCAACGAACGGATCCGCGTGCTGCAGGGCGAAGCGGACCGGCTCTCGGCGCAGGCGCGCACGCTGCTCGGCGATCTGCGCCAGCTCGAGATTCAGCGGGACATCGCGATCGAGCGTGTCAAGGAGGCGGATGCCGCGGTTGCGCAGGCCCAGGGGTCGCTGCAGCAGACGACGAACCGCCTCACGGCGCTCGAGCAAGAGCGCATCGCGCAGCTGCCGGATCTGAAACTGCGCCTCGTCGACATCTACAAGCGCGGACACGGCGGGTATGCGAGAACGCTCCTTGATGTCCGGGGTGTTCGCGAATTCGCGCGCGCGATGCGCGCCACCGCCGCGCTCACGACGATCAACGAGAGACGAATCGCGGAACATCGGCGGACGCTGGCCGAGTTGAGACAGCAGCGCGACGTTCTGGAACAACGGACGAAGGAGATGCAGAAAGCCGCGAACGACGCGGCGCGCGAACGGACCGCGGCGCAGCGTGCGGTCGCCGCTCGTGAGGCGCTGATTGCACAGATTGATGCGCGCCGAGACCTCAACGCGCAGCTCGCGGGCGAGCTCAACGTCGCCTCCCAGCGCCTGCGGGATTACGTCGCGAACCTCGCTGCCGGACGCTCGGCCGAACCGGTTGCCGTGCCGCTCACGTCGTTCCGCGGGGCGCTCGACTGGCCCGTTCCGGGCCGGGTCATCGCCGGTTTCGAGCTGGGCACCGGGCGAGCGCCGGGCTCGCTCGTCAGAAACGGTATTGAAATCGGCGCGGTGGAAGGCACGCCGGTGCTGGCCGTCCACCCGGGAACAGTGGACTACGCGGACGCGTTTACCGGCTTCGGAAATCTCGTCATCATCGACCACGGCTCCAACTATTATTCGCTCTACGGATACCTCGGGTCCGCGGGGGTCCAGCGCGGGGATCACGTGGACGCGGGCACGGAGCTCGGCCGGGTCGGTACGCCGCCGACCGGACCGCCGGCGCTCTACTTCGAGCTGCGCGTCGACGGGCGTTCCATCGATCCCGTACAATGGCTGAAGTCTCGGTTGTAGCTCCCAACACCCAACTTCCAACTTCCAAAGGGTTGGCCAATTGGGGTTTGGGATTTCGGATTTGGGAGTTGCTTGAATGACATCCCGCACACGCGTCTGGGTCCTCGCCATATCGACCCCCGTCATCGCCTTCGCCCTCATCGGCGGCTACCTCGGCCAGGCGATGACCCGGGACGACACGTATCAGCACCTGCGGGTGTTCGAAGACGTCGTCTCGCTCGTCCTGAACAACTACGTCGAGGAAGTGGACGTGAAGAAGGCGATGAAGGGCGCGATGAACGGCCTGGCGGACAACCTGGATTCGGACAGCGCGTTTCTCCCACCTGCTCTCGCATCCGCGTACGAATCGAGCAGCGCGGCTGGACCGGCCGACGTCGGGCTCGAATTGAGCCGGCAGTATTACCTCCGCGTGGTCTCCGCCCGCGACGGATCGCCGGCCGCCAAGGCCGGCCTCCGCACGGGCGACTTCATCCGCGCGATCGACAAGCGTTCCACCAAGGACATCTCGGTCTACGAGGGTGACCGCCTTCTGCACGGACAGCCGGGCACGAAGGTCGCGCTCCTCGTGATCCGCGGCAACGCCGCGGATCCGCATGAAGTGGAGCTCGTGCGCGAGCGGATCGCGGGCCCCGAGCTGACGTCGAAGATGGCCGATCCCATGACCGGGTACATTCACGTGATGGAATTCTCGACGCGTACGCCGGTCCAGTTGAAGCAGGCCGCCGACGCGCTCGCGAAAACCGGCGCCGCCCGTTTGGTGATTGACCTGCGCGGGGCGACCAAGGGCGACATCGACGTTGGCGTGAGCGCAGCTCGCCTCTTCGTCAAGACCGGGACACTCACGATCCGTGAAACGAAGGGAAACGCAAAGGACGTCGTTGCCGCCCAGCCCGGAGATGGCGCGATCACCGCGCCGGTGGTCCTGCTGGTGGATCAGAGCACAGCGCGCGCGGGTGAAGTGTTTGCCGCCGCGCTCGACGGCAACAAGCGCGCGGAGATGATCGGCGAACATACGCTCGGCAGCGCCGCCAAGCAGCGGCTCGTAAAGCTGCCGGACGGCAGCGCGCTGCTCCTCTCCTATCTGCGCTACCTCACGCCGGGAGGCGCGTTGATCCACGAGAAAGGGTTGCAGCCCGAAGTGTTAGTCGACGAACCCGACGTCGAGTTCGGTGCGCCCGCTCCGACGACTGACGTGATCCTGCAGCGCGCGCTTCAGTACTTCAGCGAAAAAAAGGCCGCATAAGACAAGCCACCGAGACACAGAGACACGGAGAATATTTTTTGGCGCCGTGACTCCGTGACTCCGTGGCCCGTGATATAACCTCACCTTCGCTGAGGAGGTCCCATGAACAAACAGGCACTCATCGCCAAGATCGCCGCGGACACCGGTTCGTCGAAGGCGGGAGCAGCGGCTGCAATGGCATCGCTGCTCGAAGGCATCACGAAGTCGTTGAAGAAGGGGGAATCGATCACGTTCGTCGGCTTCGGTACCTTCAAGACGTCGCAGCGCAAGGCGCGCACCGCGCGGAATCCCCAGACCGGCGCAAGCATCAAGATTCCGAAGCGCCGCGTCGTCCGGTTCTCGGTGGGCAAATCTCTCAAAGACGCGGTCAGATAACTGTTCGCCGCGCACATCTTCGAGGCCGATCCGTGCCGGATCGGCCTTTTTTGCTTTATACTGGCGGTTCGGGTTAAAGCCTGAATTCGCAACAGATAGGCGCGTAGCTCAGTTGGTTAGAGCGCCTCCCTGACACGGAGGAGGTCAGTGGTTCGAGTCCACCCGCGCCTACCAGCCTTCGCTCACGCGAGGCCAGTCGAAGCGTGAGCTTCGGCTGGCAAGCCGCGCGAAGGCTGCGCGCCGAAGCGGCGTAGCCGCGAAGGCGGGCAACCAGTACTTCTCGATGAACGACGTCACCATCACGCTGCCCGACGGATCCAGTCGCGCTGTGTCACCCGGTACGCCCGTGCGCGACGTTGCGGCAGGGATCTCTCCGAACCTCGCCAAAGCGGCATTCGCGGCGCTCGTCGACGGGAAGATCGTGGATCTGTCATACCCCTTGCAGCGCGATGCGTCTGTCCGCATTGTCACGGACAAGAATCCAGAAGCGCTGCCGCTCGTCCGTCACAGCACGGCGCATCTGATGGCAGCGGCTGTGACGAATCTCTTTCCGGGCGCGCAATGCGGCATCGGGCCGGCCACTGACGAAGGCTTCTTCTACGACTTCGTCGTCGATCGTCCGTTCATCCCCGAGGATCTCGAGGCGATCGAAAAGAAGATGAAGGAGCTCGCACAGCAGGATCTGCCGTACGAACGCCAGCTGTGGCCGCGCGACGAGGCGATGGCCTTCTTCGCGAAGCACGGCGAGCCGTTGAAAGTGCAGCTGATCGAGGAGAAGACGGAAGGCCAGCAGGAAGTCTCCTGCTACACGATCAAGGACAGGGAGACGTTCGTCGACTTCTGCGTCGGTCCGCACGTGCCGAGCACCGGCAAGCTGAAGGCGTTCAAGCTGCTTAGCACCTCGAACGCGTACTGGAAGGGCGATGCGCGGAATGCGCCGATGCAGCGCATCTACGGCACGGCGTTTCTGTCTGACAAGGATCTGAAGGCGTACCTGACGCAGATCGAGGAAGCGAAGAAGCGCGACCATCGCAAGCTCGGTCGCGAGCTCGGGCTGTTCACCTTCCACCAGTGGGCACCGGGCGCCGCATTCTGGCTCGACAAGGGGACGAGGGTTTACAACACGCTCGCCAGCTACATGCGCGACGTGCTGTTTCCCGCCGGCTACCTCGAAGTGAAGACGCCGCTCATCTACAACAAGGCGCTCTGGGAGCGATCGGGCCACTGGAAGCACTACCAGCAGAACATGTTCCTCATCGAATCGGAAGGCGAGACGATGAGCGTGAAGCCGATGAACTGCCCGGGGCACTTCCTGACGTTTGCAAGCAGGACGCACAGCTACCGCGATCTGCCGGTGCGGTATCACGAGCAGACGCCCCTTCATCGCAACGAGGCGTCGGGCGTGCTCTCGGGGCTGACGCGCGTGCGCCAGTTCTCGCAGGACGATGCGCACTGCTTCGTCACGGAGGATCAGATCGGCGAAGAAGTCGAGCGGCTGATTCGTCTCGTGCAGCGCGTGTACGGCGATTTCGGGCTGCCGTTCACCGCAAAGCTGTCGACGAGGCCCGAGAAATTCCTCGGCGAGATCGCGACGTGGGATCACGCGGAAGCGCAGCTCAGAGAGGCGCTCGCGCGCGCGGGGCTGGAGTACACCCTGAATGAGGGCGACGGCGCCTTCTACGGGCCGAAGATTGACTTCGATGTAACCGATGCGATCGGCCGCAAGTGGCAGTGCGCCACGATCCAGCTCGATTACATGCAGCCGGAGAATTTCGACCTGAAATACATCGGCGCCGATAACGCCGAGCACCGGCCGGTGGTCATCCACCGGGCAATTTTTGGCAGCTTCGAGCGGTTCATTGCCATCCTGATCGAGCACTATACCGGGGCTTTTCCGCTCTGGCTGGCGCCGGTGCAGGTGATCGTGCTGCCCATCTCGGACCGGCACCTCGAATACGCCGGACGGGTGCGGGACCGGCTCGCGGCCGCCGGGCTTCGCGTGGAGCTCGACGAACGCCAGGAGAAGATTGGCTTTAAGATACGTGAGGCCCAGTTGCAGAAGGTGCCCTACATGCTGGTCACCGGCGATCGGGAAGCCGCGGAGGGAACGGTAGCGGTGCGGAGCCGCTCCGCAGGGGACCAGGGAGCGCGGACTGTAGAGGCCTTCGTCGCGGCGGCGAAGGAGGAAATCACGACGAAGGCATTTGGCGCCGCCGCGCCCGCGGAGCAACAGCCCGCGTAGTGCGTCTCCCGTCTCCCATCTACCGGCTACAGTCCTCGTCAGGACGGCAGACCGGAGACGGTAGACCGTAGACGATTTTTCGGAGGGATATATCGCTTTCGACCGTTCGCCCCGACGTGATGATCGCACTCGCATCAACGAGCGCATCCGGGTCAGAGAAATCCGCGTGATCGACGAGACTGGAACGCAGCTCGGCATCATGCCGCCACCGGCGGCGCTGGCGATCGCCAAGCAGAAGGGGCTCGACCTCGTCGAGATTTCGCCGACTGCGGTGCCGCCGGTCTGCCGGATCATGGACTTCGGCCAGTACCAGTACCAGGAACAGAAGCGCGCCCGCGAAGCCAAGAAACACCAGCGGGTGATCGAGGTCAAGGAGATCAAGTTCCGGCCGAAAGTCGACGTGCACGACTACGAATTCAAGAAGAAGCACATCGAACGCTTCCTATCCGAGGGCGACAAGGTGAAGGCGACGATCTTCTTCCGGGGTCGGGAGATGGCGCACCCCGAGATCGGCCGGCGCATTCTCGAGCGCCTGATCGAGGAACTGGCGGACATCGCGGTTCCCGAAGCATCGCCGCGGCAGGAAGGCAACCAGATGCACGTCATCCTGAGCCAGCGCTTGGGACGGAAGTCGGCGCCAAAGAGAACCCAGGAAGCTGTAGCGGAGCCTGTAACAGAGGAATAGCCACGAAGAACGCGAAGCACACGAAGGAAATCTGCGCAGATGCCAAAACTCAAGACGCACCGGGGCGCCGCCAAGCGCTTCAAGAAGACTGGAACGGGCAAGATCGTCAGGGCGAGCGCGTTCAAGCGCCACATCCTGACGAGCAAGGAAACGAAGATGAAGCGCCACAAGCGGGGCACGAGGGTTGTGTCGGATTCTGATGCCCCGAAGCTGAGGCTGATGCTCCCGTACAAATGACGCAATGCAAGATGCAAAAGTCAAAATGCAAACGACATTGTTTGAATGTTGCATTTTGAATTTTGAATTACAGGATTTCGAATAATGCCGAGAGTCAAACGTGGAACGGTTCGCCGCGCGAAGCGCAAGAAGCTCCTCGCCCGCGCGAAAGGTTTTTACCAGACCAAGAGCAAGCTGTATCGCGCAGCAAAGGAAGCGGTCGACACGGCGGGCAAGTACGCCTTCGTGGGCCGGAAGAACAAGAAGCGCGAGTACCGCCGCCTGTGGGTCGTCCGGATCAACGCGGCGGCGCGCGAGAACGGCCTCACCTATTCGCAGATGATGCGCGGCCTCAAGATCGCCGGCATCACGCTCGATCGCAAAATGCTCGCGGACATGGCCGTGACGCAGTCGGCCGCATTTGCCAAGGTGGCGGCGCAGGCGAAGGCCGCGCTCCCCGCTGAGGCACGTGCCTGAACCTGCGCTCGATCGGTCGGCAATTGAGACGGCGCGAACCGAGTTTCGCGCCCGCCTCGATGCCGCCGACAGCGATCAGAAGCTCAAAGCCCTTCACGACGAATTCCTGAGCCGCAAGTCCGGGGCGGTCACCGGGCTGATGAAGACACTTGGCACGCTCGCGCCAGACGCGCGTCGCGAATTCGGTCAGCTCGTGAACACGCTCAAGACCGAGATCGAGACGGCGCTCGGCGAGAAGCGCCAGACGCTCGAGTCGACGCGGCAGCCTGCCGGCGCGATCGACGTCACGCTTCCCGGCCGCCAGTTGCCGATGGGCCGCGTCCATCCACTGATGCGTGTGCGACGGGAGGTCGAAGACATCTTCACGCACATGGGTTACGAGATCCTTGAAGGGCCGGAGGTCGAGGACGACTTCCACAACTTCGAGGCGCTCAACATGCCGCTGGATCATCCCGCCCGCGACATGCAGGACACGCTGTACCTCGAGGCGCCGATCGCCGGCGGCACGTGGGGCGCCCATCGAGGAAAGGTTCCAGAGGCGCAGGTCCGCGCCGCGACATTGCTTCGCACGCACACGTCCGCGATGCAGATTCGCTACATGAAGACGTTCCCGCCGCCGGTCCGCATCATCGTTCCCGGCCGCGTCTATCGCCGTGACAATCTCGACTTGAGCCACACGCCGATGTTTCAGCAGTTCGAGGGGCTCGTCGTCGGCGAGGGAATCACGCTCGGCGATCTGAAGGGAACGCTCGAAGCGATGATGCGCGAGTTGTTTGGCGACGTGAAGGTGCGATTGCGTCCCAGCTTTTTTCCCTACACGGAACCGAGCGCGGAAGTCGATGTGAGCTGCCGGAACTGCGGCGGGTCGGGCTGTGGCACGTGTAAGCAGACCGGCTGGCTCGAGATCCTCGGGAGCGGCATGGTGCACCCGGCCGTGTTCGAAGCGGTGGGCTATGACCCTGAGAAGGTGACCGGCTTTGCGTTCGGTCTCGGAATGGAGCGCGTCGCGATGCTGAAATACGGCGTCGACGACATCCGTCTCTTCTACGAAAACGACCTCCGCTTCCTCGAGCAGTTCCCGATATGAAGCCCTTCATACCCAACGGGCCAAGGCCCACGTCGTGAAGATTCTCGTATCATGGCTGCGGGACTTCGTCGATGTCACCGCGTCGCCCGATGACATCGCCCGGACGATGTCGGTGCGCGGCTTCGCGGTCGAGAGCATCGAGCCGATCGGTGCCGACGATGCGGTGCTCGATTTCGAGGTCACCGCAAACCGGCCTGACTGCATGTCGGTGATGGGCATGGCGCGCGAGGTCGCGGCGGCGTACAGGCTTCCACTGCGAAGACCTGCTGCCAGCGGGGCGAGCCTTTCAGGCTCGCCGGGCGGACCCGAAGGGTCCGCCCCGCATCCTCTGAAGACCGTCGAGAAAGCGGACATCGACGTCGTCATAGACAATCCCGAGCTCTGCCCACGATATGCCGGCGCTGTCGCCGATGTGACCGTCGGCCCGTCCCCTCAGTGGATGCAGTCGCGCCTCCAGGCCGCCGGCGTCCGTCCCATCAGCAACATCGTTGACATCACGAACTACGTGTTGCTCGAGGTAGGACAGCCGATGCACGCGTTCGACTTTGCCCGCCTCTCGGGCGCGCAGATCCGGGTCAGGACTGCCGCAGCCAGCGAGTCGATCAAGACACTTGACGGACAGACGCGCGCGCTGGCGCCAGACATGCTCGTGATCGCAGACGCCCAGCGGCCCATCGCGGTGGCGGGCGTGATGGGCGGGGCGGATTCCGAAGTCACGTCCAGCACTCCCGTCATCGTCTTCGAGAGCGCCTATTTCAACCCGCTGTCGGTCCGGCGGACGAGCAAGAAACTTGGCCTGAAAACCGAGGCCAGCATGCGATTCGAGCGCGGCGCCGACCCGCGGCTTCCCGTCACCGCGATGGAGCGCGCGTGCGCGCTGCTCGAGCTGACCGGGGCCGGACGGGCGCGCGGCACAGTCGTCGATCGCTACCCGGCGCGGATCGAGCCGATGCTGTTGCGGTTGCGACGCACAAAGATCACGGGCCTTCTCGGAACCGTGATTCCAGACGGCGACGTCCGACGCATCCTCGAAAGTCTCGGGTTCGCGCTGCGCGATGCGCCTGACGGCTGGGAGGTCACCGTCCCGACCCGGCGCGTCGACGCGGTTCGCGAAGTGGATCTCATCGAGGAAGTGGCGCGGCACTATGGGTTCGATCGCCTGCCGTCGACGTTCCCGGCGTTGACGTCGGCGCCGCCGCCAATCGATCCGTGGATCGGGCGCGCGCGACACCTGCGGACCGTCATGACCGCCGCCGGTTTCTCCGAGGCGATGACGTTCGGTTTCGTCGCCGAGCCCGCGGCGCAGCCGTTTGCATCCGAGGGAGACCTCGTGCCGATCGCGAACCCGTTGTCCGAGAACTTCGCGGTGCTCAGGCCGTCGGCTCTGCCCAGCCTGGTCGATGCGGTCGCTCACAACCGCCGTCGCGAGCAGCGCGACGTACGCCTGTTCGAAATCGGCGCGCGCTTCTCCCGCACTCGCGGCGAAAGGCGCTCCGTGGCCTGCGCCTGGACCGGCGCGGCGGCCGGCGAGCATTGGAGCGGCGGCGCGCGGGACGTCGATTTCTTCGACATGAAAGGCATCGTCGAGCGAATCGGGCAGGCGCTTCGTCTCGACGTGCGCACAGAGCCGCATCGCGAAGCCTGGCTCGTGGCCGGACGCTCGGCGGTCCTCATAACGGATGGCACACGCATCGGGGTGCTCGGCCAGCTCGCGCCCGCAATCTCCGAAGCCCACGGTTTGCCGTTGAACGACGAGGTGTACGTGGCCGAAATCGACCTCGACGCGGCGGAACAGGCCGCGCCGAAACGGGAGGCGCACATCGAACCGCTGCCCCGCTATCCATCGGTCACCAGGGACATTTCCATTCTGGTGGCCGAGACGCTCGCTGCGGCCACCGTCCGCGCGACGGTGCGCGAGGCAGCTCCGGAGACGCTCGTGCGCGTCCGCGAGTTCGATCGCTACCAGGGCAAGGGTGTCCCCGAAGGAAAGGTCAGCCTGTCGCTACGCCTCACCTTCCGGTCATCTGACAGAACGCTCACGGACTCCGACGTTCAAAGCGCGATGGACGACGTCCTCGCCGCGTTGAAGGAAAGACACGGCGCGGTGCAGCGATAACAGCAACCGGCCGTGTTACCATCTCCGCGATAACTCTTTACGACACGAGGTTGGAGCGGATGGCAAAGCAGGCTGTGGCACGTTCAATCGATCTCGAACCAATCGATCGCCTCGAGGAGAAGATCAAGCTGCTCGTAGGCATGGTGAGCCGGCTTCGCTCGGACCAGGCGAGAGCGGCCGACGAGAACGTGCGGCTCACGCAGGAAATTGTCGCGCTGCGCGGGCGTCTTTCAGACTCTGAAGGCACCAGCGCGGAGATCACAGCGCTGCGCGACGAGCGGGAAATCATCCGGACGCGCGTGACCGACATGCTCGAACAGCTCGAGCATCTGAGCTTGTGACCGTGGTCACCGTCGAAATCGCCGGACAGCGGTATCCAATCCGCAGCGGTCTTGACGAGCGGTACGTCGCCGAACTGGCAGCGTACGTTGACCAGAAAATGCGCGCCGCCGTCGTCTCCGCTCCGGAAAGCGACATGCTCGGTGTGGCCATCCTTGTCGCGCTCAATATTGCCGACGATGTCTTCAGGGCGCGGCAGCAACAGTCCAGCGTTGACGGAGAGCTGAACCAGCGCGCTCTCCAGTTAGAGCAGCTCGTGGACGGCGTTTTAGCGCAAATGACCGCCGCTCAGTCGGTTAGCGCTCCTTGACCCACCCCTGACCGCAGGCTAAGATCCCCGGAGTCCTGCTTTGCTCGTGATGGTTTTCGGAGGCTCGTCTGAGCCAACGTAAAACCCAAGCGAGCCGCGAGGTCGCGCGGTGTGCATGCCTCTGTTCCGAGGAAGCCTGAAGCGCGACTAACAACAGTGGCTCCACCTGCTTTGCAGGTTCACTCGACCTCCCCACACGGCAAAGCGGGGCGTCTCATACCTCCCGCTTCCCCCGCACCGGCGGTTGCCGGCGCGACGCACGTGAGAGCAAGAAAGCACCACCGACCGTATTGCAGAATCGCACTGTTTCCGAGATCGGCGAGCATGCGCTCATCGCCCGAATAACCGGGCGACTCGCCATGCCGCCCTGGGTCCTCGTCGGACCCGGCGACGATGCGGCGGTGATCGAGCCGGAGCGTGGCGCGCTCGACGTGCTCACCACTGACGCACAGGTTGAGGGTGTTCATTTCGACCGGCGGTTCGTACCACCAGACGCGATCGGGCATCGCGCGCTGGCGGTGAACTTGAGCGACCTGGCTGCCATGGGTGCACAACCGCGCGCGGCGCTGCTATCGCTGATGCTGCCGGGCGACCTGGAGACGTCCGCGGTCGACGGCCTCCTGGATGGATTGCTTGCGCTCGCAGCGCGCTATCGTGTCGCGCTCATCGGCGGCAACGTGACGCGGACGCCTGGCCCGATGATGATCGACGTCACCGCGATCGGATCCGTCCGGCCGCGCCGGGTGCTCATACGCGCTGGTGCACGGCCGGGCGACGAGGTGTACGTGACGGGCGCAATCGGAGGCGCCGTCGTTGGATTGCGATTGTTACAGGAGGCAGCAGGCGGACCTGAAGGTCCGCCTCGACGATCGGATGTAGAGGCCGACCTTCAGGTCGGCCTGTCTGAACAGCGCTATCTGAGACCTGAGCCGCGCGTTCGCGTGGGGCTGCTGCTCGGCCGCAATCGCGCGGCAAGCGCGTGTATCGACTTGAGCGACGGCCTGGCCGACGGAATTCGTCAGATCGCGGTGGCATCGGGGGTCGGAATTGCCGTCGACGGGGAGACGATTCCGCTCGCGGACGGGGTGGCTGAATACCATCGCGCGCAGGGCCACGATCCGGTGTGCGCTGCGCTTGCCGGTGGCGACGATTACGAATTGCTGTTCACTGCGCGGCCGACGCTGCGCGGACGACTGCGCGCGGTCAAACGGCAAGCCGGGGATCTGCCGATAACGAAGATAGGCGTCGTGACGAAAGCTCAGCAGTTGGTGCTACGGACCGCGTCCGGCGACGTTGAGCTTCCTGCAGGCTTTGAACACTTTCGGTGAGACAAGCCACGGAGAACGCGGAGGTTTCGAGTTTTCTCCGTGATTCCGTGCCTCCGTGGCCCGTCTGAGTGAGAGATGAGACGAATTATTTCGCGGTCGAGCACGCGCAAGCTGGTGGTGACCTGCGTCGCCGTCGGCGCATTGATGCTTGCCTACGAGGCCACGACCTTCGATCTGCTCCCATGGGGCGGCCAGTCAGGCGGCGTCGATCCCTCCGCGCCTGTGCCAGGAGCACGGCTGCAGTTCACCGCAACGGCGTACTGCAAAGGGACGACGACCGCGTCGGGCGCCGAAGTCCGCACAGGGATTGCCGCGGCGGATGACGACATCCTGCCTGTTGGAAGCGTGGTCAACGTCACGACCGAGCACGCCAAATACAACGGTGTCTACACGATCATGGACACGGGTCCTGCGGTGCAGGGCCGGCTGATCGATCTTTACATGTGGAGCTGCCACGAGGCACTGGCGTTCGGCAGGAAGCCGATCCAGGTGACCGTACTCCGACTCGGGTGGAATCCGCGCGCGAGCACGCCGAGCCTCATCGACCGACTGTTCCACCGCGGCGAACGCGCGGCGAGCGCGGCGCCTATCGCATCACCGGCTCGGGCCGTTGAGCCTAAAGCGGGCGCGATCACCGTCGGCGACGCCGCGGAGGTGCCAACGGCACCCCCGGACACACCGTCACCCGCCGAAAATACGCAGGCGAATTAGCCGATCAGCGAATCGATACCGGTGAATCGAGCCGGATTCGGATGATCGATCCAGCCGGCAGCTCGATATCCTTCCCCTCCGTCGCGGCGATTGCGCCGCCGGCGCCGATCACGGCGCCAAGGATCGCGCCCTTCAGACCGCCGAGCACACCGCCCAGAATAGCGCCAGCTCCCGCACCGATCCCGGCGGTCCCCTTTTCTTCACGAAGGCCGCCACTCTCGAACACGTTGGTGGCCATCGCGCGCGTCGGATAAGTTCGACCGCGCACAGTCATTTCATCGAACGACAGCGTCAGGCTGCCTGCCCGGTCAAGGCGACCCGCGGGGTCGACCCCCGAGACGACGCCGCGAACCATCGATCCGGCTGGAATCAGCGCCGTTCCGTTCTGCGTGACGTCGGCAACCGTCGTCGTCTCGAAGCGTTGCTCCACCTTCGCAGTCTTCGAGCTCAGCGTGGTACCGAGTCGGACGTCGAGCTCCTGACCTGCGGGAATGACCCCGTACGCGCTGGAATTGACTTCGGTTGGCGTGGTATTCGCGGTTGTGGTCGGCCTGCCGGACGACGGCGGGGTGTAGATGGGGGCATTGGTGCCGCCCGAGCTTCCACTTGTCGTCGCACCGCATGCGACGGTGCTCAGGACGCCCGCAAGCGCGACAATCTTCATCACTGCTGACATTGGCTTCTCTCCTCCTGCGATTGGTAGACAGCTGCGCAGTACGAGGAAAAAACAAAGCAACGTGGGTGCCGCCGCGACTCAATGATATGGCTGGGGCGTCGTGAGACTTTTCTGCATAAGCGCCCGGACCTCCTCGTCGTCAGTTTGATTGAAGTCGAGGTACCACTGACCGACGGAGGCAAACGGCTCAGGCATTCTCGCGCAGATGACCTCGTCGGCGTACGCCGCGAGCTCGGCGCACGTCTCGCGAGCGCCAACGGGAACCGCCACCACCACCCGCGACGGTTGGCGCTCCCGTACGGCCTGCGCCGCTGCTCGCATCGTCGACCCTGTAGCCAACCCGTCGTCGGTCAAGATCACGATTCGGTTCCGAAGATCTGGCGCCGGACGGTCTTCGCGATATGCGCGCTCGCGCCGCTCGAGCTCCTGTTGTTCCTCTCGGACCACAGCCTCGATGACCGATTCTGGTATCGAGTACCACCGAACCACATCCTCGTTGAGTACTCGAATTCCCCCGGAGGCGATTGCGCCCATCGCAAGCTCGCGGTGACCAGGCGTCCCGAGCTTCCGGACAAGGAACAGATCGAGAGGGGCGCCAAGTGCCTGCGCGACCTCGTACGCGACCGGGACTCCGCCTCGCGGCAGCGCCAGCACGATGACGTCGTCGCGGCCCGCATACCTCGACAGGTATGTCACGAGTGTCCGCCCTGCGTCGCGGCGATTGATGAACGGCTGGCGATCGGTGGTAAGGGGCAACATCACGGTTTCAGGTAACGTGTAAACCAGTCGAGCGCCAACCGTTCGACCTCCTCCAACGCTCCCGGCTCCTCGAAAAGATGGGTCGCGTGCGGCACGATGGCGAGTTGTACGGGTGCACGCATCCGCCGCATCGCTTCCTCATTGAGGGAAACTACCTGTTCGTCGTCTCGGCCGACGATCAGCAGAATGGGCGCCCGCACGACGGCCAGCGCGTCGCCCGCCAGGTCGGGGCGCCCGCCGCGGGAGACGACAGCTGCGACATCCGGCCGCTCCGCGGCCGCAATCAGCGCCGCGGCAGCGCCCGTGCTGGCGCCGAACAAGCCGATTGGCAGTTCTCCGAGCACAGGGTAATCCGTTGCCCAGTCCGTGGCCGCGACAACTCGACGCCCCAGCCGCGAGGTGTCGAACCGGTACTGCGATGTGCGGACGTCAACCTGTTCCTCTTCGCGCGTGAGGAGGTCCAGAAGCAGCGTTGCGAACCGCCGACAATGAAGCGATTCCGCCACGTGGCGATTGCGGCTGCTGAACCGGCTGCTGCCGCTGCCATGCGCGAAGATGACGAGGCCCGCGGGGCTCTCTGGAACGTGGAGGTCGCCGTCCAGCATGTCGGCGCCGTCGGCGATACGCACGGCCTGGATGATCATCTCGCCGCGCACGTCACACTCCTGTCGGATATGTTTCGGGAAGATCCGTGCTCTCGCAGGACCATCGCTCGAGCGGCGTGAGCGCCGCCGTCGTATCAACGTGGATCACCGCATCGAACTGGTCGGCCAGTCGCGCATGGAAGTAGTGACTCGCCCGTTCCGTCTCTGGCTTGTGCACGACGCCAATGGCCCGTTCGAGGCGCGTCACCGAGAGCGCCTCGCGTGCCTCGTCGATCGGGAGGGCGAACCGATCGATTCCAGTCTGATGGAAAAGGTGCTCATAGCTGCCGGCAATCGAGGGCACGACTTGCCGTCGTTCCGCCGGCCCATCCCACTCACGCGCCGCAGTCACCGTGCCCGTGTGGGTCGTGAAACCCAGTAGAAAAGCGGCCGTGCCGCGACGCTCGCGGGCCAGTTGTCCGAGATTCAGCTCTCCCCAGTCGCTCATCTGGGTGGCGCGCGCATCGCCGAGGTGCGAATTGTGCGCCCACACAACCGCGCGGGCGTAGCCGGCGCGCCGCGAGGTCCACTCGGTCAAGGCATCGAGCGTGTCCATCATGTGGGTATCGCGGAGGTTCCACGACTCGACCTGCCCGGCGAACATGGTGCGATAGTACAGCTCCGCATTTCGCACCAGACGCGCGTTCTGCTCGGCAAAGAAATATTCGTCTTCAGTAACGCGACCGTCACGGCCTGCGTACTCGGCGGCGCGCTTCCGCAGCTCAAGCAGCTGCGCAACGACGTCATCCTCGCACGATCGCGAGAGACCGAGCGTCGCCGCATAGCCATAGCTCTGCGCGTCGGTGCCGAATTCCTCGAAACAGGCGTAACGCCGCCGGGCACGCGCCGCCGCGTCGGGATCGACCTTCCCGAGGTACTCCAGGACAGCTTTCATCGACGCATGCAGGCTGTAGAGATCGAGGCCGTAGAAGCCAACTCGGTCGATCACAGCGCGTTTCGAGTTGTAGTCTTGAAGCCACTGGATGAAATCGACAACGACCTCGTTGCGCCACATCCACCGCGGAAAGCGCACGAAGCCGTCGAGCGCCGCTGCCGGGCCGCTTTCGACGCTCGCGAGCCGGACCCATCGGTTGACCCGATACGCGTCGGGCCAGTCCGCCTCGACCGCCACAACGTTGAACCGTTTCTCCCGGATGAGCGCGGCCGTCAGGTCCGCCCGAATCTGGTAGAACTCGTGCGTGCCGTGCGTCGCCTCCCCGATGAGCACGACACGCGCGTCATCAATCAGCTCGAGGAGCGGCCGCGCACCGTCCTGTCCCGACTCGAACCGGAGAGCCGCGTGGCGAACAACGTCTGCCGCAGCCTGGTCGTCCATCCCAACGCTTGGTCGCATTGGCGTACCCCGAGGGAAAACACTTGATTCACTGCAAGGGAGGTGCCCCCGCCCGCCTTCGCGCCATGGCGCGGCAGGCCTCTTCGCGCGCCCTGCCCTACGGCGCGTCGGGCCGCTACGGTGAGCTGACGAGCTCCTTGTCCTTGAACTGAAGCTGGTAGAGCCGATGGTAGATGCCGCGCTGCGTGAGGAGCTCCTGGTGCGTGCCCGATTCGCGCAATTCTCCCTTGTGCAGAACGATGATGCGATCCATGTCCTGGATCGTCGACAGACGATGGGCGATCGCGATCGTCGTGCGACCGCGCATCACGACCTTGACGGCATCACGAATGAGCATCTCGGTTTCGGTATCGACGCTCGACGTCGCTTCGTCGAGCACCAGCACGGGTGGATCGAATGCCAGCGCGCGCGCAAACGAGAGCAGCTGCTTCTGGCCGACTGACAGCGTCGCGCCACGCTCGGCCACCGGTGTCTCGAGGCCACCAGGCAGGCGATCGATGAACGTCCCGGCGTGCACGGCATCCACCGCGCGCCTGACCGTCGCATCGTCAATCGCCTCGTTGCCAAGCCGGACGTTGCCGCCGATGGTGCCGGAGAAGAGGTGCACGTCCTGCAACACGAGACCGAACATCGCGCGCAGTCGGCGCAAATCCATGTCGCGGATGTCCACGCCGCCAACGGTGATGCGGCCCTGCTGCACGTCGTAGAACCGCAGCAGCAGGCTGACGATCGTCGTCTTGCCTGACCCGGTGGCGCCAACGATCGCCACGCGTTGTCCGGGCTCGACGGCGAAGGAAACGTCGCGAAGCACAGGCTCGCCTTCGACATAGGCAAAGGTGACGCTCTCGAAGGCGATGCGACCGATGTTCCGGGATTCGGGATTGGGGATTCGGGATTCGGGTGAAGACTGACGCGTGTCGAATCCCGAATCCCGAGTCCCGAGTCCCGACTGGATGCTCACGGAGGTGTCGAGAAGCGCGAAGATTCGCTCTGACGAGGCCATCGCGCCCTGCAGCACGTTGAACTTCTCCGACATGTCGCTGATCGGCCTGAAGAAGCGCGACGAATACTGCAGGAACGCGACGAGCGATCCGAGTGTCAGCATGTTTTCCAGTACCCACCCGCCACCCACCCAGATGATGAGTGCCGCCGCGAGCGCGCTGATCAACTCGATCGCAGGATAGAAGACGGCGTAGTAGAAAATCGACTGGACGTTGGCGTCGCGGTACTTGCGGTCGATCCGGTCGAACTCCTCGAAGTCGCGGGCCTCGCGCCGGAACAGCTGCACCGTCGCCATCCCGGTGATGCGCTCCTGCAGGTAGGCGTTGATGCGCGCGATCCACGTGCGCACGGTGCGGTACGACTCGCGCACGTTCGTGCGGAACCACCGGGTGACGAGCCAGATCAGCGGCAGGACCGAGAAGGCGACGATGGCCAGGCGCCAGTCCAGCCAGATCATCATCGCCATGATGCCGATGAGCGTGAACAAGTCCCCGAACACCGACACGACGCCGGCCGTAAAGAGATCGTTGAGGACGTCAACGTCCGTCGTCACCCGCGTCATCAGGCGGCCAACGGGATTGCGGTCGTAGAAGCGGAGATCGAGACGCTGCAGGTGCCGATAAATCTGCATGCGGAGGTCGAACATGATCCGCTGCCCGGTCCATTGCAGCAGCCAGGTTTGGGCGTAATCCAGTACGAACGAACCCGCGAGCGCCGCAAGGTAGAGCATGGCGACGAGCGTCAGCCCGTCCATGTCGCGCGCGGGAATGTACCTGTCAATGACGAGCTTCACGAGGTATGGCGGCGCAAGCTCCAGCGCCGAGTGGCCGACAATGGCGGTTGTGGCCAGCCCCACCTGACGGGTGTACGGCCGCAGGTAGGTGAGCAGCCGGCGCATCAACCGGGCGTCGTACGCCTTTCCGAGAACGTCTTCGTCGTGAATCGACATTAGGAACCCTGTCGTTCACCCTTCTGAGTTCTTCGTTCTCCGTTCGGGTTCAGTTTCATGTTCGGTTCGCGGTTCGAGGTTCGGGTTCCGGCCCGTGAACTTCGAACATGGAACGTCGAACAATGAACCGAACCTGAACACGAACCGAGAAGCGAGAACCCAGAAGCGTGAACTGCTGAACTCATGAGGCTGCCAGTTCCTCCTCCAGGAGCTGTTTCCGATAGAGCTCCGCATATACGCGGTTGTGCGCCACGAGCTGGTCGTGCGTGCCGCGCTCGACGATCGCTCCATCCTCCAGGACGAGGATCTGATCCGCGCTCCTCACGGTGGAGACGCGGTGCGACACGATGATCGACGTCCGCGCCTTCATTACCGTCGTCAGCCGCGACAAGATCTCTTCCTCGGTGTAGGTGTCCACGGCGGACAACGCGTCGTCGAGCACGAGGATCTTCGGGTCGATCATCACGGCGCGAGCAATCGCCGTGCGCTGCTTTTGCCCGCCGGAGAGCGTGATGCCGCGCTCGCCAACGACGGTCTCGTAGCCATTCGGAAAGTCCATCAGATCCTTGTCGAGCCGCGCCACCTGCGCAGCGTGTTCGACACGATCGCGCCCGCCAGACGACGGCGCGCCAAAGGCGATGTTCTCGGCAATCGTGGCGCTGAAGAGAAACGGCTCTTGCGGAACGAAGCCGATGGCGCCGCGCAGCACCGCCAGTGGCAGCCGGCGCACATCGATGCCGTCGACGAACACGGTTCCGGCGGGCGGCTGCTGGAGGCGCGGCAGCAGGTTCAACAGCGACGACTTCCCTGACCCGGTCGCGCCGACAATGGCAGTCGTCGTGCCGGCGGGCAACACCGCAGAGACGTTGCGAAGAACGACGCGGTCGCCGTACGAGAAGGTCAGGTTCCGGAACTCGACGTCGCCACGAATCTGACCCGATACCGCGACGGCCGGCGAGGCCTCCGCGTCGGTGATCGCCGGCTCAGCATCAAGGACGTCGAGCATGCGTTTCCACGATGCGGCGCCGCGCTGCAGGAGATTCGTCACCCAGCCAAACGCGATCATCGGCCACGCCAGCATCATCAGGTACGAGTTGAACGCCACGAGCTCGCCGATCGTCATCCGCCCGGCAATCACGTCGCGGCTTCCGAGCCACAGCACGATGACCGCGCCGATGCCCATCAGCAGCCCCATGATCGGGAAAAACGCGCCCTGGATCCCGATGAGGCGCCGGTTACGGCGCACGTACTCCTCGTTGGCGAGGCGGAAGCGCTCGATCTCGAACGGCTCCTGCCCGTATGCCCGCACCACGCGCACGCCCGACAGCGCCTCCTGCGTGATGGCGCTGATTGTCGACAGCTGTTCCTGGATTCGATCGAAGCGGCGGTGAATCGCCGCGCCGAACAAGTAGACCGCGACAGACAAAAACGGCAGGGGGATGAGGGACAACAGCGTGAGCCGGCGGTTGATGGAGAGCATCAGCACGATGACGGCGACGAACGTCAGCACGGTGTTCGCCATGTACATCACCGCGGGGCCGATCATCATGCGCACGGCGTTGAGATCGTTAGTCGCGCGAGACATGAGGTCGCCGGTCCGATTGCGATGGTAGTACGCGGGCTCGAACTGCTGCAGGCGCGAGAAGAAGTCATTGCGCAGGTCGAACTCGATGTCGCGCGAGGCGCCAATCATGATGCGGCGCTGCAGGAAGCGGAACACCCCACCAAACGCCGTGAGGCCGAGCAAGGCGGCCGCGTAGAATCGCAGTTTTTCTGCGGTCACCCCGGCGTTCAGATCGTCGATCGCGTACTTGAGCACCCACGGTCCGGCGAGAGCGAGCGCCGTCGTGGCGACGATGCACGCGAAACCGGCAAGAAAGGCGCCGCGATACCGCCTGACATATCCAAGGAGCCGGCGGGTAGGCGTCACCGAGCGAGTATGACGCGGCCCGGCAAGGTTCCGTCAAGCAGGGATGCAGCCGAACCGCAGAGGCTGTTAGAATCTCGGGCCATGCAGGCCCTTTACGTCGTCATTCCCGTCTTGTGCATCTTCACGATCGCGTACCGGTACTACAGCGCCTTCATCGCCGCGAAGGTGATGGTTCTCGATGATGCGCGATTAACGCCGGCGCACACGAAGTACGACGGGGCTAACTACCATCCCATGAGCCGGTGGGTCCTTTTCGGGCACCATTTTGCGGCGATCGCCGGGGCGGGCCCACTTGTGGGTCCGGTACTGGCGGCGCAATTCGGATACGCGCCCGGATTGATGTGGCTCGTGGGAGGATGCGTCCTCTGCGGGGCCGTGCACGACTCGATGTGCCTGTGGGCCTCGACGCGGCTTGGGGGCCGCTCGCTTGCGGAAATCGCCCGGTCACAAATCGGGCCGGTAGCGGGTACCACTGGCGCCTTTGCCATCCTGGTCATTCTCATTGTCGCCCTCGCCGGGCTTGGAATCGCGGTCGTCAACGCGCTGGCGGAAAGCGCGTGGAGCACCTTCACGATCGGCATGACGATTCCGATCGGCGTCGCGATGGGCTTCCATATGTTCGTGTTCCGCAAGGGAAAGATTCGCGAGGCGACGATCCTCGGCGTCATCGCGATTTTCGCCGCGGTGATCTTCGGCCGTACGTTCGCGGAATCGTCGTACGGCCACTACCTCGTGATGTCGCGCCACCAGGTCACGGCGGCCATGGCGATCTACGCGTTCACGGCCTCGGTGCTGCCGATGTGGATGCTGCTCACGCCTCGCGGCTACCTGAGCACGTTCATGAAGATCGGCACGATCGCGTTCCTTGCGCTCGGCGTGATCATCGTGAACCCGACGCTGGAGGCGCCGGCGTTTTCATCGTTTGTTAATGGGGGCGGTCCGATCATCCCAGGCCCGCTCTATCCCTTCGTCTTCATCACGATCGCCTGCGGCGCAATCTCAGGCTTCCACTCGCTCATCGCCACCGGCACAACGCCGAAGATGGTGGACAAGGAGAGGGACATCCGCCCGATCGGCTACGCGGGGATGCTCTGTGAGGGGTTCGTCGGGGTCATGGCGCTGATCGCAGCGACGGCGCTCCACCCGGGCGACTATTTCGCGATCAACACGTCGGCCGCGACGTTCAGCACGCTCGGCATCCCGACGGTGAATCTCGCTACGTTGCAGGCGGAAGTCGGGGAAGTCGTCACCGCGAGGCCGGGCGGCGCGGTGTCGCTGGCGGTCGGCATGGCGCAGATCTTCGCGTCGCTTCCCGGCATGCGCGGATTGATGGCCTACTGGTATCACTTCGCCATCATGTTCGAGGCGTTGTTCATCCTGACGACGATCGACTCGGGCACCCGCGTGGGCCGTTTCCTCGTGCAGGAGTTCGGCGGCCGCGCGTGGAAGAAGCTTGCGGAGCCGGAGTGGCTGCCTGGTTCGCTCGGCGCGACGGCATTCATGGTGCTCGCATGGGGCTACTTCATCTGGACCGGCAACATCAACACGATCTGGCCTCTGTTCGGCATCGCGAACCAACTATTGGGCGCCGTGGCGCTGGCTGTCGGGACGACGATCCTCATCAACATGGGACGCACGAAGTACGCGTGGGTAACGTTTCTGCCGCTCTGCTTCCTGTCGGTGACGACGATGACCGCCGGGTTCATGAGCATCAGGGACAACTTCTGGCCTCTGGCGGTCAACGTCAACCCGGACCTGCACGTGCAGGGCTACGTCCTCTCGATCAGCACCTCCATCATGATGGTCTGCTGCGTGATCATCCTTACAGCTGCGGCCCGGCGCTGGGTGAAGGTGCTTTCGGGGCGTGCGTCGACGACGCTGGAGTTGGCGGGAGTGTAAGCCGATACTCCGGGCGTGCCAACTCGAATTCTTGCCATTTTCATTGGAATTCTCTGCTTGGCTGGCCCCGCCGCCGCACAGGATTCGCCTGAGAATTACCACATCGAGCTCGGCGCGATGTACTGGAAGCCGTCGCCCCAAGTCGTGATTTCGAGCGGCAGCGCCGGCACACCGATCGACTTCGTCAGCCAGTTTTCGATCGAGAACAAGCGATTCAGGGAATTCCGCGTTGTGCTGAAGGCAGGGCCAAAGCACAAGCTCCGCTACAGCACGGTGCCGATCAAGTACTCGGGCAGCGCGACGCTGAACCAGTCAATCACCTTCCAGGGCCAGACCTTCACTGCTGGCGTACCGGCGACGGCGGAGTTGAAGTGGACCCTGATGCGCTTCGGCTACGAGTGGGATTCAGTCGCGACCAGCAGGGGGTTTGCGGGACTCTTCGTAGACGTCAAATACAACAAGATGAACGCGCAGCTGTCCGCGCCTTCGGTTGGGACGCAGACATTCGAACGCAACGTCGCCGTGCCCACGCTCGGCGGCACTGGACGCGCCTACCTGTCGCAGTTCATCTCGGTCACGGGCGAGTTCACGGCGCTGAAGCTGAAAATTGGCAGCCTCGGCCTAAAGAATGCGAAGCTCTACGACTTCGACGTGTATAGCACCGCGAACTTCGGGCGCTACATCGGCGCCCAGCTCGGCTACCGCTCGGTGACCGTTGACTACGTTGTTGACGACGATACGGGCAACCTGAAGATGAAGGGTCTGTACTTCGGCGGCGTCCTTCGTTTCTAAATCCCAAATCCGAAATCCCAATCCAAAAAACCAACCACGAAGGTCACGAAGGAACGCAGTGGTTAGTTCTTGATTGGGTTTTGGGATTTGGGATTTGGGATTTGGGATTTGGGATTTACTTAATCGCTACGACCAAGACGGAGCTTCCCACAGGCATCGGAACGTGGCGCGAGACCGCCGCCTCCCCGCTCAACATCCACGTCAGCGCGGTATTGATCGGCGCTAATGGCACCTGCATCTCCCAATCACTCTCTGGGCCGGCGGGCGCGTCTGAAGACCCACCCTTACACCCTCCGACATCGCGACGCATCATTCTCACAGCGAGCATCGCGGGAAACAGCGACGCGAACAGATACGTGAGGCGGTGCACCTGGAGCCCGGCACCTTCGACGATCGCACGCATACGGGCGGTGGTGTAGCGCCGGATCTCCGGCCACGTGCCGGCATGTCCTCCGCGGAGCACGTCAAGCGCCGCAGCAGTGACCACCAGTCCCCCACCCGGCTTCAGCACGCGTGCCATCTCTTTCATCACGGCGAAATCGTCCTGCACGTACTGAAAAACATCGAAAGACGTAACGATGTCGAACCGGTCGGATTGAAATGGGATGCGGCTCATATCGCCGCGGGCGACGGGGGATCCTGTGGCCTTTGCGTGGATCAGACCGCCTGGAGTCAGATCGAAGCCGAACGCGCGGCCATAGGGATGGAGCAGTGAAACCAGGTTGTGGCCGGTGCCGCAGCCGCAGTCCAGGAGGCGAAGATCGCGGCGCGTGCCCGCGATCTCGTGGACGGCCGGTGCCACGAACCCGCGGAAGCCGCGAAACCAGAAGTGCGTGGCCTCGACGCGGCTTGTCAGGTCGAGGAGATCGTCCATCCGATCAGCGTGTCTTCGGCTTGGCTGGTGCCTTTTTCACCGGCGTCTTCGCCCTGGCGGGCGACGACTTCGCTGGTGGGGTCCTCAGGCTGCCGGGCGTCAGCAACCCGCCGCCGTAAAGTCGCCGGTAGTCCTCGGCGATGCCGAGGATGCGCTTCACGTAGTTCTGCGTCTCTGGGAACGGGATATCGTCGATGAACTCGTCCTGCGGGAGGCCTGGACGCTCCGCAAGCCATTGCACCACGCGGCTGTCGCCAGCGTTGTAGCTGGCAAGCGCGTAATGCGTGCCGCCGAAACGATCCGTCAGGTCCTTGAATAACTTCATACCCATACGGATGTTTGACTCCGGCTGCGTCAACATTCGTGTGGCGTAGCGGCCCAGCCCGACCTTCGGCGCATACCGGCGTCCCGTCGCAGGCAGGAGCTGCATGAGGCCCCAGGCGTTGGCACTCGACCGCACATCGGCTGTGTATGTCGATTCCTGCAGGATGAGTGAGGCCATCAGGTACGGATCGAGCTGATTCGCATCGGAGTACTTCTTGATGAGCGGCCAGTAGTCGAGCGGATAGATCACCTCGAGCACCGCCGGCGGAAGATTCTCCCCTCCCGCGGCCAGGAACTGTGGGTACGCGCGCTTCATGATGGTGATCGCGCCACGCATGTGATCGAAGCGCTCGGGTGCCGTTTCGTTCTGCGCCTGCTCGTGCCGAATCCACGCAATGGTCGCCTCGATCGCCGGCGTATTGCCCCAGGCGCGCTGCGCGTATTGCAGCTCCTTGAGGGCCGCGTCGTACATCTCGATCCCCACGAGCTCCCGAATCAGCGCCGCGGTCGGAATCGGCGCTCGGGCGGAGGTCGGAGCGATGGTGACGTTATCGGCGACAGCCAGCTCGTTGCGATCCTCGAGGATCTTCGACGCCAGGCGCCCGTAATAGGAGTTCTGATAGTCGGCAACCTCGACGCGATATCGCTCGTTCGCGATTGCGGTTTCGCCGAGCTGGTCGTGCGCGCGTCCGGCCCAGTACAGCCACGCCGGACGGGTATCGGCGCGAGGAAAGGCGGCGGCGCCGCTTTCGAATGCCTGTGCCGCATCGGCAAACTGGTCGTTCTTGTAGGCCCACCACCCGATCTTCCACGCCGCCCGCTCCGAGTACCGGCTGTCCGGAAAGCGACGGAACAGTTCGCGGAATACGCCGTCGGCTGCCGCATCATCATCGACGATGACGTAGTGGGTGGCGAGATTGTTGAGCGTTTCGGCCGCCCACGTGCTGTCCGGAAAATCGTTGACGAGGTCGCGAGCCTCCGCCACGTACGTGGCAATGTCGCCTAGCGCGCGCGTCGCCGTCAGATAGAAGAAGCGCGATTCGGCCTGGCGCGATGATTTGTTGAGGAAGGGCCTCAGGGCATCACGTGAGGCGCGGAAGCGATCGAGGTAGTAGTCGCACTCCGCGAGCCGCAGCGCAACAAGCTCCTTCTCGTCGCCCGATGCGATCGGCGCGAGCGGAGCAAAGCCGGCGCGCGCCTGCGCGTAACGACGCGCCGCGAACAATCGCTCCGCGCGGCCAAGCTCGAGCTTCAACGTGTCGGCCAGCGAGGCGGTGTCGAGACGTTCGAGCAGGCTCTGCGCGTCGATCGCCTGCATGCTGAGCGGCGACTCGTAGTACACCTCGCGGTACGCGTCGATCGCCTTGTCGCGATCGCCCGCTGCTTCGGCCGCGCGTCCCAGACGAATCCACACGTCTTCGGGCACGGTCAGCCCCTTGTCCTTCCGCGCATCATCGAGGACCGACACCGCACGGCGCGCATCCTGCTGCGCCAGCAGCACCTCCGAGAGGTGAAGCGGAATGGCTTCCGCCAGGTATCCCGCAGGCTGTTTCTTCGCGAGCGCATCCAACGCGTCTTGCGCCTCCGGCAGGCGGTTCAGACCCGCGAGGGCGACGCCGCGGTAGTACTGCGCGTACCCCGCGAGCGGCGTTGCGGAGAGATCGGTGCTCACGAGCGGGAGGCCGGCGCCGAGGTCTCCGCTGTCGATCAGCTTTGCGCCCCGGGCGAATGTCGCGGCCGGCGATTCCGTCCGTGCGGTGGATGCACGTGGAAACGTCGCCGGAATGAACCAGAAATCGACAGGGCGGTCCGGAAGTGGCGGGTGAACAGTGGGCGTCAGGCGAACTGGCGTCGCGGATCGCGTGGCACTGCCTTCAGACTCCTGCGCGCGGATGTCGAGGCCGACGATCGCGACGCACATGCAGGCAACGATGAACCACGTCGCGCCCTTCGCGCCTGCGCGATTGATTCCATGGGTCACCGCGCGCCCCCGAGCACTATTCGATCGCCGTCGGCGAGTGTGCGTACCGGCTCTTGGTTGAAGTACTCGGCCCATGCGGGTACGGTCGGCGGGACCCGCGCTTCGTAGAGCCGCCGGGTCCGCTCGATTTTGCCGCCGAGATTCATCATGAGGTGGCCCGAATTTCGTCCCGCATCCACAATCGGCCCGTGATCCATCCGGACTTCCGACAGCATCAAGCGCGCGTAGCGGCGCGCCACATCGTCGTCGCCCGTTCCACCATGTTAGACCGGACCAGGCACGGCAGTATGCGAACTGCGCGCCACGGGGCGCGGCAGTGACAAGCTCACTACTTGTTGAACTGTCATTGCCTCCAGGACGCGGCTCGCATGACGAACCAGCACTTCGAGCACAGCCGGCCACCGTGACTGTGCATCAGATGACGGCCCGTTGAGACGCGGCGCGTCGGCATACAGGACGGCAACGACCTCGCCGCCAACACGCACCGGGAGCGCCATCGACTGTCGCGGCCTGGCATCACGCGCAAACGCCGGCACCGCCAGCCGAGCATCTGATGCGTCCGCAGGACTGGACGCCGCAACACCACTCTGGAGGACAGCGCCGGCCAGTCCGGCTTCCTCGATGTCCATGTCAATCGACTTCGGAGCGGCAGCGCCTGCGCCGAAACCGGTCAGCCGCCATCCTGCAAG
The DNA here is from genome assembly GCA_036802945.1 of Vicinamibacterales bacterium. Lineage (GTDB taxonomy): Bacteria > Acidobacteriota > Vicinamibacteria > Vicinamibacterales > UBA2999 > Gp6-AA40. The sequence continues at coordinate 74,525 of DAIRVG010000006.1, forward strand.
CCGCTCACCTTTGACGAGAAGGACCGCCGCGCGATCGACTTCATGCCCCGCGCACTGCACGAGACGCCCGAGAACATCGGAGAGGCCGTGCGATTCATCCAGGTTGCGGATCGCATCCGCAAGACGAGCCGCACGTGAGAGCTCTGACTGATGATTGTCGATGCGGACGCGTTCGATCGCTTCGGCGTCACTGCGGTCGCTTGCCGTCTTACTGGTTTTCTCGCCTTCGGCGCGGGCGCGCGCAATCTCGACGCCAGCGTCGGCCCGGGCCTTCTCAGCCTGGGCTTGCGCGGACCGTACGGCCTGCTCCGTTTCCGTGCGGGCTTTGTCGGCCTGGACCTGCGCGGACCGTACGGCCTGCTCCGCTTCGGCGCGGGCACGCTGCGTCTCGGCTCGCGCTTTTTCGACTTCCCCATTGGCCGCGGCGGCTTCGCGGCGCGCGTTCTCTAATTCGACGTTGACCTGCTGGACTTCGCCGCCCGTCTTTTTCACATCGGCTTGGACGCGCGCGATCTCAGCGCTGGCGTCCGCACGGACCTTCTCCGCGTGGGCTCGAGCCTTTTCGACCTCCCCGAGGGCCGCGACGGTTTCCCGGCGCGCATTTTCTAATTCGGCGTGGGCCTGCAGGACTTCGCCGCGCGTCTTTGCGGCCTCCGCCTGGGCGCGCGTGATCTCAGCGCTGGCGTCCGCACGTACCTTCTCCACTTGCGCGTGCGCGGACAGGGAGGCCTGACCCACTTCCGCACGCGTACGCTCAGCCTCAGCTCGTGCTTTTTCGACTTCCGCGAAGGCCGCGACGGTTTCCCGGCGCGCGTTGTCCAACTCGCCCCGGGCCTGCACGACTTCGCCGCGCGCCTTTTCGACGTCGTCCTGGGCACGCGCGATCTCAGCGCTGGCGTCGGCACGTAGCCTCTCGACGTGAGCTTGCGCGTATCGTACGGCTTGCTCGACTTCCGTGCGGGTACGCTCCGCCTCGGCTCGCGCCTTATCGATTTCCTCGTGGGCCGCGGTGGTTTCGCGGCGCGCGTTTTCCAATTCGCGATGGGCCTGCTCGACTTCACCGCGCGTCTTTGTAACTTCGGCCTGGGCGCGCGCGATCTCAGCGCTGGCGTCCGCACGGAGCTGCTCGGCGTGGGCCTGCGCGGCCAGAGAGGCTTGCGCCGCCTCCGCTCGAGTACGTTCCGCCTCGGCTCGAGCTTTTTCGACTTCCGCCTGAGCGCCCGCGATCTCGACACTGGCGTCCGCACGGAGCTTCTCGACGTGGGCCTGCGCGGACAAAGAGGCTTGCGCCGCTTCCGCGCGGGTACGCTCCGCGTCGGCTCGCGCTATTTCCACTTCGACGTGGGCCGCGGAGATTTCGCGGCGCGCGTTGTCTAGTTCCTGGTGTGCCTGTTCGACCTGGCTGCGGGCCCTGTCAACGTCAGCCTGGACACGCGCGATCTCGGCACTGGCGTCCGCACGGGCCTTCTCGGCTTGGGCCTGCGCGAAGAGCGAGGCTCTCTCCGCTTCCGCGCGGGTGCGTTCCACGTCAGCTCGCGCGACTTCGACTTCCCCGCGGGCTCCGGCCGTTTCGCGGCGGGAGAGGTCCAATTCCCCGCGTACCTGTTCGACTTCGCGGCGGGTGTTTTCGACGTCTTCACGGGCCAGGGCCGTGTCGCCGCGCGCGCTTTCCAACACTCCCTGAATCTGTTCGACTTCGGCGCGCGCTTTTTCGATCTCGGCCTGCGCAATGCGGCGGGCGGCGTCGAGCTGCTGCTGCGCGTGCGCGCGCAGATCGTCGAGCGCTTTGCGCAGCTCGCCGATCTGTCCTTCTGCGACGTGTTTCAGGTCTTCGGCGTGTTTCTGGGCCGCGGCGCGCAACTGCGTAATCTGCGCTTCCGCCAGGACACGGACCTCCGCAGCGGCTGCTTCCCTTGCGGCGGCAACGGCTCTTTCCCGCTCTTCCGCCGACACGCGAGCCACCTCCTGGGCAATGGCGCGCACGTCCGCGTCGAGGTGACGCCGGAGGCTGGCGGCAGCGCCGTCCAGCGCCGCGTGGACCTGGTCTTCGAAGGACATGTTCGGATCTGTGCGCATTATAAAGGCGGTGCCGTAAATTGCTGGAGGGTTTGCGGTTCGACCGCCGCACCGAGGCTCCTACCCACCGGTTCTCCTTCTAGAATATCGACCATCCGGTGGACTTCCTGCACTCCCCGACACAGCTACCCCAAGATGGCCCGGAGGAAGGAATGCCAGGGAATAGTGTCGGACCTCAGGGCGGGCCGCCTTACAGCCCAGGCCTCAGCCGGACGTGCCGTACAATGGTCAGGTGCGTCGGGAGCGTCCGGCGCGCCACGGATCTCAACCGAGGGGGCGAATTTGGCTTCGACGGGAGCTCGAGATCGCGGGATGCATGCCGAGCACCATTAACTCGTAAATCTGATGGAACATCCGTTAACTGCGGATTCTCAGTACGCTCTCGCAGCCTAATTAAGCTGTGAGCGTTCGCCTCAGCCTCGCCTGGTGGTTGGGGGTCGAATGTCATTAAGCAGGCTGGCGGTTGCGCGGCGGCCCGGCGCGCAACCGTGAGACGTTCCGGGTCTGGTGCCTGACGGTTTTTCGCCGCTTTTTCACGTCGGGCACGAGAAAACAGAAGCGGACACGCATGTAGAGTCCCACGACGACGTGCTTTCGGACGCGGGTTCGACTCCCGCCGCCTCCAATTCCCATAACCTGTTTACAGGAAGTCGCTTACGCGCGGGCGCTGTCCCCGCGTGTACCTGTGGCGTCCCAAAAAAGAAGGGTCGGCGGCAATCCGCCGTTGTCTTCGTCAACCAATCAGCGTGGTTTCTGTTTAGGCGAGTCCAGAAAGGTCCCCGCACATGATGTCCAATCATCGTCACCGCTGTGTAGCCGAGGACTCACCACAGAGATCGTCTCCACAAAGAGGGCATGCCGGGAGGCCAATTGCGCCTCCCGTCCGGGGGGTGGGATGGTTTGCCGTCCCGCCAGAGTGGGGGACGAGCGATGCTGTCCACCAAATTGCAACGTCGGTGCCATCTGCGGCAACCCGCTTGCAGCTTCAATGTCGCGGACGGTGATCCATGGCTAAAAGGGGATCGACTAAACGCGAGCGCATGGGACACAAAGGTTGGCGGCACGCGCTTCGTGCGTCGAAAGTCGGGCGGCACGTTAAAAGAAAGCGAACAACTCGGTCCTTCACTCGCGTCGGATCGTCGGCACAAGGCCAAGACGAAGGTGCAGAGAGGGCAAGGCGATCGAGGGGATCGTTGACCAAGTAGGTAGTCGGGTCCGAGAAATGGAAGGCGCAATGACCAGCTCAAAATACGTTCTCCTCTTCGCGGCGATCGGCGGTGCGATCCTGTTTGCGGCGGCGAGCGCGTTGTTCTCAAGGAAAGGAGCGGCGGGTGCGCTGTCGAATGGGACCTCAGGCGACCCGGAGGTCATTTTCAGTAAGGCTCCACGGGCCGAGTAGGCGAGGCGTTCATCCCCTCAATCAGCATAGTGATCGGCGCCGAGCGTTCGGGATGGAAAGACTCCACGCTGCAGCACCCGGCGATTCCATCAAGGCGGTCTGGTTAAGCCCACGCATGAACGGCGGAATCTGACGATGGTGAAAGTTGAAGACCAATGTATCGGTGGCCACGCTGCGACATACGAGGTTCCGACTTACGAGGTTCTGCGCTCTAGCGATGCCGTCCAACTCGCAAGTTCTCTGTATCTGCAACGCGAGATCGGTGAGCGCATCTTGTTTGCAGCGTTCGACGACCGCCTTAACAGCGCGGCCCGCGCAGAGGGGCTCACGCTCATTGATCTGTCGTAGTTTGCAAACCTTCAGATGGCGCTAACCCGATTCGGCGACAGGTTAGTTGAGTTCTTTTCCGTTTGTCCGTGCTTTCAGTAGTACCTCGTTCTTCAGCGCTCGGAGAAAGTCACGCGGGCGGTCTGCAGCCCTCCCGTACGCGTCCAGATGCATCCTGCGAAACAGTTGACTACAATTGATTCGCGTCAATCATGATCATCCGCACGGCCGTGTCCTTCGCCTTCGCGGTCTCCGTGGCAGTGACCGGCATGACCACGGACACCAGGGCGCAGTCGCAGCGTGCGAGACAAGGACCCCAGACTCCCGCTCCCATTCCAGGGCCCATCGTCCAGCCATCGTCCACGTTTCCGTTGAAGCAGGTTGGCTACATCAAAGCCTCGAACCCGAGCGAGCGGGCTCAGTTCGGCGACGCGATAGCTCTGAGTGGCGATGGCAACACCCTGGCCGTGGGCGCGCGGGCGGAAAGCAGCGCGGCCGCCGGCATCAACGGCAATCAGACGGATGCGTCCGCTTTCAGCTCAGGCGCCGTATACGTCTTCGCGCGTGCGGGCGACCGCTGGGTGCAGCAGGCCTATCTGAAGGCCTCGAATCCCGGCATCAACGACCAGTTTGGACACCTGGTCGCCCTCAGTGCAGACGGCAACATTCTGGCTGTGTCGGCACCCTTCGAGGACAGCCGGTCAACCGGAGTCGACGGAGACCAGGCGGACAATTCGTTGGAGCAATCCGGTGCGATATACGTGTTTGCTCGTAGAGGCGCCGTCTGGTTCCAGCAGGCGTACCTCAAAGCATCGAACCCGGGCGAAGCGGAGGATGGCGACCAGTTCGGGTTCTCCCTGGCTCTCAGCGACGACGGCACCACGCTGGCGGCAGGGGCCATCTCCGAAGACAGCGCGGATGCCAGAATCAACGGCAACCAGGCGGACAACACGGCCAACAACGCCGGAGCCGTGTACGTGTTCGCTCGCACCGGCAGCCGCTGGTCGCAGCAGGCCTACGTCAAGTCGTCCAGTCCCAACGGGGCCGATGCCAATGACCTTTTTGGCTACTCCGTTAGCCTGAGTGCCGATGGCAACACCTTGGCAGTCGGCGCATACGATGAAGCCGGCTCGTCCAATATCATCAACGGGCCGGAGGACAACAACGCACCTGGAACAGGCGCCGTCTTTGTCTTTACACGAAGTGGCGCGTCATGGTCGCGGCAGGCCTATCTGAAGGCGTCAACCCAAGACAGAGCGGATTCACTCGGAGCCTGGGTTGCAATCAGCGATGACGGCAACACCGTAGCGGCGGGAGCACCCGACGAAGACAGCCTGACGACAGGCATTAACACGGTCGAAACTGGCCATTCGGGAAGAATCGGCACGCTTGACGATATCTCGGTCGGCGCAGCGTACGTGTTCATCCGTTCGGGCACTAAGTGGTTCCAGCAGGCGTCGTTCAAGGCCTCGAATTCTGGGATCGAGGACTGGTTTGGTGTGCGCCTGGCGTTGAGTGGTGACGGGAACACGCTGGCGGTGTCCGCTCCCAATGAAGACGGCGCCGCCAAGGGCATCAATGGCAGGCAGGATGACAATTCCGCGGGCGAAGCCGGCGCCTTGTACCTTTTCACTCGGGCCGGTGCGACCTGGACGTTTCAGTCCTACGTGAAGGGGTCAAACACTGAAGCGTTCGACGAGTTTAGTAGCGGCGTCGCGCTCAGCAGAAATGGCGCGTTGGCCGTGGGCGCTCGCTCCGAAGACGGCGGTGCCAGGGGTGCGAACGGCAACGGGAACGACAACTCGGTGACCGGTTCCGGCGCCGTCTATCTCTTCGGCTTCTGAATCCCGGCGGGGGTTTCTTACCCAGCGATCAGAATTATTTCTCGTCAGACGGAACTGGCTGGCCGACGTTCCGAGTCCGAAAAATCTCCTGGCCACTATTCCCGGGGCAGCGGGCTGCTGCCTGTCGATCGACGGCGTCCTCGCGTCGTTCGCGTGGTCAATACGATGAGAGTCCGCTGTACCTGTTTTGTACCTGGACCCCGGCTTTCTATCGTTTCTTGCGGATCATGCGCTTCGAGTTCTCGAGATCATTCGGAAATTCGACGATTCCGGCAGACCGACTCCCGCCGCCTCCAATTCCCATAACCTGTTTACAGGAAGTCGCTTACGCGCGGGCGCTGTCCCCGCGTGTACCTGTCGCGTCCCAAAAAAGAAGGGTCGGCGGCAATCCGCCGTTGTCTTCGTCAACCAGTCAGCGTGGTTTCTGTTTAGGCGGGTTCAGCAGGTCCCCGCACATGATGTGTGACTGTAGATCGATCGGTCGTCTGGCTCGTTACATCGTCATTGCCGTTGAAGATGGCGGCGCTGCGCCACGTCGGGCAGACGCACCGCAGGCGAACGCCAACTATCCGAGGAACGAGCAGTTCTGCCGAGTGACGTCTTCCTGGTGGAATGGCATCGGATCGCAAGCGAAGATTCAGGCGGTCTACCCGTTACCGTGGGGCCTTCAGGTGAGCGGCACCTTCAAGACCCTTCCAGGCATCATTCAGACCGCGAACCTGGTTCGGACAAACGCGCAGGTCGTAGCATCTCTGGGGCGGAACCTGTCGTCCTGTCCGGCCGAGGGCGAGTGTTCGGCCACGGTCACCGTACCGCTCCTGCCGAGTGGCGAAACCACCAGCGCCACCGTATCTGGAGCGCTGTTTGACCAGCGATTGAACCAGACCGACCTGCGATTGACGAAAAGCATCCGGTACTCGCGCGGGCGCATCCAGGGCATGCTGGATCTCTACAACGTCTTCAACAATCGAGCGCCCCAGACTATTAACTCAGCCTACGGACCCGCGTGGTTGACTCCGACGACGCTCCTCGGAGGGCGGCTTCTCAAGTTTGGTGCGCAGATCGATTTTTGAGCTGAACTACTGCGATCGCGTGGTGGAGGCAATCGACTCACCCGCGTGGCCCGCGTCGTGTGGATTCTCGCTGTTTGAGGTTTGCGATTCGCTGGCCTGACGGGCGTCGGTGAAGTGGGAGCGCTGATTGGAGCGATTGGCGGTTGGTTGGCGTTATGCTCCTAGCTCCGCAGACGTCATTGCGGCACCTCGGTCGGCCTAATCCTAGCGTCAACCCGGGAGAGAGTACGATGACCACGATCTCGAAGGACGCTGACCTGGTTACGTTGATCAACGTCTTTACCGTCGACCCCTCGAATCAGTCACGGCTCGTCGAGCTTCTCACCAAGGTGACTGACACATTCGTTCGCCACGCGCGCGGCTTTATCTCCTCGAGCCTTCACAGAAGCCGGGATGGTACCAAGGTCACGATGTATGCGCAATGGCGTGGGCTTGACGACTACGAGACGATGCGAAGGGACCCGGGGCCCGTTCCTTATCTCCAGGAAGCGCTCACCATCGCGAAGTTCGAGCCTGGGATCTACGACGTGGTCGAGTCATTCGCGCCGCCGCGTGACGTAATCTGAGGTCAGACTGACGTTTTTACGGCGAGCACTGAACTCCAGAGCGCACCTCGGTTGATCCAATCAGGGTACAGCGTGAGCATTCCGTCATACAGTTCCCGCGCGGTCGTCGTCTGCATGGCCAAGCGCTCGAAATCGCGGATATATTTCCGGGTTTCTCCAATGATCCGAGGGCTATCATCGTTCCCGACGCGCTTGTGCCCGGCGATGACTGCGCGTGGCTTAAGCGACTCCATCTAGGGCAGCAATCCACTCTTGGCGCTTCTGCGCATCTGGCGACTCTGACAGGTGCAGATGATCGCCGTTGTAGGCAGCATCACCCGCAACGATCAAACCGATGGATGGAACGTGAAGGCAGGTTGTGCTAGCGGTGTCGGTGAATCCGAGTGGCACACTGACTAAATCATGGCCTTCCAGGTTAATGACGTTTCCAGTCAGCTCTTCCGCGATCGCAAGCTGGCTTGAAATCTGGTCGGGAAACCGCGGATTCCAAAAGGTCTCGAGAGACTCTGGCGACGCTTGCTGCCGCATCACCTTGATCACCTCCAGCCGCGCGACGAAACGGGCACTTGGAAATCGCTCCAGAATTGTACGGGTGCCAAAGAAATGATCGCCGTGGCCATGGGTGGCATAGATCGTCGTCAGATTCTTTCCGCTCGCGACTACCCAATCCGCCAGGGCGCGCGACTGCTCGATCGTAATAGGAGTGTCGACCAGAACAGCGTCGCGTTCCCCAGAAATCAGCGTTGACGAAATCGGCGGCCACGGCCGCGCTGTTTCGCCTGGAGCCACATCGGGCGCGATAGCCGGTATGCTCGGCGCCAGGAACACCTCCCACGTCAGGGATCTATTCATCCCAGTCTCCCCCTTTTGATCAGATCTGGGCTCTGCCACCGTCAACGAACAGTTCGATACCGGTGACGAAACTGGAGTCATCCGAAGCCAGAAACAACGCCGCCTTCGCAACTTCCTCGGGTTCCCCCATGCGTCCCATCGGGACGGTGGCCACGATCCGCGCAATCACGTCTGCAGATTGCCGACCCGCCAGCGGCGTATCGATTGGACCAGGACTCACAACGTTCGAACGGATACGACGGTCCTTCAGATCTGTCGTCCAGGTGCGCACGAACGAGCGAAGCGCCGCCTTACTCGCGGCGTAGACGCCGAAGGCGGCCGTACCCTTCACACTCGCGACAGAGCCGGTGAGAATGATTGAGCCACCATCATTCAGTATCGGCAAGGCCTTTTGCACCGTGAACAGCGTTCCCCTCACATTGATGTTGAAGAGTCTGTCGAAGTGTTCTTCGGTGACGGCCCCAAAAGGGAGCGAATTCGCCAATGCCGGCGTTGGCGAAAACAATATCGATTCGCTTCTTCATCTTCGCGACGGTCTCGTACAGACGATCAAGGTCAGCCAGTTGGGCAATGTCGCCCTGAACTCCAGACACGTTGGCGCCGATTGCCTTCACAGCCTCGTCGAGTTCCTTCTGGCGGCGGCCCGTGATGAAGACATAGGCACCCTCTTCGACGAAGAGTTTTGCAGCAGCCAACCCGATGCCTTCTGTCCCGCCGGTGATGACGGCGGTCTTACCTTCGAGCTTTTTGGTCACTGTCCTTCTCCGTCATTGCTGAACTGAAACTCTCCAGCTCCGATGCTTCACGCTCGCGCACTCTTGGGTGCGAGCATCGCCTGGCCGAGGTGATAGGACAGGTGGTTCGTGCGGCTCAGCAGGACGGCGAAGCGATTGCGCGACGCATCCTTCGCGAAATCTTCTTCCGATACGGCAGAGTGCCGCTGGACCCAGTCGGACCCCGACATTTTTTCAAACCCCTTCCACAATTCAGCATTGACGACGTTCCATGCCAGGCGAACCTGTTCGTGCGACGGAATGTCAGCCTGCGACTTGTCGGGATTCGAGACGAAGGCGAGTTCAAACTCGGGATGAAGTCGTCCTCTCAGCCCCAGCAGCGGCAGCATCGCGTCGTGGATGGCTGTCAGATGTCCCCACAGGTAAAGAATCCTGTTCCTGCCGGGCGCTATTTCCCGCAGGACCTCCTCGGAGGAGAGACCTCCAAAAAGCTTGTCCGCCCGATCGATTTGGGTCTTCCATGCCTTCAGCCCGAGGGCTACGCAAGAGCCGCCGTCTCCCATGCATCCATCTCCTGTCAACCTTCGTGCTTCGCTGAAGCCGGCCCGACAATGAGGACCGAGTCGATCCCACCGGAAGGATGGCCCCTGCTACAGGGTCGGCGTTCTCGACGACGCTGCGGCCTCAAGACGCTGTGCGTGCTTCAGACAATAAGGAGTCCAAGGCACGGCCTCGAGCCGTTGCTCCTCGATCGGTCCACCGTCAACGATGCACGTGCCGAACGTGCCATCGGCCACGCGGTCCAACGCGTCGCGCACCTGTTGCAGCACATCCGAATTGTGTTCGGCTTCGGTAAATGCCTCTGACGCCACCTCGTCGGCGACGCTCGCGTCGCCGACGTCATGCGCCGAGTCGATGAATTCTCCCCGGCCCTGGTCGGCTTCCTGGCCAATCCGAGCGGACAGAGTTTTTTCCAGGTCGAGGAGGCGCTGCTTGTGATGCTCAATGTTCATGATGTGTTCCCCCACGACGCGGCGAATGCAGCTGCGAGACTGCAAGGCCGCGTGATTCACCCACTGATTCCCAGCAACCAATTAGTTAGACGGTACCGCATCGGATACGAGCGTTAAGGCAGCCTTTGCGCAATCGACGTCGTTCTGCACCGTGGGCGCTCCGCTTAGCCCGATCGCGCCGATAACTTCTCCGTTCACCTTAATGGGAAATCCTCCACCCCACGCGGCGACACGCGCAAGCGTGGGGATGCCGGCCAACAGCGACGGGTCGCCCTTAATAAAGTCGAAAAAGTCCTGCGTGGAGACGCCGAACAGGGCTGTGTACGCCTTCTTCTGCGCAATCTCAATGGTAGGGACCGAGGCCCCATCCATCCGGCTAAAGGCCTTGAGATTGCCGCCGTCGTCGAGAATCGCTACGTTCTCGCTAACGCCCAGTTCTCTGGCTTTCGCCATCGCGGCATTCACCATTTTCTGTGCGAGCTCAGAAGAGATGCTGTGTTTCTTCACCACGTCAGCCATTGGTCACCGTCCTTATTGTGATTCGATCTGCTTCAGCGCCGCGGCGTCAGTCCGAGTAAGGCTGATGAGGGTGTCCGCCGCTAGCAAGCCAAGCAGTTCTGCTGTCGTCGACGTTGTCGAGAACTCCGGGCTCAAGCCTCTAGGTCTGCGGCCATCGAAGCGATCGTACCTCCGGCTTGGCGAGCACTCCGGTGGCAGTCCCGTGGACGCGTTCCTCGAGAACCTCGACTTCGTCCGGCTGAATGTCGGCGTGGCGTTCCGCTGGTGAGAGGCAACGTGCCGATGGCCAACGCGACCGCCGAGGCGAGATCGCCACAGCCGACGCTCACGCCGGGACCGGAGACGAGGCGCGAGATCGCGTTCAATCGCGCCTTCCGCTGCGCGGGTGGTTGCGAGGGATGGAGACGATCAACCCGTCGAGAGATACCGATGCACAAAGGCGACGGCCATCGCGCCCTCTCCGACCGCCGACGCGACGCGCTTGACCGAATCATGGCGCACGTCGCCCGCAGCGAACAGGCCGGGCACGTTGGTCTCGAGGTAATACGGAGACCGATCGAGCGGCCAACCGTCAGGTGCGCCCCCATCGTGAAGCAGATCGGGTCCGGTCACGAGATATCCGGCCGAGTCGCGAACGACCCCGAGCGCAGCGGCCCATTCGGTGCGCGGCGCTCCACCGATGCAGACAAACAACCAGTGCGTTTCGATGCGTCGCTGCGTGCCCGTCTGATTATTCGTCACGACGACAGCCTCGAGCACCTCGCGCCCATCGAGTGCGGTAACTTCGGCGCGTGTGAGAACTTCGACGTTGCTCGCCGAGTAAATGCGATCGATGAGGTAACCGGAAACGCTGCTCTTGAGGCTGTCGCCGCGAATGACGAGCGTCACGCGCGGCGCGTGCCGTGAGAAGTGAAGCGTTGCCTGTGCCGCCGAGTTGCCACTGCCGACCACCACGACATATTGCCCGACGCAGAGTGGGGCCTCGCTTGCACCGGCTCCGTAATAGACGCCTGCACCACGGAATCTCTCTTCGTTCGGCAGGGCGAGGCGGTGATAGTCGACACCGGTTGCGCAGATCGCTGCGCGCGCGACGACCTTGGTGCCGTCGGCGAGATAGCCCACGCGTTTGCCCGCGGAAAACTCGGCGCGCACGCCTTCACGGGCGATGAGGATCTCCGCGCCGAACCGGCACGCCTGCTCGCGGGCGCGATCGGCGAGCTCGGCGCCACTAATGCCTCGGGGAAAGCCAAGGTAATTCTCGATCTTCGGACTGCTGCCCGCCTGCCCGCCGACGGCCCATCGCTCGATGACGATCGTCTTCAGGCCGTCCGACGCGCTGTAGACCGCCGCGCTCAGGCCGGCCGGTCCAGCGCCGTAGATCGCCAGGTCGTAATTGCTCAGCGAGGGATCGCGAAGCCACCCGAGCTTCTCGCTGACCTGTCGAATCGTCGGACGCTCGATCCGTGTGCCGTCCGCGAAGACACAGACCGGCAGGCGATCGTCGCCGATGCTGTTGAGTCCAATCGCCCGCGCCTCTACGTCGGTGCGAAGCTCGATCCACTCGAAGGGCACGTCATTTCGAAACAGGAAGTCCCGAACCTCGTGGCAGTGCGCCGATCCGGTGCGTCCGTAAACTGTGACGAGCGGGCGCTGATCCGAAAGAGGTATCTCAGCCATTGTCACATCGTGGACTCCGCTGCAATCGACGAACCGCGACGATCCAGCAGGCTCGTACGGTCCCTCGCCCGATCCTCGACGGCGCGCGGCGGTAATTCTCGACACCTGATCAATCAAAGAGCGCCTTTCAAGGCTACAGCGACGGAGCCCATCGCTCGAGCGGCTGGTCCAGGCACGGCCAATGACCGTGCCTGAGCTCCCTGTGACTGGCCGATTCTGCGGATGACACCGCTCCGATCACGTGGCGACTGGAATACGTCGCCGCTCCGTCCGACTCTCAACCTTCGGGAAACGAATCGTCAGCACACCATCCTCTTCGCTGACATCGGCGCGTTCGACATCGATGTCGTCGGGAAGAGCGATCGTCCGGAGGAAGCTTCCGTACCGACGTTCTGAGACGTACACGTCCTGCCGTGTGCGGGAAGCATTCGCGCGCCATGTCAACGTGCACGGGCGCGATGGTGCGCAGGAGACGCCGGAGCCCGAGGCCCCGGCGTTTCAGTCAGCGGGCGGTTACGCGGTCCGCGTAGACGTAGACCGGTTCGCCTGAGCCCACCTCGGCCTTCAGCCCCTCCGGCATTTCGAGCACGACCCCCTCAACAGCGACGGTCTGCCCGTCCTTCACCGCGGTCTTTTTCACGGGCATCACGAAGAGACGCTCGCCGGATGCTGTACGAACCCAGAATCCCAGGGAATTCATCCCGGAGACGGTAGCGTTGGTCAAACTGACGCGCCGCCCGACGAGATTGTTGTTGTTGGCGCTTGCGACCTGGTTGGTATCCGTCAACGGCGTCTGGGCATTCGAGCCCGACGTGCCCACGGCTCCGGGGATCGGAACGCGAAGGCTTACCACCGCCGCCGCGGGTGTGACCGTCGTGACCTCGGTGGCAACCAGCACCGGCTTGGTCTCGATCTCGGCCTTGATCTTCGGATCCCTGATGATTCCTCCTTCCTGTTCGACCTTGGCGATGGGCAACTTCTCGATGATGCCGGTCACACGGACGGGGCCGTCGCCCCTCACAATCGCCGTGAACGGTTCGGGGACGGCCACGGGCATCTCTCGATCGAGATCGACCCAGTCCTTTTCGTCGATGGTGAACAGATGCGGTCCGAGCACTCTGTCCACTTCGCCCTCGACTGTCACGGTCTTGCCGAGATACTTCTCGGGGTTTTTCTCGAGATCATCGAGGTCCACCTTCGCGGGCTGGCCCGCCGTGGCTCCCTGCTGCGGCTGTTGCTGTTTCTGTTGCTCCTGTTGTTGCCGGCCGCTCGCCTGCTGCGCCACTAAGGGCACCGTTAAGGCCAGCGCCGCTGCTGTCGCGATGATCACAGACAACCGTGAAACGTCTTTTCGCATGGATCCCTCCTGCTGAGACCGAATCGGGCGTTGAGCTCGCGTGCGCGTACACACGCAGGCGCTGCCGTGGCAAAGCAACGCCGATACTCAAAGTGAAGTTCGACAATCGAGGGGGAATGCGATTCGCGGTGCTGATGGCGTGAAAGGGGATGCGTTTCACATGTGGTCGCGTTTCGTGTTCGTGTGTGAGCTCGTACTTGTGGTGATGGCAGAACTCTCCCATAGGGATCACGAAAGTCTGCCGCCAATAGGAGGCAGCACGGTGTCAAATCGGTGACACACGGCTGCGCGCGCCATCTTGTTACCTGGAGGTGCGCATGCAGGCGTCGAGCATCGGGTGGCCCTCGTGCCGTGTCGCCGGTGAGGCGACATCAGCACGAGGAATACGCTGGCCCGGCTCAGGGAACGATCGTGATCACGATCGTATCCGGCGCGACCTCGCCGTCCTGCCGGTCACCCGCCGGCATCGCTGACGTGGGCGAGGATTCATTGTTCACGGCGGCTTCCGCGCCACTAGCGGATATCCGGGTCAATGCGCCGTTGCGCGTCTCCTCCGGCTTCGTGGTCTCCGCCGCCGTCGTCAAAACGGGCTGCGTGGCGGCCTTGGCGAGACGACGGGCCTCCTCTTTCGGATACAGAAACTCATAGCCGGTTCGCGATCCCGGATACCACCATGTCTTGATTGGTGGCGGCGTTCCTGCGGGAGCTTCCATGAAATTGAGCTCCGGCTTTTCAGGCGGCGTGGGCCGCTCTGCAGGAATGGCGAAAAACGTCGAAAAAAGTGTCTCTGGACGTACTGATCAATTGAGAGGCATCCACGTACTACAACTAGATACGGGTCTACTGTAAATATGAAGCGACATCCTGTTGACGCCGGAAGCAACCTGCGCGCGAATGAGGAGCCGAAGGCACGATGAGCAGAGGGGACCCGATCCAGGCTCGCATGTTCGCGATGAGACGAGCTTGCGCCTACGCAGCGTAAAATCACGACTTCGCGAACGCTCGCACGGGCCGCCGGCCGCTCTGGCTCGGCATACGCAGCGGCAGATACCGGCACCGCGCTTGCGCGTCCGCTCCCAGGGGGTGATAGATGGACGGATCTTCCGTGCTGATCGTTAGAGGGATCGTGGGCGTCGTCGTCGGGATCGTCGCGTTCCTCTGGCCAGGTATCACGATCGCTGCGCTCGTCGTCATTTTTGGGGCCTACGCGATTGTCGACGGAATCACGAACCTGGTTCTCGGGTTCTCGCGTACAGGCGCGCACGGCCGATGGGCGCACGTGCTGCAGGGCGTCGTCGGTATCGCCGCTGGCGTGTTGACGTTCATGTGGCCGGCCATCAGCGCGCTGGTGCTGATCCTGTTCATCGGCGCGTGGGCCATCATCACGGGCGTCTTCGAGATCGTTGCCGCGATTCGTCTGCGCCAGGTGATCACGGGAGAGTGGATGCTCGTCCTGAGCGGGATCGTCTCAATCCTGTTCGGCGTCCTGGTGTTTGCGTTTCCGGTGGCCGGAGCTGTCGGGATCTCGTGGGTCCTCGGCGTCTACGCGATGACCGCGGGCATTATCCTGATCTCGCTTGGCGTCAGACTGCGCAGGCTCGTCGTCGCGACGGTGTAGCTGTCTTAGCCACGAAGGTCACGCAAGTCTCGAAGGTCACGAAATTCAAATCTGTTTTAGTTCGTGTTCTTCGTGACGTTAGTGCCCTTCGTGGTTCGAAACGTCTTTGTGGTCTAGGCTCCTTCCGCAATCTCGAGCGCCAGCCTCCGCAGTCGCAGCGCCAGCGCCAGGAGCGTGAAGCCGAACAGCATCGCGTAGGGACCGATGACCCAGCGCGGATCGACGGCGTCGTCGCGCGCCACCAGCGGCCAGAGGCTGCACACGATCGAAACGACGCCGGCGAGCGGTAGGGGCCACTCACCCGACAGCTCCCGCCGGAGGGCGATCGCCACCGCAATCGCGGCGGCGCCGCTCAGGAATGCCCAGACCGCAAAGACATCCATCAGCCACAGCGCCGTTACGCCCGGCAGGGCCAATACGAACACACCAACGCCGATCCTGACGACCGCCTCGAATACGAGGGCGCCAGACCCGCGCTGATCGTACGCCGTTACAGCGAGCATCAGCGAAAGCGCGCCATCGCCCAGCGCATACGCCGCAATGAGGAAGGCGAGACCGAAGGTGGACCACGGCGGGGAGACCAGCGCCGCGATGCCCATCGCGAAACCGAATACTGCGCGGATGAGGAGCAGCGGCCAACCACGGGCAAGTCTGGCGAGCATAGGACCTCCGACGGTGCGTGGGCTTGCCCCGCCGAAGCGGTCAGGCACAAGCCGCGAAGGCGGGCCGAAGCAAGAACGCCTCCGCGAGCGCGGTACCCGTCTGGCAATGCATCGATCGCGGGAGCGTTCGCCATGCCGTACCCCATCGACACCGACGTGGAGTTTCTTACGAAGTTCGCCCACGAAATCCGCCAACCGCTGTCGCCGATGCAGTCGGCGCTACAGCTCCTGAAAAGTGCGAGGACACGCGGATTCGCGAGCATGCGTGCCGCACGATCGAGCGCCAGATCGATCACATGACTCACCTGGTCGGCGATCTGCTCGTGGCCGCGGCGCTCGGCAGGACATCGATGGAGGTTCATCACGCGTGCTTCGATCTGCGAGAGGTCGTCGATGAGGCCGTTGACATGGTCATGCCGATCGCAAATGAGTACGGTCAGCAGCTCGACGTCTCACTGCCTGCCAGCGCGGTCTGGATCGAAGCGGACCCGCTGCGGCTGCGCCAGATCGTCTCGAACCTCGTTTCCAACGCGTTCAAACATACGCGTGCGGGCGAGCGCGTATGGGTGCAGCTCCAGCAGGACCTCGCGACGTCTCCTCGTGGTTGCGGACAACGGGCGCGGGATCTCGAACGGTGCGCTCCGTCGCATCTTCGATGCGTTCACCCAGGCCGAGAACACCGCGCCCGGCTGCGGCCTCGGCCTGGCCATCGTGAAGCAGCTCGTCGAGCTGCAAGGCGGCACGGTTGAAGCATTCAGTGCGGGTCTCGAACGCGGCAGCCGCTTCGTCGTGTCGTTGCCACCGCCGATGGTGGCGAATCACGTGATCACGTCGGCCGCGCGCGTCTAGCCGCAATCGCAATGCTGAAGGAGTGCTCACATGGCAACTGCAATCGCAACCGAAACACGCACCGACACGCAGATCCAGGCCGACGTACTGGCCGAGCTCAAATGGGAACCGCGCGTCCAGGCCAACGAGGTCGGCGTCTCCGTCATGAACGGTGTCGTCACACTGACGGGGCGGGTCGATTCGTACACGAAGAAATGGGCGGCGGAGGAAGCGGCGCACCGCGTGCGCGGCGTCAAGGCGGTCGCCAACGACATCGAGGTCAAGCTGCCCGGTAGTTCCGAACGGACTGATGAGGATATCGCCCAGGCCGTGGTGCGCGCGCTCGAGTGGGACGCGTTTGTACCGATCGACAAGCTCGACATCACGGTGAGCAAGGGATGGGTGACGCTCAAGGGAGACGTCGAGTGGAAGTACCAGAAGGAAGACGCCGAGCGCGTGGCGCGGCGGACGGTCGGTGTGATCGGCGTGAGCAACCTGATCGTCGTGAAGCCGCGCGTCACGCCCACCGACCTCAAGAAGAAGATCGAAGAGGCGCTTCGCCGCACGGCGGAAACCGACGCCCAGCGCATCACGGTCGAGGTCGATGGCGGCAAAGTCACGCTGAAGGGCACCGTGCGTTCTTGGGCTGAGCGGCAGGAAGCCGAGCGCGCCGCATGGTCGGCGCCCGGAGTCACCTCGGTCGACAATCGGATCACGATCTCGTACTAACCATCCGTTCGGAACGTTCGGAACGTTCGAGACGTTCAGATCGTTCGACCCATTCGAATCGTTCAGGTCGTTCGTGCCGTTCGGATCGTTCTTTGGAAGGTTCGGAACAATGAACGTCACGAACGGTCGTAACGCCTGAACGGTCAGAACGTTTGAACGATCCGAACGGTTCGAACGTTCCGAACGACAGAGATGGGAGTTGAGCAATGAGCAATGTCATTGGCATCGATCTGGGCACGACCAACTCGGTCGTCGCGGTTCTCGAAGGCAGCGAACCCGTCGTCATTCCAAACCAGGAAGGGAGCCGTACGACGCCGTCGGTCGTCGCCTTCA
>DAIRVG010000007.1:0-48499 GCA_036802945.1 Vicinamibacterales bacterium
AGCACACCTCCGTCCGTCAGGAACGCGGGGCGACGCGGGGCGTCGCAGGGCCACGCAAACCGTGGTTTGCTTGACGAAACAATATCCACGGTGTAGCGTCAGCCGCAGTTCAGGCTCTCCCGCATACGCTTGACTCACAACGGTTTCTTCCCGAAGACACCGGTTGCGGAGGGGCTTGTCTCGGCGAGTACATGTCATCCCAACGTCCAGGAGGACGCAAATGTTGAGATTGTGTAAGGTGTTCGTCTCACGACAGCGGACCTGTCAACTCCTCGTACTTGTGCTCGCGCTGGGCGTCGCCGCGACGGCGGCGGCCCAGGGCGAACGCGGCGTAATTATCGGAACGGTGGCCGACGCCCAGGGCGGCGTGCTCCCTGGCGTGGCGATCACGGTTCGCAACGTCGATACCGGCTTCACCCAGACGGACGTGACCAGCGCGAACGGTCAGTACCGGTTCGGGGCGTTGCCGCTGGGTAGGTACGAGCTGAAAGCGGAGCTGGTCGGCTTCACGACCGCGACCGTGACGAACCTTGCAATCACCATCAACCGCGAGATCAGCCAGGACATCTCGATGAGCCTGAGCACGCTGCAGGAATCGGTCACTGTGACCGGGCAGGCGCCGGTGGTCGAAGTCACCAAGAGCGAAGTCTCCTCGGTCATCACGCAGCAGCAGATCGAGATGCTCCCGGTGGCGAACCGTGCCGCCGTGACGCTGGCGTTGCTACTGCCTGGCACGAGCCAGGACGGCACGCGGCCCCGCCGCAGCAACGCGCAGGTTGGCGCGGGCACGCTCCAGTTCACGAGCAACAGCCTGGCTGACGGCACGATGAACATGTCGACGAAGGCTGGCGAACCGCGGCAGGACTTCCCGCAGGCGGCTATCCAGGAATTCAAGGTATTCACGAGCCAGGCGCCGGCGGAGTACGGCGGGCGCGCGGGCGGCGTCATCAACGTCGTGACCAAGAGCGGCACGAACGTCTTCAGCGGCGAAGGCTATGAATTCCTCCGCAACAAGGCGATGAACAAAGTCGACAAGTTCACGCAGGCGGCGGTCGACGCGGGTCAGGGCACCGATCGGTACAACCGGCACCAGTACGGCGGGGCTCTCGGCGGCCCAATCGTGATGAACCGCGTCCACTTCTTCGTCGCGGCCGAAGGCACGAAGGAAGACACGAGTTACCTGGTCAACACCGGTCGCCCGCAGTTCTACAGTAAGTTCGAAGGCGTCTTCGACGGTGGTCTCCCGAACCGGGAGCTCTTCGCCCGCGTTGACGGACAGATCTCGCCCAAGCAGAGCGGATTCGTCCGCTACGCCGAGCAGAGAGCGGAATTGATCTGCGAGGGGTGCGGCGGCAGGTCGGCCAACGCCGGTAACACGCTGATTCCGCGCGACGCCCTCGTGATGGGCCACACGTGGGTGCTTGGATCGCGTTTCCTGAACGAGTTCCGCTTCAACTACGCGCAGCAGCACCAGTACCAGAGCCCGAGCGGCGTGCAGTACTACAAGAAGTTCGACTTCTCGCCGGAGCGGTTCGTCGGCACGACTGCGACTTACAACTTCCCAAGTTTCCAGTATGGCAACGACAACTTCTTCCTGCATCACGCGATGATTCGCGAGTGGCGCGATGACTTCTCCATCTCCGCCTCGTCGCACAACATCAAGTTCGGGGCCGATATCCAGAACAACCCGCTTCACGAGGACGCCCAGGGCAACCCGAGCGGCACGTGGACCTTCGTTGCGGATCAACCCTTCGATCCAACGAGCGCGGCGTCGCTCGCGACGCTGACCGGAGCGAGCCGCTTCCAGGCGTCGTTCCCCGGCCTTATCCGGACTCAGCCGCACCACTACTACCAGCTCTACGCCCAGGACGAGTGGAAGGTCAGCACGAGGGTGACGCTGAACCTCGGTCTGCGTTACGAGCGGGACACGTTGATCTGGAATGAAGACCGGAAGAACGACGGGTCGTTCTATCCGCGAGTCCTGCCATATGTGAACTTCCAGAACCGCGGCGACGACAACAATGTTTCGCCGCGTCTGGGCGTCGCGTGGGATGTCAGCGGCGATGGGAGATCGGTCGTGCGCGCCGGCTACGGCCGGCTCTTCAATACGATCATGAACGGCACGCCTGGCGCCGAGGAGACGACGCTGCGGCAGACGAGCATCAGCATCAACAACCCGTCATATCCCGACCCGTACCTGGGACGATCGCCGGCGTCGTTCGCCTCGACCGCCCCGCCGAACATCAGCATCGTCTCAGACGACATGGTGAACCCGTACGCGGACACGATCAGCGCAGGGTTCTCCCGGCAGCTCGGCGCCGACATGGCCATCAACGTGGACGGCGTCAACACGAAGTCGAACAAGTTCAACGCAGGCGTCGCGATTAACACGCCGATAAACGGCGTGCGACCGCTTCCCGCCTGGGGCAACATTACGCAAGTACAGTCGGTCGGGTGGCAGCAGTACCGCGCGATGCTGGTGCGCCTGGAGAAGCGGCTATCGAGCCGGTACCAGTACACGTTGTCGTACACGCTGCAGAAGGTCACCGACAACTCGTTCGGCGCGACCTCTACGGGCACCATCACTGATGCGGCCCACCCCGAGTACGACGAAGGATACGGCAACGCCGATCGCCGGCACTCCATGGTGGCGAGCGGTGCGTATCAGCTTCCTGGAGACGTGGTTCTGGGCATGGTCTGGACGTTGCGCAGCACCGCGCCCTTCAGCGCCAGGGCCGGTGTGGACCTGAATGGTGACGGCGCCATCACCGACTACGTGCCGGGCACGCACAAGGGCCAGGGGAATCGCGACCTGGACATGGGCCTCGTGAACGCCTGGCGTGCGACCAGAGGGCTCGGGCCTCTCGATGCCTCCAAGTTCAGCAAGAACGACTACAACCGCGTGGACGCCCGGCTGAGCAAGGCGTTCACGCTGGGCGGCAAGCGCCGGCTCGAGGGGATCTTCCAGATCTTCAACCTGTTCGGGCGCGACAATCTCGGCGGCATCGGCAGTAGTTTTCAGACCAACGCCTTGACGGATACCTTGGGCCAGCTCCTGACTGCGCAGAACAGGCAGCAGGCTGAAATCGCCGTCCGGATGACGTTCTAGCACTAGAACCTCAAGGGGTCAGGGGTTAGGGGTTAGGGGTTTGGGGGTTAGGGCTGTTTAGGCCTTAGTCCCTAACGTCCTGACCTCTGACCCTGACCCCCTGACCCTGACCCCTTCTTCCAACCTCCATTCCCTACACGTTTTAGCCCCCCGGACCGATACCGGATCGTGTCGGAATACAGGTTCGAGAAGGAGCGCGTGCAGGGGACGCTGATGCTGGCGCCAGGCACGTCGATCCAAGGATCTTTCTTCGTCGCAGGACACAGTTCCGTCCGTCAGGGGCGCGAGCGCGTCGGCGACCTCCTCAATTCGCAGGCAGGCTTTTTCCCGTTCGAGCTGCGCGACGGCAGCACGGTTCTATACAACCGTGCACACGTCGTTGCGGTGGTGCTGGAGCTCCCGATCAGCGAAGCGGCACAGGATCCGGGGTACGAGGTAGCCACGCAACGCCACGTCGATGTGGTGCTGTCGACCGGGATGCACGTGAGAGGCAACGTGGCCGTGTACTCCCCGCCGGGCCATCAGCGGCTCAGCGACTACGCGCGATCGCCGGAAGCCTTCCGCTATCTCGTGACGCAAAAGAACACTTTGATTATCAACGTTGCCCACATCGTAGAACTGACGGAACTGGCGGACTGACAATGGCGACCGACGTAGCGACCCCGTATATCGAAACCTTGCTCAAGCGCGTCGTGGCGCGCGGGGGCAATATGGGGGTCCGTTTCGAAACAGGCGCGCCCGTGCGCGTCACCGACGGCAACGGCGCGCCGCGCGACGTCACGACTCGCCCACTTTCAGCTCAGGAGATCTTGAGCGCCGTCGCGCCGATCGTCCCCGAGGATGTCAAACCTCAACTCCATCAGCAGCCGGAGACCGCGTTCGACTACGTCTGCGCGGGCGTGGGTGCATTTACCGTTATGGTTCGCCGCGAGGGCGAACAGGTGTCGGTCGCGATTGATCCGGCATCAGGATCAGCACCGCCGACGGCGCCGGTCGTGACGCCCGTTGCGGAACCCACGTTCGTCGTGGAAACGACTGCCGGCCAGGCAATCGTGATTGGCTCGACTGAATCCGGCTCGGGACTCGGGATTCGGGATTCGGGATTCGTAGCTCAGGGCGCCACAGCTGCGCCGCGCCAGGCCGAAGCACCCGCGTCAACCCCGATAGCCGTCCAGCCGAAGCCAGTGACGGCAGCGGTCGCCACATCGGTGGGCCCGCCGGCGATCGATCGGCTGTTCCATGTCATGTTCGAGAGGAAAGCCTCCGACCTGCACCTCAGCGTCGGGATGCCGCCGCTCATCCGCAAGGACGGAGAGATTACTCCGCTTGAAGCAGATACGCCCGCGCTCGACGCAGTGTCAATGACCGCGCTTCTCGACCCGATCATGCCGCAGAAGAACCGGGACGAATTCCTGGAGCGTCACGACACCGACTTCGCGTACGAGATCGCCGGCCTTGCGCGCTTCCGCTCGAACATGTTCATGGACCGCAAGGGTCCTGGCGCGGTCTTCCGCGTCATCCCGTCGAAGATCCTGACCGCGGAAGACCTCGGTCTCTCGCCGTACATCCTGCAGCTCTGCCGGCTGAGCAAGGGGCTCGTGCTCGTGACCGGCCCGACCGGGTCGGGCAAGTCGACGACGCTCTGCGCGATGGTGGACTACATCAACCGCAACCGCGCGGACCACATCATCACGATCGAGGACCCGATCGAATTCGTGCACGAGAACAAGAAGTGCCTGATGAACCAGCGGGAGGTGCACACGCACACCGATGGGTTCAAGGACGCGTTGCGCGCCGCGCTGCGCGAAGACCCGGACATCGTTCTGGTCGGCGAGATGCGCGACCTGGAGACCGTGGCCATTGCCATCGAGACCGCGGAAACCGGCCACCTCGTGTTCGGCACGCTCCACACGACGACCGCCGCGTCAACAGTGGATCGCGTGATCGATCAGTTCCCCACCGACCGCCAGGCGCAGATCCGGATCATGTTGTCCGAGTCGCTGAAAGGCGTCATCGCGCAGACGCTCTGCAAGAAGATCGGCGGCGGCCGCATCGCGGCCCTCGAGGTGCTCATTGTCACGGGCGCCGTGAGCAACCTGATCCGCGAGTCGAAGACGTTCCAGATCCCCTCGATTATGCAGGTCGGAAAGGCGATCGGCATGGTGTCATTGAACGACGCCCTGATGGAGCTGGTGGCGAAGAAGCTCGTGGCGCCTGAAGAAGCGTACTTGAAGGCGGTTGACAAGAACGGGTTCGAAGGGCTGCTGAAACGCGGCGGCTTCGATACGAAATTCGCCGCCGCAACGGCCGGTCCTTCGTAGCCACATCCAGCGGCTGAAACAACGCGAGAGGGTGGGTGCCAATCACCCACCCCCCAACGTGTGTCAGTTCGATCGCGCCAGTTCCGGCAACCCCATCGGACGGTCAGGGGACTCCACGATGACCGGCCCCGATCCGTCGGCGTGCACGTAGGCCTCTTCGCCGTGCAGCGTGATGTCGAGTCCGGCCGCTTCATCGCTGCTCGCCGCGCGCAGCGGAACAAACAAGGCGATCAGTTTCAGAAGAACAAAGCTCATGACGCCGCTGTAGACGATGGCCGCGAGCACCGCCGCGCCTTGAATCAGGAGCTGACCGGGATTGCCGAACAGTGCGCCGTCGGCGACGCCGTTCAATGCCCTCTCCGCGAACACACCCGTCAACATCGCACCAACGGTTCCGCCGACGCCGTGCGCGGCAAGCACGTCCAGCGAATCATCGAGCGAGGTTTTCGCGCGCCACTGCAGCGTGAAGTAGCTCGGCACTGCGGCAAACCCGCCCAGGAGGATCGCGCTCATCGGGCTGATGAAACCGGCCGCCGGCGTAATCGCCACCAGGCCGACAACAATGGCCGTCGCGCCGCCAACCGCCGTCGGCTTGCCGGACCTCATCACGTCCAGGAAGGTCCACACCACGAGCGTCGCCGCCGGGGCGAGCATTGTGGTCGTGAACGCGAGCCCGGCGATGGGGCTTGCCGCCAGGGCGCTGCCCGCATTGAACCCGAACCAGCCAAACCAGAGCAGCCCGGCGCCCAGCAGCACGAACGGTACGTTGTGCGGCAGCAGGGATGACGATGGGTATTCGCTGCGCTTACCGACGACAACGGCCGCGACGACAGCGGCAACCGCGGCGTTCACGTGGACGACAGTGCCACCGGCGAAGTCGAGCGCGCCCCACTGCGCGAGCCAGCCGCCGCCCCACACCCAGTGAGCGATCGGGCTATAGACCACCAGGGCCCACAGCGAGATGAACGCGACATAGGCGGAGAAGCGCATCCGCTCGACGATCGACCCGGAGATCAGCGCTGCGGTGATGATGCAAAACGTGCCCTGGTAGCACATGAACAGCGAGTGCGGGATCGTCCCCTTCGCCTCGAGGCCCACGCCGCTCAGGAACATGTTCGACAGATCGCCGATGAGGGCGTTACCGGGCGTAAACGCGAGCGAGTATCCGAACAGCGCCCACAGGATGCCGACGAATCCAAGCGAGATGAAACTCATCATCATCGTGTTGAGCGAGTTTTTCGACCGAACCAGTCCTCCGTAGAAAAATGCGAGCGCCGGCGTCATGAGCAACACCAACGCGGTAGCGACCAACATCCATGCGGTATCCGCTTGATTCATCCCGTCCTCCAGTCAGGCAACGCGTCTTGAGCCCAGTCGTGCCGTTGCTCGGGTTCCAGCCGAGGTATCAAGATCAACGCCAACGACGCGATCATGCGAGTGCGGGATTCATTGGGAAAAAAGGGGAAGGCGCTGGAACCAAAACACGAGTTCCAACAATTACGTCTCTGATCTGAGTTATGTCGACGAGAACGTAGGATCTGCGACTGTTGCCAGCCAACCCCACCGGCACTTACCGAACAAATATGGACTGTACGACGTGACGTTTCTACATTATTGTCGAAGCCTGCGACCCTTCTTGCGGCTACGGTTTGGGCGGGTCGGCGAAGCCAAACGCCTCGGCGCTTTTCTCACCTTCGACACATGCCGCCTCGAGCAGCTCGTAGTCCGCCGCGCGGGCCCGCTTCTCGAATGGCAGCGTGATTGTGAACGGCGGAAGGCCGACGTGAAGGTCGGCCTCTACGACGTTGATCGACTAAATCGAGCTAATTCGATGAGGCTACTGGTTGTGCGGCTGTAACTTTGCGTCCGCCGATCCAGACGGAATCGATCTGACGCGTGTTTTTGATGTCGGTCAGTGGGTTCGCATTCAGCACGAGCAGATCGGCCCACTTGCCTGTCTGGAGCGTGCCCGCGCCATCTATTTTCATCACCCGCGCGGCGGTGCCGGTCGCGGCGACGAGCGCCTGCATCGGTGTCAGGCCCGCCTTGACCATCAGCTCGAGTTCCAGATGCTGGTTGTAGCCCACCCATCGGCCAGGATTGCGATCCGGGATTGAGCCGCTGTCCGACCCCATGGCGATCGTGATCCCCGCGTCGGAGAGTGTCTTCAGGTTACGGCTTCCCTGTGCGAACTGTTTCTTCGCGTCCTGCGTTGGCCCATCGGTACGCAGCCTCTGCTGACGCGCGGGAGCGCTCAGGAGGTCCACTTCGCGCTTGTACACGGACATCCCCCGCAGGAAGAACGGATCCTTGAAGAAGTCGGGAGTCGATTCATAGATAAACACGGCGTAGTCGCGCGACAGCGTCGGAATGAGCGCCACATTGCGACGCTTCATTTCCGCGATCGTCGCGGCGTCCACATCCATGTCGCGGATGCTGTGCGCAATCACATCGACGCCTTTCTCGATGGCGAGCTTTGCATCCTTGAGAAACACGATGTGCACCGCAACCTGAAGGCCATGCTTGTGCGACTCGTCAATCGCCGCGGCAACCACATCCGGCTTCAGGTCGACCGGGAAGCCGTCGAGGTGCAGCTTGATGAAGTCCGCCTTGAGAGGGATGTGGCGATCCACATCTATCCGGGCGCCGTCCGGCGTCTCGTTCCCTGTTGGACCCGGGCGAAATAGAATCGGCCGCCCGGAGGCGTACAGCCGGGGCGCGTCGGTGGCGATCGGGCCTATGCCCAGGCGCTGCATATCCCGCAGATAGAAGCCGTCCGCCTCGTCATACGTCTCAAAGCCCAGGGTCATCACCGAGGTGACGCCGTAGTTCGCGTACATCTTCAGCCGCTCGATCATCTCCTCGCGATTCGGCGGCTGCTTCGCCGAGATGTCGGGATCGATGTGACCGTGCGAGTCGATCAGCCCCGGCATGACCGTCTTCCCGGCCATGTTGATGACCGTCGCGCCGGCGGGCGCCGTGACGCTCGCCGACGGGCCGATCGCCGTGATCCTTCCGTTTGTGACGACAATCGTCGCCTGTTCGATGGGCGCGCTCCCCGTGCCGTCGATCACGCGCGCACCCGTGAACGCGAACGTTCCTGGGGCGGGAGTCTGTGCCTGGCCTGTCAAAACCACGAAGGACACGAAAATCGCGAAGCACACGAAACCAAAAAAGGTTCGTGACCTTCGCGATCTTCGTGAGCTTCGTGGTTTCTTTTCGGTAATTGTCACTTCGTGCCTCCTATCCGCGCATCACGGGCGGATTCTCCGACGTAAACTCCCCGGTGCGGATCGCGCCGACGTCCCGTCCAGTACTAACCCCAGCGTGGCTGTTCGTCGGGACTGATGCCGAGCGAGATCTTGCCCACGATCTCGTGCGTCAACAGCGGATTTGCCGGGTGGAACTTGCCGGCGCGCGCGTCGCGGAACAGCCGCTCCAGCTCGCTCTTCTTGAACATGCCGAAGCCGCCTGAGAGATCCAGCGAGCGATCCGCGATCCGGAACGCCGACTCGACGACCCTGTGCTTCATTGCGACAAGACGGAGGAACCAGTCCGGGCCGGCGCGCCCCTCTGCCCAGTCGAGCGCGATCGCCTCGACGTGCGGTCCCATCGCCTCGATGTCCATGCTGATCTCCGCGATCCCGTGCTGCACCTCCGGGTGGTAGATCATCGGCCGGGTCAACGCGATAGACGATTTGGTCTTCAGCTGCTCGATGAGCACTTCGCGGATCCGCAGCGAGAGACCGTAATAGATATTGCCGAACCCGACGAGCGCCCACGTGAAGAAGCCGAGGACGAAATTGTCGACGCCGGCGGCGCCCACCGGGACTATGCGGGCGATGTACTTGTCCGGGATGACCACGCCGTCGAGCACGGTATCGTCGCTGCGTGTCGCGCGCATGCCGAGCACGTCCCAGGTCTCCTTGATCGTGAAGCCTTTTGTGTCGCGCGGCATGAAGGCGTGAACGATCTTCGGCGCCTTCGGATCGCTCGCGTCCATCCCGTGGAGACCCATCCGGGTCCACACGGGGGTCAGGCTGCCGAACGCCTTCCGTCCGGTGAACTTGTAGCCGCCATTCACGCGTTCAGCGGTCGTCGTCGACAGCAATCCGGGAATGTCGTTGCCGTGCTCCGCGTGGCCGGCCGCAAACACCTCGCCGCCAGCCGCCTCGCGGAGGATCCATTCGAGCGACTTGTCGCCGCCCCGCCACGCGTCGGCGGCGTCACCCACCCAGTAGTTGTGCATGTTGAGCGCGAGCGCGGTTGCGGGAGCGTACTGCGCGAGCGTCCGCGTTTCACGGCCGACCTCCACGAGGTTCATGCCGAGGCCGCCAAACTCGCGCGGGATCGCCATCTTCAGATATCCCGCGGCCTTCAGGTCGTCGAAGTCTTCCTGAAAGAAGCGGTTGTCGCGGTCGTAGTCGGCCGCGCGTTCTCGGCACCTGGTGAGAAGCTGCTCGGAGAGAAGGGATCCGGTGGCGACTGCCATAACTGACCTCCTGCCGCATAAGCGGGATCGAAAGGCAGGAGTATAGCGGAACGCCGCACATGTGCGGTCCGGCGCACGTCGGGGCGCACAGGTCGTTGCCCGTCGTACCGCCGGTTCACGCCATCTTTATGGTGATTGGACCTGTTTGGCGGTGATTGGACCTGTTTCGATGGGTCAGCAGACACGCTCGGATCGGCATTACTTCTGCAATCTCTACCGCAAAGAGGGATTGATGATCGAGAATCAGAAGGTCGGAATGGAAGGTGTCAACCCACGGTCCCCCGCTCGAGTGCTGATTGTCGACGACGAGGAGTCGATTCGGCGGCTGGTGTCGAAATGGACCGATGTGTCCGGCTACGAGGTGAAGGCGGCAAGCAGCGCTGAAGCGGCGCTGCTGATTATGCACGCCTGGACCGCCGACGTCGTCGTGTGTGACATACGTATGCCGCGGTACAGCGGCCTGTGGCTCATCGAGCATCTGCGCACGCTGTATCCGTCGACGGCCATCGTCATTTCAACGGGATATGGCGAGCTCGACCCCGCGCTCATGGTGCGCGCCCGGATCACCGGCTACCTCGCCAAGCCCTACGATCGCGACACGCTCATCGCCTCGCTCGATCAGGCGATGCACAACCGCCGATCGGAACCGCCGGTGCATTAGAAAATCCCAAAACCCAAATCCAAACGCGAATCCCGAATCCCGAATCCCGGATCCCGGATCCCGGGTCCCGGGTCCCGAATCCCGGAATCACTGTTGCTCAACTCGATAACCGCGACGCTGCAGCATCGACAGCAAACCTTCGGGCCCTACGAGGTGCGCGGCGCCGACGATGACAAAGCAGGGGGAAGAGCGTTTCAGGCACGCGTCGAGCTGCGGCATCCAGTTCTGGTTGCGCTCGGTGATCAGCGACGAGTACGCGGCGGGACTGCTGCGGAAAGCGCTGAGCAGCATCTTCTCGATGGCGGCGGAATCACCGGTCTGCCATGCGGTGAGCAGCGCGCGCAGGCTCGCTTTCTCCGTGTCCATCTCTGCCAGCTCGGTTCGCAGCATCTCCTCCTGCATCGTCTCCGGCATTTTGTCGAATCGATCGATCTGCGACTCAGCGGTCTCGAGCCCGATGACCGGTTTCCCGGCCAGGGTCGCCATGTCGTAGAAATGCTTGTCGAGGCCGAGCTCCGGGTCGAGGCCTGCCGCCTGCGATCCCAGCGCCTCGAGCATCAGCATGACCATCCAGGGTTTCATCGGTTGGATCAGTTCGAGCGCCAGCGGCGTGTTCTTCAGTTTTTCCGCCACGAGCGCAGCCGTTTCGCGCGAAACGGCGCGATCGAACGTCCTCCCATCCTGATACAGCCCTTTGGCAAGCAGCGCGGGCCCTCCTGACGAGAACGGATCTGCCTCTTTGAGATCGATTTCCTCGACCAGCACGCCTGTCGCGTCGAATGCGCGCTGGTAGGCGGGATTCAGCGGATACGCGTCTGGCGTGAGGGCGTGGACCGACCCGGCCAGGTACAGCACCCCGCTTCCGGACTGGACCTTCCACAGAAAGTTTTTCCCGCCTGCGGGCCGGGTCTGCGCCGCAACTGCACCAGATAGCGCGACGGCAATTGCAAGGGCAGTGGAAACCCGGATCAGGATTCTTCGACTATTCGACATGCTCTCCTTATCGGTCTTATCCAATTCGGTCGTCAACCCTCGCTTTTCTGGCTAGGATTAGGGCCATGCAACGAACACTGACCCTGGGGCTGCTTGTCTGGGTTCTCGCCCTGTCGGCGCGAAGTACGCCGGCGGCCCACCCCTCGACGCAACTCGGGCCGCCACGAGCGCCAGTCGAGGGTCAAGCGCCCGCAACTGGAGGTCCCCAGTACGCCGCTGATGAAAAGCTGGTGCGGCCCACAGACTACCGCGAGTGGGTATATCTGACGAGCGGCCTCGGCATGACATACGGTCCCGCCCAGTCGGCGTCCCCCGCAGGCAACTTCGATAACGTGTTCGTCAACCGCTCGTCGTATGCGCAATTCATGAATACCGGGAAGTGGCCAGACAAGACGATGTTCGTCCTCGAAATACGCAGCGCCGAGGATCACGTCTCCATCAACAACGGAGGGCGCACGCAGGGCGCGCTGCTGGCCATTGAAGCGGAGGTCAAAGACCAGGCGCGGTTCCCGGGCGGGTGGGCGTACTTCAGTTTCGGCGGAGCGCCCAATCTCGCCGCGACCGCTGCTCCACTGCCGACGACCGCCTCCTGCCACAGCTGCCACAAGGCCAACACGGCGGTCGAGCAGACATTCGTGCAGTTCTATCCGACATTGATGGAGGTCGCGCGTCGCATGGGAACCGTACGCGCCGATTACGATCCGACGCGCAAGCCATAGAGACCCGAGCCCACCTGAAGGTTGGGTGCATCTCGCTCCTCTCGAGACGCACGTCGGCCCGGCGTGGCGCGCGCGTGACCGCCCTGGACCTGACCCCGGAGCTGGTGGAAGGACATCCTGTTCGATCGGGGAACGATGGTGACCACTCTGAGTCCGCAGCACCACCGCGTCGTGACGCACCGGACTGCGGGACCAATGCGGAAGCTCGTGGAAACGTTGGCCGCGAGCGACCCTGGTCGTCTCGCGGCCTTCAACGCCGAATATGAAGCACTCGTGTCCGAATACCTGACAGACAACGTCCGGAAGGACTACCTGCTGACGCGCGCCACGAAGATCTAGCTCAGTACTTGTCGGTCTTGCTTACCGTGCCGTGCCGGTCGTCGGGCGGGCCGTCGTCCCGAGCGTGCGAAGGAAGGCCGCCGCCGCCGCCGGTGGGGTCCCCTTCCCGTTGAGCACCACCTCGTGGGGGGTGGCCGCCCCGTACGCGTCGGCGTTGGCGTCCTTGTCCGGCTGCAGCGCGCCGCCCGACAGGTTGATGCCCGCAAAGAGGCCGCGCGCGCGCGAATACGCGAGAATCTCTGCGCGGAGTGTCGCATCAGTGCCGGCCGTGCCGGAGCGTCCGACCGGACCTGCGGCAACCGACGCGTCCACGCCGAGCGCGACCTTATTGTCGAGCAGCTTCTCCGCGCCGCGGCGATTCATCACGAGCATCACGAGGTCGATCTCCTCGGCACCCGCCTGAAAGCCCCAGCTACCTTTGGCGAGCTGCATGAAGACCGGCGCGCTCCAGCCATCGCCCGTGCGGCAGCTCATGACGCCCCGACCATACTCGCCGCCAAAGATGAAGGCCGCCTTTTTCATGCCTGGAATGACGACGACGCATTCCGCCTTCGCCCAAATGTCCTCTGGAATACCCTTATCAGCGCTGTTACGCAGATCCATGACGACGGCCGCGGCCTCGCTCAGCCGCTTCTGCTCGGCGGTCGACAGATCCGCGCGGGCCGTGCCAACGACCACGCACGAAAGAACAGATGCGAGCACAATGGCTCGGGTAGCTCGTAGTTGCATAGAAACACCCCCGCCCGAGCGCTTCCACATTCCGTGCCGTCGCGCGCGAAGTTCGCTCCAGCGCGTCTTCACGGGATCGAGCTTATCGGGTCGCACCATCGTTCGAATCAGCTTCATGTGCGACTTCTTCACGCGTCGGCGCCGTGTCCCCCGACATCACGCTGCCGACCACGCTTCGGCGCGCCGCGGCCCGTCTTGAAAACCGCTCGAAGCTCCACTTGAGCGCCGGCGGTGTAATGAGGTCGCACGTGATCACCGTGACGACCAAAGCCGAGAACACGCTCTGATTCACTACGGGCGCACCGGCCACGACGAGCGTCAGGCCCATGTTGGCGAAGATGAGACCCACCTCGCCGCGGGGAATCATGCCGACCCCGATCGATAGCCTGTCGAGTCCGCGGCCGATGACGCCAAGCGCGCACAGCTGCTTGCCGAGAATCGCCGCGGCCGCGAGCGCGGCGGCGAGTCCGAGCATGCCCGGGTCCCCAAACACGCGCAGGTCGACGCGAACGCCCATGATCACGAAGAAGATCGGCACCAGGAACGACGCGATCGGCTCGACGAGCGCGACGAGCGTGTGTTCGCCGCGTTCGGTGAAATCGCGATAGTGCAGGTCCTCCAGCACGAGTCCCGCAGCAAACGCACCAACGATTGGCGCCAGGCCGATGGCATTCGCCAGCCACGCGAGCGTGAAGCAGAACGCCAGGCCCACGGCCAGGAGAACCCCTCCCGCGTTGAGCCTCGATGCGATCGAGAACAGACGCCGGGAGAGATAGACGCCCAGCACGAGTGAGCCGAAGAGAAACGCGGTCGCCTTCCCGAGCACGAGTCCGATCGCGCCGTATGACAACGCAACGCCATTATTGACTGCGGTGATGATTCCGGTGACGACGGCCAGGATGATCAGCCCCTGCACGTCATCGATGACCGCGGCGCCGAGGATGATCCTCGCCTCGTCGGTGTCCGACCGCCGGAGATCCTTCAACACGCGCGCGGTGATGCCGACGCTCGTGGCGCTCAGCGTTGCGCCGAGAAAGATGTGCGCGTAGATGCTCGCCTCCGGCAGCAGCCACGCGCCAACGCCCCAGCCAAGTACGAAGGGGCCGATGACGCCCAGCGTTGCCACCATGAACGATGAGAGGCCGACCTTCATCATCTGCGCGACGGTGGAATCGAGGCCGACCTGGAAGAGCAGCAGAATCACGCCGAGGCGAGAGAGCGTATCCAGGGCGACGTCGGTTCTCAGATAGTCAAGCCCGTGGAATCCGAGCAGGGTGAGATTCCCAAGCACGACACCCGTCACCAGCTCCCCAAGCACAGGAGGCTGCCCGAACACCCCCGCGAAATGCGCCCCGAACTTCGCGGCCACGAGAATGAACGCGAGCGAGAGAATCAGCGCGGCGATCGGATCCCCCTGAACACCCCCGATCATGGTGCCGCATCACCAATCATCGGGAGCATGGGCTCGCGGGTGCGTGTCGCAAGCGCGCCAGCCATCTTGGCCGAGGTAACCACGAGCATCAGCAGGAGAAGGATCTCGAGAGAATGGGTCGGCGGAATCTCCGATGAGCCGCAGCGCGGATGATTCGGGCACGCATGGGGCAATTTCATCACATCCGCGATTCCGCCTCCACCGGCACCAGCCCTGCGCGGTGGCTCTTGTGATTCTCACGATTCCGTTGCTTTCTCGCGCTCTTCGGCCACGCCCGTTTGTTCCTCGAACCGCTGCGACACGAGCCAGCACAGCGACGCCCACAGAAAGCCGAAGATCCAGCCACCGATCACATCCGTCGGGTAATGGACGCCGAGGTACACGCGGCTCACCCCGACCAGGAACGTCACGAAGATCGCCATGCCGATGCAGTACAGCTTCGTCACGCGGCGTTCAGCCAGCCGCATCAGCATCGCGCCGAGCGTCAGGTAAATGATCGCGGACTCCATCGCGTGTCCGCTTGGGAAGCTGGTCGAGGCGACATCGCGAAGGTGCGGGACGACGGTCGGCCGCGGACGGAGGAACACGTTCTTCATGGCGACGTTCGCCACCTCACCGCTGGCCGCTGTGATCAATACGACGAGCGCGGTGTGATAGCGGCCCTGCAGCGCAAGGAATCCGACGACCGACAGCACGACCAGGCCGAGCACAGTGGGCCCGCCGATCGCCGTCAGATCGAGCATCGCCGTCTCCACCCACGCAGGGCCGATTGGTCGCGACGGATCGTCGGCCTTTCGAAGCGACACGAGAATTTTCGTATCGAGCGTTGTGGTATCGCCCTCCATCACCTCCGACCCAAGCGCGAGGAACCCCCAGAGCAGGAGGCACACGCTGAGCCCCGCGATCAGCCATCCGAGCTCGTGGCGTTCCAGCTTTCGAAAACGCGGCCAACGAAAGCGTGCACCCATACCGCGAATATACAATTTCGATACTGAATGGAACTTAACTTGGTGATGCTGGGCCCGCCCGGGGCCGGCAAGGGCACGCAGGCCCGTCAACTCCGCAAGCGCTGGGACATCCCACATATCTCAACAGGCGCGATGCTTCGCGAGGCCGTGCAGGCAGGGACCCCTTTGGGACGCGAAGTGGGCGCGATCATGGAGAGTGGCGGACTGATTGACGACGACGTGATTACCCGAGTGGTGAATGATCGTCTGCACCAGCAAGATGCCAGAATGGGATTCCTGCTCGACGGTTTTCCGCGCACGATTCCGCAGGCGCGATCGCTTGATGAGCTCGTCTCACGCCGCGCGCCGCTCGTGGTCGTCGAGATCGTGCTGACCGAGGCTGAAGTTGTCCGCCGGCTCGCCTCGCGAATGGTGTGTGCGGAATGCGGCACCAATGCGCAGGGCACCGGCGAGGGTGCGACCTGCCACGACTGCGGAGGACCCCTGGTGGCTCGCGCAGACGATCGTGAGCAGGTCGTGCTGAACCGCCTCGAGGTCTACCGGAACCAAACCGAGCCGCTCGTGAAGTACTACAGCGAGCGTCCGACGTTTTGCCGGATCGATGGCGCGCAGCTTCCCGATGACGTGACGGCTGATATCATAAAAGCTGTGGAGTCGATGAGATGATCCGCGTTGTTCGTCTCGGAACTCCACGCGCGCGCGGTGAAGGTCTACGCCTCGGAACCGTCCGACTCCTGCCGCGCGGCGTCAAGAAAGAAGACTTCGCGAAGCGCGACTATTTTGATCTGTGGCTTCCCGAGGTGGCCCCAAGCGCAGAGCTGGTCTCGTGGGCGCTGTCGCAACCGTGGACTGATAAGCGCTGGGCGACCTTCGCGCGGCGCTACCACAGCGAGATGCGCAAGCCGGCGGCACAGCGTCTGATCGCGCTGCTCGCGGCCGTGTCGTCCACGACGAATTTCTCGATTGGCTGCTACTGCGAGAACCCGTCGCGTTGCCACCGCTCCCTCCTGGGAGAACTGCTCCAGAAGCGCCGCGCGGATGTGTTAACCACGAAGGGCACGAAAGACACGAAGAACAAATAGGTTTCTTCGTGAGCAACCTGACAAATCTCTGCAGCTCGCTTTCGAGGATGCGCTTCAGATCAGAACGATCCGAGCGATACGTCAGCTTCCATTGAACAGATTGAGGAGCACGACTGTCTCGCCGCGAATCGCGGCCTTCAGCGTCGGCTCGAGGTCGGGCAGCCATTCGGGCGAATGCGGCGCCGGCACAGGAATACCCGTGCGGCGTGACTCAGCAAGCTTGGCAGGGTTGACCGCGCCGATATGCAGCAGCACGGCGGGGATCCCGGCGCGCCCGTACTCAGAAAAATCCTCCGACGTCATCTTCGCCGGCATCTCGATGACCTGCTGAGTACCCATTGCCTTCTGCAGCGCCGCAGCCACACGCGCCGTGAGCTGCGGATCGTTGACAACCACATGGCCCGACTCCGGCATGGTGATCAGCGGTTCACGGGTGGAGCCCGACGCGGCTGCCTCAGCCTTGGCAATGCGCGTGATAGCCGTCATCACACGCTTCTGCACCTCGTCGGTGTAGGTCCGCACGTTCAGCTCCAGCTTCACTTCGTCCGGGATCACGTTGGCCTGCGTCCCGCCGTGGATCGATCCGATCGTCACGACCACCGGATCCATAGGGTTGTTCTCGCGCGAGACGACCGTTTGTAGCGCCATGACCGTGCGCGCCGCCATCACGACCGGATCGATCGTGTTGTAGGGCATCGCTCCATGTCCGCCGCGCCCGTACAGCGTGATCGTCGGGGAGATGGACATCGCGCGGAACGGTCCGGGATGAAAGCCAATCGTACCCGCCGGCATCGTGTCATCGTCATGGATGCCGATGACGAAGTCGGGCTTGGGGAAGCGCTCGAAGAGACCGTCTTTCAGCATGGCGGCCGCTCCCCCGTTTGCGCCGGCCGATTCTTCAGCTGGCTGGCCGACGAGCATCAGCGTGCCGTGCCACTGCTGCCGATGGTCCGCCATCCATTTCGCCGTGCCGCTCCATGCGGTCATGTGGAGGTCATGACCGCACGCGTGCATCACGGGCACGGTTGCGCCCGCGAGGTTCTTCACCGTTGCCGTGCTGGCAAACGAAACGCCGGTCTTCTCCGCGACAGGCAACGCGTCAAGCTCGGTCCGGAGCATCACGGTCGGCCCGGCGCCGTTCTTCAATAGCCCCACGATTCCCGTGCGGCCGACTCCGGTCGTCACCTCGAATCCGAGCGCCTTCAGGCGGGCAGCCAATTTCGCCGCGGTCTGCACTTCCTGGAAGCCAAGCTCCGGGTTGCGGTGAATGTCCTGATACAGCGCCTGGAGCTCCGGATAGTACGCATCGATTTCAGCG
The DNA here is from genome assembly GCA_036802945.1 of Vicinamibacterales bacterium. Lineage (GTDB taxonomy): Bacteria > Acidobacteriota > Vicinamibacteria > Vicinamibacterales > UBA2999 > Gp6-AA40. The sequence continues at coordinate 18,164 of DAIRVG010000007.1, forward strand.
GTCGTCTGACCGGCAACCGGAGCAGCCGCGAGCAGCCCAACGAGCAGGAATGAGAGAAGTCGGATCATGTGGCGTCCTTCGGCAACTGATCATAGACTGGCGCCGCGCGAAAGTTTGAAGGTCGAAGTACGAAGTTCGACGTAAGTCATAAGGGGAGCCGAGAGCACGCGATGCCGACAACCACAGAAACGGGCCAAAGAGACGCGGAGACACAGAGATGGAAACCCATATGTTTTCTCTGTGTCTCTGTGTCTCTGTGGCTTGTGATCATCGGATGCCAGGCGGCGCCCAAGCCGGCCGAAACGACGGCGCCGCCAACCGGCACCGGAATCGCCGCCGTCGCCGGTGAAAGAGGCGGGCAGGACCCGACGGGTCCGTATGAAGTCGTCCCCGACTGGCCCAAGCCGCTGTCACAGCTGCCCGGCCACGAGAAATGGACGTGGGGCGCCATGCAAGGGGTGTTTGCAGAGAGTCCGAACCGGGTCTTCATGCTGCAGCGCGGCGAGCTACCGCTGCTCGAACGGCCCAAGGAAGTGGCCTATCCGACGGTCGGGCCAAGCATTTCCTTCCCGGTTGGGCAGACGCCATTCCGCAACGCGTCGGTCGGCCTTCTGGCCAGCCCCGGCAACCAGGGCAGCGACGGATGGAACGGCTGGAAAGGGAAGCTGGGCGTTGACGCGCGCTGGGAGCACTGCGTGGTGGTCCTCGACGCCGAGGGCAACATCACCGAGGACTGGACGCAGTGGGATTCGCTCTTCCGGCGGCCGCACTCCGTCACCATGAACCCGTACGATCCCGATAAGCACATCTGGATCGTCGAGGACCGTAACCATGTGGTCTACAAGTTCACCCACGACGGCAAACAGCTCGTGCAGACGCTCGGCGTGAAGGGCGTTTCCGGCAACGACAGCACGCACTTCAACCGGCCGACCTTCCTCGCGTGGCTGCCCGACAGCACGATGTTCGTCTCCGATGGCTACGCAAACACGCGCGTCGTCAAGTTCGACAAGGACGGCAAGTTCCTGATGCAGTGGGGGGAAAAGAGCACGTCGCCGAACGATACGAAACCGGGGACGTTCAACGCGGTCCACGGCGTCCAGGTGGATCCGATGACGCGCAAGGTCTACGTCACCGATCGCGAGAACCACCGCTTCCAGGTGTTCGACGAAAATGGCAAGTACCTTGACCAGTTCAGCACCGGCGAGCCGTCAACGCCGCAGGTCCTCTACCTGGCCGCAGACAGGAATCTGTGGACCGCCGACAACGACACCTCGAAGATCGTGAAATACGACATCGAGGGCCACTACCTGTACTCGTGGGGCAGCAAGGGCGAGTGGCCTGGGGCGCTCTGGAACGTCCACGGGATGAGCGTAGATTCTGACGGCAACCTGTACCTCGCCGAGGTGAATAACGGACGGCTGGAGAAATTCCGCCCGCGGAAGGGCGCAAACCCCGCGCTGCTGGTGGGCCAGCCCCTCAGGGCTGCACAGTGAACGTTCGAAGTGCGAAGTAAGTTAAAAGTAGAGGCGGACCTTTAGGTCCGCCTGTGAGAAACGCTATGAAAACGATCGCCTGTGCAGCATTCGCTTTCTTGGTTTGCGGAACCGCGTATGCGCAGAAATCATCTGCCGAGGCGGGGGCGTGCGATCGCGTCGCCGCCACGTTGAAGTTGGCGAACGCAAAGGTAACTGCGACCCACATGGTCGTCGCGGGCCACTTTGTGCCCCCGGGAACGACGGGTGCCACGCCTCCGAAGGCGATCATGGACCTGCCCGCCTTCTGCCGGGTGGAGTTCACGCTGACGCCATCGTCCGACTCGGATATCAGAAGCGAAGTCTGGCTGCCGGCGTCGGGTTGGAACGGCAAATTCCAGCAGGTCGGCAACGGAGCGTTTGCGGGATCGATCCAGTACGGCGCGCTCGCCGACGCGTTGCGGCGCGGCTACGCAGCGGCATCAACCGACACCGGTCATTCCGGCACCGGCGCGGCGTGGGCAGCGGGACACCCGGAGAAGGTGATTGATTTCGGCTATCGCGCGGTTCACGAAACCGCGGTGCAGAGCAAGGCCACCATTACGAACTTCTATGGAATGGCGCCCCGGCTCTCGTACTTCACCGGCTGTTCCGGTGGCGGCCGCATGGGGTTCCAGGAAGCGCAGCGCTTCCCCGCCGACTTCGATGCGATTCTTGCGGGCGCGCCTGCCTACGACCGCGTCAACGAGAGCCTCGCTTTCATGATGAAGTTCAAGGCGACGCACGAGAGCCCCGACAGCATGATCCCTCCGAGCAAGTACCCGACGATCCATCGCGCGGCGCTCGACGCCTGCGACGCCCAGGACGGCTTGAAGGACGGCCTGATCGGCGATCCATTGAGCTGCCATTTCGATCCGAAGGTGATCGAGTGCAAGACGGGCGACGCATCCACGTGTCTGACAACCGCGCAAGTCGAAGCGGCGCGGAAGATTTATGCGGGAACGAAGAATCCGAAGACCGGCGAGCTGATCTTTCCCGGGCTCGAACCCGGCAGCGAGCTCAATTGGACTGCGGTCTCAGGTGGCGACGTGCCGCTCGACGTCGGCAGCGACGTCTTCAAGTACGTTCTGTTCCAGGACCCCGCCTGGGATCCCCGAACGTTCGATCTGGCGAAGGATTACGACAGGATCCACAAACTCGACACGCAGGACTTCAGCCCGACGTCGGCCGACCTCACGTCATTCGCGGCACGTGGCGGCAAGTTGCTCATCTATCAAGGATGGGGAGATCCGAACGTCTCGCCGCGATCACCGCTGATGTACTACGACCGCCTGGTGAAAACGATCGGTCAGAAGCAGGTCGATGACTCCGTGCGGCTCTTCTACGCGCCAGGAATGGGGCACTGCGGCGGCGGCGAGGGCCCGAACGTCTTCGACGCGTTGACGCCGCTCGAGCAGTGGCGCGAGCAGGGCAAGGCGCCGACATCGATTCTCGCGACGCACTCGACCAACGGTAAGGTCGATCGCACGCGGCCGCTCTGTCCGTACCCGCAGTTCGCGAAGTACAAGGGCAGCGGCAGCATTGACAAGGCTGAAAACTTCGTCTGCGCACAGTAAATGGAGATTCATATGATCAGCATCCTTCGGCATCGGCGCGTGATCGTCGCCACGGCAACCCTGGTCCTCCTATTCTCGGCGGCGGCGCTCACGCAGTCGCGATGGATGAAAGCCGCGCCGTTTCCGGAGGCCGACGAGGAGCTCTACGGCATCACCGCGAACGGCAAGATGTATGTCATCGGCGGGTTTGGAGGCGGAAAAGGTCGAGGCATCAACTATGAGTACGATCCCGCATCCGACAAATGGACGCTGAAGAAGCCGATGGCACGGCCGGCGCACCATCAGGCGATGGCCGAGTATCGCGGGAAGATTTACGTCTTCGGCGGCTTTGTCGCGCCCGCCACCGGCGGCGGCTGGGAACCGATCGACAACGTATGGGAGTACGACCCGGCTGCCGATTCGTGGAAGGCGCTGGCGCCGCTTCCCTCCAAGCGAGGGGGTGCGGTGGCGGTGCAGGTTGGCGGAAAGATCTACGTGATTGCCGGAGCAACGACGGCGGAAGGGTCGAAGGACGTCGCGATCAGCAACAACACGACCGCGCGCAATCTGACGACCAACGACGTCTACGACGTCGCGACCAACACGTGGACGAGCGCGGCTCCGATGGCATTGGGGCGCAACCACGCATTTGCCGGCACCGTTGGCGGAAAGATCTACGTCATCGGCGGCCGCATCGCACATGCCTTCGTGGCGGCGTCTCAGAATACCGACGTTGTCGAGGAATACGATCCGGCGACCAACACCTGGGGCGCCCAGCGGGCGAAGATGCCGACCGCGCGCAGCGGCGGCGGATGGGCCACCTACGGCGGCAAGATCTACGTGGCGGGTGGCGAGGTCGCGACCACCTCGCTCGTCGGCGCGTTCCGCGCGCTCGAGGCATACGATCCTGCGACCAACTCGTGGACGATCATGCCGTCAATGCCGATGCCGCGGCACGGCGTCGCCGGCGCGATGATCGGGAACAAGCTTCACCTGGTCAGTGGAATGGTTACGTCTGCGGCGGCGGGAGCGGGACAGGACATGCATCTCGAGGTGCACACCACCTCGCATGACGTCTTCGAGCTGCCGATGAGCGGGACTAACTGATTTTGGGCCGTGCGGCGCGACCTGAATCGAACCGTGCGGCGCGAACCTTTTAGGTTCGCGTGGCCAGCTGAAGGCTCGTCGTCACAGTCCGAAGTGAAAACTTGTCTGAACTGGAAGGGCCTCTTCCTTCAGCACGCGATTGATGGCTTCCATCAGGCCGCTGACGGTGAACGGTTTTTCAAGCAGGGGTGCGCCTTCCTCGAGGCTGCCCTCCGCGATCAGATTGGGAGCACTATCTCCTGTCATGAACACCACAGGCAACGGTCCGAACGACCGCAGATTGTTCGCCACGTGGCGTCCCTTGAGACGGGGCAGGTTGACGTCGATCATCGCAAGGCAGATGGGCACCTCCTGGTTCCGCACCGCGTTCCACGCGCTCGCGTCGTCTTCGGCTTCAATCACTCGGTATCCTTCCCGCTCGAGCACGCTGCGCAGGAAGCGACGAGTCGGGGCTTGGTCGTCGACGACGAGAATGGTCTTCTTCATCCTCCCTCGATATCGACGGAAATACCCGGGAACATTAAGAAAAGTCTGAGCGGCCCATGTTTTCGTTCTTTTCAGCGCCGGGGACAACGGAGGCTCCAGCCGCCGAGGATGACACTCGAGCAGACAGCCACACGCCTCGTGCACGAGGCTGAAGGTTCAACGCACACTGAAACGCGGCGCGCAGCTTCAGGTTCGCGTTTGTAAGAATCGGCCAAATTCATCAGCAGCCCTCCGCTCGCCGCGTACGGCGTTGCACACGGTGGCGCGCGCTTTTATATGACTCCGACAGGGCACCGACTCTGCTGTAGTCGCTTCATGCTCCATAAACTGCTACGGGTGCAGGATCGAGCAGGAGTCCAGACCGGGGTTGTCCGTCAAGCAGTGAGGCTGTACCCGAACAGGCAGTGCGGGTTTACGTACTAAGAATTCAAAAGTCAAAATGCAAAATGCAAACAATACCCGTTGCGACGAGCCATCGTTTGCATTTTGAATTTCGCATTTTGCATTTCGCGGCGCGCTAGATCATCACCTTGCGCGGCGTCTGAGAATTGTCCTCGAGGAACGACTTCTTGTTTTCCAGCTCCTGCGCAGTCGGTTGAATCTTGCCGGTCACGTCGATGACACGGGACACGAGGATGTGCTCGCCGGGGGTCGCACCGGTCCACGCGTAGTTGAACAGCTTCCAGCCGTACTTGTCCCGCGTCGACGAATCCATCGTTGCCGGCCGCCACGGGCCGTCATCCACGCGGACTTCAACGGACTTGATCGGGGTCCCGTCGTTGAGCACTACGCCAAGCACGTTGTAGGCGGCACCGTTGCGCGTGATGCGCGCGATGTACGACTTCAACTGCATGTGGGTGATGGCGGTCTCGACCCATTTCATCTCGCCGTCGATCATCTCGCCCTTGAAGGTGCGATACCACCGCGACTGGAACTTGCCCAGGTATGTGTCTTCCTGGACGCGGATTTCGGACAGCCACTTCACGTTGCTCACGCCGTACCATCCGGGCACAAGCAGCCGGAGCGGTGATCCCTGGTGACGCGTGAGCGGCTCGCCATTCATGGCGTAGACGAGGAACGGCTCGGGTGACAGCGCCTTCTCGCGAGTCAGCGCACGGCCGAACTGCTGTTCGACCTTGAACTTCAGCGTGCGCCATTCCACTTCTTCCTCACCGCGGTCGGCGCCAAAGAAGACGAACTCGCGCGCTTCCGACTTCACGCCTGCCTTGTCCAGCACGTCTTTCAGCGGAAGACCGGTCCAGCGGCCGTTGCCCGACAGCCCCTGCAACGGGGCGCGATTCCCCGAGCACTCGAAGCCGGCGACCAGCTCCTTGCTGCCCATCCGCCGAAGGTCGTCGAGTGACAGGGCGATCGGGCGGTCGACAAGTCCTGACACCTTCAACCTGAACGTCGCTGGATCGACAACCGGATGGCCGTAGTGCTGCGTGGTGAAGAACTGATCGTTCGGCGTGATCGGCCCGCTGATCGCCCGGATGTCGATGATGCGCCGATCGGGCGCGGGGTTGGTGATGACGCGCTCGGGCCAGTCGAGAAACGGCACCACCGCCTCGCCCTGCGCGAGTAACGGAAGTACCCAATCCGGAATGCCCACCAGGCCGAGGCCTGCAAGCGCGAGGGTCCCTTTCAGGATGTCTCGACGGGTGCTGCGTGTCGTCGTCATATCTTGCCTCCGCTGCCTACTGGGCGGCTGCCCGCTGCCCGCTTATCCTACCGCCGATTCTGTCCGAGATCGATGTGAACGGTATGGGTGCCCAGGTCGTCGACCAGGGGAATCGCACCGGGGTCGACGGCCACGCCGTCCAATTGCGCTCGCGTCACGCCGCGGCAGACGCGATCGGGATTGGACACGATTATCTCGTAACGCGTGCCCAGATAGCGCCATTCAATCGTGTACTGCGGCCATGTTGACGGGATGCAGGGATCAACGACGAACGTCGAGCCGCGTCGTCTGAGACCCAGGATACTTTCGAGTCCCGCGCGGTACATCCAGCCGGCAGACCCTGTATACCAGCTCCATCCGCCGCGTCCGGCATGCGGCGCGCGTGCGTAGACATCGCCTGCTACGACGTACGGCTCGATCCGATAGCGGGCGACTTCCTCCGGCGTCCGGGTGTGGTTGACCGGGTTCAGCATGTGAAACAGCTCCGCCGCTTCGTCGCCGCTGCCGAGGGCAGCCATCGCCATGACGATCCAGGCCGCGGCGTGGGTATACTGCCCGCCGTTTTCCCTGATACCCGGTGGATACCCCTTGATGTAGCCGGGTTCCTGCGCGGAGCGATCGAACGGCGGGCTGAGGAGGAGCAGCGCCTTCGACCCGCGGGCGATGAGCGACGTCCTCACGGCATCCATCGCCCGTTCGGCGAAACGTTTCGGGACCGCGCCGGACAACACCGCCCACGACTGCGCAATCGAGTCGATGGCGCACTCGTCGTTTTGCGCCGAGCCCAGCGGGCTTCCGTCGTCGTAGTACCCGCGGCGGTACCACTCACCGTCCCAGGCCAGCTCGAGCTTCGACGTGAGGCTGCGCGCCGCGGCCTTGTATGCCTGCGCTCCTTGCGCGTTGCCCCTCGCCTCGCACAACGGGGCGAAGGCCGTCAACACGCTGTGGATGAAAAAGCCAAGCCACACGCTTTCTCCGCGCCCGTTCACCCCGACCTTGTTCATGCCATCGTTCCAGTCGCCGGTGCCGAAGAGCGGCAACCCGTGCGCGCCCGCAGTGAGGCCTTTGTCGATCGCGCGAACGCAATGATCGAAGAGCGTCCCGACGTCCTGTGCGACGCCAGGCTGTCCGTACGATTCCAACTCGCCTGGCGCGAGCAGCGGCGCGGTGAGGTACGGCACACGCTCGTCGAGGATCGCGGCGTCTCCCGTGACCCTTACGTACTCCGCGGCCACGTACGGCAGCCACAGCAAATCGTCGGAGCACCGGCTACGCAGTCCTCTTCCGGCGGGCGCATGCCACCAGTGCTGTACGTCACCCTCGACGAACTGCCGTCCCGCCGCGCGCAACAGGTGCTCGCGCGCCAGGTCCGGCCGCGCAAACAGGAGCGCCATGACGTCCTGGAGCTGGTCGCGGAATCCGTACGCTCCGCCGGGCTGGAAGTAGCCAGCGCGAGTCCACAGCCGGCAGCTGATGTCCTGATATACCAGCCATCGATTCATCAACACATCGAACGAATCGTCCGGCGTGCGCACATGAACCGTGTCGAGCGTTCTATTCCAGAACGTCCGGACCTCCTCGAGCGCTTCCGACGCGTTCGACGGGGTTCCATGCTGCTCGATGAGCATCCGCGCGTGAGCGCGGTCGGTGCCTTCACCGAGGAGGAAGACGATCTGTCTCGTCTCGCCCGGACCAAGATCGATCCGCACCTGCATCGTCGCGCACGCGTCGAGCCCCGCACCAAATTCGCCATTCAGCCTCTCGGTCCGCATCGCTACGGGATCGGTCAGCGCGCCGTTCCGCCCGATGAAACCGCGGCGATCGCCTGACGCGGACGACACCGGCTCGCTGGCGTGCGCGAACGCCACGCGTCCCGGCAATTCCCCGTTGTAGGCGTTCCACGCGAACACGGTGCCCGTCTCGCACTCGCATTCCGTGACCACGTGACGGCGCTCGCCGTCGCGGGGAGGTCCGAGCACCCACTCGTGGTATGCGAAGACGCTGAGATTCCGCTCGACGCCGCTGCCGTTGAAGAGCGTCAGCACCGAGAACTTGACCGGATCGGCCACGTCGACGAATACCGAGAGATCGTGGCGGATGCCCTGGTGGATACGTGAGAAGCGCGACACGCCGGCGGTGTGATCGATGACGAAGCGGCCGCTCCCCGCGTGGCGCGCCATCGGCCCTGGCGTGGGCGACCACGCGTCGCCGGAACGATCGTCTCGAATGAACAGCGCCTCGCCTGTGGGGTCGGTCACTGGATCGTTCGCGAAGGGCGTCAGCCGGTTCTCGCGGCTGTTTACCGACCACGTGTGCGATGCGCCCCCGCTCGTCACGATGGTGCCAAAGTGCGGGTTCGCAATGACGTTCGCCCAGGGCAGCGGCGTCTCCTGATCGCCTTCGAGGACGACGGTGTACCCGCGCCCCTCGTCGGTGAATCCGCCGATCGTGTTCGCGAGCGTCATCTCGGGCACCGCGACATTTGCATCCGGCCACCCATTCGCCGGCGTCTCAGATCCTTCAGCGGCGACGAAGGGCGCCGGCGCGTGCGCCGCCGTGTGCGAACGATCCAGGTGCGCGCGGTCCAGTTGTGCACGCAGGTCGTCTTGCGTCCCTTCGATCACGGCGCGGGCAACAGCCTGAAGGAGTGTGCGTTCGGCAGGCCCCATCACATCCGCGCGCAGCAGGTACGCACCGCCCGACTGATGCTTCCATGTGCGCCACGGACCGTCGTCGAGGAGAGCGGTCAGACGTGAGTGCATCTCGTCCAGGTAGCTGACCGGATGTTCGTTGAGGATCACGACGTCCGCGCTGAGACCTTTCAGTCGCCAGTATTCCTGTGCCTGCAATGCCTGGCGCACCAACGCGAGGTCGTCACCGATGACCCGCACCAGCAGGATGGGAAGATCTCCGGAAATCCCGTGAGCCCACAGGCCCCCTTGGCCGAGCACGTTGGCACTGAGCACGTCCGGCGAGGCGCGAAGAGAATCGTCGCCTCCCAACACCCGCGAGGCCAGGCGCTCGAACAACACCGCCTCGTCGACGGAGATGTCGAGATGGCGCCGGCCGCTCTGCACGTGGGCCAGCGCCAGCGCGAACGCGCGCGACGACGCGCGCGGATCGCGGTACCTCTGGGCCAGCGCCGCTGCGGTGTCACGATCCGCCGCCATGCCCGTGGCGAAGCAGAGGCGCACCGACGCACCCGGAGGCAGACGCACGCGCTGCCGCAGGCTCAGAATCGGATCGAGGACGATGCCCGTCGTGCCTGAGAGTGCGCGGCCATCGAGCGCGATCGGGTTCTCGACGCTTCGTCCGCGTCCGATGAATCGTGCGCGGTCTGTTTCCCACTCGATCGCGCCCTGCGTCCGGCCCTCGAGGCTGACGACGTGCATGACCCACATGCCGGGCTGGGCGCTGTCGCGAGGACGGCGATGACCCAGCAACGCCGCGGTTTCGGGAAGGTACTCGGTCTCGACGAACAGTTTTCCGAACGCCGGATGGGCGAAATCCTCTACCGGCGTACCCAGCACGACCTCCGCGTAACTCGTGATGTCGATTTCGCGGATCCGCAACCCTCGATTGGTCAGCTTCAGCCTGCGCACCTCCACATCGTGTTCAGTGGAGACCGCGATCTCCAGCTGCGTCGCGATGTCATCGTCGCGGCGTGCGAAGGTGGCCTTCTCCGGAAGGAACACCGCCGTGTAGTCCTCCGCCTGCCGCCGCGTCGGGTGATACGTCGGCGACCACACGGCGCCGCTGCGTACGTCGCGCAGATAAAGGAACTGGCTCCCGTAGTCGCACGTGGAATCCTGTCGCGTGCGCGTGACCGCCACGCCCTGGCAGCTGCTCGCGCCGCCGCCGGCGTTGGTGACGCTCGAGATGTACTTGCCGTTCGACAGGAACTGCGTATGCGGATACGTCGTGTGCGGCGTCCGGTAGCGGCGGAGCGGCACCGCCGGCGTGGGCGGACTCACCCGCATCTCGTCGAGCGGCCTCGGCACGGTCGTCGGGCTCTGACGCGGCACACGCTCCTGCAACAGCAACTCGGTGGCCTGAATGCGCGGGTCGGCGTGAAACCGCTGGACCATGCGGTCACCGAACACGGCATTGGCTAGCGCGACCAGCGTCATCCCTTCGTGGTGAGCGAAGAACGCGCGGACGACGACGCCGTCGGCCGGCGCATCGGTGGCCGGCGCCTCCCGCTTCGTGTAGTCGATGGCGTCGAAGAAGCCGTAGTCGCCGTACACTCCCGCATCCGCGAGGCGGCGGAGATTGTCGGCGCTGCGCGCCGGATCGATCGTGGCGGCGAGCGCCGTCGCATACGGTGCGACGACGAGCTCGTCGCCAAGGCCCCGCTTGAGCCCCAGGCCCGGGATGCCGAAGGCCTTGTACTGGTAGTTGCCGTGCCGGTCGACCGCGGTGTACGCCGACTCGGAGATGCCCCACGGCGTCCCTCGTGACGCGGCGTACTCCCTCTGCCGCCGGACGACCATGCGGCACGATTCGTCCAGGAGCGTGTCCGGGTAGCTGCGCATCACGAGCAGCGGCATCAGGTATTCGAACAACGTGGCGCTCCACGACAGCAGCACCGGCGCGCCGTGGATGCCCGTGATGAGCCGCCCCAGGTGGAACCAGTGCATCTCGGGAACGTCGCCCTTGGCGATCGCCACGAAGCTCGCGAGACGGGCCTCCGACGCGAGCAGATCGTAGAACGACGCGTCGAATCGGCCTGGGCCGTCGCCGTCCGCCAGTCGATACCCGATCGAAAAGAGGCGTCGTTGCCGGTTGTACAGGAAGGCGAAGTTCATGCCGTCGGCGAATGCTGCCGCACGCGCGGCCAGGTCCTCGAGCCGCCGGCGCCGATCAGCGACCGGCGCGAGGTCCGACGGATCAGCCGCAAGCATGCGCAAGCCCGACGCAAGCGTGATGAGCGCGCCGGCAAGGTTGCCGCTGTCAACGGTTGAGAGGTACGCGGGCGGCATTGGCGCCAGCGTCGACGTGTCGTACCAGTTCAGCAGATGCCCCTCGAACCGCTCGAGCCCCTCGACCGTCGTCAGCGTGGCATCAAGCCTGGTGACCAACGTCTCCGTGTCGATGAAGCCGAAGTCGTGGGCCGCAAGTGTCGCGAGGAGGCCCATGCCGATGTTGGTCGGAGAGGTCCGGTGCGCGATCCACGCGCCCGGTTCGAGCTGCACGTTGTCCGGAGGCAGGTGGTGGTGATCGGCGTCGACGAACGCGTCGAAGTACTTCCACGTCGCCTGCGCAATCGACGTGAAATAGTCACGATCGATCGCGGTGAGCGGCTCCGTCCGCGGCGGCATGGGTCGACTGAGGAGCAGCGCGACGAGCGGAGCGCACACCCACAGGATCAGGATGCCGACCGCGGAGGGCAGCGCGGCAGGATGCACTGCGTTGACCACGATCGCCGCGCCTATGGCAACCAGCGGGCTTGGCAGCATGTGCATGACGAACGTGTGGACGGTGAGATCGCGGGTGCGGTGCGCTCCCGCCGCCGACGTTTCCCACTCCAGCAGCCGTCCCCGCGACATCCCGAGGCGCACGAGCGTGATGCCGACCGCGTGCAGCATCTCGGAGGCCTGGTTGGCGATGAACGTCAGCTGCAGCATCATGCGCGCGGCATCTGCCCGCAGATCCTCGAAGGACGTCCGCGCGAAGATGCCCCACGTCTGCCCCGGACGCGGTCCCCTGAGCCACGCGAACAGCCGCAGCGAGACCGGGAACGCCAGCGCGCCGACCGTTACCGCAGTCCAGACACCTGGATCCCCCGGCGCGATCGTCCAGTCGAAGAGAAACAGCGCGACGATCGAGGGAGCCACCAGGCTGCGCCGCAGGTTGTCCAGAATCTTCCAGCGTGAGATGAGCGGGAGGCGATTCCGCGTCAGCCCGCCGCGCGTCGGGACGAACGGAAACAACCACCAGAGGATCTGCCAGTCACCTCGGACCCAGCGATGCTCCCGTCGCGTGTGCGCGAGTACGTTCGACGGATAGTCGTCGACCACCTCGACGTCGGTGACAAGCGCCGTGCGCGCATGAATCCCTTCGAAGAGATCGTGCGACAGCAGCGCATTCTCGGGCACGCGCCCTTCGAGCGCGGCGGTGAACGCGTCGACGTCGTACAGGCCTTTGCCGGTGAAGATGCCTTCGCCGAAGAGATCCTGATACGCGTCGGACACCGCCGTCGTGTACGGGTCGACGCCGGTATGCCCCGCATACGTGCGCGCGAACAGCGACCCGGCCGCGCTCGCCATCGTCACGCTGACGCGCGGCTGCAGGATCCCGTATCCCTCCGTGACACGCCCGAGCGCAGGATCGAGGAGCGGACGGTTCAACGGATGCGAGGCGATCCCGATGAGCGTGCGACCCGTGTTTCGAGGTAGCCGAGTGTCCGAATCGAGCGTGATGCAGTAGCGGACGGAGGGCAGGAGATCGAGCTGGCCCACGCGCGTGGAAAAGCTCGTATCGGTCGCGCCGCGCAGCAGGCGGTTGAACTCTTCGATCTTGCCGCGCTTGCGTTCCCATCCCATCCATGCGCGCTCGCGGGCATTCCACTGCCGGTCGCGGTGAAAGAGAAAAAACCGGTCGACGTGCTCGGGGCCGAACCGCTGGTTGAGACTTGCGATCCCCGCGCGCGCCGCCTCGAGCAGCGACGCATCGTCCGGCATCTCCCGCGCCGACGCGTCCGCGAAGTCGCTGAGGATGGCGAAGTGAATGCGCGGATCCATGTTGCCCAGCGCCACGACCTCGAGGTGCTCGAGGAGCGCCTCCACTCCGGCGACGCTCGTCAGCATCGTCGGCACGATCACCATCGTTCGCGAGTCGTCGGGCACGCCGGTGTCCGACAGGTCGAGGCGCGACAGCCGCTGCGGCCGCATCATGCGAGCGATCAGGCGCTGGATCAACGCGATTGCCACGTCGCTCGCCGGAATCAACAACAGCAGGAGCGCGGCAACCTGGACCATCACGGAACCGTGCTCAGCGCGGGTGTAGACCAGCGCCCCCGCGAGCATCGCCGTCGTCAGGACCGCGATGGATCCCAGGTACGACATCGTCGCGTGCGCCATTACCGAACGGCGGACGGCTTCCATGAACCTGGGCCGGTACGCGAGATCGGCTTCCAGATCGCGGCGTCCCCGCCCAATCAGGTGATACCCGACGTGCGCGGCTCGATCGGCCGGCGAGGCGGCCGCCGCCGACTGCCTCGCGCTCTCGACCGCTTTCAGCGCGACGCGAACCTGCGCCTCCCCGCTCCTTCGCTCGGACAACTCCTCGACGGCTTGCCGCTGCCGATCCCGGCTCAGGAAATCCATCCGCGCGTACACTGCGGCCGGGTCGCGCCGCAGGACGTGATCGACAAGGCTGACATCCTCGACGTACTTCCGCCAGTCCACGGTGCCGCACAGGCGGAGACTGGTAATCACGTTCGCGACCGACGCCTGGCTGGTCGCCTGCCGCTGGTGCTCCTCGCGGACAACGTCTTCGGCGGTGACCCCGCGCGCGGAGAGGTACTCTTCGAGTGCGGTGCGCAGCGGCGAGCGGCGGAGTTCGTATTCGCGCGCGCGATGCAGCAGCTGCACCACGTACGCGCTATGGACGTTCGGCGGCAGGGGCACCGACGCCTGCTCCGGATGGCTCTCGATGCGTGCAAGCAGGGCGTCCGCGGCGTGGACCGCTTCGCGCGCGTCGAGTATTTCGTCGGCCAGGCGCCTCAGATTCTCGATGAGCGCGAGTTTCAACATGCTCGGCCACGCCCAGAGCTCGCCGATTGTCAGCGGGGCGACGCGTTGAAAGCTGTTGAGGAACAGCGTGAGCTGCTGCACGTCAAGGCGACTGTCGCTGTGCCGGATCAGTTCCACGGCAATCGCGTAGATGCGGGCGTCGCCCGCGTGTTGTCGAACCGCGAGGGGTGGCAGTTCACGATAGTACGTACGCGGAAGGTTCTGACGGATGTCGACGATGTCGGACGTGACGAGATGAAAGTTGTCGAGGAGCCATTCCGCGGCGGCGGTAATGAATCGTCCGTGATGCACATCGTCGGCGAGAACCCTGTACGCGGCGCGCAGCGTGCGGGCGTTGTCATTGAAGCGTGGGAAGATGCTGCGCGCGCGCTGGCGCGGGGTGGTGTCGACCGTGAACCGCGCGCCCAGCGACAACGCGCGTTCTTCGAGGCGCTCTATTCCGAGCAGCTCGTCGCGAAACGGTCTCAGGCCACGGGTCGCCGTGCCGTTACTGACTGGTGCGAACAGTCGTGCCTCCGATTCGTGCTTTGGTGAGGGCTGAAGTCCTGGGGTGGCTGCAGGGCTCAGGAAAGCGGGGACCTTCAGTATATATGCTGTATAGTGTGAGGGTTACAGCGCCTCTGACCACAGCCAGCCTGAACTCGCTCCCCTCGTTCTGAGTTCATCCGACCTGTCAGCCGCGCCGCCGATTTGCGCGCCACGTCCCGGCACGCCTCCGGTCTCTGCGACAGAAACCTTGCTACTCTCATGCGAAGTTCAGAATTCAAAATTCACACCGAGTGTCGACGGGTGCTGGGTTTCGCGCGCTGCGCCGTTCATGGCTCAGCTTCATCGCCAGCTCGTGTTTGGACGAACAAGATCATCTTTCAGCCATGAACCCGTCCGCCCACGTCGTGCCGTTTGCCGTCTTTACCGATTACCGGAATCGCCGGTCGCGCCCAGCGGGCAGCACGCCCGTGAGCCCTGCTACGGATCCGCCGCCTCCATCGCGTGACGAGAGCGGGTGCACGGATGCCGCGTTCCCATCTGCCGAGACGACACCGCGAGCAGAGGCGGAAAAGGAAAGGATTCCCTCATGACCATCGTGAGTGTTCTTGCGATCAGCGGCGGCCTCGTAGCGATCGCGCTCATCGCCTTTGTTGTGTTGCGGTCGCGGCGTGAACATGGCACCGACCTCGGAGAGGTCAGCAATCAGTGGGTCATGGAGCACCGGATGGGATCGGGGCAGGACTCGTCGCGGTGGAATCAGCGATAGTCCGACTTCAGGCGGACTCTCGTGCCGCGACGAACCGCGCATAGGCCGCCACCGTCGCGAGACGCGCGGCATCCCATCGCTGCCCGCACGTCGTGCAATGCCATCCTCCGCCTGCCGTCAGGGTCGCCTCTGTCACCGTGGTATTGACCGTGTGACACAAAGGGCACATCGTCGGGGAGATCGTCGCATTCGTCACAGGCGGCCACCAATCTCAATCAAAAGACGCACAAACAGCACCACAGGGGTGCCAATCAGGATCACCGCCACCGGTGCCAGCAGCACCAGCAGCAGCGCCAACGCCAGATCCCCGAGGACGCCGCCCGCCTTCGTCGTCATATGGACGCCGCGCTCAGCGTCACGACCGTCCCTCGCGCATCACTTCGGCAATCGTCTGTCCAGGGTTGTCTTGCCACAAGCCAAGCAGGACGATTGGCGGAACGAGGGCAACCGTCATCAGGTACAGCCAGCTGCGAAACGATGACGGGTCGACGGTGAAAAACGTCAGCAGCGCAACACCGATCCAACAGATAGAGATCTGCCAGCGGTGGCAACGTGATGCCATGAAGCCCAACTTTCAAGAGGGCTTTGATGAGGCTGACCGCAGGAAGGACGTGCGGGAAGGCCAGAGCTCAGGAAAGCAGTAACACGATGAATGTACGGCCGATCCGAGGCGCACACAAGGACAATCGCGGATGACTCGACTATGACTAGTCGTGCAGGACAACGCTCAGCAGGGAGCTGTTGACCTTCAACCCGCCGTTGTACTCGATGAAGCCGAGATCGCGGAACTTGTTCATGAAGAAGTTGACGCGCGACCGCGTCGTCCCCACCATCTCCGCCAGCGTCTCCTGCGACAGTTGGTGCACGACCTGTTGCGGTTCGCTCTCCTGGCCGTAGCGGGCCATCAGCAAGAGTGTGCGCGCCAGCCGCTTCTCGCTCGAGTTGAAGAGCTGATCGACGAGATCCTCTTCGACCCGTATGTTGCGCGCGAGCATGTGGATCCTGAAGCGATCGGAGAGCTCCGGCTCGTCGTGGAGCATCTTCACCATGTGCTCCTTCTCCACCACGAGCACGGTCGTCGCGCCCATGGCCGTCGCGGTCGCCATCCGCCGCGACTGCCCGGCGAGACATCCTTCGCCGAAAAATTCGCCGCGGCTCAACATCGCGACGATTGCCTCTTTGCCGGTCTTCGAAAGCACCGAAATCTTGACACTGCCCTGCTGGAGGTACATCACCTCGGTCGCGGGATCGCCTTGCGAGAAGATGACTGCGGACTTGGCGTATTTCGCGATCGTGCGAGAGAGCCCCGCGGAGTCGAGGAATTCCTGGAGATGGAACTCTGGGGAGGAGGCCTTCGGCGCCTTCGCGGGTTTTCGTGACGCCATCACCGCGGATCATACTCCTAAAGGCCTATGACCCCGTGGATGAGCTTAACTGGCACGAGGAGCTATTTCGGCGAGGAAGCAGGGTACGTAAGTTTAGAAGCACCAGGTATTTAGTCGTGAAGCACAACGCTCAGGAGTGAGCTGTTGACCTTCAACGTGCCGTTGTATTCGATGAATCCGAGGTCGCGAAACTTGTTCATGAAGAAGTTGACGCGCGACCGTGTGGTCCCGACGATCTCGGCCAGCGTCTCCTGCGACACGTTGTGCAGGACGTGCTTCGGCTTGTCCTCCTGGCCGTAACGCGCCATCAACAACAGCGCGCGAGCCAGCCGCTTCTCGCTCGAGTTGAAGAGTTGATCGACCAGGTCCTCCTCGATCCGGATGTTGCGCGCAAGCATGTGGACGATGAAACGATCGGAGAGTGTCGGCTGGGTGTGGAGCATCAGCATCATGGTCGCCTTCTCCACCACGAGGACGGTCGTCGTACTCATCGCCGTCGCCGTTGACATCCTCCGTTCCTGCCCGGCGAGACATCCTTCGCCGAAGAAATCGCCGGGGCTCAACATGGCCACGATGGCCCCTTTGCCGGTCTTGGAGAGCACCGACAGCTTGACGCTGCCTACTTGGAGGTACATCACCTGAGCGGCGGCATCCCCCTGCGAGAAAATGATCGAGGCCTTGGCGAATTTCGTGATTGTGCGAGAGTCCTCGGAGTCCAGAAACCCCTGGAGGTCGAAGCCAGGGGGCCGCTTGGGAGCCTTTGCGCGTCTACTTGCCGTAATTCCTGCCATTTTCGGCATGGTAAGCCAAACTGCCGAGACGAACTGTTCAATTGTGCACACCTGTGGTCGTCGCCCGGCGCCCGCAGTGTGACTAGCTCCCGACTGCTTCCTGGCGCTGATCTCGTCCGCCGATGGCGAGTATCCGCGGTCGTCACCTCGCGCACGGCAGCGCTCAAGAAGTTGGGTGATGCCCCGCCCCAGAAGCCCCTGTTCAATTGGGTACATCGCGGACTTGCACGCGCCGCTACGCTGATCGATATGGCGATTCAGCAAAAGAATGCGGACCAGCGGCACGCCGACCTGGAACTGATGATCGAACAGTTTCGCGTCGCCGAGAAACGTGCGCTGATCAAGCGCGGCGTCAAGCTCTGGACGCGCGCCGAGGCTGAGCGGGCGAGGGCGTCAGTCCAGACGCTTGAGCCAGACAAAATCAACTAACGGTCCAGCTAGAGGCAGCGGCGATGGCAAAACAGATTCTGTACGGGGAGCGATCGCGACAGGTGATGCTGCGCGGCGTGAACCAGTTGGCGGACGCGGTCAAAGTCACGCTGGGACCACGGGGACGAAACGTCCTCCTCAGCACGAGCTTTGGCGCTCCAACCATCACGAAGGATGGCGTCACGGTCGCGAGGGAAATCGATCTCAAGGACCCGCTCGAGAACATGGGCGCGCAAATGGTCCGCGAGGTCGCGGGCAAGACATCGGACACAGCCGGTGATGGCACCACCACCGCCACCGTCCTCGCGCAGGCCATGTATCGCGAGGGGCTGCGGCAGGTCGTGGCCGGCGCCAACCCGATGGAGATCAAGCGCGGCATCGAGAAGGCGGTCGAGGCGGTCGTCGAGCACCTCAAGACGATGAAGCGCGATGTGAAGGGCAAAATGATCGCGCAGGTCGGCACGATCTCCGCGAACGGAGACGAGACGATCGGCCGGATCATCGCCGAGGCGATGGAGAAGGTCGGCAAGGACGGTGTGATCACCGTCGAGGAAGGCAAGACGCTCGAGACCACACTCGAAGTGGTCGAAGGCATGCAATTCGATCGCGGATACCTGTCGCCATACTTCGTGACCAACCCCGAGCGCATGGAAGTCGTGCTCGAGAATCCGGTCATCCTGATCCACGAAAAGAAAATCAGCTCGATGAAGAACCTGCTGCCGCTGCTCGAGCAAGTGGCGCAACTCGGCCGCCCGCTCCTCGTCGTCGCCGAGGACGTCGAGAGCGAGGCGCTCGCCATGCTCGTCGTCAACAAGCTTCGCGGCACGCTGCAGGTCGCCGCGGTCAAGGCGCCGGGATACGGCGACCGGCGCAAGGAGATCCTCGAGGACATCGCGATTCTCACCGGCGGCCGGGCGCTCAGCGAAGATCTCGGCATCAAGATCGAGAACATCAAGGTCGAGGACCTGGGCAGCGCCAAGAAGGTCACCATCGACAAGGACAAGACGACGATCATCGAAGGGGGCGGCGCGACAGCCGCGATCGAAGGGCGTGTGAAGCAGCTCCGTGCCCAGGTCGAGGATGCCGATTCGGACTACGACCGCGAGAAGCTCCAGGAGCGGCTTGCGAAGGTCGTGGGCGGCATTGCCGTGATCAAGGTCGGCGCAGCCACCGAGACCGAGATGAAGGAGAAAAAGGCGCGTGTGGAGGACGCCATGCACGCGACGAAAGCTGCCGTCGAGGAAGGCATCGTTGCCGGGGGCGGCGTGGCGCTGGTGCGCGCGGGCAAGGCGCTCGATGCCCTGACACTCACGGGCGACGAGCTCGTTGGTGCCCGGATCGTCCGCAGGGCGCTCGAAGAACCGATGCGTCAGATCGCCAGCAACGCCGGCGTCGAAGGCGCGATCGTCATTGCAAAGGTCAGGGAGATGAAGCAGGACGAAGGCTTCAATGCCGCGACCGAAACGTATGAGGACCTGGTCAAGGCCGGCGTCATCGATCCGACGAAGGTCGTGCGCTGTGCGCTGCAGAACGCCGCATCGGTCGCTGCACTCCTGCTGACCGCCGAAGCGCTTATTTCCGAAATCGTGTGAACCGTCAGAGGGGCCCGCGTCGGGAATGTTTCACGCGGGCGTCTCTACCGGCAAGCGTTCGGGGCCTTCGCCGAGGAGGCGCGCAAGCTGATTCAGGTCGACCGGCTTCACCAGGTGATGATCGAACCCGTCGTCAGACGACGTCTTCCCGTAGGCAGTACCGCCGAAGCCAGTCAGGGCCAGCAGCAGCATGCCTTGGCCGTGCGGATCTTCACGAATCCGTTTGGCCACCTGGTAACCGTTCATTTCGGGAAGATTGATGTCGATGATCCCCACTTCGGGACGCATGACGCCCAGCAGTTCGAGGCCGCGAACGCCGTTGGCCGCCTCGTACACGACGTGCCCGGCGAGCTCGAGCACCATCTGCAACATCTGGCGTGCGTCGTCGTTGTCCTCGATCAGAAGCACGCGTCTCGGCTTCGCTTGACGTTCCGGGGCCAATGAGACAGCAGCGGACTTTTCCGCCGAAGGAATCTGCTTCAGTCGGACGGTGAACTTGCTTCCGTGCCCTTCCCCGTCACTCGACGCCACGATCGTGCCCCCGTGGAGCTCGACCAGGCGGCGGACCAGCGTCAGGCCGATTCCGAGGCCGCCCTGCGCACGGTCGAGAGTCCGATCGGCCTGCACGTACAAATCAAAGATGGAGGGGAGCAGGCGTGGTGAGATGCCGAAGCCGGTGTCCTCGACGCTGAGCACGGCGTCGCTGCCGTCGGCGCGGAGCGCCACCCGAATCTGACCGCCTGACGGCGTGTACTTGACCGCGTTGGTCACGATGTTGGTCAGCACCTGCTCGAGCCGCACGGCGTCGCCATCGACCCAGACGGGATCGGTGCTGACGTCGATCTGCCGATCCAATCCGGGATCGCCAGCGAAACTGGCGACGGCGCGGCGGACGGCCTCGGCCATGTCGAGCGGCTGTCGATTCAGCCGGATCTTTCCGGAGACTACCCGCTCGACGTCGAGCAGGTCACCAATCAGATGTGAGACGTGGCCCACCTGTCGCGCGATCACCTCATGCGCGCGGATCGCCGGCTCACCCTCTGCGCACGTCAACTCGAGTACCCGGACGGCACTGCTGATGGCGGCAAGCGGCGTACGCAGCTCGTGGGCCATCATTGCGAGGAACTCGTCTTTCGTGCGGCTGTCGCGCTCGGCGCGGTCGCGGCTGCTCTTGGCCTCGAGCAGCTCTCTGAGATCCGTCACGATCAGGTTGAGGCGATCGCTACCAGCCGCTACCGCTGTGGTGAGCGACAGGCCCACGTCGAAGACGCCTGAATCCGACCCGATCAAGCTGCTGCGACGTCGTCCGCTGCCGGCACTCAGCAGCGTCCCGAAGTCCTCTCTGTCGGACGCGTTCACGAACCTGTCGATGCGACTGCCCACCACAGACTCGAGCGGCTCTCCCACGAGCGCCGCGAAGCGCGCGTTCGAATACAGGATGTCGCCGCGACCCGTGAGGACAACGGCGCCTTCCTGCATCTGTTCGACGAGGTCGCGGTACGGCTCGTCGGCGCTGTGCAGCGTGTAGACCTGATTGCCGCCGGTGCTCTCGACAACCAGTGCGTCGACATCGCCGTGCCGAATCGCCCGCAGCAACTCCTCGGCTTCGGCAAGGCGCGCGCGCAGCGTCGCCTCGACGTGTTCCTGATTGTCGGCCTGGCTTGTGACCATAGCCTTACTCCCCGCGATCGTCAGAGCGAACGAGGTGGAGCCCCAGAAGTACGCGCTCGCGGTTGGACATGTCGCCGATGATCCGGCGCACCGGCAGCGGGAGCTTCTTGATGAGAGTCGGCGCCGCGATGATCTGCTCGCCCTTCGCGAGCAGCGGCTGTTGGTAGATGTCAATGACTTCCAGGTCGTACCGCCCCGCGAGATATTCGTCGCAGATCGCCCGCAGGTTCTTGACCGCGCGCGCCGATCGGGTTGTCATGCCTGTGACGTACAGTCGAAGGACGTACCGGTCGCCGGGTGGCGCTTGAGCGGCCTTTTCGAATTTCACGCGGAGGTCGCTCGACTCCACGGGCACGGAGCGATCACCCGCGTTCACGTAGATCCAGCCCCACGAGGACGCGTTCCGTGTTCGAGAGGTCGCCGATGATCTTCTTGATCGGCTCAGGCAGGCGTCGCACGAGCGTGGGGACGGCCAGGATCTGGTCGCCGACTGCAAGCTGCGGATTCACGAGGAGATCGACGATCTCAATCTCATAGCGCCCCTGCAGATGCTCCTCGCAGATTTCCTTCAGATTCGTGAAGGCCAGGATCGACTTCGGCGTCTGTCCCGCGACATAGAGCCGCAACTGGTACGTCTGCCCTGCAGATGACGGCGTGGCACTCCCGCCCCCCTCAGATAGTTGCATGGCGATCGCGTCCTTTTCGCGAAACCGTGTAGGACGTCATCCGATGGCCTGCGGCGCCCGGCCGGCCGCCTCACGCATGGTCAATCCGCGATCTGTGAGCACGAACTCGCGAAGCTCGTTCGAGTGCGCCATGCCGCGGGACTTGAGCACGTAGAGCCCGCGGCGGTGATGGCCGCCGGCCTCATCGTTCGCCAGCACGATCCAGGTATCCATCAGCGACGAGATGGTCGTCTCGCTCCGCTCGAGATCGATGTGCCCGTTCGAAAGACTCGTCAACATCGCTGTGATGTTCTCGGTCTTCAGATGATCGATCATGCGCGTGAGCATCGCCTCGACGTCGGCGAAGGTCCCTACCGTCATCAGGTTGGTCACCGGATCGATGACGGTCACAGTCGGTCTGAAGTCCGCCACGACCTGGTGCATCGTTGCGAGGTGGGTCTCGAGCCCATAGCGCGACGGTCGATCGGCATGGAACTGCAGCAGTCCGCCTGCCACCCACGGCTCGAGGTCGATGCCGATGGAACGCATGTTCCGCAGGTGCTGCTGCGGCGACTCTTCGAAGAGAAAGCACAGGCACCGTTCGCCCCGGCGGCACGCCGCGTCGAGGAAGTGAGCGGCCAGACTCGTCTTCCCGGTGCCGGCCGTACCGGAGACGAGGATCGTGCTCCCGCGGTAGTACCCCTGGCCGCTGAGCATCTCATCGAGCGAGGCGACGCCCGACGACACGCGGTCCAGCGGAGCGGCGTGCTGAAGGGCCAGAGAGGAGACGGGCAGCACGCTGATGCCATCGGCTTTGATGAGGAACGGATATTCGTTGGTGCCGTGGTGGGTGCCGCGGTACTTGACCACACGCAGGCGGCGCGTCGAAACCTGATCGTGGACGCGGTGGTCGAGCAGGATCACCGCATCCGATACGTACTCCTCGAGTCCTTGCCGGGTCAGAAGGCCGTCGCCACGCTCGGCGGTGATCACAGCTGTGACGCCCTGGTCCTTCAGCCACCGGAACAGCCGTCGCAGCTCTGACCGGAGGATGGTGTCGTTCTCCAGGCCGGCAAACAGCGATTCGATGGTATCGAGGACGACACGCTTGGCTCCGACGCTCCGAATCGCGTAGTCGAGCCGGACGAACAGCCCTTCGAGATCGTACTCCCCCGTTTCCTCGATCTCGCTGCGTTCCACGCGCACGTAATCGACCGAGAGCTTCTTCGCCGCGATGAGCTCGGGAAGGTCAAAGCCGAGCGACGCGACGTCGCTGGTAATCTCGTCGGCGTTCTCCTCGAACGTGAGGAGCACGCCGGGTTCGTCGAAATGAGTGACGCCGTTCACCAGGAACGTGAGGGCCAGCAGCGTCTTGCCGGATCCAGGTCCGCCGCAGATGAGCGTGGGACGTCCCGTCGGCAGCCCGCCGCGCGTAATCTCGTCGAGGCCGCGGATTCCAGTCGGGGTTTTCGCCAGCTCGGGACCGCGCGACACAGGGTGCAGTAAACCGACGTGGCTCATTGGTCGCTCCATCTAGGCTCAGCGGGTCACTTTGACACCTCGCAGGCAGCGAAGGATGTTCAATGTTGCACACCCCGCCACCTCTGCTGCGCCCAGGGACCGACTAGGACGCGCGCGCGGCCTCCGCGGCCAACGGCACTTCGATCAGGAAGACGCAGCCCTTGCCAGGCAAATTGCGGACGTGGATGTCGCCGCCGTGCGCCCTCATCGCCTTTCGGGCGATGGAGAGCCCCAGGCCGAGGCCCGACCGGTCACTGCCGCGTCGATCACCGAAGACCTCGAACGGCTCGCCCTTGCCCTCCGGAAAGCCTCCACACTCGTCTTCGATTTCGATAACCAGATTCCGGTTCTCGGCGCGGGCCCTCAGCACAACCGTGCCGCCCGCGGGCGTGTTCTTGAAGCCGTTGTGCAGCAGGTTCATCACCGCCGACGTGAGCAGCTGAGGGTCTCCTTCAACGGCCAGCCTTGGATCGACCGGTTCAACTTTGAACTCGACCTGCCGGTACTCGGAGTGCAGCACGCCCGTGGCGGCGACTTCGTCGAGGAACGCGACGACTGACAGCCGCTCACGCCGTTGTTTGCCAGTGGTGAGACGGACCTCGGAGAGCGTGCGATCGACAACTTCCCGGAGACTCATCAGACTTCGGCCGAGGACTGCCCCGGTGCCTCCACCGATGCCGACGGTGCCTTTCCTGAGCATGTGGAAGGCGAGGAGCGCCGTGTTGAGGACGTCCCGAAGCTCGTGGGCCGCATTCCCGAGACGCTCGACTTCGTCGGCTGACTCTGTCTGTGCCGTGAGGCGCGCGTGCTCCGTCACGGCTTCCGCGATCGCGGTGTCGAGACAACGGTTTAACGTATGGAATTCTGCAACCGTGATCGCGGCGTTCCGCTCGACCGCGAGCTCCGTGACAGCCTGGCAAATATCGCCGTAGTCGTGGACCACCTGGGATACGTTGAAACCAGCCTCCAGCAACTCCGCGCCATGCCGCGCGGCGGTGGAGCCGATGGCCGTCGTGGGAAATGGCGTGTCGGTCGCTTCCAACCGAAGCGTCTCCGCAAGTTGCGTCAAGAACAGAGGCACGCCGTACTCGATCTCGCGGGCTGAAACTGACGGCCACGGCCGGTCCCCAACCCGTTCCCGCGTACGCGAAATGATCGCGTCCCGATTTGCGGCGATGAAATCGTGCAACATCACATTTCCTCAGGTTCCACCACTGAGACACTCAATCAGTGGGCTTATTTCCGAAATCGTGTGATCTGCCAGAAAAGCCCGGTGCCCGCGGTTTCCCACCCGTCGGCCTGGTCGGCTTCGGCAAGCGACCGCAGTCTCGCCACG
Source organism: Vicinamibacterales bacterium (assembly GCA_036802945.1). GTDB lineage: Bacteria > Acidobacteriota > Vicinamibacteria > Vicinamibacterales > UBA2999 > Gp6-AA40. Next base: position 42,907 of record DAIRVG010000007.1, read on the forward strand.
GCTGTCTTCTTCTCACGATCACCAACGGAGATGCTCTTGCCGCTGTGATCGCCGTTGCTGCGCAAGATGTTCCACGTCAGGCCGGTCGGGCTGAGGATGTAATCGCCTTCCCTCGGATCGGTCGTCAGTGTGTCGCGCGGCATCAGGCCACCTTCCGCGTTCTGGGCGCGCCTCCCCCTTCGCGCTGGTGTTCCGCGATCGTGACGTCATCCATCAACTTGTTGGGCGTACCGCCGACGTCCGATCCGAAGGCGGGCCCCCCCATCGATCCCGGCAGCCGATGCGTGAGCGTATTGCGTTCGCGTTCGCCAGGGATCATGAGGCCGGTAGAAGAGTTCGTATTGTCCATCCCATCCACAGTAGGCCGTTCAGCCGAACTGGTCTGTTCCGAAGTGCACACGGGCGCTTCGGTCACACGGATTGGGGCGCCCGCGTCCTCTGAAGCCAGTGGCACCTCGATGACAAAGACGCAGCCTTTGCCGGGAATATTGCGGATGTGGATGTCCCCCCCGTGCGCCCTCATCGCCTTTCGAGCGATCGAGAGCCCCAGGCCGAGGCCAGACCGATCGCTGCCGCGGCGATCACCGAAGACCTGAAACAGATCGCCTTTGCGCTCCGGAAACCCCCCGCACTCGTCTTCGACCTCGAGGATCAGGCGCCGCTCCTCCGCGCGTGTCCTGAGCACAACGACACCGCCGGCGCGCGTGTTCTTGAAGCCGTTGTGCAGCAAGTTCATCACCGCCGATGTGAGCAGCTGCGGGTCTCCCTCGACGGCCAGGCTGGAATCGACCGGCTCGACTTTGAACTGGACGCGGCGGTACTCCGAGTGCAGCATGCCTGTCGCGGCGATTTCGTCGATAAACGCGACCACCGATAATCGCTCGCGGCGCTGTTTCCCTGTCGTGAGGCGGACTTCGGAGAGCGCGCGATCGACAACCTCTCGCAAGCTCATGAGACTCTTGCCGAGCACCGCGCCGGTGCTGCCGTGGATGCCGACGGTGCCTTTCCTCAGGACATGAAAGGCGAGGAGCGCGGTGTTGAGGATGTCTCGAAGGTCGTGAGCCGCATGCCCCAGGCGCTCGACTTCGCCGGCTGATCGTGCCCGTGCCGTGCTGCGCGCGTGCTCGTTCACGGCTTCCGCAATCGCGGTGTCGAGACAGCGATTCAGCGTATGGAACTCTTCAATGGTGATCGACACCTTTCGCTCGACCGCGAGCTCGGTGATCGCATCGCAGATGTCTCCATATCCGTGGACCACCTGAGAGACATCGAAACCGTTCCCCCGCAACTCGGCGCCATGGCGCGCGGCGGCGGCGCCGATCGCGCTCGCGGGAAATGGCGTCTCGGTCGACTCCAACCGGAGCGTCTCTGTAATTTGAGTCAGGAAGACAGGCAATCCGCGCTCGAGCGCGTGCGTTGAGAGTGACGGCCACGGCGGGCTCCCAACCCGACCTTTTGTGCGGGCGATAATCGCGTCTCGATTGGCGGCGATGAAATCGTGCAACATCACAATTGCGGGTCAGTCGTGGCCGGCCGCGGGGGCAATGAGCCGATGCGGCTGCAGGCCGGACAACGCCCAATTGCCAACTGCCTTCCCTTGCAATATTTATGGACGTTGCGGCGGTTCTTCAGGGCAATGGCACCTACCAGAGGCCGCCAATGCTCGCGGCGCGGGAGTATTGCCCGGGCGTCCGCAGAGAGTGGGAATTAGGTATTAATTGCCGTCAAGATTACCACAAGCCCAGCCTTATGCGTCAAAACTGTAGATACGTATGATTCGACGCTCGTAGTGTCTAGTTTTTAGACTCTTAACGCTTAGGGACGCTGACGACCGCGCGGGCGGAAGTGACCGCCCCGCGAGGGTGCTGCGCCGCCCGGCCGCGGTCTGGCGACCGGTGAAGCCGTATGGGCTGATCGTGGCGGCGCGACGCCACGGCGCTCCGCGTTCTTTCTGGCTCTCGCGCGCTCTTCAGCCTTGCGCGTGCGAATCTCGGCGATCCGCTGGGCATGCGGAATCTCCAGCGGCTTGGCCGCCCGTGCCTGGTAGTTGAAGTCCGGCAGCGTCACACGCGGCAGCGTCCGTCCGATGGCGCGCTCGATGGCGCGCCAGTCGCCCTCGTCCTGTGGCGTCACGAACGTGAATGCCTCGCCTGTCATTTCAGCGCGGCCCGTGCGCCCCACGCGATGTATGTAATCGTCGGGCGCAGCCGGCACGTCAAAATTGACGACGTGGCTCAGCGCTTCGACGTCAATGCCGCGCGCAGCGATGTCGGTCGCGACGAGCACCGGGTAGCGGCCGCTCTTGAATCCCGCCAGCGCCTGCGTCCGCTGATTCTGAGACCTGTTGCCGTGAATCCGCTCCGCCCTGACTCCCTGCTGCACGAGGTAGTCGGCGAGGCGGTTGGCGCGGTGTTTCGTGCGCGTGAAGACCAGCGCCTGCTGGAGGATGTTCCGCCGCAAGAGCTCCATGAGCAGCGGCGCCTTGAGATCCTGCGGCACCGGGTACGCGGCCTGCGTAATGCCGGTTGGAGGGGCCGACTGCCGCTGCACGTTGATCGTCACCGGCTTCTTCAACATCTCCGATGCGAGTGCGCCGATCGGCGCCGGCATCGTGGCGCTGAAAAACAGCGTCTGGCGGCGCGACGGGATGTGGCGGAGGATCCGCTTGATGTCCGGGAGGAAGCCCATGTCGAGCATGCGGTCCGCTTCATCGAGCACGAGATACTCGAGGCCATCGAGCTTCGCGTACGCCGCGCGCGCATGATCGAGCAGGCGGCCTGGCGTCGCGACGATCACGTCGACGCCGCTCCTGAACGCGTGTTCCTGCGGTCCCATCCCAACTCCACCGTACACGGCAGCGCCCGTCAGCGGCGTATGGACAGCAAGTGAATTGAAGTCTTCGAGGATCTGGGCAGCGAGCTCGCGGGTCGGGGTCAGGATCAGCACGCGCGTGACGCGCCGCGGCTTGCCGATCAGCCTGTGAAGAATCGGCAGCAGGAATGCGGCGGTCTTTCCGCTACCCGTCATCGCGCACGCGAGCAGATCGCGCCCCTCGAGAGCTGGCGGGATCGCCTGGTCCTGGATCGGAGTGGGACGGGTGAATCCGAGCTCGCGGATCCCCTTCAGAAGATCGGGATGCAGACCGAGCGACGTAAATGGCATCCGATCACTATTGCACATCCCCTGAGACAAGCCACGGAGGCACGGAGAACACGGAGTGAATAGTCCTCTCCGTGACTTCGTGTCTCCGTGGCCCGTGATCAGCGCTAGCCGCCGAGTCGCGTGCGCAGCTCGGCGTCGATGGCGCTCATGAACTCTTCGGTCGTCAGGTACGGATGATCCTCGCGGATCAGGATCGCGAGATCCTTTGTCATCCGTCCCGATTCGACAACGTCGACGCAGACCTGTTCGAGTGTGTCGGCAAACGTCACGACGTCGGGCGTGTTGTCGAACCTGCCGCGGTACTGCAGGCCGCGCGTCCAGGCGTAGATCGACGCAATCGGGTTCGTCGAGGTCGGCTTGCCCTGCTGATGCATGCGGTAGTGACGTGTGACCGTTCCGTGTGCGGCCTCCGCTTCGACCGCCTTGCCGTCCGGTGACATCAGCACCGACGTCATGAGGCCCAGCGAGCCATAGCCCTGCGCGATCGTGTCGGACTGCACATCGCCGTCGTAGTTCTTGCACGCCCAGAGGTAACCCCCATTCCACTTCAGGTTCGCGGCGACCATGTCGTCGATCAGGCGATGCTCGTAGGTGAGCCCCTGCGCGTCGAACTGCGACTTGAAGTCGGTATCGAACACGCGCTGGAACGTGTTCTTGAAGGTGCCGTCGTATACCTTGAGGATTGTGTTCTTCGTGGACAGGTAAACCGGGTAGTGACGTCCAAGCGCGTAGGTGAAGCACGCTCGCGCGAAGCCTTCGATCGAGGCGTCGAGATTGAACATGCCCAACGCGACGCCGCCGCCCCTGGTCTTGATCACTTCGCGCTCGATCGGCTCTCCCCCTCCGTCCGGCTTCCAACTGATGGTGATCGTGCCCGCGCCGGGAAAATGAAAGTCCTGCGCGCGGTACTGATCGCCGAAACCGTGACGGGCGACGACGACCGGCTTGTCCCAGTGCGAGACAAGGCGCGGCACGTTGCGGCAGATGATCGGCTCGCGGAAGATCGTGCCGTCGAGGATGTTGCGGATCGTGCCGTTCGGCGACCGCCACATCTGCTTGAGATGGAATTCCTTGAGGCGAGCCTCATCGGGCGTGATCGTTGCGCACTTCACGGCGACGCCGTGCTGGCGCGTCGCGTTCGCGGAGTCGATCGTGATCTGGTCGGCCGTCTGATCGCGCGATTCGATACTGAGGTCGAAGTACTTCAGGTCGATGTCGAGGTACGGAAGGATGAGAGTTTCCCGGATTTTCTGCCAGATAATGCGCGTCATCTCATCGCCGTCCATCTCGACGACCGGGTTCTTCACTTTGATCTTGGTCATTCAATCTCCTGGTGCCGAATCAACCACGAAGGACGCGAAGCACACGAAGAATTACATTATTTTCTTCGTGACCTTCGTGTTCTTCGTGGTTGAGATCTTCGTGCCCTTCGTGGCTGAGGCAGAACTCGGATTTTAGATCGGATCGTTGTACAGTAATCAGGAGGGTCCGATGACGAGGCTTGGTCTTGTATTCGTGCTCGTTGCCGTGTGCGCGTCTTCCGCGCCAGTCGCATCTGCCGCCCAGCGCGGAGGCGGACGGGGTCAGGGCGGACCCGGTGGCCGCAGTGGCGGCCCGGCGCGATTCGCTCGGCCGCCGGTGATCCCGCAGCGGCCGTCGATCAATCGACCGTCCTTCCCAGGCGGCCCGGCGCGATTCGCTCGGCCGTCGGTGATCCCCGAGCAACCGTCGATCAATCGACCGTCCTTCCCAATCGGGGGTCTCAATCGACCGTCCTTCCCCCTTCACGGACCGCTTGGAGTGGGCCGGGTGAGGCGATCACCGTTCGCGGCGACTCCGCGGACGTATTCGCGCCCCTCGCGCTTCGCGCAGATCTATGGCAGCCCGTTCGGCTACGGATTCGGCCTGCCCGCGTACGCGGACACGGCCATGCCAGACAAACGGTACGAGTCCAGAAGCGACGAAGACATTCTCAGCGGCACAGTCTTCCTGGATTCCACGCCGCGCACCGCCATGGTCTTCATCGACTCGGCGTACGTTGGCACTGTCGACGACTTGCTCTTCACTGGCGTGACGCTCTCAGCCGGCCGGCACTGGCTCGAGCTCGAAGCGCCTGAGTACGAGAAGAAGCTGATCGAGATCAACGTCACCCCGGAGCGGCCGCTGCGATACCGGGCGGAGCTCACGCCCGTCCGCCGGGCAGCGCTCGTCGTGATTCCGCCACGGCCCCCTGAGACGATGTACACGATTCCCGGATGCTACGGCGGCAACAGGCCACCCGTAGCAGCCGCCCTTCCGCCCGGGTGCGATATCAAGAACGTGCGCGTGATCAGGCCCCAGCGTCCCAACTAAACCACGAAGAACACGAAGATCTGATCTTCGTGACCTTCGTGGTCAAAGCAGCAGCGTCTCCACACGATGCGCGTGCACC
>DAIRVG010000007.1:48599-52233 GCA_036802945.1 Vicinamibacterales bacterium
TCTTCGTGACCTTCGTGGTCAAAGCAGCAGCGTCTCCACACGATGCGCGTGCACCATGTTCTCGCACGGCGACCACGCGAACACGGTGAACCGCCCGTCCTGCGAGGCCACCAGCGCGATCGCATCGCGCTGGTCGTGCACGAACTGCGCCGATGACAAGTGACGCGTCCCGCCGAGAACGGCGGGGTTGACGACCGCGGCGACATCTCCCTCGATCGGCTCGGTCAGGGTGAGCTGCTCGACCTGAGGCTGCCCACGGCGGCGCGCGATTTTCGCGCCGAACGCCAGCACGTCGTACTCGGACGTGAGCAACGTGGCACCATCAACCGCCGTCAGCCCGGCAACTGCGTCAACGGCGCGGGCGATCGCCTCCTGCCACGCGCGCCCCCGATCGGAGCCTGCCGACTGGCGCAACAACACCGCCAGCTCTGAAAACGCGGGCGAAATCGCGTACGAGACAGGCTGCACGATCGATTCGCGCCAGGTGGAGGCGGCGGAGGGTACGACGATCAGGAGCCCGCCGCGCCGGTGTGCCCGCATCGAAACGGCAAGCTGCACCAGCACGTTCACCGGGCCGTTCCACGAATCCGGAGAATCGAACCCGAGGAGCGATGTCAGCAGCGTCGGGCAATCCGGGAGCGTCGATGCATGCTCGTCGATGACCTTGATCTGGTCACCCTCGAGGACGGCGACGTTGACGAATTTCGCGGTATCCGTGCCGCGGTGATGCTTGATGACAATCAACCCAGGCTCGGCGACCTCCGCCACGAAGCAGTATCTCGGGATGGCGCGGGCCATCCCCCACACCCGCAGCTCGCCGTCGCTCATCGCGACGCCGAGATGAATGCCCGGCCGCTCGACGGCCGGCGCCATCCGCGTGAGCGCCGCGGAATCGAGCGGAAGCGGCCGCTCCAGAAGCAGCGGATGCACGGACTGGCCAGGCGTCAGGTACGCCAGTGAAATCTTCGGGATGTACGACTCTTCGCGGCGCAGGCTCGCCCAGAAGGCCGCGTCGATCATCGCCTCGATGGCGGCCGCATCGGGAACCGACGCCAGGTCCGCGCGATCGCCCAGCACGGCATTGAGATGATCGGTGAAATGCGCGTGGATGCGCGGCGCCACCGCCCGCGCCACGGCGTAGGCACCCTGGCTCATTGCCTCATTATCGTTCACCGGGATCCGGGGTCCGGGATCCGGAGCGGTAGGGCCGTCGCGTTACCGAGGGACGACTCGCGTGCTCTGGCTGGAGACGCACTTCCACTTGGCGTCGCGCAGTACGTAGACGTCGGTATACCGGAGCGTCAGCTCCGTCGTCCTCCCCGGGACCGAACCGGTCAGGTGCAGCGTGAACCAGACGATCGCCGTGTTGCCGAACTCCTTGACGGTGAACTCGTCGAGCGTTGACGATTCGCCCTTGGGGTTGAACGTCTTGGCGAATGCCAGCTCGGTCGCCCTGTCTCCCCTGGTGCCGTCGTCGTAGGTGACGATGAACTCGTCGGCGAGGATGCTGTCGATGAACTCGACGTCGTTGCGCCGGAGCGCGGCGTCCCAGTCGCGCTCCATCTGGATGAGGATGTCCTGGTCCGATCGTACGCGCGGCGATTGTGCCGCAGCCGCCGGAGCGCACGAGACGACAAGGAGAAGACAGAGAAGTACCGGACGGCGGCCGTGACGTCGCATCGGATTACGCCGGCAAAGGCGGCATGGGAAGACCCGGCGTCGCGAACATCATTTCGGTGATCGCTTTGATGCTTCGGTTCCCGTACCGGAACGGAACGATCAGCCGGAGGGGCGCGCCATGTTTCGACGGAATCGCTTCATCGTTCATCAACCAGGCAAGCATCACCTGCGGATGCCTCAGCGTCGCGACCGCCTCGTCGACGTAGTTGCGGTCGGATGCGATGAGACGGCAATAGTGCGCCCCCGGGATGAGACCCAGCATGTCGGCGAAATCGGCGAATCGGACGCCGGTCCATTTCACGACGCCGTGGGGGTTCGGCGCGCCGCATTGCAGGAGAAAGGTGTGTGATACGCGCGGCAGGGGCTCGAGATCCGAGAAGTGCATCGTTCCCGCGAGTCGGCCAAGGCCGCGCGTATCCACCTTGATGCTCATCTTCCGATAGTCGAACTCGATCTGGGGCGCCTGGCGATCCGGGGTGCGCCACATCAGAGGAGTGGTAATTGGTCCCGCTTCGGTCGCCGGATGCTCGGGAGCCGAGCCATCGGGATTGAGCGGAAGCGGTGCCGGAAAGCCGTCCCGCAGCGGCCGCTCCACGAGCTGATCAGGCCACGGGGGTTGCACCTGTGCAGCCTGGGCTTCCAGGTCCTCCCGCGTCAGGGTTCCCAGGGATATCGCCGCCAACGCCGACCCCGAAATGGACATCGCCTCGCGTCTCGTGATCGCCATCGCTGCACCTCGAAATTCTCAGGTAGGACACGGACGAGTCTACCGTCGACGGTAGACAGTAGACGTTATTTCACTACGGGCTTGGCGAACCTCGCGGCATCGATCGCTACGTTGGGTTGCACCTTCGCCAGCTCGAATGTCGAGCGGCCATTCAGCCAGCTCACCGTCCACTTGAACGGCATCTTCATGTTGCCGACATCGCGGTAGTCACTGTAGTCGACGCGCGTGACGATGCGGCCGACGGGCGATACGCCATAGCGGATCATCCGCACCAGCAGACCGGTCTGCGCGTCGAAGCACAACGTCGCGACGCCGCCGCCCGCCGTGGTGCCCTGGACGACGTTCACCTCGCGATCGTCGATCTCGGTTGGAAAGCCGACGCGCCAGTTGCGCAGCGCCTGCTTGATGCGGGACGGGAAGAAGATCTCCGCCTCCAGCTTGAGGCCCTCGAGCTCCTGGCCTGTCACCGCGATGAGCGGGAACGGCCGGTCCGTTGGCGGCCCGGCAATCCATCCAGTGCGACCGTCGTATGCGGTCGTGGTGACTCCGGATTGCGCGTGCACGATGGTCGTCCGGCGCCCGGTCGAGTCCCCATAGATTTCGACAGGCGTCTGTTCGGAATCGTCAAACCCGCGATAGAGGCCGTTGGCGACGTAGCTGGTAAAGCTGGCCGGCTGCGGACCACCTACCAACTGGATGTACCTGTCGAGAACCTGATCGGCCGGCGGCTGCCGGGGCGCCTGCGCAAACGGATCACCCGGTTCGTCGGGTGGCGGCGTGCCGTACAGCTGCGTCAGGCTCGGCATCACGTTGGGGTTGGTGACGCCTCGGTGACACGTGTTGCACGTCACCATCTGACGACCACCAAAGTTATCGTTGTTGATGCCCTGCATCATCGTGATCATACGGCGCGTCGTGCGCTTGAGCGCCGTGTCGTCGGCGTACTTCTCCCAGTTGCCGCCGCTCTCGTCGCTGTGGCAATCCGTGCAGTTCAGGCCGAGCGAGGCGGCAAAGAACCCCATCGTTGCCATGAACTGATCGACAGGAATCCCCTTGAGCGCCTGGACGTTCTTGAAGACGTCCTCCGCCATCGGAGGCCTGTCCGTCGGCGCCGCCTGGCCGCCAACCGCCGCGATACTCATCACCCACGCAACGGCCGTCGTGCCCATGGCCGCCACGATTGTCCGCTTTGCCACACGCGTCATCGAACCCTTCCCCCTAACCCCT
>DAIRVG010000007.1:52333-88752 GCA_036802945.1 Vicinamibacterales bacterium
CGCCACGATTGTCCGCTTTGCCACACGCGTCATCGAACCCTTCCCCCTAACCCCTAACCCCTACTTCTCCCCCGCGTAGATCTTCTTGACCGCCGCCGCCTCGGTGGCGGACGGGATCATTTCCATCAGGTCCGTATCGGGTGGCAGGAGCCTGAGTTGCAGTTTGTCGCGCGCGACCCATGGCCTGGTATACGTCTTTGGATCGTCGAGCGTGACAGTGAGCTCCATGAGGTCGCGGCCTACGCGGCGGTAGCGTTCCTCGACCTTGAGATCGTTGCTGTGCGGGTTGCCCGCGTTGTCGAGCCAGGTCCGTTCGTCGGTCCCCACTGAGTTCACGACGAACGTGTAGTCGTCTTCCCATCGCCCGACCGAGTATCCGTACCACCGCGGATCCGGATCCTTTGGCAGCTGGCGACCGTCGGTCCAGATGACGCGCCACCGCTTCTCGAACATGTAGAGCATGAGCACCTGGTTCGGCGTGTGCACGACCTGGAACGGCCGAAGCTCGAACAGCAGGTTTCGCGGAAACCCGGAAGGATCCCCCATCGTCGACAGCGGATCGTTGATGTCGGGCGCGGGAACCATCCTCGCGCCATCACCGGAGTGGTGTGTTTTTCCGAGCGCGTCGCCCCACGGTGTCAACGGCGCCGCGGGCATTCCGCGCGCGCCAATCCCCGCGCCGCCCGCATCCCAGATGCCGGACAGATCACGCTTCGGCGCCGGCGCCGTCGGTCCGGTCTGCGGAGCCGCCAGACCCTGCACCCCACCCGGGTTGTTCCACGGCAGGTTTTGCGCAGCCGCAACGACCGACAACAGCGCGGTGGCGGCGATCGTGAAGAACGTAAAATGTGTCCTCATATCGATATCGAGGGTCCTTCCACGTCCGAATTCAACCACGAAGAACGCAACGGTGTCGCTATTTCTTGTCAGTGCGATCGCTGATGTTCTTCCGGAAGTCCATGACCTCGGTCGGCGAGCAGATCATCTCCATCACGTCCATGTTCGCCGGCGCGCGCGTCAGCGGCATCTTGTCGCGCCCCAGCCAGGGTTTCGTGAAGGTTTTGGCATCGTCGATCGTGACCGTGAGCTCCATGCGATCGCGGTTGACGCGGTAATAGCGCTCCTCCACCTTCAGCTCGCCGCTGTGCGGGTTCCCCGCATTATCCAGCCACGTGCGCTCGTCCATCCCAACCGTCTGGACGACGAAGGTGAAGTCGTCTTCCCAGTGGCCCACCGAGTAGCCGTACCACCGCGGGTCTGGATCCTTCGGCAGGGCACGCCCGTCGGTCCCGATCACGCGCCACCGCTTCTCGAACATGTAGAGGATCAGGACCTGGTTGGGGGTCTGGACCACCTGGAATGGCCGGGTCTCGTACAGCACGAGGCGCGGGAAGCCCGCAGGATCGCAAACGGTCGACAGCGGATCGTTGATGTCCGCCTCGTACACCGCGCGCGGTCCGTTTCCCGGCTTGTACGCGCTGGCCTTCTGCTGGCCCCACTGCGTCCACGGAGCGCTCTGGTGCCCCGGGCCCGCGATGCCGCTACCGCCGGCGTCCCAGATGCCGGTCAGATCGCGCCTGGGCGAAGGAGCGGATTGCGTCTTCGAGGCATCGATCGCGCTCTGCTCCAGGCCGGCGCTATTCCACTGCTGCGCGCGCGAGGCACCGGGCAACAAGAGCGCCGCGGCGCACGCCACGATCGTCGTGATTCTCACCATGTGGGCCCTACTGCGGGAGGGCAGCGGCAGCCGGGGCTGGTCCGCCGGCAGACAGTGTCGATCCATCGGGTAGCGTCACTGTCCGGAGACGGCCGATCGGCGCGCCGTTTTTCACCGGCTGGAGATTCACGTTGACCTGATCGCCCGCCTTGAACGAGCCCCGCGCCCAGCCACGCTTCGTCATGTCGGTCGGGTTGCTCACCTCGACTGCCCAGTTGCGCACCGTGCCGGTTTCATCCATCGCATCGAACTTGAGAAAGCAATGAGGGTTGGCCCAAATCCAGTCCGTCACGGTTCCCTTCAAGGTAAGGTCCCTGGTCGTGTCAAAGCTGGCGGTGCCGTGGTGGGCGAATGATGGAGTCGAGGCCACGAGCAAGCCGGCCGCCGTGAGGAACACACCGAGAAGCTTGGCTTTCACGAGCAACCTCCAGACGAAGGACAACGATGGCGATACGGTAGAGAACCGCACCGGCCGTGTCAAACGATTTCCAGCCATTTCCAGCTGTCAATCGCCTTCCGCTGAAGAGATGTCGGGTGTCAGTTGGCCGAGGCGAAAGAAGAAATTTCTATTGAAATTACCAGCGGTTGACGCGAGGACGCTGCGCGACGAGGCGCGCGGGATTCCAGATCTGCCCGCAACCGCTGCATCGCCAGTACGTCGTGTCGGAAACCGTTTTGCTCGTCGTCGTGACAGCGGCAGATTGACAGAAGGGACAGACAGGAGGCGGCGATTCAGGTTCAGGTGTCATGGCGATTCTCAATCGGCGACGCGCGATTCATGTACGGCAAGGAACCTTCTCAGCTCCTCGTTCTCCGGAAAATCGCGGGCAAGTCCGCGGGCGGTGTCGACGGCGCCCGCAATGTTTTTTTCTCGCACCTGCATGTCCCAGAGGGCGAAGCCGGCTTCGGCACGGATGAATACGTCTGCGTCGACCTCGGCCGCTTCCCGCACTGTCTTCAGTCCGCGTTTCTTGTTCCCGCCGCCCAGCACCCAGCGCGTGCCTCGCGGCATCTGAGTGTCGACGATGTAGTCGATCCAGGCGCGCGAGACGCGGGCTCGGATATTGTCCGGGTTCTCCTTGAGGACGGCGTCAAGTGATTTGCGCGCCTCCCAGTACTCGCCCCAGCCCGTTTTGTGCCCGAGGACGCCGAGCTGCAGCCATACGTAATTGAGATCGATCTTCCCGAGGAGGAATCTGGTGGCTTCATCCTCCGGCGAGGACTGCAGCCTGGCGCGGGCCACTGCCTGCGCCGAGGACGTGACGGTCCGGAACGCGGCGAGCCAATCTGCGCAGCGGGCACAGGCTTTCAACGCCTTCTCCTTGTCCGCTTGCCCGGCAACGGCGCGTTTGATTTGAAACAGCAGGGTCGAGGATCGCAGCTCGCACCCTGCGAGACCCTCGAGGTCTGGCGAGCACAGCTCGAGCGTCAGCGCGTCAGCAGCCTCGTAGCGTCCGTTGTAAAAGAGTCGCTGCGCGTCATCCAGGACCGGCACCGCGACCGCTTCGACCCCCGCTGGGGAGACGTCGTCCTGCGCGTACGCGGGCGAAGCCGCGAGCGCAGCGACGAGCGCAATCAGAATGGGTGCCGTTTTCATCGATCGGCTGGCTCCTCGGCGAGATGCCTTGATGAGGAACCCGCCATGCGCGGATGGCTCAGGAAAGGTAGACAGAGTATACACTTCACCGCGTCACCATTGCCCTTGGTCCAGGCGGATCCAAGGGACCCGCACTGCAACCGTCGGAGGCTTTTATGCGACGTGTGATCTCTCTCAGCTCGACTGTGGGATTGGCTTTATTACTAGCGATCGTGTGTAGCGTGTTCGTCATCGCGCAACAACCCGCGCAAGGCGGGGGAAGGCAGGGACGAGCTGGCGGTGGCGGCAACGGCGCGGCGCGCGCGTCAACAGCCCCGGCGTTCTTCAAGGTCGAGTGGGTTCAGCCGCAGGGCCAGACCGGCCAGGTTCCGATCGTCCAGGGAAATGTCGCCGATCCGAACGTCGAAGTGAAATGGTACGGCGAGGCCGCGAAGCACCTGCTCACATCGGGCACGCCGGGCAGCGACACCACACCGTTCAGCGCCTGGTCGGGCGAATGCGACGGGCCGTTCGCGATCACGTTCAAACAGAAAAACAACTATGCGGATCTCTCCGGCCTCGGGAAGGTCCGGTGGGTGATCAAGACGTCGGGCTTCCACGCCGTGCGTCCGGTGGTGAAGCTCGCCGATGGCACGATGCTCGTCGGCGATCGCGCTGACGTCTCCGTTCCGATGCTCGTCACGAGCGAGTTCGCCCTGTCAGGCGTCCGCTGGATCAAGCTCGATCCGATGCGCGTCGTCACGGTGAACAACGGTGGCGGCAGCCCGAACAACGAAATCTGGGTACCGAATCCGGATCTGACGAAGGTCGACGAAGTCGGCTTCGCCGATCTGATGCCGGGCAGCGGTCACGGCACCGGCGGATACATCCACCTCAGCACCATCGAGGTGTTCGCGAAGCCCGTGCCCCGCACGGCGACGAGCGCCGCCAACCGGTAATCCCCACGCTCACGAAGCGACGGGCCAAGGCCTGCTATTTCAGGTCTTCCTTCATCCATCTCGTGATCGCCTCGATCGCGTCGTGATCGGGCACCACGGTCCCAAGCGGCGGCATTTGTGAAGACGGCCGCCGCGACTTCATCCGGTACAGCAGCGCGCTCAGATCCGGCGAACCTGGCGCGATGCGGGCGCTGGCGCCGTTGCCCGCGCCGGGGATCTGCCATGCGCTGGCACGGCGGACGGTTGTCTCGATGGCGACGTTCGGCCCACCTTCGCCCGAGGCTTCGCCGTGCAAGCGCGGGCCCGACGGCTGCTTCAACAACATGCCCAGCGACGCGAGCGACCCTTCACTGTTGTGACACATGCCGCAGTTGGTCGACAGATATCCGAGCATGGCGCGAGCCCGCGGATTGTCGGCGCGGATGCGGGGCGGGTGCGAGATCAGGTCGGAGCGTCGCGGCCGCAATACACCGTCATCCATCAATGTCTGCAGCGTGACCATCTCAGGCGTCAATGGCTCGCCATGGATCGCGTTCGGGTCGCGGTCCGTCGAGAGCTGCAGCGCGCTGAACCCGAGGATCTCGGTACGCTTCGAGTCGTGGCACGCGCGGCACTCCTCCACCGACGGAATGGTGTGACGGCGATTCGAGGTGATTTCCGCCACAGCGACGTCACCGTCAGCGGGAGCGAGGGCCGCGTCGGTCTGCTCCTCGTTCCACTTGTAGCTCGCAAACACCCACCCCTGCTCGCCGGCGCGCCAGAGCAGCCGCGTTTCGACGCGCCGGCCGTTGAACTCGAATTCCTTCCAGAACTTCGTGCCCACGGGGAACACCCACGCGTCGACGTCGGTGACATCGATCGGCGCGCCAGGCGGCAGATAGACCCAACGCTGTTTTTGTGCGCCGTCGCTCCACAATGGGTATTGCGGCGAGTACGGGCGATTGCGCGGGTCGACGACGAGCCTGCCGCCTTTTGCGTACAAGCCCGTCTCGGACAGCAGCCGCGGCGCCATCGGCGCGCCGCCCCGCGAATCCCCGTTATGGGTGGCGGCCGACGGGGCACCTGTCACGATGACGCCGGCGACGAGCAGCGCTCCGATTGATTTACCCAGCACGGGACGCATCGACTTAGTTTGTCTGGGCTCCGGGCGCGTCAGGCGGATCGATCGGCGCAGGCACGCGGTTGTGCACCGGCTTCAGCGACTGCAAGTACGCGAACAGGTCCGTGAAGTCGCTGGCCGTCAGGTTTCGGAGGACCTGCACCGGCATCGGCGGCAGGACTGGACGCCCCTTCCCCTGGTGCCGTCCCGTTTTCATCGTCGCGACGAACATCTCCTCGGTCCATGAGCCGAGACCCGTTTCCGGGTCCGGTGTGAGGTTCGCCGTGAAGCTGACGCCCCACGGACCGGCAAACGCTGTGCTGGTCGCTGCGCCGACCATTGCCCACGGACCCGGCGGCAGCTCCGGCGCGGGCGGCATCGTCAGCTGTTCCGGATGCCCTGTAAGCGCGCGGTCCATGTCCGGCTCGGGGCCGCGCGGTCCGAGCTTCAGCGGCGTATGACAGTCGTGGCAGCCCATGATGCTCACGAGGTACTTGCCCCGAGCGACGCGGGCAGGGTCGGATGGCGCAGGTGCGGGTTCCGGCACAGCGCGCGCGACCATGCCGGAAAGCAGGATCGCCGTGAGCGCCGCAAACGTGATCGTCGAATAGCTTCGCTTCATGTGAGGTCTCCTGAAGTGTTCTCGAGTGTTAACGCGAGAAACCAACGGAAACCCCGCAGCCGTCGCTAAACAATTGATACGTTCGGCGTTACGGCTTTTCACTCCCACATAGCGACGGAGACACGAAGACACGGAGAGACTATCTTTGGATTCGCTCCGTGACTCCGTGCCTCCGTGGCCCGTGGAAGTGGCCTAGTACAGTTTCTTGGTCTGGATGAAGGTCTCCGGCGTTCCATCCGCCGGATTCACAAAGATAACGTCTTTCGGATCGCGCCGCGGCGTGTCGACCGACAGGAACACCAGAGGCTCTTCACCAATCGGCACGATCGCGTGCACCGTCCGCTTCTTGAAGAACACCAGCTGCCCGGGTCCGGCCTCGAACGGCTCCTTCTCGCCCATCGAGAACAAGCACCGGCCTGAGACAACAAACAGGTATTCGTCGCAGGTCGCGTGGTAGTGCGCGGGAACGTTCTTGTAGATCCGGAAGACGCGCGAGCTCGCTTCCTGTTCGTCGGTCAGCCGAGTATCGACGAGCATCGTCTCGGCGCTGTCCGGAAATTTCTTCGCGATCGCGTTGATGTCAAACACACTATTCATGCTGCTCCATTGCACTTTCGTACGGTGGTTTTGCGACCTTCAGCCGGCCAACGGTGCGCGATCTGATGAGAACCGGGACACTGCCCCGGAGTTACGATGCCCATTCCCGTTGGCGAAAAGGGCACCACCTAGGTACAGTATTCCGCGTGCAAAGGCCCGAGTCCACGATTCAAGCAGCGCGCGTCTTCCTCATCTTGATCGCAGTGATCGCAACGTCCGGCCGTGCCGCCGCGCAGCAAGTGCCGCAGGCGGAGCCCGTGGCACGCGCATCGGCCGGCATTGCCGGCCCGAGGCCGGTCGCCGTGGCCAGGCGCACCGAGGAGGCGGTAATTCTCGATGGCACGCTTGACGATCGCGTCTGGCAGGACGCGATTCCGATGACCGGTTTCGTACAGGCCGACCCGCTCGAAGGCGAGCCGCCGTCGGAGCTGACGGAAGTCCGGATGCTATACGACGATGAGGCGATCTATATCGGCGTGACCAATTACGACAGCGACCCGTCGCAAATCGTGACGACCGATTCGCGGCGCGACTCCTCCCTGGGCGACCAGGATTCGTTCCAGATGATCTTCGACACCTACCTCGATTCTCAGAACGGGTTCGTGTTCGGCACCAACGCCCTGGGCGCCGAGTACGACGCCCAAGTCCGGTCACAGGACAATCCCACCACGAGCTGGGACGGCAGCTGGGAAGTCGAGACGCGCGTGACGGAGAATGCGTGGACCGCCGAGTTCCGCATCCCGCTCCGCACGCTGCGCTACGGCCCGGCGCCGCAGGTGTGGGGCGTCAACTTCGTGCGCAACATCCAGCGCAGCCGCGAGAAGAGCTTCTGGTCGCCGCTGCCCCGCCAGTACGATCTGAACCGCCTTACCTCCGCGGGCGAGCTGCGCGGCCTCGAGCTGACGACGCCCCGCAACTTCAAGGTGCTGCCGTACGTTGTCGGCTCCGCCGACCGCACGTACGTGCCTCGATCGACGCCGGTCGACGGAAACGGCGACTGGGGGTTCGACGCGAAGTTCGGCGTGACGCCCAGCCTGAACCTGGATGCCACGTACAACACGGACTTCGCGCAGGTCGAGGTCGACACGCAGCAGATCAACCTGACGCGTTTCAACCTCCGCTTCCCTGAGAAGCGTCCGTTCTTCCTCGAAAACTCCGGATTGTTCCGCATCGGCAAGGGAAATGAGATCGATCTGTTCTTCAGCCGGCGGATCGGCCTCGACGACAGCGGATTGCTGGTTCCGATCAAGGGGGGCGGCCGTCTGAGCGGCAAGGTGGCCAACGGGGTCAATGTCGGACTGCTGAACATGCAGACCGACAACGTCGGCACGAGCCCGGGCAATAACTTCACCGTGGCGCGCACGAGCCGCGAGCTACCCAACCGGTCGAGCATCGGCGCGATCTTCGTCAATCGCTCCGCGACGGGAAGCCTTGCCGGACCGGATGACTGGAACCGCACGTTTGGCACCGACGCCCGCGTCGGAATCGGCGAACACATCTCGCTTGCGGGGTTTGCTGCACGCACCCGGACGCCTGGCCTGGGCGGGCGCGAGTACGCGTGGAATATCGATTCGGATTACGACAACGGCGTCCATCAACTCAGCTTCGAACATGGCGTGACCGGCGAATCGTTCAACCCCGAGGTGGGGTATCGCGAGATCGGCGTTGGCCAGAACTATCGCCGCACCTCGATGCGCGCGCAGGAGGTGATGCGCCAGGAGAAGATCCGCGGGTGGGGATTCCGCGAGTTCCTCCCGCACGTGAACTACACACGCTATGACTACCTCGAGGGAGGCCTCAACACCGCCGACCTCCACGTCGACAATCACTGGGATTGGGAGAACGGCAACTTCGTCACGGTGGCGCTGAACGGCACGTGGGACGGCATCCGTGAGCCGTTTCAGGTCTTCCCGGGAATCATCGTGCCGCCAGGCGATCATGGCGGCCTGCGAATGACGATGCGCGCGAACAGCGATCGCCGCAAATGGCTGTACGGCCGCGTGCAGTGGGACAAGGGGCGTTTCCTCACCGGCGATCAGAGCAGCCCGACGGTCCAGATGATCATCCGGGATGGTGGGCGTTTCGCGCTCGACACCACGTGGAATTACCGCTCGATCACGCTGCCGCAGGGCTCGTTCCACACCAACCTCGGGAACATGCGCGTGACGTACAACTTCACCCCGTCGGTGTTTGTGCAGAGCTTGCTGCAGTACAACGATCGGACCGACCGCTGGTCAACGAACCTCCGCTTTCACTGGCTGGAGACCGCGGGCACAGGGCTCTTCGCGGTGTTCAACAACACCGAGGCACTCGACGGCCTCGGTCCCGTAAACCGCGCGTTCATCCTGAAATACGTGCGGCAATTCGACATTCTGCGCTGAACAACGAAGCCTTAACCACGAAGGTCGTGGTTATTTCTTAGGCTCGGTCCGAATGTTGTTCAACATGGGCTTGGTGGCTAATCCATCTTTGTGGCGCCACGCCGAGCTCTCAACACAAGCAGCGCGAGACAGATCACAACAGCGGCGCCTGCCACATCCCGCTGCGGCGACTGATCGCGTCGGGAGTCGGGATTCGGGACTCGGGATTCGCATTCGCGAGATCGGGACTCGAATCCCGAATCCCGAATCCCGGAATATCTACTTCGTGCAGCGCGCGGCAGCCCCTCCCTGCGCGGGTGTCTTCTCGCGGTAGACGTCGTGGCAGTTCATGCACGCCGTCGAAAGGGTATCGGTGACCTCGACAACGGCATCCATGTTCTTCGACTGCCCGGCCTTGTAGGCCGCCATCCCGGCGTCGCGCAGTCCCTTCACGAACATCTGCCAGTCGGCGTTCCGCATCGGCACCGGCTTGCCGTTGGAGCAGACCCGCCCGGGAATCATCAGAAGGTTTGCCGCTTCGGCCATTGCGATACCGCTGTTCTCGATCGCCTCCCATCCGCCGTAGATACTGGCGAGCGGATCCGTCGCCGCCGTCGGATCGGGAGCCTTCTTCACGGTCGTCGGATCCACGGTCTGCGCCGAAAAGACGACGTTCGAGTTAGGGAACAGGATGCCGCGCATCACCTGCTGAAGGTCGCCGTGCACCTGCCCTTGCGCCGCGGGAGCCGCGCCGCGGCCACGCGCGGCTGCCGGCGCTTGCGCTGCGCCGCCGGCCGGTGGCTGTGCGGTTCCGCGAGCGGGTGCTTGCGCGACTGCGATTTCGACACACAGAACTACGACCCCGATACACACGAGCAAGGCGAACGTAACGGTTCGGATTCTCATGGAGTCCTCGATGGAAGATGAAGATGGCGCGTCAGCAGACAAATCGGACAACGTTTATGTCTACCGCGATCCGCGCTGAATTACAAATGATCGCAGGCGAGCTTCGTCACGCTCGCCAGCACGTTGTTGTGAGTAGGATTGGCGCGTTGGAGTGAACTGCGCGCATGCGGAACCTGCGGGCGGAGGTTGCCGCGGCGCCGCAGATCCTGGATCTTCCCGCGACGCCGCCGCCTCTTTCGCAGCCCAGGCGCAAGAGCGAACTCTTCCGCCCGGTCGGTCACGTTACAACAACTGTTTCATCGTCCATTCGTTGTCGTTGACCAGGGCGCTGTACGTGTCGACCGTCAACGATCGCTTCGCGTAGGTGCACGCCACGACGAAGAGCGCCTTTTCTTCGTGCCAGTCCGCTCTCACCACGGTGCACTCGAATGTGGTGGTACCTCCGGCCGTCGAGAGCGCGAGTACATCACCTGGCTTGGGAATAGCGGGCACCTGGATCCGCCTCGTAAATCTGACCGAGGAGTTGTCGATCCTCTTGTCGGCCTCGCTCGGCGAGCGAACCGTCAGAGTGGGGACCCGCATGTTGACTTCGATTTCTGTCGGCATCTCACCCGCTACTCGGGCTTGACGTTCTCCGCACGGGGCCCCTTTGGTCCCTGACCGACGGTGAAAGACACCGACTGTCCTTCGCGCAAGTCGTCAAAGCGCGTGCCTGTGCATGCGGACTGGTGGAAGAAGTACTCCGTGCCGTCCGAGGTGGCGATGAAACCGAACCCTTTGTCCGTCAACCGCTTGATAGTCCCTGTCGTGTTAGCCATGAATCGCGTCCTCTCGTGAGCACCCTGCGAGCTGCAGGGCGTTGACCCTGCGAGCTGCAGGGTTGCGCTACGAAGTATCGCACTTCGGTACGGGGAACCGAAGATATTCGCACGTAGGACCGAAGATATTCGCACGTAGGATCGAAATCGTGTAAACAAGCCAGTGGATGGGCTTGTGACCATGGCCCCACCAAACCCAACAGTGGCGCCGGCGACGAAGTAGGCGTAAGCTTTCCGCCGTACGCGCTGTGCAGCCATCCGGCTCGGCGCACGGCCCACTACCAAAGAGTAGGACAGCGATGACGAAGCAACCATCCGTAAATCGCCGTGACTTTCTGAAAAGCGCAGCCGCCACCAGCGCGGCGGCCGGCGCCGCGGCGTTCGTGCCCGCAGCTGCGGTCAACGCTCAAACGCCGGCGGCGAGTGTTCCGGCCGCGGCGCCGATCGCGCCGCGTGAAACGGACCCCCCTGGCGAAGCCGAGGTCCTGACGACCGACCGCCCGGGCGGCGATTTCATGGTCGACGTCCTGAAGGCCTTGAACTTCGAATACGTCGCCTCCAACCCGGGCTCGAGCTTCCGCGGCATTCACGAGTCCATCATCAACTACGGCGGCAACGCCGCGCCCGAATTCCTCACCTGCTGCCATGAAGAGTCGTCCGTTGCGATGGCGCACGGCTACTTCAAGGCCGAAGGCAAGCCGATGGCCGTCCTGTGTCACGGCACGGTTGGCATGCAGCACGCGGCGATGGCGATCTACAACGCGTACTGCGACCGTGTGCCTGTGTACATCCTCGCCGGCAACTCGCTCGATGCGACGATGCGGCGTCCCGGCGTCGAGTGGGCGCACAGCGTGCAGGACGCGGCGGCGATGGTGCGCGATTTCATCAAGTGGGACGATCTGCCGTTCTCGCTGCCGCACTTCGCGGAATCGGCCGTGCGCGCGTACAAGATCGCAATGACGCCGCCGATGATGCCGGTGCTCGTCGTGCTCGACGGCGGACTTCAGGAAGATCCGATCTCGGAGGAAGTCAAGGCGCGCCTCCGCATCCCGAGACTCACGCTGACCACGCCACCCCAGGGAGATTCGGGCGCCGTGGCCGAAGCGGCGCGGCTCCTCGTCAACGCGCAGAACCCGGTCATCGTTGCCGACCGCGTCGCCCGCACGCCTGCCGGGATGACCCGTCTCATCGAGCTCGCCGAGACGCTCCAGGCGCCGGTGATCGATCAGGGCGGTCGGATGAACTTCCCCTCGCGGCATCCGCTGAATCACAGCAACGGTGGGCGGGCGCTCATCGCCAACGCCGACGTGATCCTTGGCCTCGAGCTCACCGACTTCTGGGGCACGGTCGATGCGTTCCGCGATGCGCTCGTCCGCTCATCGAGATCGATCGTCAAGCCTGGAACGAAGTTGATCAGCATCAACGCCAACGATCTCTACACCAAGGGCAATTACCAGGACTTTCAGCGTTATCCCGAAGTGGACATCGCCATGGCGGCGGACGCCGAGGCCACACTGCCCGCGTTGATTGAGGCCTGTAAGCGCCTCATGACGGCCGACAGACAACGAGCGCTACAAGAGCGCGGCAAGAAACTCGCCGAAACACATCAGAACGCCATGGATCGCGCGCGCGCGGAGGCGGCGTACGCATGGGACGCAAGCCCCATCAGCACGGCTCGCATGGCGGCGGAATTGTGGGCACAGATCAAGAACGAGGACTGGTCGCTGGTCTCGGAGAGCGGCAACGTCAGCGGCTGGCCGATGCGACTGTGGAATTTCGACAAACCGTATCGGCACTTCGGGGATTCGGGCGGCGCCGGTGTGGGTTACGGCGCGCCGGCGGCAGTGGGCGCTGCGCTCTCCAACAGGAAGCGCGGGCGCCTGTCACTCACGATTCAGGGCGACGGTGACTTTATGTACGCGCCGGGCGTCTGGTGGACGGCAGCACACCACAAGATTCCGCTGCTCGCCGTCATGCACAATAACCGTGCGTACCACCAGGAAGTCATGCACCTGCAGCGGATGGCGGGCCGCCACCAGCGCGGCATCACACGCGCTCACATCGGGACGACGATCGACAACCCCAACATCGATTACGCAAAGATCGCGCAGGGTATGGGCGTGCACGCGCAAGGGCCAATCGCCAACGCAAACGATCTTGGCCCGGCAATCAAGCGGGCCCTCGAAGTCGTCAAGCGCGGCGAGCCGTCGCTCATCGACGTCGTGACACAACCTCGTTAGCTATTGCGCGGGCCACAGAGAACGAGAAGGTGGCTCCGTGGCTTGTCGAGATCAAGGGTCAGGGAAAGGTATATGAATAGATTGCAGGCCGTAGTGACCATCTTGCTTGTGGGACTGGCAACCGCAATCGGCGTGTCCGCACAGGCGCCTTCGCCGGCTGCACCCGCGGCCGCTCCACCGGCGCGGGCGGCACAGGCGCCTGCAGGCAACGCCGAGGCGGGTAAGAAGTTGTTTGTCAGCTACGGCTGTTACCAGTGCCACGGATACGAGGCGCAGGGCTCGAGCGCAACCGGACCGCGGCTCGGCCCCCGTCCCCTGCAATTCGCAGCGCTCTCGAAGTACGTCCGGGCGCCAACGGGTCAGATGCCGCCGTACACGGCAAAGGTGTTGCCGGAGGCCGATCTCACGATCATCTATGCGTTTCTCCAGTCGCGGCCTGCGCCGCAAGCGGTCGAGGACATTCCGCTTTTGAAGTAATCGCCGACCCGGAACTTATCTGACTCCTCGAAACGCTGCACATGCTGGAGGAACTATGCGTACAAGGCTGGTCGTCACCGCGCTGTTCATGACGTTGGTGTCCGTGAGCGTGAGCGCACAGGATGCCAACACCGTCCTCACCAACACATCGAAAGCGCTGGGTGCCGATACCCTGCAGTCGATCACCTTCTCGGGATCCGCGTCGAACATCAATTTCGGGCAGACCAAGAGCATCAACGGACCCTACACGCTGAACCCGATCACCAACTACACGCGCGCGATCGATCTGAACGCCTCCGCCTCGCGCGCGACGGGGCAGACCGCGCCCGCACAGCCGGGCGGCATGCCCGGCAACTTCAACCAGAACATCACGGCGATGCAGACCGCGTGGGCGCAGCAGCTCGAGATCGCGCTGACGCCGTGGGGCTTCCTGAAAGGCGCGGCCGCGAACAAGGCGACGCTCCGCAGCCAGCGGATGAACGGCAGGAACGTCAGCGTCGTGAGCTACAACCCTCCGCAGAAGGCGCCCTCGGGCCAGTCGTACACGGTGACCGGATACATCAACGAGCAGAATGAGATCGAGCGCGTGGAAACGCGGCTCGAGAATCCTATCCTCGGCGATCTTCCCGTGGAGAACGTCTACAGCGGGTACCAGATGTTCGGTACGCTGAAGGTCCCAACGCGAATTACGCAACGCAGGGCCGGATTCCCCGTTTTCGAAGCGACAATCACGGCCGCAACCGCGAATCCTCCCAACATCACCGCTCTCCTGACACCTCCGCCGGCGCCTGGACGCGCGGGCGGACCGGGTGGCGCGCAGGCCGCCGCCGGGCCACCGGCACCGCCGGTCGTCGAGACGCAGAAGCTTGCGGACGGCCTCTTCCGCATTACGGGCGGGTACGTCGCAATAGCCGCTGATATGGGCGACCACATTGTGGTGCTCGAGGGCCCGCAGAATGAGGCTCGCGCTCTGGCGGTCATCAACGCGGCCAAGGCGGCCATCCCCGGCAAGCCGATTCGTTTCGTGGTGAACACGCATCCACACTTCGACCATGCGGGCGGGCTGGCTCCGTTTGTCGCCGAGGGCGCGACGATCCTGACGCACGAGAACAACGAGGACTTTCTGGAGAAGGCGCTGAACAACCCGCGGACGCTCGTCGGTGACACGCTCGCGAAGGCTAACCGGAAGGCGAACGTCGACGGCGTCGGTGACCGGAAAGTGCTCAGGGGCGGCAGCAACGTGATCGAGCTGCATCACGTCAGGGGCCTGGAGCACAACGACGGGATGCTCATCGCGTATCTGCCGAATCAGAAGATCCTGTTCTCTGCGGACTTCAATTTCCCCGCGCCGAATGCCGCGCCGGGGCCGGTGAATCCGTCGTTCATCGTGCTGCAGCAGAACATCGACCGGTTGAAGCTGGACTATGACGCCTTCATCACCGTGCACGCGCCGAATCCCGAACGGCCGTTGACGAAAGCCGACGTGCAAGCGTTGACGCGCGGCACAAACTGAAACACGCACGACAACCGCGGACCCACAGGGTCCGCGCCGCTTCCTAACGCCACGATTCGCAGGCTGCGCCACTTCAGCGCAGCCTGCGCCCCTCTTCAGATCTGTCCGCAGACTGGTCCCGGTCATAGCCGAGCCAAGAGATACTCGACGGTCATCCGGGGACGAAAGCGGTACTCCTATCCTGTATAACGGTGGATGCGGGCGGTGTGACGGCCACGCCGCCATCGTAATGTCACGAGCATTGCCGGCCGACGTGCGCCATCATTTCTGGGCAAGAATACGCACACGGGGAGGAGTCAGATCATGACGCCGACGCGCGGGTGCCAGATTGTTTCGGCAGTGGTCGTTGGACTTGCGATCGCCTCCGCACAGCCGTTGCGTGCGCAGGACGCGGGTAAAGGCGCAGCCCTGCTCGCTGAAGCGCGCAAGGCGATCGGCGGAGCTGACAAGCTCGCGGCAATCAAGCGGCTTCAGGCCAGCGGCACGTTCCTGCGCTCGACGGGTCCGGATCAAATCATCGACGGCGACTTCGACGTCCTTATCGAATTTCCAGACAAGTACCGGAAGAATGAAGTGACGGGGTTTGCCGGTGCGACAGTGGATCGCGTCGAGGTCCTGAACGGCGCCGATACATGGGATGAGACGAGCGGCGGCCTCACGGCCGGCCGTGGCTTCGGGGGCGGCGGTGGCGGCTTCGGGCGAGGTGGTGATCGCGGGGGACGCGGATTCGGCGGGGGCGGCGGTGGCTTCGGCGGCGGACGCCAGGGTCAGGCTCCAGGCGCCGGCGACCCATCGCAGGCAGGCCAGGCTCAGGGCGGCCCGCAGATCGATCCGGCGCGCATCAAGGAGCAGCAACGTCGAGTCCGACAGACCGAAATGGTGCGCTTCGCGCTCGTGTGGCTCCTTGCGACCGATGCGCCGGTTGCGTGGATCGGCACCGCCGAATCACCCGAGGGCACAGCGGATGTTCTCGAGGTGAAGCCTCCCGATGGGATCGCGACGCGCCTCTTTCTCGAGCCGTCTACTCATGTGCCTTTGATGATCACGTGGGAAGGACAGGCGCCGCGCGGCGGTGGGCTTGGGACACGCGGCACGGCCGCACAGAGAACACCTCGGGCCGACGCGCCTCCGGGAGGACGTCGTGGTGGTGGCGGGGCCCAGGGGAGCGGGCCCCAGCCGCAGACGACGCTCGAGATGCATATGTCGGAGTACAAGGTGGTCAACGGCATCAGGCTGCCGCATCTCATCACGCGAGGAGCCGACGGAACGACGCAGGAAGAGCTGAAGATCAAGAGCTTCAAAATCAACCCGAATTTCAAAGCCGATACGTTCACACAGTGAAACGCCTGCTGCTGGCCGTCGTGGCGGTGCTCGCCGCACCGCCCCTCTTCGCGCAGGCGCCTGCTCCGGCCGCCAACCAGGCGCAGTTGCGCGTGGTTGTTCTCGATCAGACCGGCGCGGGCATACCTGGCGTGTCCGTCACGGTCACGATCCCCGGCGGAGCACCGGCGAAGGTCGACGCCGACCAACGGGGTGTCGCGAGCCTGGCCGCGCTGCCGCTCGGCACCGCGCAACTTCACGTGGAGCTGCCGGGGTTCCTGGCGTACGACGCGCCGATCGCGCTCCGTCGAGGCGCGAACAATCAGACAGTCACGCTCAACATCGAAGGATTCCAGGAGCAAGTCGTCGTTGACGACTCCGCCGCGGCGCAGGCCAGCGGCAGTGCTGAAACGTCGAAGGTGCTCGACCAGACCGAGATCGACCAGCTGCCGGACGATCCCGACGAGCTGCAGGCGATGCTGGAGCAGATGGCGGGCGGCCTCGGCGCGACGTTCCGCGTGAACGGCTTCACCGGCGGCCGCTTGCCGAACCGAGAGGACATCCGCCAGATTCGCTTCCGCACGAACTCGTTCGCGGCAGACAACCACGATGCCGGACGTGTGCAGATCGAGATCATCACGCGCCCCAACGTCCGCACGTGGAACGGCAACATGAACGCGAACTTCCGCAACGACATGTTCAACGCGCGCGATGCGTTCGCGACGACCAAGACGCCGCAGAACATCGCGCGTGTCGGCGGAGGCATCCGTGGTCCGATCGTCGCCGGCAAGACGTCCCTGCGTCTCAACGTCGACCGCAACCAGACGAACACTGCCGGAAACATCTTTGCGCTGAACCCGGATGGCAGCCGGTTCGTCGGTTTCGTCTCGAGTCCCACGAGGACGACAGGCGCAACCGTGGGCATCGAACACGCGCTGACCACCGCGCAGACGCTCCGGGTCGAGTATCAGTGGCGCCAGAACGCGTCACTGAATGGCGGGGTCGGCGGCTTCAACCTCCCGGATCGCGCGACCAACCGTCACAACGACAACGGAGAGGCGCGAATCCAGGTGCAGGGCTTGATCGGGCGATCGACGCTCAATGAATTCCACCTGGAACTCACCCACGCGTCGAATGAGCTGACGTCGGTGTCGAAGGCGGTCGCGGTCAACGTCCTGGATGCGTTCAACGCCGGCGGCGCCGGTGTGAACACCAACTCGAACACCCGGACGTTCGAAGCCGCGGACAACGTCGATTTCACGATCGGCCGCAAGCACGCGATGCGGGTCGGCTTCCTCCTGACCGGCGGACGTTACAAGAACTTTGACGCGCGGAACGCAGCCGGCACCTTCACCTTCAGCAGCCTCGAGGCGTACCTCGCCGGCACGCCGCTGCAATTCACGCAGCGCATCGGCCAGGTGGACACCGACTTCACGGCGTATCAGGGTGCCGTCTACTGGCAGGACGATTACCGGATGACGCGGACACTGACAATCAGCGTCGGCGTCCGCCAGGAGATGCAGTCGCTGATCGACGACAAGCTCAATCTGATGCCCCGCCTGGGGCTCACGTACAGCCCGAGGAACAGCAAGACGATCGTGCGCGGTGGTTACGGGCTCTTCTACGACTGGTACGAATCGAACCTGTACGACCAGACACTTCGCGTGAATGGCATCGCCCAGCGCGACCTGCGCGTCAACTGCCCCGGCTATCCGGATCCATTCGCGCTTTCACCCGATGGCACCTGCCGCGCGGGCCTTGGGGCCGGAGTGGCCACGATTCAGCCCGGCGGGCGTATTCAGGCGAGCCCGGATCTGAAGATGCCGCACGTGCACCAGGCGTCGGTCAGCGTCGAGCGCCCGATTACGACGAACCTGCGGACGACCGTTGGCTACCAGTCGCTGCGCGGCCGCAACCAGATGCGCGCACGGGACATCAACACCCCTGATCCGGTAACCGGGCTGAGACCAGAGCCGGCGATCGGAAGTGTCACGCAGTTCGAGTCCACGGGGCGCTCGGCACGGGACAGCCTGAACGTCAACATCGGCTACGCGATTCCACAGCGCCAGATGAATCTCGGCATGAACTACACCCTGGCGCGGTTCAAGAACCACGCGGATAACGCCACGCAGCTGCCGGTCGACAGTTATCACCCCGACGCGGAGTGGGGCCCATCGTCGCAGGACATCCGGCACCGGGTGCAGGCCAACCTGTTCCTCCCTCCGGTGTTTGGTGTTCGGGCCTCGGTGAATGGTCTCGTATACCAGTCGGCGGCGCCGTACAACATCACGACGGGGCGGGACGACAATCACGATCTCGTCATCAACGATCGGCCGCTCGACGCCACCGGAAAAGCGATCGGACGCAACAGCGCGCGCGGCTCGGCACGCTGGGGCGATTTGGGGATGCGTCTCGCTCGCGGATTCTCGTTTGGTCTCTCACAAATCAACGGCGCGGCGCGAAGCGGCGACGGCGCGGCCGCATCCCAGGCGCAGGGCGGTGGCCGCGGTGGTGGGGGCGGCGGTGGCGGTTTTCAGCAGGGCGCGGGGCGCTTCAATCTCGAACTGTTCGCCCAGGCAGACAATGTCCTGAACCGCGTGAATTTCACGAACTACGCAGGGACCATGACCTCGCGATTGTTCGGGCAGCCCACCGCCGCATCGCAGGCGCGGCGAGTGCAAGTCGGCCTGCAGTTCCGGTTTTAGATCCCTTTTGCCCTGCGGTCCTGCAGGTGTTAACCACGACCCACCTTGGCCCGTTGAAACGGATGGAGTCTATTGTCCGTAGAGACAACGGATGCGAGGTATCGTCATGAATGTCGTGCGAGCACGCTCCCGAGCGCCGGCCCTCGCGCTCGGATTCATAGCTCTCCTGGCACCGTTCGTTGACTCCGTATCCGGTCAGACCCGGCTGGTCCAGCCACAGCAACTCGCTCTTGTCGGCGGCACGATCTACATCAGTCCGACCGAGGATGCCATCCGAGATGGCGTGGTCCTCATCGAGGATGGGAGGATCGCGGCGGTCGGCCGAAGAGGATCACTGCAGATACCTCGCGGCGTCGAGGTCCTCGATTGCTCCGGACTGACAGTCGCCGCAGGTTTCTGGAACAGCCATGTTCATTTCCAGGAGAGAAAGTGGTCGGATGCGTCACGTATTCCGGCACCCGAGCTCGGGGCACAGCTTCAGGCCATGCTCACTCGCTATGGGTTCACGAGCGTATTCGACACCGGTTCGATGTGGGAAAACACGCGGTGGATTCGCGATCGCGTCGAGTCTGGTGAGGTACCCGGTCCACATATTCGCTCGACCGGCGAGATCCTGTTTCCCAAGGGTGGGCCGCCGCCCGACATGGTCTTCGACATCACAGGCGCGATGAGGGTGAAGCTTCCAGAGGTGGCGGACGCACCGGAAGCGCTTGCGGAGTCCAGGAAGCTCCTCGACGCGGGCGTGGACGGGATCAAGGTGTACGCGGCAACCTGGGCGCCGCCCATCGTCGCGCTTCCCGAGAGCGCGATTCGCGCGGCGGCGAATGAGGCCCACCGCCGGGGAAAGCCTCTCCTCGCTCACCCGTCGAACCGCGCGGGGTTGCTGTCAGCCGCGCGAGGCGGAGCAGACATCGTGGTGCACACATCGCCCCAGTCAGGTCCATGGGACGAAGAGATCCTGACAGCGATGAAAAAAAGCGGAGTCGCCCTCATCCCAACCCTGAAGCTCTGGCGGTACGAGCTGCGCCACGACCGTGACTCGGTTCGCGAGCGATTCGTCGGACTTGGAGTCGGTCAGTTGCGCGCGTGGCTCGCTTCAGGAGGAGCAGTTCTGTTCGGGACGGACGTCGGCTACATGAACGACTACGATCCGAGCGATGAGTACGCGCTGATGGCTGAAGCTGGCATGAGCGCGCGCCAGATTCTTGCGTCTCTTACGACCACGCCGGCTGGGCAATTTGGCGAGTCGACACGCCTCGGACGGATCAGCCCACGACTGGCCGCCGACCTCGTCGTCCTTGGTGAAGACCCGTCGGCGAACGCCCGGGCTTTTGCCGCCGTTCGGTACACGATTCGCGGCGGCACAGTCATCTACAGGTCCGCCAAATGACAGTGGCGGGGCGAGCCTTTCAGGCTCGCCTCGCGGACCCGGAGGGTCCGCACCGCGACTTCGAGATTCACCCTCGTAACACGCGCGTCGACGTGATCTCGCGGATCGATGGCGTGCCCATCTGCCGCATCGTCAGCGTCAGCTCCGCGCGGAGAATGTCGAGCACGCGCTCAACACCTTCCTGCCCGAACGCCGACAAGCCCCAGATATAGGGACGCCCGATCCCGACTGCGCGCGCGCCGGACGCGAGGGCCTTGTAAATGTCCGTGCCGCGGCGGAAACCTCCATCGACGAACACCGGAATCCGCCCGCCGACTGCGTCGACAACTTCAGGCAGGCAGTCGATCGTCGCGCGCAACGTTTCGGTGGCGCGCCCGCCGTGATTCGACACGACGAGGCCGTCCACGCCATGTTCGACTGCGAGCCGCGCATCCTCGGCGCTGTCGATGCCTTTGAGCAGCACCTTCATCCGAGTGAGCTTCTTCAACCGATCGACATACGTCCACGTGGCTTCGGGCGGATTGAAGCGACCATCGAGACCGTCGTACATCGGGCGGTGGACGGGAACGCCTGCTCCGCGCGTGTGGCACGCGATGCAGTTGCGGGTGTCCTGGCGGGCGAAGCGAACCGAGGTTTCCGTGTTCCTGCCGGCCAGGAGATCGACAGTCCAGGCGAGCGCCGGACAGCCCGCATCTTCGACGCGCTTCACCAATTTTTCCGTCTCGTCCCACTTCAACGGCATGTACAGCTGATACCAGGGAGGGGTGCCGAGCGCCTTCGCAACCTCCTCGACCGACGTGCTCGTGGCCGACGAGAGAATCATGGTGTGCCGCTTCGTCCGGGCTGCGCGGGCGGTGGCCAGCTCGCCCTCGGAATGAAACGCCCTCTGCCCGCCGACGGGGCAGAGGAAGATCGGCGTCTCCCACATCGCGCCGAACACCTCGGTCCTGAGATCGGCCCTGGACACGTCAACGAGGCGCCGGGGCTTGAGGCGGATGTGTTTGAACGCCTCCATGTTGGCCTTGAGCGTGAGGTCGTCGTCGACCCCCGTGGCCATGTAGCCCCAGTGTGCCGCCGGCAGCGCGCGGCGCGCGGCTTCCTCGAATTCCATGATGTCGAGCGCGTCTTTTGCGCTCGTCAGCAGGGCTGCGTCGTGCGACGCAACCAGCTGCTGCGCCCAGGCCCGTGCCGCGGGAGCAACGACCGAACTCGCGGCGAGAAACTGAAGGAACTGGCGGCGATTTGCATTCACGACGGGGAGCCTACTCCTGTTCGCGGCGGTGGGCAAGAAGGTGCGCTAGATTAGAGGGGTGAGAGGTCGAACCGGTAACTGCGTGTTCGTCGCGATCGTCGTCATGAGCGCGGTGGGTTGTCGCCCCCCGCTTCATCTCTTGACGCTGCAGGTCGGCCGGGCATTGAACGTCGACCGCACCATCGCGGTGCATACGACACGATTCAAGCCTGACAACACCATCTACGCGTCCGTGCTCACGGATCGGACCGGCGCCTCGACAATCCTCGCGCGCTGGTCGTATGCCGGGCGTGTCATAAGCGAGACGCAGAAGCAGGTGTCGTACAAGGGTCAGGCGGCCACCGAGTTCCATTTCGAAAGCGCCGGCGGGTTTCCGCAAGGCGACTACAAGGTCGAGATCTTCATCGACGGCCAGCCTGTCGCTTCGCGGGACTTCCGGGTCGATCCGTAAACGGTCTCGGAACGCGAATGACATTCAATCGATGGTGACCACGTACAGAGCGAGCTGGCTGAACGCGTCACGTATTCTGCCCGGGCGCACGTTCAAGTTCGGCTTTCGACCGGACTTCTGAGGAGAGGCGCGATGAACAAACGGTTGCTCGCGTTACTCGGCGTGGCGGCGGTCGTGATGGCCGCTGTCGTATTCATGAACCTGGAGGCGAAGCCGTCCGCGGGCGACACTGCCCTGAAGACAGCTTGGGGCGAACCGGACCTTCAGGGCCTCTGGGCCCAGAAGTACCAGACACCGTTGCAGCGACCCGCTCGCGATGCCGGCAAAGAGGTTCTGACCGACGCGGAAGTCGCCCAGCGTGAAGCCGATCGGGAGAGGCAGGCCGCGACCGCACCCAAGAGAGGTGAACGCATCGCGCCGCGAGGCACCCTAGAGGATCTGACCGGCGCGTACGACACCACCTTCGAAGCGGATCCCTTTGAAAACCCGCGGCCGATCGGCCACCGGACGTCGCTGATTGCCGATCCGCCGGACGGCAGAATTCCTCGCCTCACGCCGGAAGTGCAGCAGCGGATGCGCGAGATGCGCGAATTCCAGCTTGCCCTCATGCAGTCCGTCGAGGCGTGCAAGAAGTCGCAGGACATCGCGTGCTTCGGCGTGAAGCCGGGGCCGGTGTCACCACGCCGGGCGGAGCCACCTCCCTACTACGTAGCCGCCCAGATCATGGGCGACCGCGTCGTCAATCGCGCCGACGGTCCCGAGGATTTTGGCTTGAGCGAGCGTTGCCTGTCGGGACAGTTGCCAAATATCGGCGGCGTGCACCAGATTGTGCAATCGCCTGGAGCCGTTTCGATCCTCTATGAGGGGTGGCAGCGTGTCATCCCCATCACCACGAGTCCGCATGTGCCGTCACAGATCCGCCAGTGGCACGGAGACTCGCGCGGGCACTGGGAGGGGAACACGCTGGTCGTTGACGTGACGAATTTCAGCGCCAAAACGGACTACCAGGGATCACGCGAGAACCTGCACCTCATCGAGCGCTTCACGCGCGTCGACGCGAACACGATCGAGTACGTCGTCACGATGGAGGATGCGACGGCGTGGGAGAAGCCCTGGACCGTCAAGGTGGAAATGGCCGCGCAGGACGCAACGGCAAATGCCATCTATGACGAGCCGCGTTGTCACGATGGGAACATTGCCCTGAAGAACATGCTCATCGGCGCGCGCATGGACGACAAGGCGTACGCCGAAGGAAAGGGTCCGGACCCGGCCACCATGTGCTACCTCTTGTGCGGAACTGGAAACCCTGAGTATGCGAAGAGCCGCATGGAAGGCAGAGGGGGCGGCGCTGCGATAGATGGTACACCTGCGAGCAGCAGCGGGCGGGGCCAGGGAAGCCCGGGGAGATAGCCATGGGAAACCGCGTTCAAGGCTCGCTGGTCGTCATGGCCGTGGCTGCGGCGATTGCCGCAGGCGCCATCACGTGGGTGACAGTGACACGGACAGCCGGGCAGGCGACGCGCCCGGCGCGGACCGCCGACGGGAAGCCCAACTTCAGCGGCATTTGGCAAACTCTCGGCGAAGCCAACTGGGACGTGCAGGCCCACGAGGCACGGCCGGGTGCGGTGACGCAACCCGGCGTGTTTCCGTATGCGTATGCGAGAGTTCCTGCAGCACCGGTGCTCGCGCTCGGCGCCGCCGGCGGCGTCCCTGCGTCGCTGGGCATTGTGGAGGGCGATGGCCAGATCCCGTACAAGCCGGAAGCCGCCGCGATCAAAAAAGAGAACGCGGAGCACTGGATTGACCGTGACCCTGAGCTGAAGTGCTACCTGCCGGGCATCCCCCGCGCGATGTACATGCCATATCCCTTCCAGATCGTCCAGAGCACGAACAAGATCCAGATGGACTATGCGTTCGCCAATGCGGCGCGCACCATCCACCTGGATAAAGTCAACGAGCCACCCGCCGACACCGGAATGGGCTTTTCGCTCGGACGCTGGGAGGGTGACACGTTGGTGGTCGACGTGACGCATTTCCACAGCAACTGGCTCGACCGTGCGGGAAACTTCCATAGCGACGCATTGCACGTGGTAGAGCGCTTCACGGCGATCACGCCCGACGCCATACGCTATGAAGCGACGATCGAAGATCCCAACGTCTATACTCGCCCGTGGAAGATCTCGATGCCCCTGTATCGTCGCCTGGAGTCGAATGCACAGCTGCTCGATTACAACTGCGTGGAGTTCGTCGAGGAATTCATATACGGGCACGCCCGCAAGCAACAGCTGGTCAAGCACTGGGAAGGCGAAACTATCATCGTGGACATCAAGCGTAAAATTCCACCGGTAGAGTCCAGATAAGAGGCGGTGAAGGCATCAGCAGCAGGAGGATGAATCGATGGGAAGGAAGCTCGCGGTTGTCGTCGGAGGCATGAGTCTGATTCTGGCTGCGACCGGCGTGTCGCTGTCGGCGCACCACTCGTTTGCCGCCGAGTTTGACGCCACGAAACCCGTCCTCTTCAAGGGCACCGTCACCAAGATGGATTGGCTCAACCCGCACGTCTGGATCCATATGACCGTCACCCAGCCGAACGGCACGACGGAGGCGTGGATGGTGGAAGGCGGCGCGCCCACCGTGTTGTTCAGGAGGGGCTTTACGAAGACTGCCTTGCTGCCAGGAACGCAGGTCGTGGTCGATGGCTACCGCGCCAAGGACGGGACGAACAAAATGAACGCCAGGGAGATCACGCTGCCAGACGGGCGCAAGTTGTTCGCGGGTGCGTCCGACAATCCCACGAAATAACTCGGGATTGGGGATTGGGGATTCGGGATTCGAACTCGTGATTCCCGAGTCCCGAGTCCCGAGTCCCGAGTCCCGAGTCCCGAGTCCCGAGTCCCGAGTCCCGGCTCCTCAGCGCGAGCGCCCCGCCTTCACTGCGTTGTACTCCTCATTCGCCGTACGTGTCGCCTCGCCGTCGCCATCCGGCGTAATCGTGTCCTTGAACTCCGCGTAGAGCCGAACGATGGTGATGACGTGGCGAATTGCTGCCGGGTCGGTCCAGCTGTCGAACTTGCCCAGTCTCGCCTCGATCTCGGCAGCGGCTTTCCCCGCACTCATGCCGGCGTCGTACCGCCGCCTCGCCTCCTGCTTGATGAAGGCAAGGTACTCGCGCGTTTCTGCAAGCTCCTTCTTGCTGCCGATGGGACCGTGCCCCGGTACGATGACGTCAACGTCCATCTTGTTGATCCGGTCGATCGACTCTATCCACTTGCTGACGTGGCCGCTTTGCGCCGCCGGCGCGACGTAGAAGAACGCGATATCGCCGGCCCACAAAATCTTGTACTGCGGCAAGTAGATCAACGCGTCACCCCACGTGTGCGCAGGGCCGCCGTTGTACATCACGCGCACCTCGGTGTTCCCATAGCGGTAGGTGATCTTCGAGTTGTCATCGAAGGTAGTAACCGGAGGCGCCAGCTTCAGCTCGTTCGCCCCCACTTTCCACGACTCGGGCCTCCCATTGAGGTTGGAGATGCCGCCCTGGATGACCGCCTGGCGGCAGTACTCGTGCCCCACAATCTCCGCCGGCAGGAAGAAGCAATTGCCGGTGGTGTGGTCGGCGTGGTGATGTGTGTTGATCAGACGGTCGCAGGACTTGCCGCCAGCCACCTTGCTCGCCGCTGCCAAAAAGGCCTTCGTGT
Source organism: Vicinamibacterales bacterium (assembly GCA_036802945.1). Classification (GTDB taxonomy): domain Bacteria; phylum Acidobacteriota; class Vicinamibacteria; order Vicinamibacterales; family UBA2999; genus Gp6-AA40. The sequence continues at coordinate 78,034 of DAIRVG010000007.1, forward strand.
GTGGCGGCGCCGCGAAGGCATCGATCGCCAGGTAGTGGTCGGCGCCGACGATGCACGCGCCATTGCTGATCGCGGAGCTCGGGACGCCAGGGCCTCCGGCCTGCGTGTACGCGTAGACGTTCGGCGCGAGCTGCTTCATCTCGGTGTTCCAGCTCGGATACGGCGGGTTCCCGAGCCGTGTTTGGAGTCCGGCACTCGCGAGGTCTGCGCCCTCTGCCGCTCTGAGCGCGGAAACGATCCCGAGGCTCGCACCCGCGACGCGGCCGATCGCGTGCCGGCGACTCACGAGCCCCGCGCCAGAGTTCTGCGGCTTCGTCATACAATCTCCTCGAAAATGATGACCGTCCGACCGATGCGACGCGACGATATGGCTCCGCTATGCGGCTGTCAAGTGCACCCGGAGAAACATGTCTGGTCTTGAATTCTGTCAGTGGCTAGCCGACACTCCCGGGAGCATCGCCCTCCACGAAGGGCCATACGCGCTCGTCGAGTCGGTCCACGTCCTGACCCTCTGCATCTTCCTCGGGTTGGCGCTGATGTTCGATCTGCGCCTTCTCGGCGTGACGATGCGTCGCGTGCCCGTGTCGGAGGTCGCTCACCGGCTCCTGCCGTGGACGGTCGCAGGATTCGTGATCATGGTCATCAGTGGAGCGCTGCTCTTCTACGCCATTCCCGTGAGGTCGTACCAGAGCATCTGGTTTCGCTTCAAGATTGTGATGTTGATTCTGGCCGGCCTCAACGTCCTGATCTTTCACTCGGGCATCTATCGGCGCGTGGCCGACTGGGATCTCGATGTGGTCGCGCCGCGCGCCGCGAGGGTGGCCGGCGCTCTGTCGCTAGTGCTGTGGGTGTTGATCGTGTTGTCGGGACGGATGATTGCGTACAACTGGTTCGACTGCTACAAGCCGCAGTCCGCGCTCGTTACTCTGCTGGCGGGCTGTGTCCCCGAGGACTTGGCGGGCCGGTGATGTCGTTGCTTCCGCTTTTCGAGTGGTGCGAGAACGTGGGCGTCGGCCAGGCCATCCGCACTTCGGACTGGCTGTTCCCGGTCATCGAAGGTTTCCATCTGCTGGGGCTGTGCGTCATCGGTGGAGCAATCCTGGTCGTCGACATGCGCCTCCTCGGATTGGGATTACGCCGTCAACCGATCGCGGAGCTTGCTCGCGACACCCGGCCGTTTCTCATCGGCAGCCTGGCGGTGATGCTGGTCACCGGACTGCTGCTCTTTTCCTCCGAAGCGGTGAAGTGCTACTACAGCTTCGCGTTCTGGTTCAAGATGACCTCCCTCGCGCTGGCGATCATCTTCACGTTCACCGTGCGTCAGCGGGTGACGCTGATGGGTGACGCTCGTCTCAGTCCGATCAAGGCCAGGATCGTGGCCCTGGCCTCACTCGCGCTGTGGTCCGGCGTCGGGTGGGGCGGTCGATGGATCGGCTTTTCGTGAAGCCGTTTCACTTCTTTGCCGGTGTCTCGGGCGGCGCTCCCGGCTCTCCCGACCCCAGGAACAGCGTGCGCCCATCGGGGAGCGTGAGATCGCGGCCGTTCACCCGCAGCGCCCCGTCCTTGGACTGATACCCGTCGACACGGATCTTCGTGCCCGGCATCAGGGATGCCTTGGTGAAGCCTCGCCTCAGCAGTGTGTTCGGCGTGCCCGCCTCGACCATCCATTCTTCGGTCGTGCCGTCAGCCTTCATCACGTCCATGTAGATCCAGGCGTGAGGGTTTATCCACGCCATCTTCGTGACGGTCCCCTCGAACTTGACGGGCCGTTTCGCGTCAAATTCCGAGGAAAAGGCGTGATGCGCCGACAGTGGCTTCGCACCGGGTGCCAGAAGCAGACCGACACTCACGACGGCCGCACAGAGCGTTGTTCGCATCGCGTTACCTCTTCCCTTCCCCATTTTTCTCCCGGGTGCGAGCACCAGTCAGGAGGTGCACAATGTCGAAGTTGTCTTCATGACACATGTACTCGTACATCTGCTCGCCCGGATCGACCTTCGTCCACGGAATCATTGCGGTCCACGGCTTGGTCCACGTCGCCGGATCCGAGATCGTGAATTCGTAGTTGATGGAGTCCGCGGCGACGCGGGTAAAACGCTCCGTGATCTTGTAGGTCGCGGGATTCGCCCCCTGATACGCCACGCCATCGTCGGTTCGGAAATTGGTCGTTTCGAGGACGAGCGTGGTGCCCTCCCAGTGGCCGCGCGTGTCTCCCAACCACTGGAGGAGGGTTTTTCCGAGATGCGGGCGCCCATCCATCGGGATGATGCGGGCGCTGTGAATCATCTCGGGCGCGATGACGACGTATCCCGGGCTCTGGAAAATCTGAAAGTTGTTGTTGTAGATCGTCGGCAGGTACGGCGGCGAATCGGTCCGGATGATGCAGCGCACGGGCAGCGACAGCTCCGTCGCGACGTTGGGCATTCCCGCATTGAAGCGGTCCGCCGCCGCGGCTCTCTCCGCCCTGATCTTCTGTCTCTCCGGGGTCAAGGGCACCGTCGGCGGAACCCGCCCGTCGGCCGGGTCGACAATCAATGACGTCCGACGATCGGACGTAATCTTCAACCTCCGTGAGTCCATCCAGTGCTCGTTGTACGCGCGGTTGACGTCGACTTCGGGCCCGCCATCGCGCCGATCGCGCGACAAGTCGTACGCGAGCTTCTCCTCGAATTGAGTCGCCGATTCCGCGTCGTCGAGCACGTCGGTCGTCGAGCCGTTGGGGCGTTGCATGGGTGTACTGGTGGCGTCGTTCCACACGCCCTGAAGGTCCGGATCGCCCCACGGCGTCTTGATCGGGGTCCACGCCTTCCCAGTGGCCGCTTTCGCGGCAGGCGCTTTCGCTGGCGCCTTCGGGGCCTGAGCCTGCGCGGTCTCCGGGGGTTTAGACGATCCTGATGCACCCGTCTGTGCGCTCGTGAGCGCAGACGGGATGACCGCTATCACGGCGGCCGCGATGAATATGGACGTCAGCCATCGATCACTCATTGACGCCTCCGACTAATAATGCCTGGTCCGCTTCGTCCCTCGACGATGCTCGGGACGGAACCCGGTTTACGGTGCAAATATATGCCTACGATGGTTTCTTGAACTTTCCGTACAACAATTCTTCCGTCCACGGCACGCACTTGAATTCCAGAGCCTGGACATTCCTCTCCATGCGCCGATACAGCGGGAAGCTGATCTTCCACGGCCGCGTAAACACCTTCGGATCCTCGATCGTCGCCTCGTACATCATGTGATACGGGCTGGCGGGCGTGAAGCGCTCGACCACGTGAAGCGCGTCGCTGTGATAATCGCCGGCGCGGTCGAACCAGCTTTCCTCGCGCTGCCCTGTCACGTCGACGACCAGCGTCTCGCCTTCCCATCGCCCGCGTGACCAGCCCATCCATGTGTCAGTGGGCGCCTCGCCCTTCCAATCCATCCTGATGGTACGCGTCGCGGTGGCGAATTCATACGCCATCAGGATGTAGGGACTTGTCCCCTGCACGATCTGAAATGGAAACGGCATGTAGGTGGCGCGAGGGAGGCCCGGCATGTAGCACTTGAACTCGGGGTCGCCCAGGTCATGCCACGTCTTATCATTGGAGACGTCAACCTTCATCCGATTCTGAAGGTTCTGCTTCTTCTTCGCCAGTGCCTCCGGCTTATACGGAATCTCACCGCCCTCGACTATGCTCTGCCCCGCGGGCCATCCGCCGTACGCACCAAGAAGCTCAGGATGCGGCCCCGACTGCGCCTCGTGATCCTGGAGGTCGATATTGGCAGTGACAAACGCCTGCCAGAGGCCGTTCAAGTCGGGGTGGCCATTCAGACGTGGCGCTTTGTACGGAGGAAAGGGAGCGGACTGACGCGCTGGGGGAGCCTGTTGTCCGGCGGTCGGCAACACCGTCAACCAGAAGACGGAAATGACGGCGGCCGCGCCAAGCAGTATCGTCACGCGCCCAAATCGGCTACGCATCTGCACCTTCCTGTCTCGAGGCTGGCGGATTGTAGCACCAAGGCCCGCTCGGGGATGAAATCGTTATTGCTGTTGCTGCTGGTCGGCCTCGCTATCCCGCAAGGGGGCGCTGGCATCGCGCGACATCCAGGGCGTGAAGGGAACCACGTCAATGAGTTGCGGTGACTGAACCGGACCGATCCGCACAGCGACCGCCAGTTCGCTCCGTACGGCGCTGACCCCTTTGTACACACCTCGCGTCGGCGGTACGTCCGCGTAGTCGCGCCCGAGCGCCACGCGAATATGGCCCCCTCCTCCGATCTGATTGTTCGTCGGATCGAAGCCGACCCAGCCGATGTCCGGTATGAATGCCTCCGCCCACGCATGGGTGGCGCCGTCGCTCGAGCGATTGGCAATCGTCACATCACGGAAGAGGTACCCGCTCACATAACGCGTCGGTACACCAAGGTGCCGCGCCAGCGCGATGAAGATGTGCGAGAAATCCTGGCACACACCTCGCCGCGCGGACAGCGCCTCGTCAATCTCCGAATCGACGCGAGTACTCTGCGGGCTGTATTCGAACTGCTCGTACATCTGCGCCATCAGATACCGCAGTGTGCTCAGGGGATCATCGCCACGGGTGAGGCCGATCGAGCGCGCAAACTCGAACAGCGTGTCGGTCTTCTTCACGAACTGACTCGGTGCGATCAACTCCCAGAACTCGCCCGACGCCGCGTGGGTATCGACGCGATCCCATGCCCCCGCGTCGAGCCGGTCAGGCACCTCTGCTGGCGGCGTACAGTCGACCAGCGCTTCCGCCGTCAACGTGAGGTTCGAGTGGCGACCGGGAACATTGAAATGGTGCACGGTGTTGCCGTCGTGATCCTGGTACAACATGACGCGCGATGCGGGAGTCGTGCTCAACGCGAAGTGGAGGCAGCGCTGCTGCCCGTCGCTGCGCGGCTGCATACGCGCCTCCATCACGCTCTCGCTGATCGGTGTTTCATACGTGAATCGCGTGACGTGCCGGACGGTGTACCGCATCACACCCCCTCGCGGTCAGGCGGGAATCGCCGATTCGACCGCGTACGTGATGTAGCTCTGATACAGCGCGGTGTGGATTTGAGCACATTGTCGGACGATGCCTGCCAGATATGCGCGTGGGTCGTCGTTCAGGATTTCGTCGACCTGTCCGTAATCGAGCGACGCATGGAGCCGGCCGGCCAGCCGCTGCGCCCGCCCGCCTCCGCCACGGCCGCTCGCGCGTGCCAGCCCCAGCACCGCCGACTCGAGCCGCGCCGCGGCAAAGCGCACCGAGCGCGGAAAATCCGCGTTCAACAGCAGAAACTCCGCGACGCGCTCCGGACGGACGTCCGCCGTGTAGTGGCGGCAATAGGCCTCGAGCGCCGAACAGGACCTGAGCAGCGCGATCCAGTCGCCGTGTTCGAGCCGGGCGCCCGCAGGATTGGCGCTGTCGATGAAGAACTCATCAAACAACAGGGCCGTCGCTGCGGCACGCTCGATGAAGCGCCCGGCCTGCAAATACTGCCAACCCTCACCGTGCCCCATCGTCGCATCGGTGATCCCCTGGAAGAGATGAATGCCCTCGATCACGGTGTGGCGCACGTAGTGGGGCCGCGACGCGCGCCCGACGTCCGCGTGGATCTGCCGCACGGCCAGGTACAGCCCATTGAGCTGCTCCCACATCTCTGAGCTGATTTCCTCGCGCACCTGCCGCGCGTTCTCGCGCGCCGCGGTGACGCACGCGGCGACCGAGCTCCGGTTGGAAAGGTCGAACAGCGCCACCTCGTTGAGCGACGCGCGCCCGTCGGGGCGCTGGGCCGCCGCCTCGGGAACACCGAGGCTGGCGTACAGACGGTCGGCGGCTCCGTGCGAGCTGGTGGCGGCCACGACCCGCCCCAGACCGATGTCGAGGCCCACATCGATCAGCCGCGCGGTGTGTTCTGCCCGCTCGAGGTACCTCGCGGTCCAGTAGAGCCCGTCAGCCGTGCGCGATAAGAGCATCGATCAGTCCTGAAGGACCCAGGTGTCCTTGCTTCCGCCGCCCTGCGACGAGTTGACCACGAGTGAGCCCTTGCGCAACGCCACCCGCGTGAGACCGCCCGGCACCACGGTCACGCGGTCGCCGTAGAGTACGTACGGTCGCAGGTCGACGTGCCGTGGCTCGATGCGATCGCCGATGAAACACGCCGCGCGCGAGAGCGTCAGCGTTGGCTGCGCGATGAAATTTCGCGGATCCGCCAGGATCTTGTGGCGAAACGTTTCGCGCTCCTGCGTGGTGCTGTGCGGACCGATCAGCATCCCGTAACCTCCCGACTCGCCCACAGCCTTGACGACGAGCTCGCCCAGGTGTTCCAGCACGTACTTCCGATCTGAGGGACTGCCGAGCAAATAGGTGTGGACGTTCGGCAGCACCGGCTCTTCCGAAAGATAGAAGCGGATGATCGCCGGGATGTAGGCGTACAGCGCTTTGTCGTCCGCGATGCCGGTGCCAATGGCGTTGGCCAGCGAAACGTTCCCGGCACGATGCGCGTTGAGCAGCCCGGGCACTCCTAGCGTCGAGTCGGGACGAAACGCCAGCGGATCCAGGAAGTCGTCGTCCACGCGGCGATAGATGACATCCACGCGGCGGAGCCCCGACGTGGTCCGCATGTAGACGATGTTGTCGTGGACGAGGAGGTCCCGGCCCTCGACGAGCGGCACACCCATTTCGCGTGCGAGAAACGCGTGCTCGAAGTACGCCGAGTTTCCAACGCCGGGAGTCAGCACGACGAACGTCGGCTCCATCCGGTTCGGCGGCCCCAGGGTGCGCAAGGTGGCGAGCAGCGCCTGGCCGTAGTGCGCGATCGGGCTGACGTGATAGCGGGCGAACAGGCCCGGAAACACCCGCTTCATCACTTCGCGATTGGCGAGCATGTACGACACGCCGCTCGGCACGCGCAGGTTATCCTCGAGGACCACGAACCGCCCGTCTTCGAGCCGCACGAGGTCGGTCCCGGCGACCGACACGTAGATGTCGCGGTGGATACGCACGCCGCGCATCTCGCGGCGGTAATGGCGGCAGCTGTGCACCAGCTCGCGAGGCACGATGCCCTCCGAGAGGATTCTGCCCTCGTGGTAGATGTCCTTCAGAAAGTGATTGATGGCTGTGAGCCGCTGGGTCAGGCCTCGTTCGATCATGCTCCATTCGTGCGCGGTGATGATGCGCGGCAGCAGGTCGTACGGGAAGATGCGCTCGGTGCCTGCCTCGTCTCCGTAGACGGTGAACGTGATGCCCTGGGTCAAAAACGCCTTGTCGGCTTCGGTCTGGCGCTGACGGAGTTGCGGCAGCGACGCGGCGACCAGATCTTCGAAGAGCGCGCGGCAGTCCGGCCGCGCTTGTCCTGACGCGTCGAACATCTCGTCATACGCTGAATCGAGCGCGTAGCCGTCGAAAATCTCGCCGGGCGGACGCACGCGTGGTGGTGTTCGGCCGGCCACGGCCGCGGGCTGGGACATCGATACCTGCATGCGGACTCAGGAGCGCCGGATAGAAATGTCTGAAGGCCTGGACTGTCGGACAGATATGTAGGAGATCTCCGGATCCATTCCGTCGCGGCGACGATCGTTTCCCGCCCGCACGATGGTCCGCCTGGTCGTCCACTGCAGAAACCCTGCGTCGACGAGCGCGTCCAGCACATTGCGGCAGTCATCGGCGCCGAGATTCCACAAACGAATCCCCTGACCGATGGTCAACTCGAGGCCAGGCATCTCGTTGAAATCGCTTCGAATGCGATCTGCGGCTGTCGCAAAACTCATCTCACGCTCCTCCTGTACGCCGGCTGAGTGCAACCGCTGAGCCATCACATCTTTCATTCGCTAATCCGAGCGTTTTCGGCCCGATTCTGCGACGTTGCTTCATTGCGGCGCGGTCCGGCGCACGCATGAATCAGCCATTCTTGTTCTGTTATCAAGCCCTTCAAACAACAACGTCGTTTCGTCGTGGCACTGATGTCGGATTTGCTCGCCTATCGTGGCGGAGCTCAGGCAGCGTTCTTGCTCGAGCGTGCCCCGGCAATGACCCACGATTCCGCGATACCCATTGATCAAAGCCTGCTCTGGACGCTCGAGGAGATCAGCAAGCTTGTCTCGCGCAGCGGCAATCCGTCCGAGACCCTCACCAACATCGTCAACCTGATTCAGCGCCGGTTCAGCACCGACGTCTGTTCTGTCTATCTGCTGGAGGCGGATCGCGCGACGCTCGTGCTCGCGGCGACGATCGGATTGCGCGCTGAGAGCGTGGGTCGAGTGCGGATGCGGATCACCGAGGGCCTTGCCGGACTTGTCGCCGAAGAGATGCGCCCGGTGGGCGTCTCAGACACCACCACCCACCCGCGGTTCAAGTATTTCCGCGACGCCGGCGAAGACCCTTACCGCACGTTTCTCGGCGTGCCGGTGGTCGACCGCGGCGTTCTGCAAGGCGTGCTCGTCGTGCAGACCGTCGAGTCACGCACCTTCAGCGATGACGACGTCAGGATGCTGGTCATGGCGGGCGCGCAGCTGGCGCCCATCGTCGAAGAAGCCCGGGCGACGGAGCAGTTCATCGTACCCGCTCACCAGCGTCTCGGTGAACTCGCACAGAACCTGTGGTGGAGCTGGGACGACGAGAGCACCAGTCTGTTTCGTGAGCTGAACCCGCTGCTGTGGCGCGAGCTCGATCACAACCCGGTCGCCCTGTTGCAGCTGACCGAAATGCATGCACTGGACGACCGCGCGTCGCAGCTGGCCCTGCACGGTCGAATCAACTACGCGTATCGGCGTCTGCAGGAGTACTTGACCTCGAAGCGAACATGGGGCGCTCGCCACGCCAGCGTGCTCGGCGCGCGTCTGGTCGCATACTTCTCCGCCGAATTCGGGCTCCACGAGTCCATTCCAATCTATTCCGGTGGCCTCGGGGTCCTGGCAGGAGATCACCTCAAGAGCGCCTCGGATCTCGGGATTCCGCTCGTCGGCGTGGGGCTGTACTACGACCAGGGATATTTCCGGCAGCGGCTCGATCGCGAGGGGTGGCAGCACGAGGACTATATCGACCTGGACAACGGACAGCTCCCGCTGCAGCCTGCGATCGACAGGGGGGCACCGCTGATCATCGAAATCAATACGCGATCGGGACCCATCGCGGCGCGTGTCTGGAAACTGGCGGTGGGCCGCAATACGCTGCTGCTCCTCGATTCGAATATCGACGGCAACCGACCCGAGGATCGCGAGCTCACAGCGCGGCTGTACGGAGGAGATGAGCGCGTCCGCATCCGGCAGGAGCTCCTGCTTGGGATCGGAGGCGTCAAAGCCCTCAATGCACTTGGCATCGTCCCCGGTGTCGTTCACCTCAACGAGGGCCATAGCGCGTTCGCGGCATTGGAGCTGGTGCGCCGTCGCATGGAAACGGAAGGCGTCGACGCGTACGAAGCCATGCGCCGCGTGTCGGCGCAGATCGTCTTCACCACACATACCCCCGTGCCTGCGGGACACGATTGCTTCGCGTCGCATCTCGTCGAGGAGCATCTTGGACCGGTCCGCGACGCGCTCGGCCTTGATGCCGGCACCTTCATGGCGCTCGGCCGCGTTCACGCGTCCGATCCCTCCGAGCAGTTCTGCATGACGGTACTGGCCCTGAAGCTGTCCCACCGCGCCAACGCGGTCTCGTCGCTTCACGGACAGGTGTCTCGAGCGATGTGGGCGCCGCTGTTTCCCGGCCGCCGCGTGGAACACGTCCCGATCGGCCACATTACGAACGGCGTCCACGTGACATCGTGGCTCGCGCCGCAGATGAAACGCCTGTACGACCGCCATCTCGGGTCGGACTGGCTGGCGCGCAGCAGCGAGCCCGGATTCTCCGAAGCGATCGACGAAGTCGACGATGGCGAGCTGTGGGAGACCCACCAGACCTTGAAAGCGCAGCTCATCACGGTGGCGCGCCGGCGGGCCGTTCAACAGGCCGAACGCCGGGGCGAACCGGCGGAGGTAATCGCTGCGCTGCGACGCGTGCTGAGCCCCGACACGCTGACAATCGGGTTCGCTCGGCGTTTTGCCACGTACAAACGGGCGAACCTCGTTCTGCAGGACCTCGAAGAAGTGGCGTCGCTCGTCAACCACCCGCAGATGCCCGTGCAGTTCATTTTCGCGGGCAAGGCGCATCCCCACGATGCGCCTGGCAAGGGCGTGCTCCAGCAAATCGCGCGGCTGATGCGCGATCTGCGGTTCGCCGGAAAGATCGTGTTCATCGAGGACTACGACATCAACGTCGGCCGCTACCTGGTGCAGGGCGTCGATGTGTGGCTGAACAATCCGAGGCGGCCGCTCGAGGCGTGCGGCACCAGCGGACAGAAGGTCGTACTGAACGGCGGACTCAATTTGTCGGTGCTCGACGGGTGGTGGGCAGAGGCCTACGATGGCCTGAACGGGTTTGCGATCGGCATCGGCGAAGTGCACTCGTCGACGGTGGTGCACGACGCGCGCGACGGAAGCGCGCTGCTGCGCGTGTTGCGCGACCAAGTCGTGCCACTCTATTACCACCGCGACGTGGACGGGTTGCCTCGCGAGTGGATCGGCCGGATGAAGCGCGCGATCCGGACATTGGGCTGGCGCTTCAGTGCCGATCGCATGGTTATGGACTACGTGAGGAACGCGTACATCCCTGCGGCGGGAGGCACGAGCTGCAGCGAGCCCGGCCGATTCTAGGGTTCGTGTCTCCCAGCCGCGAGTAGACGCTCATGCGCATTGAC
>DAIRVG010000008.1:0-55898 GCA_036802945.1 Vicinamibacterales bacterium
GCCGTTGGCGTCATCATTGGCGCCGCGTTCGGAAAGATCGTCACGTCGCTCGTTGAAGGGATCATCATGCCGCCCATCGGCCTGCTCCTCGGGCGGATCGACTTCTCCAGTCTGTTCTACGCGCTCGATGCCACGAAAGGCCTGCCCGTTTCGCTGACCGACGCGAAGGAGAAGGGCATTCCAGTCATCGCCTACGGACAGTTCATCAACGACGTCATCGGCTTCTTGATCATTGCCTTCGTTGTGTTCCTGATGGTGAAGCAGGTGAATCGGATCAAGAGCGGAATCGTCGAGCCGAAGCCGGCGGCGGCTCCCGCGACGAAGGAATGCCCGTACTGCGCGTCGACGATCTCGATCAAGGCCACGCGCTGCCCGAACTGCACGTCAAGCCTTGGCGGCCCGTAAGGGCCGCCCTACAGTACGTAGGTCGGGGCGTGCGGCGCGAACCCTTAGGGTTCGCGGGGCGAGCCTGGAAGGCTCGCCCCGCATATTCTAGAGTCGCGCGAAGGAGATCAAGGACGACATCGATCATCCGAACGCGACCGCACGCCGCTAGTTCACACTGAGGCGCCGGGCAACCAGATCGAGCGCACGGTCAGCTCGCGATGGTTGAGCCCGGCCGCCTTGTCCAGCGTTCGCAGCAGCGGCGGCAGTTCGACCTCGAATCGCCATTCGTCTGCCCGTCCGCCGGCGCCCTCGGCACGGCGCGCGGTGTCGCCCCACCAGGGCGCGACGCCGCGAGCAATGGGCTCCAGTATCAGGACACGAACGCCGCGCTCCGCAGCCGCGAACAGCTGATCCTCGACGCGCGCGCGGACATCGGCAACGAGCTCGTTCAGCACGTACGCCGTGATTGCCGCACTTCCGGCCTTCATGATCGGCAACCGGCTGGCGTCCCCCTGTCGGGCGGTTCCTCGGAGCCCGAGCGCGCGGTACGTCCACCGTGCTTCTTCCGACGCCCACGAATGACGATCGATCCCGTTGACGGAGGGCTGACCCGCGGCCGACAGTGCCCACGCAGCGCCGGCGGCGCCAGTGCCGCAGCCGATGTCCAGAATCGCCGACGGCGGCGGCTCGTGTCCTCCGACGGCTTGAACGACCTGAGTCGTCGCGATGAAATGAAGCGGCGCGTAGAACAACGCGAACGCCGCACGCTTGCCGGCGCTCTCGAGCGGACTCCCCCGCGCGACGGTCTGGCGGCGCTCGACGTACGCCGACGAGAGCGCCCGAAGGGCGCGCGTCACCTCCGGGATCCGCAAATCAGCCAGGTGCCGCTGTTCCAATGCAGCGACCCAATGCTTAAATTGCGACAACTCCTCATCCATCGAAGCTTTGGCTAGAATACCGGTTCAGGAGGATCGCCGATGCGATCGATATGTTCGGGTGTGGCAGTTCTGTTGTGTGTCCTGGTCGCCGTTCCAAATAGCTATGCGCAATCCCAGCACGTCGCGTCGCAGGCGGCACTCGACGCGGCCGTGCAGCAGCAGGTCAGGGCAGTGGACCGAGACCGCGAAACGGTCCGTCTGTTCCTGCAGCGCGACGACGTCAAGGCTGTGGCGGGAAACGCAGGCCTGGACGTCGGCCGCGCCGAAACCGCCGTGGCCGCCATGAGCCCGTCTGAGCTTGCGTCGCTCGCCGAGCAGGCACGCCAGGCCGACGAGAGCCTGGCGGGCGGCCAGTCGAGTGTCACGATCTCGACGACGATGATCATCATCGGCTTGCTGGTTCTGGTCGTGCTCATCCTCGCCTTGAAGTAGTTCCGATGCGCGAGCTGCGAGCGACCGCCCTGCTCGCGCTCGCGCTCTCTGGCATTCCTGCTGCCACCGACGGCGAACCACTCACCATTCTCGACGTGCCGTTCATCGCGCAGTCGGAGCTGCTGTGCGGGGGGGCGGCGGCGGCCATGGTGATGCGGTACTGGGGCGAGCGCGGGATTGACGCCGAGACGTTCACCTCGCTCGTCGACCGAAAGGCGGGCGGCATCCGCGCCGGCGCACTCGCGTCGGATATCCGAGCTCGCCAGTGGCAGGCCGTCGACGCAGCGGGAACCGCAGAGACCCTTTCGCGGGAACTCCAACGGAAACGACCGGTAATCGTGCTGCTCGAGGAACGGCGCGGGACCTTCCACTACGTCGTGGTGGTCGCTCGCAGTGCCGACGGTGTCGTGTTCCACGATCCAGCGCGCGCGCCGTTTCGCGTTGCGAGCGCCGCGGAATTCGATCGGCGCTGGTCCGCCTCGGGACACTGGATGCTTGTTGTCACGCCCGCAACACCAGATCTGCAACAGCTGTCCGATTCGCCTCCCGCAGATCTTGTCGTCGATCCTGCCCTCAGCGCAGGTGGCGATGCGGCGGCATGCGATCAGCTCGTTGCCGACGGCGTTCGTCAGGCGCAGGCCGAGGATCTGGCGTCGGCGGAACGGACGTTCGCTTCCGCGATGACGTGTCCGGGTGCCGCCCCTTTCCGCGAGCTCGCAGGGCTCCGCGTCCTTCAACGCCGTTGGCCCGAAGCCACGGATCTCGCGGCTGCCGCGGTCAAGCGTGACCCGTCCGACGCCTACTCCTGGAGGCTCCTCGCGACGGCTCGCTTCGTCAGCGACGATCGGTTGAATGCGCTTGACGCGTGGAATCGCGTCGGTGAGCCCCGCATCGACTTAATCCGCCTCGATGGTCTGACCCGCACGCGCTTCGCCGTCGTTCAGCGCCTCATCGGGTTGCGTGCGGACGATGTCCTGAACCGTGACAGGCTCCTGCGGGCTCGCCGTCGTCTGGGCGAACTGCCGTCGGCGGGAGGCGTCGCGCTCGATTTCCAACCGGTCCCTTCAGGTCTTGCCGAAGTGCGCGGAGTCGTCGCCGAGCGGCCACTCTTTCCGCACGGTCCCTTCGATTTCGGCGTGCTGTCGCTGGCCACGATCGTCACACGGCAATTCAGTGCGTCGTTGTCGTCGCCGACCGGCGGGGGTGAGCGTCTGTCGGTCGACTGGCGCTTCTGGCCTCATCGTCCGCTCTATCAGCTTTCGTTCGCTGCTCCGGCGTCGTGGGGAGGTATGTGGGCGGTCACCGCATCGAGGGAGCGACAGCCGTTCACCGCGGCTTTCGCTTCGTCCCTTCACGATTCTGCGCAGCTCGATATCGCGGATTGGATGACCGGCGCGGCACGCTGGGAGCTCGGCGCCGGCGCGGATCGGTGGAACCCTGGCGCGCCGAAGCCGCCAGGCGAAGGCGGCGATTCACGAACATTCGCCACCGTGAGCGCCGGCATTCGCCTGATTACCACAGGCGGGCGCGTTGACGCCCGCATCCGGATGCGCTCGTGGCTCAGCGCCGGCGAATCCTTTCAAAGCGGCCAGGCACTGGTCACCGCGCGGTCATCGTCGCAGGCGATCGGCACTGTCGTCGTGGGTGCCGGCGGGGTAGGTGCCGTGACGGCGTCTGCTCCAGGCGACCTGTGGTTTGCCGGCGACACGGGTCGTGCGCGCCCCCTCCTGCTGCGGGCACACCCGATTCTTTCGGAAGGTGCACGCTTTCGCACAGAGCGCCTCGGCCGGCTCCTTGGCAACGGCTCGCTGGAACTCCAACAATGGTGGAAAGTGGGACCGTTCCGCGTGGGAGGAGCGACGTTCGCTGACGTCGCCCGCACGGCGCGCCGCGTGTCGGGCGGCGCCGTTACAGACGTCGACGTTGGCGTCGGTTTCCGGGGTGCGTACCCAGGAAAGACGGCAGGACTCCGCATCGACGTGGCCAAAGGGCTCCGCGACGGTGGGACGGCTTTCTCGGTCGTCTACAGTCCCTGAAATTTCCCGGTGGTCAGTTTTTCGCAAACCGACGCATATCTGCAGACCAGTGGTCTTGGAACCGCCTCAGCCATGGTAGAGTTACGGCCCTCCAGAGCCGAGATCCAACTCAGGGGTGTCCATGTCCAGGTGCGCGGCGGTATTCGTGTGTCTCGCGACCTTGTTTGCCGCGGCGTCAGCCGACGCCCAATATTTCGGGCGCAACAAGGTCCAGAACGGGAACCTCGAATTCCGCACGCTACGCACCGATCACTTCGACATTTACTACTACCCGGAAGAGGAGCAGGCGACGAGGCAGGCCGCGCGCATGGCGGAGCGCTGGTATGCGCGGTACTCCACACTGCTTGATAACTCGTTCACCCACCGGCAGGTAATCGTTCTCTATGCCAGTCACCCGGATTTCTCGCGAACCAATGTAAGTGCCGGGGCACCGGGTGAGGGCACCGGCGGCTTCACCGAGCGCCTCAAGTCGCGCATTGTCATGCCGTTTGCCGCCGGCCTTGGCGAAACGGATCACGTCCTCGGTCACGAGATTGCCCACGCTTTCCAGATTGATATCGCGAAAGGATCGCGCCAGAGCGCGTTCGATCTTCCCGGCTGGTTCATCGAAGGGATGGCCGAGTATCTGTCGCTCGGTCCGTCGAACGCATTCACGACGATGTGGCTGCGCGACGCGGCGATTCACCGTCGGCTGCCGACCCTCGAGCAGCTGGACGATCCCCGGTACTTTCCCTACCGTTACGGTCACGCGCTCTGGTCGTATCTCGGCGATCGGTTTGGCGATGCGATCGTCGGGAAGATCCTGCGATCGAAGGCGCGCGGGGTGCTGCCGCGCCTCGAGGAAGCCACCGGACTGACCCGCGACGAGCTGACGCGCGACTGGCACAAGTCGATTTCCGCGACAACCCACGACACTGACGTCGTCGTGAGCCCGCGCGCGATCGTCACGTCCGTCGACGGCAGCCGGATCCACGTTTCGCCGGCCATCAGCCCCGACGGCCGTCAGCTCATGTTCGTGTCGGAACGCGATCGATTGGCGCTCGATCTGTTCATGGCCGATGCCGTCTCTGGCACTGTCCTGAGGAAAGTGATCAGCACTGCCTCCGATCTGCACTTCGACAGCCTGCAGTACATCCAGTCCGCGGGTGAATGGGACCCGTCGGGCTGCCATTTCGTCGTAGCGGCGCTCGTTGATGGTGTGCCGGCATTGACGATTATCGACACCGCGGGCGATACGCGCCGGAACGAGATCCGCTTTAAGGAGCTTGGAGAGATTTACAACCCCAGCTGGTCTCCGGATGGCAAGCAGATCGTCTTCTCGGCGCTGAAGGGCGGCTTGTCCGATCTTTTTGTGTATTCACTCGCCAACGGGATCCTCGAGCAAATTACCGACGATGCGTTTGCGGATCTGCACCCGTCGTGGTCACCGGACGGGAACACGATCGCGTTCACATCGGACCGGTTCACGACGTCGTTGGAGGATCTGCGATTCGGTC
Source organism: Vicinamibacterales bacterium (assembly GCA_036802945.1). Classification (GTDB taxonomy): domain Bacteria; phylum Acidobacteriota; class Vicinamibacteria; order Vicinamibacterales; family UBA2999; genus Gp6-AA40. The sequence goes on from DAIRVG010000008.1 coordinate 5,290, forward strand.
CGCCGCGAATCGCGCTGCTCGATATCGCCACGAAGATCATTCGTCCGTTGACCGCTATATCGGATAGCGGGAAACAGATCAGTCCGCAGTGGGCGCCCGATCGGAAGGCGATGTACTACGTTGCCGACGCCGATGGGATCAGCAACATCTTCCGAGTTGATCTCGCCTCGGGCGAGACTCGGCAGGTGACCGCGGTCACCGGCGGCGTCACCGGCATCACGGCGATGAGCCCCTCGCTGGCCGTCGCGTCGGCGAGCGGCAAGCTCGCGTTCAGCGCCTACCGCAATGGGCGGTACGAAATCCAGACGCTCGAGCAGGCCAGCGCGGAGTCGGCACCGATCGTCAGCGCCGGCGTGGGGCCGACGCCGCTGCCGGCGGGATCGCCCGGCACGTTGGCGCAGCTCCTATCCGACTCGCATGTCGGCCTGCCAGCTGACAGCTCGTTCCGGTCAGCCAAGTACGACGACCGGCTGCGCGTCGAGTCGCTCTCCGATCCCTACGTGGGTGCCGCGGTCGGAGGTGGCGGCCTGGTCGGGGGCGTGCTTCGCGCGAGTTTCGGGATCGCGTTCGGGGACATGCTCCGCGATCGGCAGCTGCTGACCATGTTGCGCGTGGGAACTAACAAGGACGATTTCGCCGCACAGGTGGCGTACATCAATCAGAAGGGACAGCTGAACTGGGGATTCGTGGGAGGCTTCGTTCCTGCCCGTTTCATGGGAGCCCGCCGGGCGATAGAACGCAGCGGCGAGATGGTGACGCAGGAGTACGGCAATCTGCGTTACCAGCACCAGTTCGCCAGTCTTACCGCCCGCTACAACGTGAACCGAACCAGCCGGTTCGAGTTCCGCGGTGGCGTGCGCCGCACAGGCTATGGATGGCAGACCCTCACGCGTGTCACGAACATCGCGGCGAGGAAGGTCGTCAGCAGCGTGACGCAGGACGCCCCCGCGGGTGCGCCCATCTATCTCAGTGAGATGCAGGCCGCGTACGTGCGTGACACGGCGGTCATGGGGCCGACAAGCCCGATCCTTGGCCAACGGCTACGCTTCGACATCGAGCCGGCGGTCGGTGGGCTGCTGTTCGCCGATGTTCGCCTGGACGCGCGGCGCTACTTCATGCCGGTGCGCCCCGTCACGTTTGCCGCGCGGGTGCAGCACACCGGCAGATACGGACCTGACGCCGCCGACGGACGCCTGACGCCGCTGCTGCTGGGACTTCAAACCCTGGTTCGCGGATACGACATCACGACTTTTGCGGCGGCGGAGTGCGGTCAGACGGCGACGAGCTGCTCGATCCTCGACGAGATTACCGGTAATCGCTTTGCCGTGCTGAACCTGGAACTGCGCGCCCCGCTGCTTGGTCTGCTGACGGGAAACCTCGACTACGGCCGGGTCCCGATTGAAGCGGTGATGTTCGCGGACGGCGCCCTCCTGTGGACGCCGCATTCGAACGCACCGCTCGAACGCGACACATTCCGCAGTGTCGGGGCGGGGGTCCGCGCGAATCTCGGCGGTTTCGTGATGGAAGTCACCGGTGTACGGCCATTCGACAAGCCGCGTAACGGGTGGACGGTCAGTTTACTGATCCGACCGGGATTCTAGAATGCTGAATGTCGAATGGCGAACGCTGAATGGAATTCAGCATTCGACATTCGCCACTCGTCACTTCGCTTCCTCACATGGCGGGCCGCTCAACGTGGCAAGCAGGATCAGCGGCCGATTTCCACGGCGAACGATGCTGTGGCTGGTGTTGCGTGGCAGTGATATGTACGTGCCTGCGGCCAGTCCTGAGTCCTTGCCGTTGAGACGCACCGCTCCCTGACCCGCGACAACGTAATAATCGGTTTCGGCGCTGTCGTACAGCCGCTCCGGCTGATCCTGATTCAACAACACCAGCGTGGTCCGCGTGTTCCCGCTGCACGCGACGAGCGTTTCCCTCCGCGCCTGGTTCCCGGCGCTTAGTTGCCTCTCGGCGAGATCCACGATCGACAGTACTTGCGGCATGCCCCGCGGCCCGACAATCGGCGCGGCGGCCGCTGGCTGCACGGGCTGCGGCGCGGGCGCCGGTGGCGGCGGCGGCGCCGGATTCAACGTGACGTCGATTACCGTGGGCAGACCGGCGCGGACGATGACCTCGCGTTCGAACGGCGTCACCTTGTCACCGCCAAACCGGGCGCGATAGGTGCCCGGCTGCATGCCGACGAAGTTCACCTGGCCGCTCCCATCGGTCTCGCCATTCCGATCCGATGTGCCCTGGATGTCGACCTGCACTCCGGGAAGTGGCATGCCGCGCCCGTTGGTGACAGTGATCGCGATGCCCGTGCGCGATACCGGAGCCGGAGCCGGCGCGCGACGTGGTGCCGTTGCGGGTGCAGCCGGCGCAGGTGCCGGCTGCGTTTGGGTCGGGCGCGGCGCCGCCGGCGCAGGAGTTTGTCCGAACGACGTGCCGCATATCAAGAGTGACAAGCTCAGCCAGAACAGCGTACGCATATTTGCATTCTATGCCTCGGCGAGTTCGCGTGACCACTGGCTGTGAAGACACCAGACCCCGGCAGCGAGCGCGCCGATCCTGACGACGCTTCCCGCGATGTGCGCGGCCATCCCGAGCGAGTGATCGAGATGCAGCCACCCGAGCATCTCGAGAATGGCCTCCCAGTCATGGCCCGTGACTTCGGCGCCAGTCTTTCCTCCGAGTAAGGGCAACTGGAGCGCTCGCGCGTCGGCAATATATGGTCCGAGATCGACCAGGTTCTCTCCCGCCCACCACAGGCATACCGTCATTGCAAACCAGTCCTCGCGCCGGATGAAGGCTACGGCGCAGACGACGGGAATGATCACTTGAAAAAGCGACCCGCCAAGCACCGTCATGAACTCGCCCAGCGGTAAAAACACGATATGACCGGCCTCGTGGAACGGCAGGTTTACCAGGTGAAGGAACGAGTCCATGACCGGTTCCGAGGCAAGCGGATGCGGGACGAGCCGGGCCGTCCACCACGCCAGGATCGCGAGCAGGCCCGCGCGTCCAATGGTCGTGGCGCCGGTCACTCGGGGAGTATAATCAGCGCGGCCGCCAGGGGTATCCCGAATGATTGGACGATCGCGGATTGCGATCGGGGATTGAGACAGACCCTTGGAACCTGAACCGGTTTAGACCGGCGGAGGGAGCGCGGCGATCCTTGCCAGATCCCGCCTGCACGATTCCATGATTGATTTCGCGACTGCGTACCCGAATTCTCGAAAAGTGTACGAAGACCGTGCTGCACGGCTGATCGCCGACGGTCCGGAGACGATGCTCCGCGTGCCTGTGCGTGAGGTCGCGCTGAGCGGCGGCGAACCCTCGCTGCGTCTCTACGACACGAGTGGTCCACAGGGACATGACGTGCGAGCCGGGTTGCCGAAGCTGCGCGCCGACTGGATCGCGGCGCGCCGGCGCACCGGCGTGGTCGGGACGCAGTTGTATTACGCGCGGCGCGGCGAGATCACGCCGGAGATGGAGTTCGTCGCGGCGCGCGAAGGCCTGCCAGCCGATTTCGTCCGCGCGGAGATCGCGCGCGGCCGTGCGATCATCCCGTCGAACATCAATCACGTCGAACTCGAGCCGATGATCATCGGCCGCAACTTCCTCGTGAAGATCAACGCCAACATCGGCAATTCCGCCGTTCGATCGTCGATCGAAGACGAGGTTGAGAAACTCCAGTGGGCGACGCTCTGGGGCGCCGATACGGTGATGGATCTGTCGACGGGTAAGGATATTCACGAAACGCGTGAGTGGATCATCCGCAACTCGGCGGTACCGATCGGGACGGTACCGATCTATCAAGCACTCGAGAAGGCGGGGGGCCGTCCTGAGGACCTCACGTGGGAGCTCTATCGCGACACGCTCATCGAGCAGTGCGAGCAGGGTGTTGATTACTTCACGGTTCACGCCGGCGTGCTGCTCCGGTACGTGCCGCTCACCGCCAAGCGCGTCACCGGCATCGTTTCGCGCGGCGGATCGATTCTGGCGAAGTGGTGCCTCGCCCATCACCAGGAAAATTTCCTCTACACGCGCTTCCGCGACATCTGCGAGATCATGCGCGCCTACGATGTGTCGTTCTCGCTCGGCGACGGACTGCGTCCCGGGTCGATTGCCGACGCGAATGACGAGGCGCAGTTCGCCGAGCTCAAGACGCAAGGCGAGTTGAACCAGATCGCCTGGGAGTACGACGTCCAGGTGATGAACGAGGGGCCGGGGCACATCCCCATGCATCTCATCAAAGAGAACATGGAAAAGCAGCTCGAATGGTGCAAGGAGGCGCCCTTCTATACGCTCGGTCCGCTCACGACCGACGTCGCGCCCGGGTACGATCACATCACATCCGCCATTGGCGCCGCGATGATCGGCTGGTACGGCACCGCGATGCTCTGCTACGTCACGCCGAAGGAGCACCTTGGACTACCGAATCGCGACGACGTGAAGGCCGGTGTCATTGCGTACAAGATCGCGGCCCACGCGGCGGATCTTGCGAAAGGCCACCCCCGCGCGCAGGCGTGGGACGACGCGCTCTCGAAGGCGCGGTTCGATTTCCGGTGGGAGGATCAGTTCAACCTCGCGATGGACCCCGTCACCGCGCGCGCGTACCACGACGAGACGCTGCCGGCCGACGGCGCGAAGGTCGCCCATTTCTGCTCGATGTGCGGACCGAAGTTCTGCTCGATGGAGCTGACGCAGCAGGTGCGCGACTACGCGGCCAGTCACAATCTCACCAGCGCTGACGCGCTGCGCGAAGGGATGCGCGAAAAGTCGACGGAGTTCAAGAAGGCCGGCGAGATCTACGTGAAACAATAGACCACTCGCGTCCGTCTCTCACTGACAGGCAGTCTTCAGGAGGGCGTGATGGTGGAGCGACGTGAGGTGATTGGTGGCGGCCTCGCGGCCGGGCTGGCCGCGCTTTTCGGCGACGGTGCCGCGCAGGGCGCACAGTCGGCACAGCGGACCGTCCCGACCGACGATGACGTAGAGACGGCGAAGGCGCTCGATGCCTTGCGCGTAATGCTCGAACATCGGCATGAGAGTCAGGACCTCATGCAGATCCGTTCGCAGCAGCGCACGTTCCTCAAAGCCAACCAGAAATTCCCCGATTTCATCGACGTCGGCATCGACGTCTGGGAGCGTCTGCACGATTGGCACATCAAGAACCGCCAGCCACTGACGGTCTTCCGTAACAATGATGGGCACTACGGCATGCCCTTCATGGCGACAACGCTGCTCCTCCGACCCGAGCAGACGGCCGGCTACATTTCGTGGGGGTACGACGTGAGGTAGCTTCCGCGGACCCGGAAGGTCCGCGCTGCGTGAGAGGAGTGACTCGGTGTCTCGGTGCCTCGGTGTTCCGTCTCAGCGTTGTGTGGCTGCCGCAGGCGGGGCCGGGACGATCTGGATAATCGACGGGAACCGCGCAGGCTGGGCGCCCGGCTTCGGGTTCGCGTAGCCCTTCGATCCGCCCGACGTCCAGTCCTTGATCGTCACTCCGGGCGGAAACGCCATCGTGTCGTTGTTGAACCTGCCGATCTCGAACGTGTGTGTCGGCGGCTCTTCGAAGACGAGATTCCCCTTTTCTTTCAATTGTGTCCGGTAGTACATGACCAGGTCGTTGAACGACGCGGTCGAGCCAAAGATGTAATAGCGCTGCGCGCGGCCTGCGTCGTATGACGCGATGAACTGCGCCGCGGGGTAGATCGGAAAGCCGAGCGTGGCCTCGGTCGGCGTCGCGGGATCAGCAGCCGCCGGCGCGGGCGCTGGCGGAGCTACAGGCGAAGCCGGTGCGCGTGGTGCCGCAGGTGCCGGTGCCGGCGGCGGCGCGCCGCCTCGCGGAAACGGTTGCGGCGTCTGCGCCAAGGCTGACGTAACGAAAAATGGACAGATCACGAAAGTCACGACCCTGCGCCACATGTCCGCATTATAGAAGCCGCGACCCTCTAATCACTACGATTGGGTGCGGTCCCACGACCTCATTCGCCGGGCGACTCGTCCGTGAGAGCTCTGTAAGCATCGTTGTCCCCAAGAGTTAGTCCGATGGTTTCTCACGTGCGCAGCGCGCATTGGCACTGGCTCGCATCTTGCCACTGGAGTCAACAGTGACTCGCAGCCGTAAGGGATGCAGGTCCAGGAGGCGGCACGGCGTGGACGATTTCGACATTGCACAAAGCAAGATCGGCGAATCGGCGCAACGGGTCGTCGATCGGGCGGTCGAAGAAACACGACGCCGCGATCATGCCCTGTTGACCAACGAACACATTTTTCTCGCGTTTGCGCAGGTCGAATGGGACACCTTCTCCCAGGTGATGCGCGACCTCGAGCTGAATCCGCACGAAATTCTGCAGGGCCTCGAGGAACACCTGCACGTGCTCCCAACCTTCTCCGGCCGCGACCTCCGAGTCGCGCCGGCAACGAAGCTTGTCTTCAAGCTGGCGTTCCACCAGGCGAGCCGGGCGGGACGCCAGACGATCGAATCTTCCGATCTCTTCTCAGCCATCTTCGAGGAGAGCCAGGGGGTTCCTGTCTCGATCATTCGACACCATGGCGTCGAGCCGGAGGTCCTTGTGTCGCGAATTGCCACCAGGATGCGGGACAACGAAATCCGCGAAGAGCGGCTGCGGAAGCGTTTCGAGCTACCGCCGTTCCTCAAGCACTTTGCGACAAATCTCAATCTCCTGGCGCGCCAGGACAAGGTCGCTCCTGTTTACGGACGGGATAAGGAAATCCAGCAGGTCCTCGAGATCCTGTGTCACCGAGAACGCTCCAATTCCGTGATGCTCGTGGGCGAGCCTGGCGTCGGCAAGACCGCGATCGTCGAAGGTCTGGCGCGCCGCATCGAGTTCGAGCCGGAAAGCGTTCCCGTCCGGCTTCGCGACTGCCAGGTGATCAACCTGCAGATGAACACGATGGTGGCCGGGACGATGCTCCGCGGGATGTTCGAGGATCGAATCCAGAACGTCATCCGGGAAATCAAGGAGCGGCCGAATCTGATTCTGTTCGTCGACGAGGCCCACACCATGGTCGGTGCCGGCTCGGCGCTTGGCGCCCCCTCTGACGCCGCAAACGTGTTCAAGTCGGTGCTCGCCCGCGGGGAAGTGCGGATGATCGGCGCGACCACGCTCAGCGAGTACAAGGAATACATCCAGGAAGACGAAGCGCTTGCCCGACGCTTCCGTACCGTTCAGGTCGACGAGCCGAGCATCGAGGAAACCCGGCGCATTCTCTACAGCATCCGGCCGCGTCTCGAGCGGAACTACTCGGTGCGCCTCGTGGACGATGCAATCGAGACGGCGCTCGAGATGGCACCGCGCTACCAGCGTCATCTGCATCTGCCGGACAAGGTCATTGGGTGGCTCGACACGGCGGCCGTGCGCGCCGAAATCGACCGTCGCTGGGAAGTCACCAGCTCCGACGTCGTCGAAGTGATCTCGCACGCCGCGCAGATTCCGAAGGACATGGTGTTCCGCGACGTCGGCGACCGGTTCAAGGAAATCGAGAGCCGTCTTGGAAAGCGCGTCATCGGCCAGAAAAAGGCGGTCCAGGCACTCGCCAACCGGCTCGTATTGAACAAAGGACCGCTGAAGGACGGCTTCGATCGTCCGGACGGCGTGCTGCTGTTCCTCGGGCCCACCGGCGTCGGCAAGACGGAGCTCGCCAAGGCGATGGCGGATTTCCTCTTCGGCGACGACAAGAAGATGATTCGCATCGACATGTCCGAGTACCAGGACGGCGGCGTGTCGGTCGACAAGCTCATTGGCATGCCCCGCGGTATCGTCGGCAGCGAGCGCGGCGGTCTGCTGACGAACCAGTTGAAGGACAGCCCGTGCTCGGTGGTTCTGCTCGATGAGATTGAAAAGGCGAGCCCGACGCTGCTCAACGTGTTCCTGCAAGCGTTTGACGAGGGCTGGATCACCGACGGCCGGGGCAAGCGGGTGTACCTCTCGGACGCGATCATCATCATGACGTCGAACGCCGGGTCGGAGCATTTCCGAAAGCTGACGAATCCAATGGGATTCCGTCAGGGCCATGCTCCGCTCGACCAGGTCCAGGGTGATGTCAACCGAGAGCTCGAGCGCCGGTTTCCGCCCGAGTTCCGGAACCGCATCGATCAGGTGGTGCTGTTCCAGCCCCTCACGAAGGACGAAGTGCGGTTGATCGCGCTGAAGTACATCGACCAGATCACGGCGACGCTCAAGCGATGGAACAAGACGGTGACGATCGAGCCGGAAGCGCTGGAGCAGCTGGTAACCGAGGGGTACAGCATGGCGTTCGGCGCGCGCTTCCTGAAGCGCATCATCGACGACCGAATCAAGCTGCCGCTCAGCCAGCGCTGGAAGGAAGGCAACGCGTTCCGGGTCACGCTCATCGACGACAAGATCGCGCTCGAGGCCGCAGGTCCGCGACTGGTCGCGTCGAGCGACCCGAACGCGATTGCGGTATGAAATTAGGGGTTAGGGGTTAGGGGTTAGGGGTTAGGGGTTAGGGGTTAGGGGTCAGAGGTCAGGGGGAGGGCCGGCGGTTCGCCGGCCTTTTCCTTTTCGGGACGGCCGGCATCGGCGTCGGACTCAGCGCGGTTTCTCAGCCCGTACTTCGCCTTCAGCATTCCAATCACGCTCGAGACTTCCCTGCGGTAGTCAGACGGTGCGTACTTGCGCGAGTAGAGGTGTGTGTAGTCCTCCATGAGCTGGGGATATTCCTGCGCGAGCCAGCGCATAAAGTGATCTCGGGTGCCACCCTCCAGAAACATCACATTGCAGCCGACGAAGTGCGCGCCGTGATCGGCGATGGCTTTCACGGTCCGCTCGAGGTGCGCGGGCTTCGACGAGATGCCCGGCACGATCGGATTCATGAGGACGCCGGCGCGAATCCCCGCGTCGGCCAGCTCGCGCACGGCCCTGAGCCGCTGCATCGGGTGCGCGGTGCCTGGCTCGAGCTGCCGCCATGCGTCTTCGTCCACTGTCGGGACGCTGATGAAGACGCTGCAGTCGGTCCGTCGCGTCAAATCCGAGAGGACGTCCTTGTCGCGGACGATCATCGGTCCCTTGGTGATCACGCCGACCGGATTGCGGTGCTCGCTCAGCGCTTCGAGCGACCGTCGCGTCAGCTTGTAATGCCCCTCAATCGGCTGGTAGCAATCGGTGGCGGTGCCGAACGCGACGTACTCGCGCGTCCACGACGGCTTGTCCAGTTCCGCCCGCAGGACATCGACGAAGTTCGTCTTCACGAAAATGATCGACGCGAACTCGTCGTCCGCCCCCAGCTCAAACTGTGTGTGATATCGACGCGCGTAGCAGTAATGGCACCCATGCGTGCACCCGCGATACGGGTTGAGCGTCCACTCGAACGGCATTCCCTTGACGCGATTCAGCGCGGACCGGCAGCGGACTTCCTGGTACCTCGCGGCGTCGGCACGGCGGATCGCCTCTGTGAGCGCTTCCGCGCCGCCGGCCTTCACCAGGTCCGCTATCTGTCGCGTGGTGGGTTTGGGCTTTCCGAGATCAAAGAGAAGAGGGGCAGTTTCCATGTGAAGATCGCTGGCGCTTCGTTATTTGTTCGCCAGCGATCCTTTTCGATCGACCGCGTCGAGGTCAAGGCTTTTGTTCAGGGATTCTGGACGGCCGACGACACGCTCAGCGTCACTTCCGGACGCGAACGGTCGAGCATGACCTGCGGCCAGCTGTACGTCCGGCTCGTGTTGTCGGAGAGTATTACGGTGAGCCGCGGCTCGAAGCTCCAGTCGTCTGCGCCGTCCGGCGTCAGCCGGATCCGGAGCTGCGCATCGCTCAGATCGGTCCTGTAGAACGTGCCCGACATCGGGACGCCCATCGGGGCAATCGAGGCGTGATCGTCGAACTTCACCCCGACGCTGTGCAGGTGCGCGATCTCATTCGAGCCGTTGCGGAGCAGCCACACGTCCACGCCGCTGTCCGCGTCCTTCCCGTGATCGCGGTCCTGGAACTGAACCGTGGCACTCGTGATCGCCGGTCCAGGAGCAACTGTGCTGCTCACCTTCCGCGTCGCGCCACAGCCCGCCGACATTACTGCCGCGGTCAAGAAGACACTCACCGCCAATGTGCGCATATGCTTCCTCCTCCACTCAACGAGGGGAAGAGGAAAGCATGCGTGATGCCGCATCCTAGCGAATGCGGTCCGCGTGGGGCGCAGAGACCGGATGAGTTGTCAGATTGCTGCGGGACGGCGGCAACAGATTTCGAGTTCCTTGCCGATCGTAGAAGATGAGACCCCCGCCGGCGGAAGTACCGAATGAGGGGTACCGCTGTAGTGTGGTGCAGCCCGGGAGAAGCACCACGGCGGTCAGAACAACGCTCGCCGTCAGCATACGCATGGCTGCCTCCTTTAAGTAGGGAAGAAGCATTATGGATGCCGGGCGGGCCTCAGCTGTGCGTCACGCTCCGCCAGTAGTTCAGCAGGTCGTCGAGAGTGCGTTCGAACGGAATCTGTGGCTGCCAGCCCGTGGCGTTGCGCAACCTGGTGGCGTCGCCGAGAAGCACAGGAGTGTCGCTGGGACGAAGAAGGGCCGGGTCAGTTTCGATGCTCACGGTGACACGGGCGTGGGCGACTAGGGCATCGAGAATCGCTTTCATGCTTCGGGCGACGCCCGACGCGACGTTGTAGATCGTCGACGGCGTCCCCTTCTCCATCAGCTCGGTATACGCCCGCGCCATGTCCCTCACGTCCGTCATGTCGCGCTGCGCGTCGAGATTACCGACCCTGATCATCGGCTCGGCAGCCCCAGCCTCGATTAATGCGACCTGCCGGGCCATATTCGGCGCCGCGAATGCCGAGCTCTGCCGCGGACCTGTGTGGTTGAACGAGCGGGTGACGATGACTTCAATACCATCCTCGCGTCCGCAGATCATGCCGAGCTGTTCCTGCGCCAGCTTGCTCAGCGCGTACGGATTGACAGGAGCCACGGGGCTCTCTTCGGTGAGCGGGGACGTCGAAGGTGCATAAACCGTCGCGGACCCGGGGATCACGACGCGACAGCTCGACCCCGCCAGACGCAGGGCGTCGAGCAGGATGTGCGTGGCGAGGACGTTGTTCGAAAGCGGGCTGACGGTATCGCGCCACGAATGCGACACGTTGGGCGCGCCGGCGCAATGGTAAACCGCGTCCGGTTTCGTGCGCTGAATCGCGGCGCGGACCGCGCCGCGATCGAGCAGATCAACCTGCTGCCACGTCGCGAGCGGCACAATTTCCTCAGGTGGTAGCGTGGCACGCCTCCAGGCGATGACGCTGCCGGTGCCGGCGAGCGTTTGCACGACGTGGCTGCCGGCAAATCCTGCCGCGCCCGTCACCAGAATCGTCACCGGTCAGCGTCTCTTTTCGTACTGTGCCTGGTAGTACGACTTGAAGTTCGGATCCTGCTCTTTGATGGGGCGCCACCACCACTCGTTGGCGCGGTACCAATCAACTGTCTCGCGGAGACCCTGCTCGAACGGCACTTGGGGAGACCACCCTTGCGACCGGAGCTTCGTCGTATCCAGGCAGTAGCGGCGATCGTGCCCGAGACGGTCGGCCACCGGCTTGATTAACGACCGCGGCTTGCCGAGCGTGTCGAGGATGCGATGAGTTAGATCGACATTCATCACATCGTTGCCGCCGCCGATGTTGTAGACCTCGCCGTTCGATCCCTTGCCGATCAGCAGATCGATGGCTCTGCAGTGATCGAGCACGTGCAGCCAGTCACGCACGTTGCGGCCGTCGCCATAGAGCGGCACGGGGATGTCGTCGATCGCGTTGGTGACGAACAACGGGATCACTTTTTCTGGAAACTGGTACGGCCCGTAATTGTTCGACGCGCGCGTAATGATGACCGGCAAGTCGTACGTCGCCCAGTAGCTGTAGGCAAGCCGGTCCGCGCCCGACTTGCTTGCCGAGTACGGGTTTCGCGGCCGGAGCTCATCGGTCTCAGTGCTGGCGCCGGTGGCGACGCTGCCGTACACCTCGTCGGTTGAGATCTGGACGAAACGCGTCAATCCCGTGGCGCGACGCGCGGCCTCGAGCAGTACGAACGTCCCCTCGACGTCGGTCCTGATGAAGTCTCCCGCCGCCATGATCGACCGGTCGACGTGAGTCTCGGCGGCGAAATGCACCACGATATTCGAGCGTTCGACGAGGGGACCGCTGACCGGCGCATCGATGATGTCCGCGTGCACGAATGCGTGCCGCTCGTGCGTCATGACATCGTGCAGGTTCTCCTGTCGTCCGGCGTACGTGAGCTTGTCGAGGGTGGTGACGCGCCAGTCGGGATGGGCCTCGAGCGCGTACCGGACGAAATTGCTGCCGATGAAGCCCGCTCCGCCGGTGACGAGGACGTCAACCAGATTCACCATCTGATGCCGACTTCTGAATTGTCGCCCAGCATGAACCGGTAGGCGCTCGGCTTGACCGGCTCGCGGTAAATGCGGACGTTCTTTCCGATGAGGCTGTCGATGACACGGTTGGCAAGGTCCCGCACGCATGACCCTTCAAGCACGATGCTGTGCTCGATCTCGGAATCCTTGATCTCGACGTCGTTGCCAATCGACGTAAACGGACCGACGTACGCGTGAATGATGCGCGCGCCGGCCCCGATGATCGCCGGCCCGCGGATCATCGATCGCTCGACGACCGCGCCCTTCTCGATCACGACTTTCCCCTCGATGCGGCTGTCGTCCACGGTGCCATCGATTCGCCGCTCGAACGTCTCGAGGATGAGCCGGTTGGCTTCGAGCATGTCTTCGAGCTTGCCCGTGTCCTTCCACCAGCCGTCGACGATATGCGGGCGGACGGTCAGACCACGATCGATCAGGTCCTGGATCGCATCGGTGATCTCGAGCTCGTTGCGAAAACTCGGCTTGATGCGGTTGACCGATTCGAATACCTCGCTTCCAAACATGTAGACGCCCACGAGCGCCAGATCCCCGATGGGCTCCTTCGGCTTCTCGACGAGCCTCACGACCTTGCCGTTCTCGAGTTGCGCCACGCCGAACATCTGCGGATCCGGCACCCGGGTCAGCAGGATCTGCGCCGCAGGCTTTTCCTTCTCGAACTCGCGCACGAACTGCGTGATGCCTTTGTTCAGCAGGTTATCGCCCAGGTACATCACGAACGGTTCATCGCCAATAAAGTCGCGGCTGATTTTGACCGCGTGCGCGAGGCCGCGCGGCGCGTCCTGTTCGATGTACACCACCCGAACGCCCCATCGAGATCCGTCGCCGACTGCCGCGCGGATCTCGGCCTGCGTCTCTCCGACGACGATGCCGATGTCGCGGATGCCGGCGTCGGCGATCGCCTCGATGCCGTAGAACAGCACCGGCTTGTTGGCGACCGGCACGAGCTGCTTGGCGCTGGTGTAGGTGAGCGGTCGAAGACGGGTTCCCTTGCCGCCGCTGAGGATCAGCCCTTTCACAGCGTCACCGGACCGAGTTCCCGAACGCGCCGAAGAAATTCGAGAACGTCCCAAGTCCGGCGAGGACGAATGAGAAGTTGATCCGCCGATCCGCCGGTATCGGAAATCCCGACGAGCTCGGGTAATTGAAGTTCTGAAAATCGACCTGCAGACCGCAGCACTGGGCCATGTACGTCGCCAGGATGTTTTGGGAGACGACTGTCGAATGCGTGATGTCCCAGCTCAGCGCGTACGTGCCGGTGAAATGACCATTCGGCGATCTCAGCGACGTCGATCCCGAGAAATACGTGTCCGGTGTCGAGGTCCGCGAGAAACGACGGCGACTGTACTGCAAGGATCCGGAGCTCTGGCCGGCCGACATAATGGTGCCGAGCGTCCAGACGGCGACACCGAGTCCGGATACGTCGTATTCGAGCCTGCTGTTTGCGTCGATCCTCGCGGACGGTGAGACGCGGACGTTCAGGGCCACCGGCGAAAGGTCCACGGGGTTCCGGTTGACGCTCGAGCTCGCATACGCGGTGTCGTACCTGCTCGACTCGTGGTTCGAATAGTAGGTCTGCTGCACGCCAAACGTCACGAACTCGCGGGTCTGCCCGCGCGCTCCGTCGGCCGCCTTGCTGCGATACAGGAGGCGATTCGTCAGGCCGTACGTCAACCGGGACGTACCGCCGATGATGAAGTCCGAGGTGTCCGTCAGGATCGGCGTCTGCTTGTAGTCATCGATCGGCGTCGTGTAGTCGATGGTGAACGCCGGTTCGATCACGTGCTTCATGCGCTCGGCGTAACCGCTCGTCGGCGTGTCCCAGATTTTTGTCAGCACGGGGCCAATGACTTCGGTGCGCAACTGCGTGTAGTCGCGGAGGAACGATCCGGGTACCGCCACGCCGCGGGCGTCATAGCTGCGCGAGTAGTACGTCATGCGATGCGCGGCGCTGGTGTTCACCGACAGGAATGTCAACCGCGAAAGCGGCACGCGCAGCGACGGCGCCACATCGACCCGGGACAGCGAGTTGTCGAGTGTGGCCACGCCGTTCGTGAGGGCTCGGTACGGCAGGTACGCGTACTCGCTGTTCAGGGATGCGTAGATTGGCGCCCCGAACAGCTGCTGCGGGGCAAGAATCGCAGAGATGCGCGGAGTCGATCCGTACAGCACGGAATTGGTGTCGCTGTTGAACGTCTCGTTCCGTTGATAAAGGAACGTCGCCGCCAGTGGTCCGAACACGTCGCTGACGCCCCCTTCGATCAGCCGGCTGCGACGCGACGCCAGGTAGACGTTTTGATGGTAGAGCTGCTGGGTGAGGACGTCTGAAAAATAGTCGAGGCGCATCCGCCCTCGCGCTGATCCGCCGAGGGCCTGCGTGGCGGCGCCGGTGAACTCGTAGCTGATCTTCGCCGGCAGGGTCGTCGTCTGTCCTGACTCCGTGAAACTTGTTTCGTGCTGGACGAAGCGATATGCGCGGACATTGCCCGCCGACTGCAGCCCCGCGATGTAGCGGTACTCGCTGCCTTCACCCATTCCGGTATGCGTGAACCAGTCGTGAAAGAACGTTGCATCCTGGCTGCGGTTGATGGCCCAGAAGAACGCGTTGCTGAGCGACTGGCCGCGCAGCGTTGATGCGCCGTAGGTCGGCAGCAGAAAGCCGGTTGCGCGCTCGTCCTGTTGAATCGGGTAGTAGAGGATGGGCAGATACATCATCGGCACCCCCTTCACCCTGAGCAGCGTGTTGCGTGCGACGGCGTACTCATCGAGGTTCAGTACCACGCTTCCACTCGTCACTTCCCACCGCGGCGTCGGTTGCACGCACGTCGTGAAGCCGCCGCGGGTGATCCGATACTTGCGGGGTCCAAGCTTCTCGAGTGTCTGGCCGTAGAAGTAGACGTCGGGATCCTGGCCGCCGAACGCCGCGATGTTCGCGCCCATGCTCACGCCAGCCTTCGCGCCGAGCGACATGATGCCGGAGGCGTCGTAAAACGTCCCGATACCGGTGGCGGTGTTGAACTCGACGCGTTCCGCGGCGATCCGTCCGTCGGCATTGGTGAACACCACGTTGCCGCTAGCCACGATGCGGTTGGTCGTGAAGTACAGATCAACTTCGTCGGCGAAGAACTGGAGCTGCGTGCCCCTGATGGCGGCCTGCCCGATCAGGTGAAGGTGGTCTCCCTCCTGCTCGAATTTCCAGCTCGAATAATCTGCGATTCCCAGAGGCAAACTGGTCGATGGCGCCGGTGCCGCGGTCTGCGCAGGTGTCGTCTGGGCAAACGTCGCCGCGGCGGCCCACACCCACACGACGCACGAGAGGAAAAAACCTTTGGACGCCTTGAGATACACGGTGTTCGTTGGAGGAATCAATGCAGGATATCACGCCGTTTGAGAGCGTCGCGAACCGCACCGGCCAGGAAGATCGATCCCGCGACGCATACAGTGCGATTGCTATCGAGCGCCGCATCCACCGCCGTCAGGACGTCGGCGCACGCGCGGACGTCCTTGGCGGGATCGAGCGCCGAGACGTGTGCCGCGAGCTCGTCGGCAGGCATCGCGCGGTGCGTATCCGCGGCCGTCGCGATCACGGATGAGGTCACCGGGAGCAACTCGCGCAAGATGGCGTCAGCGTCCTTGTCGCGCATGATCCCGACGAGGAGCGACGGCTGTTCCGGATGCCACCGGACGAGATAGGCGCGCAGCGCGCGCGCGCCTTCGGGGTTGTGCGCGGCGTCAAGCAGTACCTGCTGGCCGCTCGTCCGCGTGAACAGCTCGAGGCGGGCGGGCCATTCGACGGTTTCGAAACCTTCCACAACCGCCGCATCGGACACATCGAGGCCGGCGTCGCGCGCAGCTTCGAGCACGCGAACAGCAACAAGCGCATTGTGTATCTGGTGCTCTCCCCGCAAGGCGAGCCGCAGGGGGCCGTAGCGCCCGTGCGGCGTCTCGATCGTCAGCTGCGCTCGTCCCTCGCGCATCTCGCTGTCGACGCGCACACCAGCGGCTGCCTCCACGAGCTGCGCTCCCCGCTCCTGCGCGATCCGCCCAACCACGCGCAACGCCGCCTCAGGCAGCGCGCCCGTCACGAGCGTCATCCCCGGCTTGATGATGCCGGCCTTCTCGAAAGCAATCTGCTCGATGGTGTTGCCCAGGTGCTGCTGGTGATCCAGCGCGATCGATGTGATCGCGCCGACCGGCGGCGTCAGCACGTTCGTGGCGTCGAAACGGCCGCCCAGGCCGACTTCGATCACCGCCGCCTTCACCTGAGCGCGCCTGAACAGCTCGAACGCCATCGCTGTCGTCGCCTCGAAAAATGTCGGTGGCGCCCCCATCCTCCCTTCGCGCCGGAGCCGCTCGGCGCACTCAAGGATTTCCGTTGCCACCGCCTCCACGGCCGCATCGTCCATCGCCGCGCCGTCGACGACGAAGCGTTCCCGCAGGTGTGTGAGGTGCGGTGAGGTGTATCGGCCTGCCCTGACTCCGGCCGCGACCAGCGCCGCGTGGACCATCGCCGTCACCGACCCTTTGCCGTTGGTGCCTGCGACGTGCAGCGAGGTAAAGGCGCGCTCGGGATGATTCAACGCGTCGCAGAGACGCCGGATGTTCTCGAGGCCCAGCTTGATGCCGAAGGTCTCGAGTGCAAAGAGACGATCGAGCAATTCAGCGCAGAGACTCTGAAGTGGCGACTGACGGAACGGTGACGGGCACCGCCGGCGCCGTGTGGGTGTCCATGAAGCTGAGCGTCCGCGCAAGCGTGGACTTCAGGTCGCGACGATCGACGATCAGGTCGAGCATGCCGTGTTCGAGCAGGAACTCGCTGCGCTGGAATCCCTCGGGCAGCTTCTGGCGAATGGTCTGCTCGATGACGCGCGGTCCGGCGAATCCAATCAGCGCCTTAGGCTCCGCGATGTTCAGGTCGCCCAGCATTGCGAAGCTCGCAGTGACGCCGCCAGTCGTCGGGTCGGTGAGCACCGAGATGAACGGCAGTCGCGCCCGATCGAGTCTTGCGAGCGCGGCCGATACCTTCGCCATCTGCATGAGCGACAGTGCGCCTTCCATCATTCGCGCGCCGCCGGAGCACGAGATGACGATCACCGGCCACCGTCTCGCGAGCGCCATCTCGATCGCGCGCGTGATCTTCTCGCCGACGACCACACCCATGCTCCCGCCGATGAACGCGTACTCCATCGCGGCGACGATGACCTCGCGGCCGTCAAGCGTCCCGGTCGCGACGACAAGGGCGTCCTTCATGCCGGTTTTGGCAATGGTGGAGCGCAAGCGATCGCGATACGGCTTGGTATCGGTGAACGTCAGCGGGTCGTTCGACGTGAGGCCGGAAAAGTGCTCGGTCCACTGCCCGTTGTCGAACAGCGATCGCAGGCGATCGGTGGCGCTGATTCGAAAATGATGCGCGCACTTGGGGCACACCTGCTGGTTCTTGTCGAGGTCCTTGTTGTAGATGATCTGCGCGCAGCCGGGACATTTGATCCACAGCCCCTCGGGCACGCGGCTGGATTTCTCGGCCGTTGACGCGATGGGCTTCCGGGTCTTCTTGAACCAGGCCATTAGTGGAGACTAGCGTAATTCAACATGCAAAATGCACACATCGTCGCTGGCAGGGCGGACCTGAAGGTCCGCCTCTACGATCGTCGTAAAGAGTAACGATCGTCGTAGAGAGTAACGATCGTCGTAGAAACACGATTGACGGCCATAGAAACGCCATCGACAGCCGTAGAGGCCGACCTTCAGGTCGGCCTTGGGCGTTGTTTGCATTTTGCATTACGTGCGTGGCACGTAATACCGCGTGCCCTTGTTGAGACTCCGGATCTGGCGAATGAGATCGTCCACGGCCTCGTCGGTTGCCGGCAGATCGAGCTGCGAGGTCTCGACGACAAGGAGGGGCGTCGCGGAATAGTGAAAAAAGAAGTGCTGGTAGGCCTCGTTCAGCTCGCGGATGTATTCAGGATCCGGGTCGAATGTCTCGCGCTCGGGATCCCTCGACCGATCGCGGAGGCGGCGAACGAGAATGTCGGTCGGCGCCTGCAGATAGATCACGAGGTCGGGAAGCGGAATGTCCTTCGCGAGCAGGTCGTAGAGCCGCTGGTAGATGAACAGCTCGTTGTCGTCGAGATTCACGTACGCGAAGATCTTGTCTTTGTCGAACAGGTAGTCGCAGACTGTCGCCTGCGAAAAAAGATCGGCCTGCTGCAGGCCAAGGAGCTGGCGATGACGGTTGAGCAGGAAGAACAACTGCGCCTGCAACGCGGCACCCGCTCGTCCTGAATAGAAATCAGAGAGGAACGGGTTATCTGTTTCCTCCAGCACAGCCGTGGCATCGAGGCGCGCCGCGAGCTGCTCGGCAAGCGACGACTTGCCGACACCAATCGGTCCTTCGATGGCGATGTACTGGAAGGGCATGCGCGTTTGCGCCGGTCCGGGAGGCCGGTGCCTGCGATGCTATCATCGGCCGATGTTCAAGGTTCAGGGCTTAGGCCTCAAGGCTCGAGGTGGCTTGAGCCTTGCGCTCCTCTGCGCTTCGTGCGCAACCGCCCCGCCCGCTCCTTCTCAGTCCGTCTCCCCGCCCGTTGTCACCTGGGAAGAGAAGCTCGGATGGATCATGCGGCTCGAGGACCAGCGTCTCCTTCGCGATCCGAATCCGCCCGCCCCTGTCGTGCTGGTACCGGCGGCTAAGGGCCGGCCCGCAATCGTTGCGCCCCCGCCGCCGTCCAATCTGATTCGTCTTGTCAATGACGACGAAGCGCGCACGCGAAGGCGCGCCGCGCTTGCATTGGGCCGCGTCGGTCTGCCTGAAGCCGTTCCCGCCTTGCAGCAGGTGCTTGGTGATCCCGATGTCGAGGTGCGGCAGATGGCGGCGTTCGCGCTCGGATTGATCGGAGACGCGTCGGCACGCCCGGCGCTGCTCAACGCCCTCAGAGACAGCGACCCGATTGTGCAGGGACGGAGTGCCGAAGCCCTGGGAACGATTGGCGATAAGTCAGATGCGGCCGCCATTGCGGCCATGGTGAAGACCCACGTCGAGGGCGGGGCGCTGATGAACATCGCGCCGGACGACCTGGCGTGGCCGCTGGCGCCGCCGGTCGAATCGGCGCGACTCGGGCTGTACGCGCTCGTGAGGCTTGGGTCCTTCGATGCGATCGCGTCAGCCGTGCTCAACACGAGCGGCGCGCCAGTGTCGACGTGGTGGCCTGTAGCGTATGCCCTGGGCCGCGCGGGCGATGCGCGAGCCGCGCCGGCGCTCGTTTCGCTGCTTGCCACCCCCGGCCGCTTGACTGCGGCCTTCGCCGCCCGGGGTCTGGGGGCCTTGAAAGCGCAGAGCGCCTCCGCGGCCTTGCGGGACATCGTCGTGAGACGGCAGCGCGATCCGGCAGTCGTGATTCAGGCTGTTCGAGCCCTTGCCGCGATCCGTGATACCTCGTCGGTGCCGCTCTTTGAGAAAATCCTCGCCGAGGGTGAAGTGGATCCCACCCTGCGTCTCGAAGCGGCGACGGCGATGGGGGCGATTCACAGTCCGGACATGCTGGACTTTGTGATCGATCTCATGTCCGACGCCTCGCCTGGAATCCGAGGCGCGGCAATTCGCGCGCTCGCATTGATCGATCCCGAAACGTTCCTGACGACATTGTCCGGCCTCGATCCGGATCGGGACTGGACGGTCCGGGTCGCGCAGGCGGAGGCGCTTGCGACCCTGCCCGGCGCGCAGGGCGCTCCGCGATTGATCTCCATGCTGGGCGACCGGGATCAACGAGTCATCGCGCCCCTTCTTCGCGCGCTGGTAGCCACAAAGACACCGGACGTCCAGCGAATCCTGCTCGATCACCTGAAGATGGACGATTTTGTGATCAGGTCGACCGCAGCCAGCAGCCTTGCAGAGATCAAGGCGACCGCGGCGGTCCCTGCGCTCGTCGACGCGTATGGCGCAACGGCAGGCGACAGCACGTACGTGGCGCGAGCCGCAATTCTCACGGCTCTCAACACCCTGGATTCCGCGGCGGCGCGGCCACTGCTTCAGGCGGCGCTGAAGGATCGCGACTGGGCGGTCCGCGTGAAGGCCGCCACGCTCCTGCGGGATCAGGGGGTGACCGACACGGCCATGGCGATGCGGCCGGCTCCTGAACGCCCGATGGACGACGCGGAGCGGCGGACGCTACTGGCACCGCCGTTCTCGCCGCACGCTTTCATCGAGACGGACAAGGGCACCGTCGAGATCGAGCTAGCTATCCTCGATGCGCCACTGACGGTCTCGAACTTCGTTGCGCTGGCGCGAAAGGGGTTCTTCAACGGCAGCGCGATCCATCGCGTGGTGCCCGATTTCGTCGTGCAGGATGGAGATCCGCGGGGAGACGGCGAAGGGGGGCCCGGCTACACCCTCCGCGACGAGCTCAATCAGCAGCCGTACCTGCGCGGCACGGTCGGGATGGCGCTCGACTGGAAGGACACCGGGGGCAGCCAGTTCTTCATCACCCACTCCCCGCAGCCGCACCTCGATGCGCGCTACACCGTGTTCGGCCACGTCGTGAACGGCATCGACGTGGTGGATCGCATCCAGCCGTGGGATGTCATTCGCCGCGTCCAGATCTGGGACGGGACAACGCTTCGCTAGTACACAAAAAAAGGGGACGCAAAGGCGCCCCCTTTTTTAGCGAGCAGCGAACTTACCTCTTCTTCGCCGCCTTCTTCTTTCCGCCTTTTGCCTTCTTCGCCATTGAGGAGTTCCTCCCTTCACCGTTTGGATTGCGGGGTCGTGCCGCAGCGTCCGGCGCTCTCTGCCGCCTGGCACGTCGGCCCGGAGCTCAGCGACCTCGCTTCGTGGGCTAACTCCCGATGCGCCAACGGCGAATCAGGAGAGCAGCAACTCTATTGGTAGATAAAAAAATGGGGTGCTCTACCGAGCACCCCCGAAAGTCAGGAACGGAAGATCTACCGCTTCTTCGCGGCCTTTTTCTTCCCGCCCTTGGCAGCCTTCTTCGCCATTGTTTTCTCCTCAGGTTGTTGTGACTCAGCCTCCGACGAGCCGCTTGGCCGTCACTACGGGTGGGCTGAGCCATCCACCCTCATACCAGATGTAGATTATGGGTGAGATTTTTTTCCTGTCAAGCATAAAAGCGCGCGCATTGTCAAAAAAACGGCGCTCGCCGACACGCCCATTCGTGTCTCCGAAGTCAAGTGTCGGGTGAACTCGCGCGAATCTACAGCGCGAGACGCGCGAGCGCGCGATCAGCAGCGTCGATCGTCTGCTGATCGGCACCGAAGACGCCGCGCGCGGTGCGATAGAGATCGATCGCGCGCGTGGTCGCGTGCTGCCGCTCGTAGAGACGCGCGGCATCGAGGCAGGCCGAGGCGTAAAAGGTCGGTGGCGTCGTTGCCCGCGCATTCACAAGTCCGTCGAGGACCGTGAGCGCAGCGGCGTCGTTCTTCTGCGCGAGCAGGAGCTGCGCGTGCCGGAAGCGCGTGACCGGATCGTCGGGCCGCAGGGCAAGAGCCTGCCCGAGGATCCGCGTCGCCGCCGGCAGCTCGCCGCGCTGCAGGGCGCGCCACCCTTCGATCGACAGGCGGTAGGCGGGATCGTTCATCCGGTCGAGAGCATGCCGGAGCTGCAACTGCGCCTGGGCCACTGCGGCATACGGCGCCGCTGGCTTCCTGTCGATCACGGCGCGGAGATGTTCGATGGCGGCGTCGGTTTCGAAAAGGCGATCGAGCTCCAGCGCTGCGCCGAGCCGCGCCCTGGTTTCCGCCAGCTCGGGGGAGGCGACGCGCCCCGCCTTCGCGGCGTCCAGGAGCGCCTGCCACGATCGAAGGCTTGCGGTGAGATCGTGCAGGTAGCTGTCCTGGACCTCGGCGATCAGCTGGAGGAAGAGCGGATTTCGCGGATGTCGATCCCGCAGCCCTTCGAGCAAGTCGAGCGCCCGCTGCGGCTGTTTTTCGTACCAGAGATAGATCACGTGCAGCTGATAATCCGCTTCGTCGCCCAGCAATTCGTCGTTTTCACGCGCGCGCAGCATCTCCCTCATGCCCTGGGTTTTGTTGCCGCCAGGCAGCAACAACAGCCAGCGCAGCACCTTGGCGGCGGTTGGGGCGACGTCGGCGTAATAGTGATAGAGGCCGATGCCGAAGAACGCCTCCTGCAGACGCGGATCGAGCATGAGCGCCCGTTCGAGCGAGTCCTTGATGCGCTTTCCGTCGCGAGCCGCCCCCACGCGTTCGCCGCGAAGCACCCGCCATTGCGCCCGCGCTCCGTACGCCCCGCCCACGTAGAACCATGCCTCGGCGCGTTGCGGTTCGCGCTTCGTCCATGCCTCGGTGGCCGCGATCGATGCTTCGACCTTCGATTGAAATTGCGTGTCGCGCACCTTGCTCAGGGGATCGAGCTGTATCTGCCACCAGAGAGAGACGGCGTCGAGGACCTGACACGCTTCCGAGGGGGCAGGCGGGCAGGTGCGGGTCAGAAGCGCCGGCACCTCGTCGAAGCGGGCGTCGAAAATCGCGTCGTACGCACGCTGCAGTTGCGGAGATCCCGTCAGGCTCGAGGCGGATTGCGCAGCCGCCGGCTGCGCGCCCGGCATGCCGACCAGAGAGACGATCGCGAAGGCGAGCGCCGGCCGCAGGTGCCTGGTCACGTGATGCTGGTGCGGAGCTGCTGCTTCTCAGCGTGACGCTCCAGCGCGAGCGTAATGAGACGATCAACGAGCTCGGTGTAGGACACCCCCGACGCTTCCCACATCTTGGGGTACATGCTGATCGTAGTGAACCCCGGGATGGTGTTCACCTCATTCACGTACATCTCCCCGCTCTCGCCCGCGATGAGGAAGTCGACTCGCGCCATTCCGGCGCCGTCGACGGCGCGAAACGCCGCAATCGAGAGTCGCTGGACCTCGGCGGCCTGCGACGCGGTGAGTGGCGCGGGAATCAGCGCTTTCGACCCCTCGTCCAGGTACTTCGCCTCGTAATCGTAGAACTCCCGCGACGGCACGATCTCGCCCGGAATCGAGGCCTCCGGATCGTCGTTGCCGAGTACCGCGCATTCGATTTCCCGTGCCTTCGGAATCGCCGCTTCGATGACGACCTTGCGGTCGAATTGCAGCGCAAGCTCCATCGCCATCTCGAGCTCGCCGACCGACTTCGCTTTCGAGATCCCCACGCTCGACCCGAGGTTTGCGGGCTTGACGAAGACCGGGTACCCGAGCTCGGCGGCGATCCGGCTGATCACGGCGCTCGCACTCCGATTCCACTCTGGCCTCAGTACGACGGAATACGGGCCCACGGGCAGATCACGGGCTGCAAAAAGTGTCTTCATGACCGCCTTGTCCATCCCGACCGCCGACCCGAGGACGCCGGCGCCCACGTACGGCACGTTCGCGAGCTCGAGCAGCCCCTGGACCGTTCCGTCTTCGCCGTACGGTCCATGGAGTACTGGAAACACGACATCGAGACCGACGCCGGTGACCGTTGCGGCGCCAGTCGCATCCGCCCTCGAGTCCGAACCTCGCTCGATGGCAAGTACGGTGTCTTCACCGGGATGCGCTACAAGATGGGCCTCGCGTCCGGGGCGGATGGAACGGGCTCCTTCGAGCCGCGCCTGCTCGATGACGTCCGCGGCGGAAATCGCCGTGGGTGTCTTGTCAGCGAGCGTCCACCGGCCATCTTTCTCAATGCGGATGGGCACGGGCTCGTACCGGCCTCGGTCAAGATGCTTGATGATCGAAGCCGCCGAGGCGACCGAGACCTCATGCTCCCCCGAGCGGCCGCCGTAAATCACGCCAACACGTAACTTCTTCACGTAAGAGTTCTAATAATAGCGTGTCAGGAAATACCTTCGAGTTCGCCCTCCGCGGCACAGATGGCCTCGCGCGCCTCGGAGAGCTGAGCACACCCCATGGTGTCGTGGAGACGCCGGCGTTCATGCCCGTAGGGACGCAGGGCAGCGTCAAGGCGATGCGTCACTGTGACCTCGAGGACGCAGGCGCTCAAATTATTCTCGGCAACACCTATCACCTGTATCTGCGCCCCGGGGACGAGCTGATTGCCCGGCGCGGGGGCCTCCACTCCTTCATCGGATGGAACCGTCCGATCCTCACCGATAGCGGTGGGTACCAGGTATTCAGCCTCGCCGACCGCCGGAGGATCACCGAGGATGGCGCCGAGTTCAGCTCGCACCTCGACGGCTCGCCGCATCTGTTGACGCCGGAGGGCGCGGTCCACATCCAAGCACGCCTTGGGTCTGACATCGCCATGGTTCTCGATGAATGTCACGCGTATCCGGCATCGCGCGACGAGGCAGCCGTTTCGATGGAGCGATCGGTGAGATGGGCGCAGCGATGCCGGCGCCGGCTGGTCGAGCTCCGGGAGGGTCAGACGAGTGGCGTCGTGGTATCCAATGCGGGCCAGGCGCAATTCGGCATCGTCCAGGGCGGTGTGCATCAGGATCTCCGTGACCAGAGCGCAGCGGCGACGGTCGGGGTCGGGTTCGAGGGGTACGCGATCGGCGGATTGAGTGTCGGCGAGCCGATCGACCTTATGTACTCAGTCGTCGCTGATACCGCGAGACGGCTGCCTGAGCATCAGCCTCGCTACCTGATGGGCGCGGGGACGCCGGCGGATCTGGTGGAATGTGTCGCCCGTGGCATCGACATGTTCGACTGCGTCATGCCCACCCGCAATGCCCGCAACGGCCAGCTCTTCACCAGCCAGGGGCGCATCAACATCAAGAACGCGCGGTTTGCCGAGGACGATGGACCGGTCGATCCGGAGTGCGGATGCTATACGTGTCGTACGCATTCGCGGGCGTATTTGAGGCATCTCTACATGGCCGGGGAGATGAGCGCCGGCGCCCTTAACACGTTGCATAATCTCAGCTTTTACCTTGACACCATGCGAAGGATCAGAGACGCTATATCGTTTCGGACCTTCGATAGATTCAGGCAGGAGTTCCTTCACTCGGCTTCCCGCCTGTCGCTCGATTCATGACCGCGTCATTCGTACTTGCCATGGCTGCGCCTTCGCAGGGCGCGCCGAGCGCGTTGGTGCAGTTGCTACCGTTCGCGCTCGTGCTGGCCATCTTCTATTTCATCATTCTGCTGCCTATGAAACGGCGGCAGCAGAAGGTGGCTGACTTTTTATCGAGTCTGAAGGTGGGCGATCAGGTGGTCACGTCGGGCGGAATCTACGGAACCATCACGCGGGTTGGCGACCAGGCGGTCCAGATTCAGATAGCTGAGCGTGTGCGCGTCGACATTTCCAGGAACGCC
Organism: Vicinamibacterales bacterium; assembly: GCA_036802945.1. Lineage (GTDB taxonomy): Bacteria > Acidobacteriota > Vicinamibacteria > Vicinamibacterales > UBA2999 > Gp6-AA40. The sequence continues at coordinate 30,965 of DAIRVG010000008.1, forward strand.
ATCGTCGGCTTTCAGGGGCAGGAGCCCGTGGCGCCCCAAGGCAGCGGTGCCTCATCATGAACAAGAACATTCGTTGGAAAGTGATCACCATCGTTGCGGTGCTCGTGATCTTCGGCGCGGTTGGCGTGTATCCGATCGTCGCGTCGCAATACGGCATCACGTCGCCGTCGTGGCTGATGGCGAAACAGCTCAAGCTCGGGCTCGATCTCAAGGGCGGCGTGCACCTCGTGCTCCGCGTCCAGACCGACGACGCCATCCGCCTCGAGGGCGAGCAGGAGATGGAGCGGCTGCGCGAAGCGCTCCGGACCCGCAACATCACCGTCACCAGTCTGACGATGCCGACAATCGCGCAGATCCGCGTGGAGGGGGTGCCGCCGGCGCAGGACGCGGCCTTCCGCGAAGCCGCGGCCGATCTGGCCGTCAACTACGACCGAAGTCCGGGCACGAATGGCAGCTACACCTTCACGATGAAGCCGAACATTCAGGTCATCCTCCGCCAGGAGTCGGTCGTGGCGGCCCGGCAGACGATTGAGCGGCGCGTGAATGAACTGGGCGTCGCCGAGCCGAGCATCGCCCAGCAAGGAGCCAACGCCGATCAGATCCTGGTCCAACTGCCTGGTGTGACTGACGTCGAGCATGCGAAGGAGATCATTCGGTCGACGGGGCTGCTCGAGCTCAAGATCGTCGAGGCGGGACCGGCGGCGACGCGCGAGGATCTGCTGCAGAACGGCCAGGTGCCTGAGGGGATGGACATCATCCCGGGCTCGGCCGATGCAACCGGCGGCGGCACGGTCTACTACATGGTTCGCAAGGCAGCCGCCGTCAGCGGACGGGACCTGACCAACGCGCGCCCCTCGGTCGACCAGAACAACCTGCCGGCGGTGCAATTCACGCTTAGCGGCGAAGGGGCGCGGAAGTTCGGGATAGTCACCGAGACGAACATCGGACGCCGGCTGGCGATCATCCTCGACAACCGGGTCACCTCGGCGCCGACTATCCAGTCGCGCATCACCGACACCGGTCAGATCACCGGCGTCACCCGCGACGAAGTCACCGATCTCTCGCTGATTCTGAAGTCGGGCGCGCTGCCCGCCACGCTCACCTATCTCGAGGAGCGGACCATCGGTCCGAGCCTGGGCGCCGATTCGATCCGATCCGGCATCCAGGCGTCGGTGGTCGGCCTGCTGCTGATCGTCGCCTTCATGCTGATTTACTACAAGCTGTCGGGCGTGAACGCGATCGTCGCGCTCCTCTTCAACCTGATCATCCTGATCGGCCTGATGGCGTACATCGGCGCCGTCATGACCCTGCCGGGCATCGCCGGGTTCGTGCTGACGATGGGCATCGGCGTCGATTCCAACGTGCTCATCTTCGAGCGCATCAAGGAGGAGCTCGAGGCGCAGCACGGTGTCCGCGCTGCGATCAATGCCGGCTTCAGCCGCGTCTTCCTGACATTGCTCGACACGCACATCTCGGCGTTGATCGCCGCGCTGTTCCTGATTCAATTCGGGACCGGCCCGATTCGCGGCTTCGCGTACACCCTCATCATCGGCCTCGCGTCCAACCTGTTTACCTCGACATTCGTGTCGAAGACGCTGTTCGAGCTGGCGCTCGGACGGCAGCAGCGGCAGACAGCGGCGCTGTCGATCTAGCGACGGGCGACAAGCATGCATATCTTCAACAACCCCAATTACAACTTCCTCCGCTGGCGGTGGCACGCAGTGGCACTGTCGTGGATCGTGATCCTCGCGGGCCTCGGCCTGATCTACACGCGAGGCCTGGCCAAGGGGGTCGAGTTCGCCGGCGGCACTTCGATGATCATGCAGTTCGATCAGACGCCGTCGGTTGATGCGGTCCGCACCGCGCTGAACCAGAATTACGTCGGGGGCGGACAGGACGCGATCGTCCAGTCGTACGGCGATCCCTCGCTCCGGCAGGTCATGGTGCGCGTGCCGCAGGTGGGCGCCGAGCAGGGCGCCGCCCTCAGCTCGACGGCGCAGGCGGTCGAAGCAGCGCTGCGAAAAGGAAACCTCGGGAACTTCACGGTTGTCGGCACCGAGATCGTCGGTCCCGCGGTCGGCGAGGAACTGACGCAGAAGGGCATCTGGGCGTTCGTCCTCTCGCTCATCGGCATCCTGGCGTACATCGCGTTCCGGTTCGAGTTTGCCTTCGCGGTGGGCGCCGTCGTCGCCACGATCCACGACATCCTCGTCACGCTCGCGCTGCTGGCGTTCTTCCGCTACGACATCACGCTGAACGTCATCGCCGCGATCCTGACGGTGACCGGTTATTCGACCAACGACACCATCGTCATCTTCGACCGTGTCCGGGAGAACATGCGGAAAATGCGCAAGGGGTCGTTGAGCGAAGTCATCAACGCGTCGATCAACCAGACGCTGGGCCGCACTATCATCACCGCCGGCACGGCGTTCCTGTCGGCTCTCGCCCTGTTCCTGTTCGGCGGCGAGGTGCTGAGGGGCTTCGCGTTCACGATGATCGTCGGGATCATCACGGGAACGTATTCGAGCGTGTTCATCGCGGCCGCGATCGTGACGTTCTGGCATCGGCAGTCGCCGTCGAAGCTGTCGTCGGCGGCACCGGCGGCGACCGCCACTCCGCCGGCGCGGCGATCGAAGTCGCAGCGCAAGGCGCGGGCGTCATAACCCGTCATTCACAGAGTTGCAGGTGCGGGCCGGCGTAGCCGGCCCGTGCCCGACACACCGCATTCACCTCCGCATTGACGTACTTCCTCGCTGCGATTCTCGGCATCGTCCAGGGCCTCACGGAATTCCTTCCCGTGTCGTCGACCGCGCATCTGCTGCTGGGCGAGAAGCTGCTCGCCTTTGAGGATCCCGATCACGTCTTCGCCGTGATGATTCAGCTCGGTTCGATCCTCGCGATCGTGTGGCTGTACCGCGTCAAGATCGTGAACGTGATCGCCGGGCTGCCATCGGATCCCGACGCCAGGCGCTTTGCGGCGGCGGTCATCGTGGCGGTCGTTCCGGCGTTGGTCGTCGGTGGCTTGTTCTCGACGTTTGTGAAATCGGTGCTCTACGAGAGCCCTGCAGTGTTCGCGATATCGTTCATCGTCGGCGGCGTCGTGATGCTGGTCGTCGAGCGCGTCAGGCCGGTCCCGACGGTCCTCAATGCCGAGCACACGCCACTGGGCCGGGCATTCGGGGTGGGGCTGTGCCAGATGCTGGCCATCATTCCCGGCGTGTCGCGCAGCGGGGCGACGATTGTCGGTGGCATGTTGATGGGGCTGGATCGCCCCGCGGCCGCGGAGTTCTCGTTTTTCGTGGCGATCCCGACCATGATTGCCGCCTTCTCGCACGATCTGCTCGAGGTGCGAGGTTCGCTCGCTCCGGGTCTTGCAGCGGAGATCGCCATCGGGTTCGTGACGGCATTTGTCGCCTCACTGCTCGTCGTGCGGCCGTTCCTGGGATTCATCAGGCGCGCGGGGTTCGCGCCGTTCGCGTGGTATCGGATCGCGCTCGGGCTCGTGATCTTTGCGGCGCTGGCGGCGGGGTGGAGATAGGGCCGTGGAGAACAGTTCGCTCGGTCAGTGGCTCAGGCGCCGATTCATTGCCGGGTTCTTCCTCACGGTGCCGCTGGTCCTCAGTATTGCGGCGCTGGTGTGGATCTTCGGTATTATTGACGGCTTCACGGCCCCACTGGCGACGCGGCTGGTGGGGCGTGCCGCGCCCGGCGTCGGATTCCTGATCCTGCTGCTGTTCGTGCTGGCCGTCGGTGCCGTGGCGACGAACGTCATCGGACGCCGCGTGCTGGCGCGTGGAGAACGCTGGCTGGCGCGAGTGCCGGTGTTCAAGACGATTTACACGCCCGTCAAGCAACTGGTGGCGGCGTTTTCGCCGGACAACGAGTACGGATTCAAGCGCGTGGTCATGGTGGAGGATTCGCGGCGCGGCCTCGTGATGGGATTCCTCACGAAGGAGTTCACCGTCGATCGCGGGCAGGGACCGGAAGCACTGATTGCCGTGTATGTGCCGACCAATCACCTGTATCTCGGCGACATCGTGTTGTTTCCAAGGGAGCGCGCCTTCTTTCCCGACGTGAGCGTCGAAGAGGGCATCCGCATTTTCCTGACCGGCGGGATGTCGCTGCCGGGCAGCGTTCATTCACTGCTGAGAGAGGACCAATGAAACTGATGACCCTGCTCGTATTCCTTGTTGCCGTTCTGGCGATTCCCACGCGCGCGCTGGCGCAGCAGCCGGAGCCGGCGGGACCACCTGCGGCGCAGGTCGAGCGGCCCACCGGCGGCGAAGCGAGCCTCGTGCTGCCCGATCTCGAGCAGGTCGACGTGGGGGGATACAACGGGCGGGACCTGCTCCTCGGCGGCATGGTCGTGTCCGCGCTTGGCATCGTGTTCGGTCTCGTGAGCCTCAGGCAGGTGAGGAACCTTCCGGTGCATCGGTCGATGCGCGAAATCTCGGATCTGATCTACGAGACGTGCAAGACCTATCTCATCACGCAGGGCAAGTTCATCCTGATCCTGTGGACCTTCATCGCCGTGATCATCGCCGGCTACTACGGGTGGCTCAATCCCATCCCCGGCAAGTCGGTTGCGGGGACGCTGTCGATCATCCTGCTCTTCAGCGTGGTCGGCATCCTCGGCAGCTACAGCGTGGCGTGGTTCGGCATCCGTGTGAACACCTACGCCAACTCGCGCACCGCGTTCGCGAGCCTCGAGGGGAAGCCGTTCGGGGTCTACGCCATTCCACTCCGCGCCGGGATGAGCATCGGGATGCTGCTGATCAGCGTGGAGCTGCTGATCATGCTGTTCATCCTGCTCTTCATCCCGCGTGACTATGCGGGCGCGTGCTTCATCGGGTTTGCCATCGGCGAGTCGCTTGGCGCGGCCGCACTGCGCATTGCCGGCGGCATCTTCACCAAGATCGCGGACATCGGGGCCGATCTGATGAAGATCGTCTTCAACATCAAAGAAGATGATGCGCGCAACCCTGGCGTGATCGCGGACTGCACGGGCGACAACGCCGGCGATTCGGTCGGTCCGAGCGCGGACGGCTTCGAGACCTACGGCGTTACAGGGGTGGCGCTGATTACGTTCATCCTGCTGGCGGTGCCGGCGGCGGCCAGCCAGGTGAAGCTGCTGGTCTGGATCTTCGTGATGCGCGTGATGATGATCATCGCAAGCGGCGGCTCGTACGTCCTCAACGAGGCGATCGCAAAGGCACGCTACGGCTCGGCGACGAAGATGAATTTCGAGGCACCGCTGACGTCGCTCGTGTGGCTCACGTCGGTCGTGTCGGTCGTCCTCACCTACATCGTGTCGTACCTGCTGATTCCCGACCTCGGCGACGGCACGCTCTGGTGGAAGCTGGCGACCATCATCACCTGTGGCACACTGGCCGGCGCGATTATTCCGGAGCTGGTCAAGGTCTTCACCTCAACCGAGTCGAGCCACGTCCGGGAAGTCGTGACCGCGTCGAGAGAAGGCGGCGCGTCGCTGAACATCCTTGCGGGCTTCGTCGCGGGGAACTTCAGCGCGTACTGGCTCGGCCTGAGCATCGTCTCGCTGATGTCGATCGCGTACCTCGTGAGCGCGTCCAGTCCGTCCATGGCGAGTCTGATGCTCGCGCCGGCGGTTTTCGCGTTCGGGCTGGTCGCATTCGGCTTCCTGGGCATGGGCCCGGTGACGATCGCCGTCGACTCGTACGGCCCCGTCACCGACAACGCGCAGTCGGTGTTCGAGCTGTCGGTCATCGAGACGCTTCCCGGCATCAAGGAAGAGCTGCGGCGCGACTTCGGCCTCAACGTCCAGTTCGACAAGGCGAAGGACCTGCTGGAAGAAAACGACGGCGCCGGAAACACGTTCAAGGCGACGGCAAAGCCGGTGCTGATCGGCACCGCGGTCGTCGGGTCAACGACGATGATCTTCTCGATCATCATGGAACTCACCCTGGGCCTGACGCAGAACATCGATAAGCTCTCGCTGCTGCACGCCCCGTTTCTGCTGGGCCTGAGCACCGGGGGCGCCGTCATCTACTGGTTCACCGGCGCATCCACCCAGGCGGTTACGACGGGAGCCTACCGGGCCGTGGAGTTCATCAAGGCGAACATCAGGCTCGACCGCGCGGACAAGGCATCGGTCGAGGACAGCAAGAAGGTCGTCGAGATCTGTACGCAATACGCGCAGAAGGGAATGTTCAACATTTTCCTCACGGTCTTTTTCTCGACGCTGGCATTTGCCTTCCTCGAGCCGTTCTTCTTCATCGGCTACCTGATCTCCATCGCACTCTTCGGCCTCTACCAGGCCGTGTTCATGGCGAATGCCGGCGGCGCGTGGGACAACGCGAAGAAGATCGTCGAGACCGAGCTCAAGATGAAGAACACGCCGCTGCACGCGGCGACGGTGGTTGGTGATACGGTCGGGGATCCGTTCAAGGACACGTCCTCGGTGGCGCTCAATCCCATCATCAAGTTCACGACGCTGTTCGGACTGCTCGCGGTCTCGCTCGCGGTTCGGTTGAGCAGCGAAGCGGGCACGGCGGTAACCCACGGGCTGGCCGCCGCCTTTTTTATCGTCTCCGTCTTCTTTGTGTATCGCTCGTTTTACGGGATGCGTATTGGTTCCGGGTCGCATTGACATTTGCTATTGCGCTTGTCTGGAACCGGTATAAAATGCCCGGTCTTTGCCCCTTACAACCGGGGAGCACTTTGAGAGAACCGGTGTCTAACTTGACTGTTGGCCTTCTTCGGGTTCAGGGCCGTACGTTCGTTGACACCAATTTTTTGCGGTATCTGTAATCGGTCGCCTGTGCCGGCCGTCGACTCGGGTCCGAAGCGACCCGAGTAGGATTCTGGTCCGAAAGGACCCGACTCAAGACGGGGGTCCGAAGGACCCGGCTAAGGATCAGGGGACGTCTACAGGAGGTTAATCCGGTGCCACGTGAAATGTTCCGCGATATCGTCGAGCCGACCGTCAAAGTCGGAACCCAGCAGTGGTATACGGTTCCAGTTTCGATTCTGGTGCATACCGTGGCGGTACTTGCACTGATTATTGTTCCGTTGATGGCGGCCGATGTGCTGCCGACCCCGCCATCGATGATGGCATTCGCCGCCGCGCCGCCGCCCCCGCCGCCGCCGCCCCCGCCTCCGCCGCCGCCCCAGGCTGCGGCGCCGAAGCCGGTGGTTGAAGTCAACCCGGCTGCGGCCCCGACGGAGGCACCACGGGAAATCGCCCCTGAACCGCCGGACACCAGTTTCGAGCGCGCGGAGCCCGCCGGGGTTCCCGGCGGCGTCATCGGTGGCGTCGTTGGCGGTATTCCGGAGGCGCCGCCTCCGCCGCCGCCGCCGGCGGCGCCGGTCCGCGTCGGCGGCAACATCAAGCCGCCGATGAAGACCAAGGACCAGCGGCCCGTCTATCCTCCGATTGCGCAGTCAGCCCGCGTGCAGGGGGTGGTCATTATCGAAGCGACGATTGGACCCAACGGCAAGGTGCAGGACGCCCGCGTGCTGCGCTCGATTCCGTTGCTGGACTCGTCGGCGCTCGACGCGGTGAAGCAGTGGGAGTTCACGCCGACGCTGCTCAACGGCGTGCCGGTGCCGGTCATCATGACAGTGACCGTCCAGTTCACACTCAGTTAACAGCAACCACGAGCAACAACTACTCGCAGTTTCTTTCCAGCGGAGGATGCAGTAATGGAAGTCAGGAAGATGCGTCAAATTGCACGAATCGCGTGCGCCGGGCTCGGAATGGTTGCTCTTAGCACTCCCGCGTTCGCGCAGGAAGCAGCTGGGCTGAACTTCATCGACATGGCCGCCAACATGGGGCCGGTCGCGATGGGGGTCGCCGTCGTCCTGTTCGTAATGTCGTTCTGGTCGGTTGGTGTCGCGATCGAGCGCGTCTATACCTACAATCAGGCGCGCAAGCAGTCCAAGCTGTATGCGCCGCAGGTGGCCAAGCACCTCAAGGACGGCCGCCTCAAGGAAGCGATCGCGCTCTCGGCGTCGAAGGAATACCGCTACAGTCACCTGGCGAAAGTCGTGCTGGCCGGCCTGCAGGAGTATCAGTTCCAGCAGGAGACAGGCGGCGCGAATCTCAACCGTGAAGACGTGTTAGACACGGTCCGCCGTTCGATTCAGCGCGCGACGGCGCTTACCGCCTCGGACCTGAAGAAGGGCGTCAACACGCTGGCTACGATCGGTTCGACGGCGCCGTTCGTCGGACTGCTCGGCACGGTCGTCGGCGTCATCAACGCGTTCGTTGGCATCGCGTCGACCGGCTCGGGTGGTATCGGCGCGGTATCAGCTGGTATCGCCGAGGCGCTCATCGAGACCGCCCTCGGACTGTTTGTGGCGATTCCCGCGGTCTGGTTCTACAACTTCCTGACCAGTCGTATCGAGTACTTCAACGTCGAAATGGACAATTCGTCGTCAGAGCTCGTCGATTACTTCATCAAGAAGACGGCATAAGCGCTGGACTATGATTAGTGGTTAGCGAATTGTGATTGGCCCCGTCAATCGCAACTCGCTAATCGCGGATCGCCAATCGTTTTTGGAGTCGTAACTATGTCAATGCAACTCGGTGGCAGCACTGGTGTCAAGTCCGACATCAACGTCACACCGCTCGTCGACGTGATGCTGGTGCTGCTCATCATCATGATGATCATCGCGCCGCTGCTCCAGAAGGGCGTGGACGTCAGGCTGCCAATCGCCATCAACAGCGCCTCGAAGCCCGAGACCCAGGACCAGACGGTCCTCGGCATCAAGGCCGACAAGACGGTGTGGATCAACGGCATCGAGGTGCGCAGGGAAGAGCTGCGCTCCCGCCTCGACTCCATCCTTGAGACGAAGAAAGAGAAGCTGATCCTCATCAAGGCCGATGAAGACGCGCCCTACAGCGCCGTCATGGACGCTATGGACACGCTCCGCGGCGCCGGGATCGAGGATGTCGGTCTGATTACCGACAGCAAGTCTACGAATGCGCTGTCCGGTGGCGCGGGAGGCAAATAATGGCTCACGGGCATCACGAGCATTACGGCGCTGACGCCGTCTTCAAGGGCAGCGTGCCGCAGCCGAATGCGGACATGAACATCACGCCGATGATCGACGTGCTGCTCGTGCTCCTCGTCATCTTCATGGCCGCGTTGCCGCTCTCGCAGAAGGGGCTCGACATCAACCTTCCACCCGAGACGAACACGCCGCAGCAGAATCAGCCGATCAGCCAGATCGTGCTCGAGTACACCGCGGACAAGAAGATCTCGATCAACCACCAGGACGTCACCCTGCAGGATCTCGAAGAAAAGCTGCGTGTCATCTTCGAGGAGCGCAAGGACAAGACGATGTTCATCAGCGGCGACGGGACGCTTCGCTACGGCGACATCGTCAACGTCATCGACGCCGCGAAGGGCGCTGGTGTCGAAAAGGTCGGCATCGTCACCGAAGGTATGAGGAAGGGCGCCACGGGGACGCCAGGCGCTTAGAATCGCGGACCTGGACGGAATCCGCGCCGGCCGTGCAAGAAAGAAGGGCCGTCTCGCTGACGGCCCCTTTCTTTGTACCTTGCCGCACTTGCGGCTCGGACCCTTCAGGTCCGCGGAGCGATTAATCGCGAGACAGGATAATGCCGTCGAGCATGCCCGCCGTGAGAAGGCGCGGCCCCGATGCCTGCTCCGCCTGCAGGCGCGAGCGTTCCGCCATTCCACGCTCGACGACCTGGTCGAGATCCTCGCGGTTGAACGGTTTCACGATGTAGCCGACCACGCCTGGCCGAAGGGTGACCATCGGGTCCATTTCCAGCACTCCCGTGGCGAGCACGACCGCGACGCTCGGATGGTGGTGGCGCATCTGGTCGACCAGCCAGATTCCGTCATGGCCCGGCATCCGGATATCGCACAACGCCACGTCGATCTGAAAGCTGCGCATGACGTTCAGCGCCGACTCGGCATCGGGCGCCACTTTGACGGTGTACCCCAGGGCCGAGACCCAGCGTGTCAGCAGCTTGCGGACGCCCTCGTCGTCGTCGACGACCAGAATCGTCCCCGTCACGCTCTCCGATTCAACATCCATATCTCGTTTGCCCGAGTAGAGCAGAATCGGTGCCACGGAAGAGCATGAAATGCTCCGGAAATCATTGGGGTCTTCACGGGGGTACACATGGCGAGTGTGCGGATGCGCCCATCCGCGAACGTTCCGCACACGTGCACCCGCACGAAAAGCGAAATCCGCCCCGCAACGGAAAGGGCACCGCCCTGCCCTTGCGGGAGCGTAGGCCGACGCTGTGCGTGCCGGTCCCAGTCGGCGACGATTGTCGAAAGCGAAAGATAGTCCAGCACTTCCGCTTTGCTGTTCCCGTTGTACAATTTCGGGACCCGTGGGCCAGGCAACGTCGTCATTACCACGTTACCAGGCTCTCGTATTCTTGTTTTCCTTCAAGCACGCGGCATCTACTTGGTTGGGTATGTCGCGGTTCGTACGTCGTAAGTCCTCTGAGTGTTCAAGGGTGGGAGTGATTCAATGAAGCGCTTTCGAAATGCCACAGTGTGGCTCGGTCTGAGAACTTGTACCTTCATCGCGCTCGTCGCGCTCCTGTGGCCTGCCGGTCACGCCGGAGCGCAGGGCGTTACCACCGGCGCCATCAGTGGCGTCGTGACCAACGAGCAGCAGCAGCCAGTGGCCGGGGCCTCCGTGATTGCCATCCATCTGCCTTCAGGAACCAACTACGAGGCCACAACACGCGCGGACGGACGCTTCACCATTCCAGGTATGCGGGTCGGCGGGCCGTATTCAGTGACGGTCACCTTCGTGGGAACCGGCACGGCGTTCGCGCCAGAGACCAAGGAGGACGTCACGGTCAACCTCGGCGTTGCGACGGACGTGCCGGTTACAGTACGTGCCATCGCGGTTCAGGAGACCATCGTTGTCACGGCGGAGAGGGCCGATGCCGTATTCAGCTCCAGCCGGACGGGCGCGGCGACATCGGTCGGTCGAGACGACATCGCCCTGTTGCCGACGATTTCCGGACGCATCAGTGACGTCACGCGCTTGACACCGCAGGCAAGTGGCGACTCTTTCGCGGGCCAGGACAGCCGGCAGAACAACATGACGGTCGATGGGTCCTATTTCAACAGTCCGTTCGGCCTCGGTCAGGGCCAGCCGGGTGGTCGAACCAATGTCGCGCCGATCTCCCTGGAGTCCATCGAGCAGGTGCAGGTCAGCGTCGCGCCCTATGACGTTCGTCAGGGGAATTTCATCGGAGCCGCCGTCAATACCGTCACCCGCAGCGGCACCAATCAACTCAGCGCCTCCGTGTATCACCGGTTCCGGAATGAGGGCTTCGTCGGGACCGAGGCGCAGGGACTGACAGTGAATCCGGGCACCTTTAACTTCCGGAATACCGGTGTGTGGGCCGGAGCCCCGATCGTCAAGAACAAGCTGTTCGTCTTCGGGACCTACGAAAACGAGGAAGACAAGCGGCCGCTCACCACGTTCAGGGCCAACACCGGCGGTGAGCCAGTCGGCGGAAACATCACCCGGGTGCTGGCATCCGACATGACGACGCTCAGCTCGTACCTGTCACAGAACTTCAAGTACGCGACCGGGGGCTTCGAGAACCTTCCCGGCACCACGCCAGCCAAGAGATATCTGCTCAGGACCGACTACAACCTGAACGCCCGTAACAAAGTCAGCTTCCGGTATAACCAGCTCGAATCCAGTTCCTCAAAGGTCCTATCCGGCTCTACATCGGCCGGGTTGGGGCGGACGCTCGGTACGGGTTTTCTGACGTTCGCGAACACGAACTACGACCAGCTCGAGAACATCAAGTCGGGCATCGGCGAATGGAACTCGGTCATCGGCAACAGCATGTCGAACAGCATGATCGGTGGATATACCACCAACAACGAGAACCGGAAGGACATCCAGCTGTTTCCGTTCGTGGATATCCTCGCTCCCGATGGAACGACATATATCTCGTTCGGCTCCGAGCCATTCACGCCGAACAACGAGCTGCTCTATCAGACGACGCAGTTCCAGGACAACTTCACGAAGTTCAGCAACCGGCATTCGCTGACGTTCGGCGCTACGTTTCAGCGCTATGAAGCGCAAAACTCGTTCTTCAATTGCTGTAAGCAAGGCGCGTACGTCTACAACTCGCTCGCCGACTTCTACGCAGACGCCAACGGTTTCCTCGCGAATCCGAACAGAACATCGTCGACCGTGATCCCGCGGCGGTACCAGGTGCGATGGATGAACATCCCTGGGCTGGACAAGCCGATCCAGAATCTGAACGTCTTGAATGCAGGAGGCTACGCCCAGGACGAGTGGCGGCCGCGCTCGAATCTGACGGTCACCGCGGGTCTCAGATTCGACGTCCCGGCCTTCGACAACAACACGACGTATCCGAATCCCGCCGCGGACGCATTGACGTTCCGCGATGAGGCGGGATCGCCGGTGAAGTACTCGAGTGGCACCCTTCCGGACGCGAAGATTCTCTTTTCGCCGCGCGTTGGCTTCAATTGGGACGTGGCCGGAGATCAGCAGACGCAGGTGCGCGGCGGGGTCGGCGTCTTCACGGGTCCGCCCCTGTACGTCTGGATCTCCAACCAGCTTGGCAATACCGGCGTCCTGCAGGGTTCTCTGCTCGAAGACAACCCCACCAACCGGCCGTTCAGCCCTGACGTGAACAGGTACAAACCGACGAATGTGACGGGCGCGCCGGCGGCCAGCTATGAGCTCGACGTCACCGACAACAACTTCAAGTTCCCACAGGTTTTGAGGAACAACATCGCGGTCGATCGCCGGCTTCCCGGGGGCATAACCGGCACCGCAGAGTTCGTATACAACAAGGACGTCAACGGCATCTACTACATCAACTCCAACCTGCCCCAGGCGCAGTCCGCGTTCACCGGGGTCGATACGCGGCAGCGTTGGGTTGGGACCGCGTGCGCGGCTCCAACACCGGGCCCGTGCGTCACCAGGATCAACAACGCGGCCGGAAACCAGGTGACCGCCGCGATCGTGATGAAGAACCAGAGCGTTGGTGATTCGTGGAACATGTCCGGAATGTTGGCGAAGTCGCTGTATCACGGGCTCACGCTGAGGGGCGCCTACAGCTACGGCGATGCGCATAACACCATCGATCCGGGCTCCACGGCCTCCTCGTCGTTCAACCTCAATGAGCACCACGGCGACCCGAACAACCCCGGTCTCGGACGGTCCCAGTCAGCTCAAGGGCACCGGGTTTTCCTGCAGACCTCTTACAGCCGCTCGTACTTCGGCTTCGGAGCCACGACAATCGCCGCTTTCTGGGAGGCGAAGTCCGCCCTGAACGGCGCCGGCGGCGGCCTCAGCAGCAACGCCAGCTACGTGTTCGCGGGCGACATGAACGGTGATGGCGGTTCAGGCAACGACCTGATCTACATCCCGAAGAACACGTCGGAGATGAACTTCGTCGCCTTCCCGGTCGGCGCCACGACGTTTACTCCCGAGCAGCAGGCCGCGGCGTTCGAGGCCTACATCAACCAGGACAAGTACCTGAGCAAACACCGTGGCGAGTACGCCGAACGCGGAGGCGTGTGGAACCCGATGGTCAAGAGGGTTGACCTGAGCATCAACCAGGACGTGTTCCACAACATCGCCGGCAAGCGCAACGCCGGCCAGTTCCGGATCGATTTCACGAACTTCGGCAACATGCTGAACCACAACTGGGGCGTGAGTCAGCGCCTGGTCGTTCCGATCACTCAGGCATATGGAGCGCAGCTGCTGACCAACCCCGCGGCGGATGCGCAGGGACGGATCAGCTATCGAATGGCCGTGGCCAACGGTCAGCTGGTGACGAAGACCTTCCAGCCGAACACGAGTTTGAGTGACGTCTACCAGTTCTTGCTCAGTTTCCGGTACTCCTTCAACTAAGCGGTTTCAGCAAAGGTCCGACTCAAGGCCGGTGTCCCCTTCGGGGGCACCGGCCTTTTTCGGTTGTCGACCCCTCCGCGGGTAGCCGGAGCCACGTCGGTACATGAAAAAGGGCTGTCCCACCGTGTGGAACAGCCCTCGTCTTACCGCGGCGCTTCCTCGATGATTCGAGAACTGGCGGTCTAGCTCTTTGTTGGCGCGGTCGTGGCCGCCTGCTTCTGCTTCTGGAGCTCCTGTGCCTTGTCGCGGAGCTGATCAGCCTGCTTCAGGAGCGCCTGCTGGCGTCCCGGGTCTCTCTCCACAAGGGCCATGGACCGCAGCAGCAGGTTCTTGTAGGTCAGCGCCTCGAAGTAGTCAGGCTTCAGCGCCAGCGCCTTGTCCGCCTCCTCGATGCCAGCCTGGATGTACTTCCTCTTGTCCGCTTCGGACAGCTTGAAGTTCTTGTAGGCCTCGTTCCAGTAGTACGTCGAGATGACGTGGTGGGCTTCGGGGTTGTTCGGCTCGTGCTGTGCGCGCTCGTTCAACGCGTTGATCGTCTTGTCGAATTCACCCTGGCGGTCGTAGAACGCCGCGAGTGTCGTGTAAACCGCCGAGTCGTTCGGCTTCATCTCTTTCGCCTTGAGGAACTGCTCCTCGGCCTTTTCGTAGTCGCCGTTCTGCTCGTAAATGTTGGCCAGGTAGAAATAGTTGGCCGGGTCTGTCGGGTCCACCTGGATCATCTGCTGAAGAATCGGTTCCTGCTGCGTCGGATCGTTCAGCTTGTCAGGACCGTAAGCGGCCACCAGGTACTGGAGCGACAACTTCTTCATCTTCGGGTCGGCGTCAAGCTCCGCATCTTTCTTGTAGTACTCGACCGCCTTGGTCATGTACGCGTCGTTGACCGGGTCGCCCCTCTTCGCCACTCGATAGAGGTTGTCGTAGCTGTTGGCGAGGAAGAAGAAGGCGGGGGTCAGGTAGAACCTGTTGAGGATGTCCTGATCGAGTGCCACGACCTCTTCGTACTTCGCCGCCGCAGCCTTGAAATCGCTGCTCTGGTACAGCCCGTTGGCGTCCCGGAACGTCCGTTTCGCCTTCAATCCGTTGTACTGATTGCATCCGGTCGCCGCAACGCTGACGGCAACAACGACCGCGAACAGGATGCCCTTTGACAAAAGCTTCCGCATCGTATCCCCTTTCAACCTCTCGAAGCGTCGTTCTGGCCGCCGGGATTGACCGTGCTGCCGTTTCAAGCGCGCCTTGTTCCGCGCATGAGCGCTGATACCCAATGTGGGCGGGCGAGCGCCCGCCAGATATTTCCGTAAGCGCGCCAGTATAGTGATCCGTTTTCCAGTCAGTCAAGCATTCTGGCGCCGTTTCCTTGACCCCCCTCAACCCCACTCCTATCATGGGGATGGCGGCGTTCCGTTTCGCCGATACGTACCTTAGACACCGGCTTCAATGATTCGTTTCGAGACGCTGCTCGAGAAAGTGCGGAGCTACAGTCCCGAGGCCGACCTCGAGCTGCTTCGGCGGGCGTACGTCTTCTCGGCGCTCGAACACAAGGGGCAGGTCCGCCATTCCGGTGAGCCCTACCTGGTGCACCCCCTCGAAGTGGCCGATTTCCTGGCTGACATGAAATTGGACGTCGTAGCGGTGGCGGCTGGTCTGCTCCACGACGTCGTAGAAGACACGCTGACCACCCCGGAGCGTATCGCCGAGCTCTTCGGGCCTGAAATCGCCCATGTTGTCGAGGGGGTCACCAAGATCGGCGCGATTCCGTTCTCCTCGAGCGAGGAGCGGCAGGCCGAGAACTTCCGCAAGATGCTGCTGGCGATGGTCGATGACATTCGCGTCATCCTCGTCAAGCTCGCCGACCGGCTTCACAACATGCGTACGCTCCAGCATCTGCCGGAGGAGCGCCGGATCAAGATCGCCCAGGAGACGCTTGATATCTACGCCCCGATCGCGAACCGGCTGGGGATGAGCAAGGTGAAGAATGAGCTGGAGGAACTGTCGTTCCGCTACCTCGAGGCAAAGGCGTTTGAAGGTCTCCGCGCCAAGGTGGAGGCGAAGCGGAAAACGGCCGAGGCGGTCATCGACGACCTGACCCGAACCATCCGGGCGAAGCTCGCAGACGCGCAGGTCCCGGTCACTCACCTCGACGGTCGAATAAAACGCCTGTACAGCATTCATCTCAAGTTGAAGCGCCAAAAAATCGACCTCGAGCGCGTGTACGATTTCGTCGCGTTGCGGATCATCACGCAGTCGGTCAAGGACTGCTACGCGGCGCTCGGGATCATCCACCAGACGTGGTCGCCCGTGCCGGGCCGCATCAAGGACTTCATCGCGATGCCGCGGCCGAACGGCTACCAGTCACTGCATACGTCGGTTATCAGCGAGAACGGCTTTCCATTCGAAGTGCAGATTCGCACGGAGGAGATGCATCGGCGCGCGGAGGAAGGGATCGCCGCGCACTGGAAGTACAAGGAGGGCCGCGTCGGCGATCATCGCGACGAGCGTTACTTCCAGTGGATGCGCCAGCTGCTCGAGGTCCAACAGGAAGTCCGAGATCCGCAGGAATTCCTTCAGAACCTGAAGATCGATCTCTATCCCGAGGAGGTCTACATCTTCACGCCGAAAGGCGAAGTGCGATCGCTGCCCAGGGGCGCCACCGCCGTCGATTTCGCGTACACGATTCACACCGACGTCGGCAACCAGTGCACCGGCGCACGCGTCAACGGCAAGATGGTGCCGCTTCGCACGCGTCTACAGAACGGCGACATCGTCGAGATCGTCACGCAGTCGGGGCACAAGCCAAGCCGCGACTGGCTCACTTTCGTCGTCAGTGCACGCGCGCGCAACAAGATCAAGCACGTGCTCCAGGGCGAGGAGCGGGTGCGGAGCATCGAGCTTGGCCGCCGATTGTTCGAGAAGGAGGCGCGCCGGTTCGGTCTCAATCCGAAAACCGTGCTCGAAAGCGAGGAGCTGGCGAAGTTCGCCACGGAGTACGGCGCACAGAAGCCCGAGGAGCTGCTCGCACACATCGGCTATGGCAAGTTATCACCGCGCAGCGTGCTGCAGAAGTCGGTGCCCGGGGGGCAGCTGAAGGAGCGCCCTCAGGACTCGGCTGTCGTGTCTGTCGTCAAGCGCGTGCTTCGGCCGGGCGCGAGCGACAAAATCAAAGTCCGTGGCACCGACGACATCATGGTGTTCCGGGCGAAATGCTGTAGCCCTATCCGCGGAGAGAAGATCGTCGGCTACATCACGCGCGGAAAAGGGGTGTCGGTCCACGCGGCTACGTGCTCGAACGTCTTGAATCTGATGTTCGATCCGGAGCGCCGCATCGATGTCGAGTGGGATACGACCACGTCGGATCAGGCGCCGTATACCGTCCGTCTCACCATGCAGGTGGAAGATCGCAAGGGCATGCTCGCCGAAATCAGCGCCAAGGTCTCCGACATCAACACCAACATCACGAACATGGAGGCGCGCACCGGCGACGATCAGCAGGCGCGCATCGACATGACGGTCGAAATCAGCGACGTCAAGCACCTCGAGCGGGTGATCAAGTCAATCAAGGGCGTACAGGGCGTGCTGGGGGTTGAGCGGACTGCGCGCGCCTAGCGGCGCGGAACCTTGCCTGGCGGCTATTCGATCACCGCGATCACGTCGATCTCAACGCGCGCATTTCTTGGCAGCGCGGCGACTTGCACCGTTGATCGGGCTGGCGGCGGATCGACGACATGGCGGGCGTAGACCGCATTCATCGCAGCGAATTCATCCATATCCGCGAGGAAGACCGTGGTGCGGACGACGTGCGCGAAGGTCGCGCCTGCGGCCGCCAACAGAGTGCCGATGTTGCGCATGACTTGCTCGGTCTGGGCCGTGATGCCGCCATCGACCAGCGCGCCCGTCGATGGGTCGAAGCCGACTTGTCCGGAGAGGAACAACAGGTTACCCGCGCGGATGCCCGGGCTGTAGGGACCGATGGGTTTCGCCGCGTTGGGCGCCGAAACCGGCAGACGCACGTCAGGCTGCCTTGGTGACCTTGCCCGAGCGGAGGCACCGGGTGCAGACCCGAATCCGCTTCGTCGCGCCGTTGATGAGCGCCCTCACAGACTGGAGGTTCGGCTCGAAACGCCGGGGTCCCACGTTGTGGGCGTGAGAGATCGTCCGCCCGACGACGGGTCCTTTGTCGCAGATTTCACACCGCTTGGCCATGATTTCCTCTGCAGGTTCCGCAAGATTCCGCACAGATCCGACCGTTTGCGACCTGTGCAAACTCCCAATTGTAATGGATGCTTAGGGAATGATCAACGACGGTTGCTCTGCGGCGGGCGGGGCGGTCGAGCGGTTGCGGCGGAGCAGGCGAGCCATGAGCGTCAGATAGGCTGCATCCCCCGGTTCGGCCTTGCGCGTCTCGCGGGCGCCTCGCTCGATGGCGCGCAAGACGATCGCCACTTCCCGGTCGTACACGGTTGCGCCCTGCTGGCGCATCTCCGCAAGCATCGTCTTCATTTCCGCAGCAAGCCGCTGTGCGGGCAGCGACTGGGCGGTGTGCTCGAAGATGACGCCGCGCGCGGCAGTTTCGAGCGTCGACGCCACTGAACTGGCCGCTTCCGCGACGTCATCGTCAAGCAGGCGAGTGAAGCCTTGCGGCGCGTGGCGCGAGATCAGATTTTGGAAAAGGAAGAACAACTGATACTGGCGCTCGGTCAGCGACTGAATGGTCGGAAGCAGGATGGCGACGTCGTGTTCCTGCTGGCGCTTGACGACCGCCGCTGGATGCTCGCGGGCAGACGTGAGGTAGACGCAGTCGTCAGGGCACTGAATCTCCACCAGGCGTTTGGTTCCGCAACACACTGCGCAGATGGTCTGATGAAGCGCCGGGCATGCGCGGCGCTCCTTGCGTGATCGGCAAAGTGGGCAGGACATCTCGTCAGTTTCGCATTATTATAATTCCGTCGAAATCCTCCAAATCTCCAGGAATAGCCTTGCACGGTCGATCGGTGCGGGTGCCGCGCCGGTGTTCGGGAGGAACATGGCGGAAGCGCTTCTTCGAAACGAGTCGCCGGCGGAGTACTTCAAGGAGCTTGTCGAAACGGCGATGGAGCGTCAGCACCTCGCCGTGCGCGACCTTACGTCGTTCTACCTGGTCAACCTGCTCACCGGCTTTGTCCACTTCGATCGATCCGCTACACCGAGCGACGAGCCGCTGGGCATCCGCCTGGCTCGCGCGCTGCGGACGGGCGGCAGCCGTCAGCGCGACGGTCTTCGCGAAGTTGGCGACCTGTCCCTGTTCATCTCGGGTTTCTTCGCCGACAGCCTGAATCGCAGCCTTGTCGACGTCGACTACTACATCCAGCTTGGAGAATGTGCGTATGGATCGCTCGCGAAACATGGTGACCCCGCGTTGGGTGACGTGTTCGATGAGCTGGCAGGCAAGTTCGCCGCCTGCGTCGACGTCCTGGGCGAGGTCAGCGAACGAAGTGCGCTCACGTCGAACGCTGACGTCTTACGGCTGTACGAAAAATGGCTTCGGACCCGAAGCCGGCGCAGCGGCGATTTGCTCGTGGAGCGTGGAATCGTTCCAAATTCTTCTGTAAGCAGTCGATTCATTCAGTAGCGTTCACAAGTAGACTCGGCGGCCGCACAAATATCGACATATTGTCGATATCGCGACAATTCGCTCCGGCCGGCACCTTCCGGCCGATATGGGTGAAGAACCCGTTTGCCCTTCGACGTTTAAACCCAGCACCGCTCAGGCTGTGGTGCATTTTCGCAACATCCACGTGCTTTTCCGCCGTCCTTGTTTGGAGGCACAACCTGCGGCCCCTGACCGGCGTCTAAAGTCGTGACCGTCAAAAAGGCGGTTGGGCGAAATCTGGTTCGTTGGGTTAAATTGTTGATTCTTATGCGTTTGGCTGTTATCTGACGAAATAAACGCCGCCGGAACGCCCGGGTTCAACGCACGGGAACCAATCACTCGAGCCAGACGTCTAACAAGGGCATCAGAATTGCACATGCGGGCGCATCAATTGGTTACCCAGATTTGGGTGATTCGGAAGGAGCGGCAGGAATAATGGCGACGACGAAGAGCACAAAGGCGGCGGCCAAGACGAGCCGCTATAACGAACTAAAGAAGATGCTCGAGGAACGCCGCCGCGAGTTGTTGAGCGCAGTCCAAGGCAAAATTCGCGACGTGCGAGCCGAAGGCGGCAACGACCGGGATGTACTCGACCAGGGCGAGAGCTCCGAGGTGGACATCCAGGAAGACATTGAGTTCGCGCTCATCCAGATGAAGTCTGAGACGCTGAACAAGATCAACGAGGCACTCCATCGTCTTGACGATGGGACCTACGGCAATTGCTTCGAGTGCGGTGAGGAAATCGCCCATCCGCGGCTCCGGGCTCTTCCGTTCGCGGTTCGCTGCAAGGATTGCGAGGAAGCTCGGGAGAACACCGAGCAGCGCGAGCGCGCACTTGCTCGCAAGAGCGGCTCGTCGGGCCTCTTCTTCGACATGTCGAGCTAACCGAGTCTTGACCGGGTTCGTGCCTCATCAGCGGCGCGAACCCGGGTCGATCTGGTCCCTCCCAGTTCTGTTCGCGCCGCTGCCCCGGCGCCGTTGATCCACGATGGGCTGTATCATCCACCGTGAGTTGTATCGATGAGTGAGCGCGACGAGCCTCTCGAGGTGGAGGAACTCTCGACCGGTGACCGTCCGTTGAACCTTCCGGACGAGCTCCCGATACTTCCTCTTCGCGACACCGTTCTCTTTCCAAATTCGTTCATGCCGCTTGCGGTCGCCCGCGAAAGCTCCGTGCGGCTGATCGACGAAGCCATCTCGGGCGGGAAGCTGATTGGCGTCTTCACGCAGCGCGACGCCACCGTCGAGGAGCCCCAGCAGGGGGATCTGTACTCGATCGGCACGGCGAGCCACATCCACAAGATGTTCAAGCTGCCGGATGGAAGCCTGAGACTGATCGTCCAGGGACTCGCGCGCCTGCACCTCGATGAGGTCTCCACGGTGAAGCCATACCTCCGGGCGCACGTGAGCCTCGCGCCGGAAACTGGCGCCGATGCCGAGCATCTCGAGATCGATGCGATGCTCCGCAACATCAGGACGAATTTCCAGCAGGTGGTTTCGTTGTCGCCGCTGCTGTCCGACGATCTCCAGACGCTCTCGACGAACATCACCGACCCGGGACGCCTCGCCGACTTCATCGCGTCGAGCCTGACGACGATCAGCACGGCGGTGAAGCAGGAGGTGCTGGAGACGCGCGATGTGCGCATGCGACTCGACACGCTCAACCGGATCCTGATCAAGGAGCTTGAGGTCCTCGAGCTCGGATCCAAGATCCAGTCGCAGGTGCAATCCGAGGTTGGCAAGAACCAGCGCGAGTATTTCCTTCGCGAACAGCTCAAGGCGATTCAGAAAGAGCTCGGCGAGGGCGATGATCAGACGCGCGAGGTCGAAGAGCTTCGCGACAAGATCGAGGCCGCAGGAATGCCGGAGTTGGTGAAGAAGGAGGCGCTCCGCGAGCTCGATCGTCTCTCGAAGATGCCCGTTGCCGCCGCCGAATTCACCGTGTCGCGTACCTATCTCGATTGGCTCGTCACGCTCCCATGGCAGAAGCGCACCGATGAGGTGATCGACCTGCCGAAAACGAAGCAGACGCTCGACGCCGATCATTCCGGTCTCGAGAAGGCGAAGGATCGCATTCTCGAATACCTCGCGGTGAGAAAGCTCAATCCGCAGGTCAAGGGTCCCATCCTCTGCTTTGCCGGCCCGCCGGGTGTCGGCAAGACCTCGCTCGCACGGTCGATCGCGCAATCGCTGGGACGCAAGTTCGTCAGGGTGTCGCTTGGCGGCATGCGCGACGAGGCGGAAATTCGCGGACATCGCCGCACCTACATCGGCGCGCTGCCAGGGCAGATCATCCAGGGGCTTCGTCGCGCCGAATCCAAAAATCCGGTCTTCATCCTCGACGAGATCGACAAGCTGGGAAACGATTTTCGCGGCGACCCGGCATCGGCGCTGCTCGAAGTGCTCGACCCCGAGCAGAACGTGAGCTTCCGCGATCACTATCTCGATGTGCCGTTCGATCTCTCCGAGGTGCTCTTCATCACGACGGCCAACGTGCTCGATCCGGTTCCGCCGGCACTCCGCGACCGCATGGAGGTCCTCGAGATTCCCGGATACACCGAGGAAGAGAAGCTGGCGATTGCGTGCGATCACCTCGTTCAGAAGCAGATCGGCAACCACGGGCTCACACCGGATCAGCTGACGATTAGTGACGATGCGCTGAGACTGGTCATTCGTGGATATACACGCGAGGCGGGTGTCCGGAATCTCGAACGTGAGATTGGCGCGCTCTGCCGCAAGGCCGCGCGCCGTCGGGCCGAAGGCGACGAGCGCCCCCTGGCGATCACACCGGAGGTCGTCGTGGCGCTGCTCGGTGCGCCGCTATTTCTCGACGAGGAGATGGAGGAGCGCACCAAGGAGCCTGGCGTGGCGATCGGTCTCGCCTGGACGCCTGCTGGAGGTGACGTCCTGTTCATCGAGGCGTCTCGGATGACCGGTCCGGGAGTCCTGACGCTCACCGGGCAGCTTGGCGACGTCATGAAAGAGTCTGCGCGTGCCGCGCTGTCCTGGTTCCGCGCGAATGCGGCCACGTATGGCGCCGATCCCGATTTCTTCAAGACGTCGGAAATCCATCTGCACGTGCCCGCTGGCGCCATCCCGAAGGATGGACCGTCCGCCGGTGTCACCATGGTCACGGCACTCGCCTCGGAGCTGACGCGGCGTCCCGTGCGCGGCGACATCGCGATGACCGGTGAGATCACATTGTCGGGACGCGTGCTGCCTGTCGGCGGGATCAAGGAAAAGGTTCTTGCCGCCAGGCGCGTCGGCATCCGAGAAGTGATCCTTCCGCGCCAGAATGAAAAGAACATCAACGAGGACCTCACCGAGGAGCTGCGGCGCGAGCTGACCGTGCATTACGTCCAGAGTGTTGACGAAGTCCTGCTGCTGGCGCTTCTGCCGGCGGTCGCCGCCGGCGATCAGAAGACCGAGCGCCGCCTCCAGCCGCCGATGCAATAGCGGACGTGTGGATTGTCTATTCGCCGCGCTATCGCATCGATATCGGCCCCCACGTTTTTCCAACCGCAAAATACGACGCCATCCATCGCGAGCTGAGCGCCGCTGGCGGATGGACGTGGGTCGAGCCCGAGACCGCGTCGTGGGAGGATCTCGCGCTGGTCCACACCGCGGAATACCTCCGCAAGGCGCGCACCGGCACATTCACTGCCGAAGAAATCGCGGAAATCGAGCTGCCCTGGTCGCCGGCCATCGTGGACGGCTTCCGGTTGATGAGTGGAGGCACCGTTGCGGCCGCGCGGCTTGCACTGGAGACCGGCGTGGGTATCCACGTCGGTGGGGGTTTTCACCATGCGTTTGCCAACCATGGCGAGGGCTTCTGCCTCTTCAACGACGTCGCCCTCGCGATTCGCGTGGTCCAGCGCGAATATCACGGCCGGACCCCGAGGGCCGCGATCGTCGATCTGGACGTCCACCACGGCAACGGCACGTCGATGATTTTCGATGGCGATCCGTCGGTCTTCACCTTCTCCATGCATCAGCAGCACAACTACCCGATGTTCAAGCCGCGCAGCGCGCTCGACATCGGACTGCCGGACCGAGTGACCGATGACGAGTACCACGCGAAACTGAGCGCCGCCTTGCCGACGGTGTTCGCGTCGAAGCCTGACGTCGTGTTTTACCTTGCGGGTGCGGATCCGTTCGAGGGCGACCAACTTGGCGGGCTGGCGCTGACGCGGGCGGGCCTTCTCGAACGCGATCGCATTGTCTTCGGCGCCTGCGCGGCCGCGAATCGTCCGGTCGTCGTCACCTTGGCTGGCGGATATGCGCGCCGGCTCGAAGACACGGTCGCCATCCACCGCGCCACCATCGAACTGGCGGCGCGGACCTTCTAGGCGGCAGGGACCTTCAGAATTAATCCCGCCGGTCTAGGTCCGCGTGAGGAGTGTCAGACCCGCTACTGTCTTGAGATCGATGATTTCGTTGGACTCAATCATCGTCGTCAGCTGCTTGACTGAAAACGCGCGCGTCTCGATGTCCTCATCTTCGTCCGGCTCCGCCTTCTTGTCGGCCGGACCCGGTTCGCGCAGCCCGCTGGCCTTGTAGAAGTTCATTTCTTCGTCGCAGTAGCCGGGTGTCGGAAAGAACGCGCCGAGTCGATCGAGTTGCTCCGGAATCAATCCGATTTCCTCCTGGCATTCGCGGGCGGCAGCTTTTTCAGGATCCTCGTTGGGCTTGAGTGTGCCGGCCGGGAGCTCCCACGCCCGTCGTCCGATCGCGTGGCGGTACTGCTTGACGAGGATGATGTCGCCTTCCTTCGTCATCGGGAGAAGGACCACCGATCCTGGATGCCGGACGATTTCCGCATCGAGCTTGCTGCCTTTCGGGGTCGTGATCGACTCGACAGTCACGGTGAAGATTCGCCCTACGAACACGTTTCGAATCGAGTGGGGAACGACAGGCTTTTCCATTTCACTCCTCTTCGCGGTCGCCCCACCCCGGAAGCGATTCCAGTACGTCCAGTAGATCAGGCGGGAGGTTGGCGCTGAATTCCATGCGGCGGCCGTCGCGCGGGTGAGCGAATGCCAGGCGTGTCGAGTGCAGAAACGGCCGCTGAAGCCGCTGCACCGCGCGAATGTCGCCAGGAACGCGTCGATGCACGCCGCCATAGAGCGCATCGCCGACAATCGGGTGTCCGATGGCGCTGAGATGGACACGAATCTGATGCGTACGCCCCGTGTGGATGGCGACCTGGCACAGCGTCAGTCCAGGCAGGTGAAAGGCCCTCGTGATCCGTGTGACCGCCTCGCGCGCGTGTCTCGACCGCGAGGACATCTTCTGACGATGGACCGGGTCGCGTCCGATCGCGGCATCGATGCGGCGTCCCGCCTGCACGACGCCCCAGACGAGCGCGATGTACTCCTTCTCGACCTCGCGATCGTGAAACTGGCGCGACAG
>DAIRVG010000008.1:55998-77266 GCA_036802945.1 Vicinamibacterales bacterium
GGAGCCGCGTCGGGGAGACTGACGACCACGCGATCGCCCGCGCGAACGGCGAGATTCGGGCGGGCATCGCGTGCGGAGACATGCACGTGGCCGTCGGTGATCAGCTTCTGGATCTGCGATCGCGAATGATCACCAAGGACCGTGACCAGGAAGCGATCGAGCCGCTGCCCCTCCGATTCAGGCGTGACGGAGAATTCGAGCGGCTCCACAGTGTTCAACCACGAAGGATACGAAAAACACGAATTACGCCGCGACCCGGCGGCGTCGCGTCGCGCGCTGCGGAGCCTCCGGCGTCGTACGCCGCAACCAGATCAGCATCGCGATGGCGAGCGGTGCCAGCAGCAGAGAGATGAACTGCGATGTGGACACGCCGAACACGCTGCCACGCGGATCATTGCGGAAGATCTCGATGATGAACCGTGAGATCGCATAGAGGATCATGTAGAGCCAGAACGTGCGTCCAGGGAAGCGATGTCCGCGACGCTCCGTGGTGAGTAAAACGATCAGAATGAGCAGCTCCGCGCCAGCCTCGTAGAGTTGCGTAGGATGCAGCGGAATGCCCAGCGGGGTTCCGGAATTGGCCTGGGCCAGCGGATTGGTGAAGACAACCGCCCATGGAACGCTCGTCGGCTTTCCATAGCAGCAGCCAGCGGCAAAGCATCCGAGCCGTCCAGTCACGTGACCCAGCGCGATGCCGGGCGCAAACGCATCGCACGTCGTCCAGAACGGCATCCCGTAGTGATGGATGTACCAGAATGCCACGGCGACTGCACCGATCAGCCCGCCATAGAAGACGCCGCCGGACCGGACGAGAGACAACAGGTCGGCCGGCGACTGGCGGAACTGCGCGAAATCGGTCACGAGCAGGAGCAGCTTCGCGCCGACGAGCGCGGCGATGATGATGTAGATACCGAGGTCCAGGACGCGGTCCGCGTTGAGCTTCCACTTGCGCGCCCGCGTGATCGCGAGTCGCAGGCCAACGAGGTACGACACCGCCAGCAGCACGCCGTAGGTATAGACCGTCACCGGTCCCAGGCTAAACAGCTCTGGATACATGTCGGGTCCCCACTCCCAGCAGATCGAGAATCATCAGCGCAACGCCGACCGTGATCGCCGCGTCGGCGACGTTGAACGCCCAGAAATGCCAGCCTGACCAGTACACGTCGACGAAGTCGACCACGTACCCCCACGAAATGCGGTCGATCAGATTGCCCGCCGCTCCACCAAGGATGAGTGCCAGCCCCGTGCGCGCCAGCCACTGCTCGTACGGCAGCGACGCAGCATAGACCGCCAGGCCGCCCAGCGCCGCCAGCGCCACGCACGCAAGCACCGCTGTCTTGAATGGGAAATCGGTGCCATTCATGAACCCGAACGCCGTGCCGCTGTTGTGCACGCGCGTGAGATCGAAAAATCCGGGGATGACCGTCACGCTTTCGTTGAGCGCCAACTCCTGTCGCACCAGCGCTTTCACCGCCTGGTCGAGCACGACGATGAACAGAGCAATCCAGAGCTCGCGCTGCCGCGTGTGAACAGCCACCACCTAGGAGTTCACCGGCTCGGCCAGCGCATCCACGCAACGATCGCAGATGCCCGACCAGTCGGGTTCGCTCCTCACCGACGGGACGAACCGCCAGCATCGTCCGCACTTGACGCCACGCGCCTTGTCGACGTCGACGCGGATGTCGTCCGGGCCGTCGGCTGAGCCGAAATTCAGCGTCAGGTCCGAGACGATGAAGAGCATCGGGAGGTAGTCGCGGTTCTGTTCGAGCAGTGCCGCGATCGGCCCCGAGGCGCTCAACGTGACGCTCGCGCCAAGCGAATTGCCGATTACCTTGTCCTTGCGCTTTTCCTCGAGCGCGGCGTTCACCGTTTCGCGCACTTGCATCAGTCGGTCCCATTTCGCGACGAGGTCCGGCGCCAGTAGGTGATCCACCTTCGGAAACTCCTCGAGATGGACAGACGCCGAGCGCTGACCGGGCATGTTGCGCCACAAGTCGTCGGCCGTGACGGGGAGAATCGGCGCAATCAGCCGCGCGAGACCGTCGCACATCAGGTACATCGCAGTCTGCGTCGAACGCCGCTCATGCGACCTCGCGCCAAGCGTGTACATGCGGTCCTTCGTCACATCTACATAGAAGGCGCTGAGGTCGACGGTGGCGAGCATGCTCAGGGTCTGTGAGGCAGTGGAGAAGTCGTAGGCGTCATAGCCGGCACACGTCCTGTTCGCTGCATCGGCGAAACGTGCCAGGGCGAAGCGATCGATGGCATCGAGCTGTCCGAGCGGGACGCTGTCGGTCGCCGGGTCGAAGTCGTACAGATTGGCGACCAGAATCCGGCAGGTGTTGCGCAGTTTCCGGTACAGGTCAACGACGCGCGTAAGGATTTCCTTGCTGACCCGCAGCTCCTCGGTGAACTCCGTGGAGGCCACCCACAAGCGGATGATTTCGGCGCCGCTTTCCTTGATGACTTCCTGTGGCGAGATCGCGTTGCCCACCGACTTCGACATCTTGCGGCCCTCGAGGTCGATGAGGAAGCCGTGGGTGAGGACCTCGCGGAACGGCGGTCGTCCGCGCGTCGCGAGCGCAACCAGCAACGAGCTCTGAAACCACCCGCGGTGCTGGTCGCTGCCTTCGAGATACAGGTCTGCCGGCCAGCCTAGCTCCGGAGTGCGGGCGAGCACCGCTTCATGGCTCGATCCCGAATCGAACCAGACATCGAGGATATCGCGCTCGCGCTCGAAGGCGCTGCCGCCGCATGATGGACACGTGAATCCCTCGGGAAGAAATTCCTCGATCGGGCGTTCGTACCACGCATCCGCGTTGTACTGCTCGAAAACGGCCGCGGCTCTATCAATGAGCGCTGATGTTAGGATCGCTTCGCCGCACGCCACGCAATCGACCGCCGGAATCGGCACACCCCAGGCGCGCTGGCGCGAAATACACCAATCCGGGCGATTGCTGACCATATTGAAAATTCGGTCGCGCCCCCAGGCAGGAATCCATTTCACTTCGTGATCGATGCTATGCTGCGCCGCCTCGCGCAGCGTCCGCGTTTTGCCATCGGCTCCGGTGATGGCAGGGTCGCCGTCCAGGCGCACGAACCACTGAGAGGTGGCGAGGAAGATGACCGGATTGTGACAGCGCCAGCAGTGTGGGTACTGGTGTTCGAAGGCTTCGCGATGCCATAAATGCCCCCGCGCCGCCAGCGCCTCTTCGACCTTGGGATTGGCGTCGAATACCCGCTGCCCGCCGAAGAGACCGACCGTCTCGAGGAAATGCCCGCCGGCGTCCACCGGAGCGTAGATGTCCAAGCCGTATTTCTTCCCCGTCAGAAAGTCATCCGCTCCGTGGCCGGGAGCCGTATGCACCGCACCCGTTCCCTGTTCGAGCGTCACATAGTCGGCAAGCACGCCGATCGAATCGCGGTCATAGAGAGGATGTGTGAATCGAATTCCTTCGAGCTGCTCACCCTTCATGCGCGCGATCGGCTCGCCGAACGGCCGCTCAACCGCCTTGCTGACCGTTTCCGCGAGCTGCTCCGCGACGATCACCGCGCGGCCGTCGACGTCGTACGCCGCATAGTCAAATTCCGGATGGAACGCGATCGCTAGGTTCGACGGAATGGTCCATGGCGTCGTCGTCCAGATGAGGGCCGAGACGTCGCGTCCCGCAAGCGCCGGCACGCGCGTGGCGAGTTCGCCAGCGCCCTCAGGATTGATTGGGAACTCGACGTAAATCGACGGAGACGAGTGGTCCGCGTACTCGACTTCCGCTTCCGCAAGCGCCGTGCGGCAGTGGATGCACCAATGGACCGGCTTCTTGCCTTTGTACACAAGCGTCCGCTCGACGAACTTCCCGAGCGCGCGTGTGATGTCTGCCTGATAGCGCGGATTCATCGTCAGGTAGTAGTGGTCCCAGTCGCCGAACACCATCAGCCGCTTGAACTCCGCGGTCATCACGTTGATGTACCGGCCGGCGTATTCACGGCAGGCGCGACGGAGATCCGAGATCGACATGCCGCGTTTCTTTGGACCAAGCTCGCGATCGACCTTGAGCTCGATCGGCAGGCCGTGGCAGTCGTATCCGGGGGTGTACGGCACGTCGAAGCCGGCCATCGTTCGTGACTTGATGACGATGTCCTTCAGGATCTTGTTGAGCGCCGTGCCGAGATGGATCTGGGCATTCGCGTAGGGCGGCCCGTCATGGAAGATGAACTTTGGCGCGCCGCGCCGTTTCTCGCGGATCTGCCCGTAGAGGTTCATCGCATCCCAGCGCGCGAGCGCCTCTGGCTCAGCGGTCTGCAGGTTCGCCTTCATTGGAAAACCTGTGCGCGGCAGGTTGACCGTCTCCTTCCACTCGGGCATGCCGTCAAATTGTACCCCGAGGCGGCGACCTATAATGCGGCATGGACGCGCGCGACGAGGGATCCAACACGGCATCGTCGGTGATGCAACCCGCCGATGACGTGAACAGCACCGTGCATGAAGAGGTGCTCGACAACGGGCTGCGCGTTTTGATTCAGGAGGTCCGTACCGCACCGCTTGCCAGCGTGTGGTGCTGGTATCGCGTCGGCTCGAAGAACGAGGTGCCCGGCCTGACTGGCATATCCCACTGGGTCGAGCACATGAACTTCAGGGGCACGACCAACATTCCGCGCGACAAGGTGAAGGGGATCATCGAGCAGTACGGCGGGTACTGGAACGGTTATACGTGGATCGACCAGACCACCTACACCGAGACCGCCACGCGCGACGTGCTCGACCGGATGCTGTTCATCGAGTCCGAGCGGATGGCGAACTGCCTGTACGATCCGGCCGATTGTGAATCCGAGAGGACCGTCATCATCTCGGAGCTGCAGGGCGGTGAGAACGACCCTGACCAGCTGCTCGATCAGGAGCTGACCGCGACCGCGTTCCGCGCGCACCCGTACCGACATCCGACCATCGGCTGGCTCGGCGATCTGCAAACGATGACGCGAGAGGATCTCTACAGCTACTACCGTCGTCACTACGTGCCCAACAACGCGACGCTTGTCATCGTCGGCGACGTCAACACGAAGGATGCGCTGCGGCAGGCCGTCCAGTATTTCGGTTCGATCAAGCCGGGCGACGTCGTGAACCGTCCGTTGACGCGCGAGCCCGAGCAGCTTGGCGAGCGCCGAGTGACGGTGTCGCGTGAAGGTACGACGGCGTACCTGAAACTCGGGTTTCACGCGCCCTCGGTCCACGACGCGGGTTTCTTTCCAATGCTGGTGCTGGATGCGGCGCTGACGGGTGCGAAGGGCGTCAACCTGTGGGCGAGCTTCCGCACGCCGCCGCCCCAGCGAAGCGCACGGCTCTATCGAGCGCTTGTCGACGGCGGTTTCGCATCGGCCGTGAACGGTGGCCTGGTGGCGACGCAGGAGCCGTTCCTGTACACCATCTCGGTGACGGCAACGGAAGGCACGCCGCTTGCGGCGGTCGAAGAGGCGACGCTGGCGCAGATTGATGCGGCGCGGCGACACGGGATTACCGCGCAGGAACTGCAGAAGGCGAAGAATCAGCTGCGGGCCCGGTCGGTTTTCGAAGGGGACAGCATCTCCAACATTGCGCACCAGCTCGGGTACTTCGAAACGGTCGCGAGCTGGCGTCTCGTGCCGTCGATCGGCCGGCACATTGATTCGGTGACGTTGGACGCGGTCGGGGAAGCCGCGGCCAGATGGCTCCGTCCGACCAATCGCACCATCGGATGGTTCGACCCGCAGCCCGCCGGCAATGCCGACAGCGCGCCGATTGGTGACCCATCGACACGCTCAGGGTCGTCCCGAGCAGCGTCGAGCGACGAAGGGGCCGGCGCCGGCCCCGCTTCCGCGCGATGACGACACTCGAGCAGCGCGGACTCGCGCCCGTGCGATCGCGGCTGGACAACGGCGCGGTGGTGATCGCGAAGTATTCCGGCGCCACGCCCGCCGTCACCGTGCACGCGTCGTGTGAGGCCGGCACGATCTTCGATCCGGCCTCCGAGCCCGGCGTCTCACACTTCGTCTCACGAACCATCGATCGCGGAACAATTGCGCACACCGCTGACGAGATCGCGGAGCGCTTCGACAGTCGCGGCGTGTCGTTGGCGATCACGGTCAACCGTCACGTGCTGTCGCTGGTCTGTACGTGCCTGGTCGAGGATCTCGACACGACTCTCTCGACGCTGGCCGATATCGTGATGGAGCCCGCGTTCCCGGACGCAGAAGTCGAGACGCGCCGCGGCGAAATCATCACGATGATTCGCCAGGACGAAGACAGTCCCGCCACCATGGCGAATGAAGGCCTGCTTGCGCTGCTTTACGGCGACACGCATCCGTACGGGCGACGACCTCGCGGCAGCGTCGAGAGCGTGGAGCGCATCGGTCGCCCGTCGCTGCATGCGCTTCATGCCGCGAGGTTCAGGCCCGGCGCGCTCTCCCTCGTGATGGTCGGTGACGTCGACTCCGCACGTGCCATCGACTCGGCAACGCGGGTGTTTGCGCCCTGGCGTACAGGATCGGCCGCGGACCCCGTCCTGCCGCCGCCACCGCCGGCACGTGTGCGCCGTGTCCGTGTGCTCCCGATGATGAACAAGGCGCAGGCCGATCTTGCCTGCGGATTCACGACTATCGTCCGGTCGGATCCCTCGTTCAACGCGTACTGGCTGATGAACAACATCCTCGGCGAGTACTCGATTGGCGGACGTCTGGGTGAGAGCATCCGCGAGAAGCAGGGGATGGCCTACTACGCGTTCAGCGCGCTCGACGCCAACGTGATTCCAGGACCGCTGGTGATTCGGGCAGGCGTCAATCCGTCCAATGTCGATCGCGCACTTGCGTCGATCGACGAGGAACTCGTCCGGATGGCGGCCGAGGGGCCGACCGATCAGGAGATCGACGAGTCTCGACGGTATCTGATTGGCTCGATGCCGCGCCGCCTCGAGACGAACGCCGGCATCGCAAGCTTCCTGCAAATGGTGGAGTTCTTCGATCTGGGAATGGATTACGACATGCGTGTGCCGGAGCTGCTGCGCAAGGTCACCCGCGATGATGTCCACGCCGCCGCGCGCGCGGTGCTCGATCCCGGCAAAATGGCGGTCGTCATCGCCGGACCGTACAGGGGGCCCGCGTAGTTCAAAATGCAAAATGCGAAATGCAAAATCCAAGATGCAAAGGTTCAGATGGCTGTTGGCATTTTGAATTTTGCATCTTGCATTTCGCTCACCCAGGCGGCCAGTTCAACGTCCGCCCTGCAAGCAGATGCAGGTGGATGTGGAAAACCGACTGGCCAGCCTCGCGATTGCAATTGAACACGGCACGGTAGCCCCGCTCAGAGTACCCGTGCTGTTTCGCCAGCACCGCGGCTGCGCGGAACATGGATCCCACGAGCGCATCGTTCTCCGGCCTCAGGTCGTTGATCGTGGCGATGTGCTCCCGCGGAATGATCAACACGTGGAGCGGTGCCTGCGGGTTGATGTCCTTGATCGCGACCAGATCGCCGTCCTCATGGACGACAGAGCCCTTGATGTCGCCGGCGATGATTCGGCAGAAAAGACAGTCGCTCATGGACACACTATAGCGGGGAGTTGGCGGTCTTCTGAATGACGGCTGTTCGGGCGATCCCTTGAAGATCGTCGCGGATGTGATCGAGCCGCAACGCCGGTCGCCCGCCGACGAGCCGCCGCACGTCGTCTTCCTGCCCGTATCCGAACTCCATCACGAACCATCCGCCGGGTTTCAACTTCTGCACGGCGGCATCGAGTACGCCGCTGACGTCGCGCAGCCCGTCGGGACCTCCGAACAGGGCAACATCTGGCTCGTGACGTACGTCGCGCGCCAATGCCCGCCTGTCGCCGTCTTTCACATAGGGCGGGTTGGCCACGATCAAATCAAAGGGTCCATCGACGCCATCGAGGTATGACGTTTCGACAAAGGTGACGCGATCCTCGACAGCCAGGCGCCGTGCATTTTCGCGCGCGATGTCGAGCGCGTCACCCGACAGATCGGTGGCGACGACGGTCGAGGCGGATAGCTCGTTCGCAAGCGTCACCGCCAGGATTCCGCTGCCGGTGCCGATGTCCGCGATGCGCGGCACCCGTGTATCACGCATCAGCGGAAGGCTTTCGTCCACGATGAACTCGGTTTCGGGGCGCGGCACCAGGACCGCCGGCGTAATCAGGAACTCGCGTCCCCAGAATTCGCGGCCCTGGAGGATGTAGGCGGTGGGTTCGCACCGCTCGCGGCGCGCGATCCATTCTGAAAACTGCGGTTCGAGCGCGGCGGGACTTGTGTCGCGCTGGTTGGCGAGGAGCGTCGCCCTGTCCCACCCGAGAATCGCGCGCGCATAGACGTCTACGTCGACCGCAGCGTCGGCCGGCGATACGCCAGCTTCAATGAGGCGGGCTCGCCCCTGTGCCAGTTTTTCGAAAAGCATGGCGGGGCCTGACCCCATTTATACCGCGGTAGCTTCCTTGAGCTTTTCGGCGTTGTAGAAGGTCGTGAGCTGATCGATCAGCTCGCCGGGGTCGCCTTCGAGGACGTCGTGCAGGCGATGCGTCGTGAAGTTGATGCGGTGGTCCGTGATGCGGCTCTGCGGGAAGTTGTAGGTGCGGACCTTTTCCGATCGTTCGCCCGTGCCCACCTGGCCACGCCGCTCCTTCGCTGTCGCCTCCTGTTGCTTTCGCATCTCCATCTCGTAGAGGCGCGCGCGCAGCACCTTCATCGCCTTCGCGCGGTTCTTGATCTGCGACTTCTCGTCCTGCTGCGAGACGACCAGACCGCTGGGGATATGGGTCAGCCGCACGGCCGAGTACGTCGTGTTCACGCTCTGGCCGCCGGGGCCGCTCGAGCAGAAGGTATCGATGCGCAGATCCTTCTCGTTGATTTGAATGTCCACTTCCTCGGCTTCCGGCAACACGGCAACGGTGGCCGTGGACGTGTGGATGCGGCCGCTCGCTTCCGTCGCCGGAACGCGCTGTACCCGGTGCACGCCGCTTTCGTACTTCAGGCGGCTGTACACCCCGCGCCCTTCAATGGAGGCGATGACTTCCTTGAGCCCGCCGGTCCCGCTCTCGCTGGTCGACATCACGTCGATCTTCCACCCCTGTCGCTCCGCGTAGCGGTTGTACATCCGGAAAAGGTCCGCCGCGAACAGCGCCGCCTCATCGCCGCCAGTGCCTGCGCGGATCTCGAGGATGACGTTCTTCTCGTCGTTCGGATCCTTGGGTATGAGCAGGACCTTGAGTTCCTGAAGGAGCGCCTCGTGCTTGACCTGGAGCGCCTTCAGCTCCTCGCGCGCCAGCTCGCGCATTTCCGCATCGGCGCCGTTGACGAGCTCCTCTGCGCCGGTCATGCCCTGGCGCACGCTCTTATACTCGCGGAACTTCTGCACGAGCGGCTCGAGCTCCGACAGCGCCTTCGCGGACCTCCGGTACTCCGACGGATCAGATTGGATCTCGGCAGAGCCGAGCCGTGTCATCAGCTCGTCATACCGGTTCTCGACGTTGAGTAACTTGTCGAACATGTTTTTATCGGGCCTCTAGCGGCGCGGACCTTATCAGGTCCGCGATGGCGAGCCTTGAAATCAGGTCCGCGATGGCGAGCCCGGAAGGCTCGCCCCGCATTGTCCATTACCCCCCCGACACCGGAGGCAGAAACGCTATCTCGTCCCCGTCCTTGACGGTCGCCATCATCCGCGAGTACTCGGCATTCACCGCGACCGACATTGTCTTTTCGTACTCGCGCAATGCGGGCCACTCGGCAACCAGGGTATTCCAGACCGCATGAGCGGTGGCTGGTTCCGGGATCTCTCGAATCAGCTCGCCCGCACCGGTGAGATCCTTCAGCCTCGCAAACAACCGGACGGTCACGCGCATGCGGTGCGGTACGCTTTGACCCGCGCTGCCTCATCGTCGGGATCCGCCGTCGCGCCTTCGAGCCAGACGTCGCCGCCATCGAAGTGCTCGCGCTTCCAGATCGGCACGATCTGTTTCACCCGCTCGATCATGTACCGGCACGCCGCGAACGCATCAGCTCGATGCGGTGATGCCGCAGCGATGACGATGCTGGCTTCGCCGATCTCGAGACGACCGATCCGGTGCCGCGCCGCCAGCCGAGCGTCGGGCCACAGCCCCTTGGCTTCATCGACGATCCGCTGGAGCGCGCGAACGGCCAGTGGCTCGTACGCTTCGTATTCGAGGAAGCGTACCTGGCGCCCCTGGTTGTGATCGCGAACCAGACCCGCAAACGTCACGACGGCGCCGTCGCCAGCCGCGCCAACCAGCGCGATCAACGGCTCGATGTCGAGCGGATCGGCGGTTACCGCCACCGCAGGCACGCCCATGCACTCAGTATAGCGGGCAGGACAGGACGGTCCCGAGGGTCAAATCCCAAACCCAAATCCCAAGCTCCAAATCCCAAGAACGTCGAAATTCTTATTTGGGTTTTGGGGTTTGGGATTTGGGATTTGGGTTTTGGGATTTAGAGTCGCCCTCCCCTGTCAAGATCTAGACGCCAGAAATGGTTCAGGGGTCCCGCACCTCGGCCAAGACCTGGTGCGTGGCGAATAGCGCCGGCCACGAAATGCTGTGCCAGAGGAATCGCCTCGTGCAGCGATCGGCCGAGCGCCAGGTGCGACGTCAGCGCCGCGGAAAAGGTGCATCCGGTTCCGTGTGTGTGACGTCCGGCGACCCGCGCCGCCGCGTAGTTTGTAAAGACCTCTCCGTCGTACACAAGGTCGACGATCTGCTCGGAATCGATGTGCCCCCCGGTGATGACGACGTAGACCGGGCCGAGCGCCCAGATACGGCGCGCCGCTTCGCGTCGATCCTGCTCGGTTCTGATCGTGATGCCGGACAGCAATTGCGCCTCCGGAACGTTCGGAGTCACGACGTGCGCGCGGCGGACCAGTTCAGCCTTCATCGCCACGAATCCTTCGTCATCGAGCAACGGTTCGCCACTGGTCGCCACCATCACGGGATCGACGACGAGAAACGGAATTTCTAACTCTTCAACTGCGGCAGCAACCGCCTCGACGATCGCCGCATTGGCGAGCATGCCGGTCTTGGCGGCGTGAACGCCAATGTCCGACACCACGGCTTCGATTTGCGCGGTTACCAGGTCGGCAGCCAGCGCCGTCGCCGTCGTGACGCCCAGCGTGTTCTGCGCGGTGATGGCGGTCACGGCGGTTGTCCCGAATATGCCGTGGGCCGCAAACGTCTTGAGGTCAGCCTGGATCCC
This sequence comes from Vicinamibacterales bacterium, assembly GCA_036802945.1. Classification (GTDB taxonomy): domain Bacteria; phylum Acidobacteriota; class Vicinamibacteria; order Vicinamibacterales; family UBA2999; genus Gp6-AA40. The sequence goes on from DAIRVG010000008.1 coordinate 67,234, forward strand.
CGCACCGGCGCTCGAGTCGCTTCCGGCGATGGTGAGGGCTGCCCTCACCGCTTACCTGCCAAGCACGAGCAAGTACTGAAACGGAAGGTTCTCGCGTGAGAGGACACGCAGCCCCGCGGCGCGTACGTCGGCTTCCACGGCGCCGCTGTCCACGCGGACGCCTTCAGTCGGTCCCGAGGGGCCCGGCCCGCCTTGACCGGGCTTGTAATTGACGATGCCGATCCGCCCGTTGGGCTTCAGCGCGCGGGCGAGGTTCCGAAGAAAGGTGACACGGTCGTCGACGTCGACTTCCGAGTACATGTCGACGACGAGGATCGCGTCGATCGCGCGCGCCGGCAGGTGCGGATCCGTGCTGGTGCCGAGGAGCCCCTGGACGTTCAGCAGCCCTTCCCGACTGACGCGCCTGCGAATCGCTTCGAGCATCTGCCGCTGGACGTCCTCCGCGTAGACCGTCCCGTTCGGTCCAACGCGCCGCGCCAGAATAATCGTGAACCAGCCGGACCCGGCGCCGATGTCCGCGACCGTCGAGCCGTCGGCGATTCCAAGCGCGTCCATGATCTGATCCGGCTTCTGCCACGTATCGCGATCGGGGCTTTCGAGCAGCCCGAGGTTCTCAGGCGGGAACAGATGCCCTGTCCGTTGTGGCTGAGCGTCTTGGGAGTTGGACGTTGGGCCTTGGAGGCCGAGGGCGAGCGCGACCGCGAGAACAAAGGCGATCACGAGCGCTTCGCCTCGCGTCCGGCCACACCCGGCTGCGTCATCGCTTCCACCGACAGAATGCGATCGAGCTGCGTTGCGTCGAGAAGGCCGCGCTCGAGCACGAGCTCACGTATCGGCTTCCCTGTCTTCACCGACTCCTTCGCGATCTCAGCCGTCCTGGCGTACCCGAGATAGGGATTCAGCGCCGTGGCCACGGCCGTGCTGCGATCGAGCAGCTCGCGGCATCGCTTCGGGTCCGCCTCGATACCATCCACACACCGCGTGCGCAGCACCTTCATCGATTCCCGCAGGATCGTCGACGCGTGGATCGCGTTCCAGGCGATGACCGGCATCATCACGTTGAGCTCGAGCTGGCCGGCTTCCGCGGCCACACAAATCGTCGTGTCGCAGCCGATCACCTGGTAACAGACCTGGTTCACCATCTCGGGAACGGATGGATTTATCTTACCGGGCATGATCGAGGAGCCAGGTTGCACTGCCGGCAGCGCGATCTCGCTGATGCCCGCCCTCGGGCCCATGCTGAGCAGGCGCAGATCGCTTGCAACCTTGGACAACTCCACCGACAGTCGCCGCACCGCACCCGAATACGCGAGCACGTCACCCATACTCTGCGTCACGCGGAAGCGATTCGGCGCAGGGACGAGTTCAAGACCCGTGTATCGACTCAAGTTCCGAATCGCCAGTTGTGTATAGTCCTCGCCCGCGTTGAGCCCCGTTCCGACTGCCGTCGCGCCCAGGTTCAGCTCGCGCAATTGCTCCGACGCGTGCGCGACGTCCTCGGCGCCGCGTGCGATGCACGCGGCATACCCGCCGAACTCCTGCCCGAGCGTCATGGGTACCGCATCCTGCAGATGCGTTCGCCCGACTTTCAGGATCGTGTCGAACTCGCGCGCCTTGCGGTCCAGCGATGCGGCAAGCGCACGCGCCGATTCGACGAGGGCTCCGTGCACGAGGAGCAGCGCAAGCCTGGTCGCGGTCGGAAACACGTCATTCGTGGATTGCGCCATGTTCACGTGATCATTCGGGTGCACGAGTGTGTACTCGCCGCGCCCGCCACCAAGGATCTCCGCCGCGCGATTGGCGAGTACCTCGTTGGTGTTCATGTTGTGTGAGGTGCCGGCGCCCGCCTGGTACACGTCGACGACGAATTGATCGCGCAGCGAGCCGGACAGTACTTCGTCGGCCGCACGAGCGATGGCGTCTCCGACGCGCGTGTCAAGCCGTTCGAGCTCCATGTTCGCCGCTGCCGCGGCTTTCTTGACGAGGACGGTCGCGGTGACGAGGTCCGCCGGTGCGCGGAGGCCGCTGATGGGGAAGTTTTCGCGGGCGCGGACGGTCTGGATGCCGTAGTACGCGTCGACGGGTACGGCGTGTTCACCGAGGGGGTCGCGCTCGGTCCGGAACTGCATGATGGTGCGCGTGCAAATTATACTTCCCGGTTGTTCGGAGCGTCGAAAACGCCTGTATTTATCGGCTGTTTGCGAAGCCCACGTATTCGGTGACGTGAGGTGTCCCAATCTCAATCCACTGACCGTCAAGGGCTTCATCGTCATCATCCATCGGTCTGTCGCCTGTTCATGGCCGCAGCTGAGTTGCCCGTTACACGGGACGGTGACCGCCGCGCGCACCCATTCCTGTCGCGTGTCGTCAGACGGCTTCTCTTCAGGTGAACCCTTCGCCCTTCGCAGTCTCATCCCCGGCGCGAGGATGCCACCGTCGCACGCTCGATGGCCGTTAGCCGAGGTGCCCCGCTGATTCTAGTTGGCGGATCGTGCATGAGGTCGTCAGGCCGGTGACGTGCGTGAGATCGAGGATCCAACGATTCACCGTCCACGCCCTGCGCGCAGAGCCGCCGGACCTCGAGGCTTTCGTGTGACGTGTTCACAGTTGTACATCGCGCCAATTTCGCGACTTGTATATTTGCGCGCGCACGTCGACTCGTGACGGTGCTTTTCGCGCCTCAAGCCTTCGGAGGAAACTTAATGAGAACTACTCTACTCGGCACTGTGGGCGTTGTTCTGCTGGCGCTCATCGCAAACTCGGCGCAGACCTCAGCGTCGGGCTCGGGCGACGCAAGGGACGGCAAGCGCCTTTTTGAGAGGGAGACGTTCGGCGGCAATGGCCGCACGTGTCGAACCTGTCACAGCGCCGAGACGGGTACGGTCTCGCCGCAGAACGCAGCAAGGCGGCTCGGGAACGACCCTCACGATCCTCTTTTCGTTCACGATGGCAGCGACGACGGCCTCGGCAATGGCGTCACCCGGATGCTCAGGGAAGCGACCATTCTGATGCGGATCCCGTTGCCAGCCAACGTGAGGCTAGCCGATGACCCCGGCGCCACCTTCGTGATTCTAAGGCGTGGCATTCCAACCACACTGAACACGCCCGCGCTCGATCCGGTCCTCATGGTGGATGGCCGCCAACCGAATCTGGAATCCCAGGCGGCGGGCGCGATTAGCGACCACGCCCAGGGCGTGGTGCCTTCTGCGGCTGAACTGCACAACATCGCAGAGTTCCAGCGGACGAGTGCATTCTTCAGTTCGCTGGCGCTGCAGCGGTTTGCCCTCGGGGGCGCAGCCCCCCGGCTGCCGAAAGGGGAGACGGCATCTGAAAAGCGCGGCCGCCGCCTCTTCGAGGATCTTCCGCCGGACCCAAACGACGCCCTCAAGGGTATCTGTGCGCAATGCCACAGCGGGCCCCTGTTGAACAAGACCAACGAGTTCGCGCCCCTCTTCATCGGATTACCCATACCGACCGGCACGCGTTTCCAGAGTGTCGGCGTGTCCGAGTTGAATGCTGCAGCCAATCCTGTGAGAGATTTCATCTTCAACCCGGGACCTGACCAGGTAGTTCTTCAGAGCCCCGATCCGGGGCGGGCGCTCATCACTGGAATCGTGGACGATCCGATGTTCATGAACGTGAACGCGTTCAAGATCTCACCGCTGCGTGGCATTCGGCGCACGGCTCCTTACTTCCACGACAATTCCTCCAAGACCCTCGAAGATGTGGCCGCGCATTACGCGACGTTCTTCGAGGTCGTGACGGGTGGGTCCCTTATTCTGACGAGACAAGACCAGAGGGACATGGTGGCATTCATGAAGCTGCTCGACTGAGCGCGAGGCGGCACGTCCGTTCGGGCTGACTCACATCGACGATCCTGGCGAAGCCAGTCTGCAGAACGGGGTAAAATTCCTGCATATGCTTCCCCAGTTTTTCGACAGCGTGATTTCACTGGTCGTGAAGACCTCCACCGACCTGCCGCCCGACGTCCGCGCCGCAATGAAAGTGGCGATGTCGGAGGAGCCGGCGTCAACCCAGTCGGGACAGGCGCTTTCGATCATCGCGGAGAACATCGACCTTGCCGCCGATTGTGAAGGCGCCATCTGCCAGGACACCGGCATGCCGACCTTCGAGGTGAAGACGCCGATCGGCGCGAACCAGGTCGAGATGAAGAAACAGATCCGGGATGCCGTGGCCGAAGCCACCAGGCGCGGCAAGCTGCGTCCCAACTCCGTCGACTCGATCACCGGCGAAAACTCCGGCACCAATCTCGGGCCCGGCACGCCGATCCTGCACTTCGAGCAGTGGGAGCGCGATGAGATAGAGGTCAAGCTCATTCTCAAAGGCGGCGGCTGCGAGAATATGAATGCTCAGTACTCGGTGCCGGTGGAGCTGCCCAACCTTGGACGCGCCGATCGAACCCTCGAAGGTGTGCGCAAGTGCATCCTCCACGCGGTCTGGAACGCACAGGGCAAGGGATGCGCGCCCGGGGCGGTCGGCGTCTGCATCGGCGGCGATCGGACCTCCGGCTATGTGCATGCGAAGGAGCAACTCTTTCGCACGCTCGATGATCTGAACCCGGATCCGCGGCTGGCGGAGCTCGAGGCGTCGATCATGGGTGAGGTCAACAAGCTCGGGATCGGGACCATGGGATTCGGTGGACGTGTCTCGCTGATCGGCTGCAAGATCGGGGTCCAGAATCGTCTGCCTGCGAGCTTCTTTGTTTCGGTCGCCTACGACTGCTGGGCGTTCCGGCGCCTCGGTGTTGTCCTCGATGCGAAGACGGGCGGGATCACCCGCTGGCTGTACCGCGATCCGGCAAACCCGGCGCTCGCGATGGCCGACCAGGCGGGGTTCCAGCGCACCGGGCGCGAGGTCGTGTTGCAATCGCCCCTTTCCGAAGAGCAGGTGCGATCACTGAATGTGGGCGATGTGGTGCTCGTGTCCGGTCCCGCTTACACGGGGCGCGACGCCGTTCACGCGTACCTCATGAAGCACGATCCGCCCGTCGACCTTCACGGCGCCGTTCTCTACCATTGCGGGCCGGTTGTGGCGAAGGAGGGCGACGGCTGGCGTGTGACCGCGGCAGGTCCGACGACGAGCATTCGCGAGGAGCCCTACCAAGCCGATGTCATCAAGCGGTACGGAGTGAGGGCCGTCATCGGTAAGGGCGGAATGGGGGCAAAAACGCTGGTGGCCCTCAAGGAGTCCGGCGCGGTGTACCTCAACGCAATCGGTGGCGCGGCTCAGTTCTATGCCCGGACCATTACGAGCGTCGACGGCGTCTCATTAATGGAGTTCGGCACTCCCGAGGCCATGTGGCACCTGACTGTAAAGGACTTTCCGGCTATTGTGACCATGGACGCTCACGGCAACAGCCTCCACAAGGACGTCGAGCAGGAATCGGCAAGAGAATTGGCCATAATTGGGGCCTAGCTTGCCGGGGTCGGGAACGCCCGCTTATACTTTTCATGGGGCTTTAGGCCACCTACCCCCAGGAGAACCAAAATTATGGTGAATGTGTCGACGGCGGCAGCCTCGAAAATCAGCGAGCTGCTCACGGAAGAAGGGAAGACCGGCAGCGGCCTGCGCGTCTTCGTCCAGGGCGGCGGGTGCTCGGGTTTCCAGTACGGGCTGATGATCGAGGAGAGCGGCGGATCCGGCGACCAGGTGTTCGAGTCCAATGGCGTCAGGCTCTTCATCGATCCCGTCAGCATCAGCTACCTCAAGGGCGCCGAGGTCGATTTCGTCGACACGGTAACGGGCGGCGGCTTCACGATCAAGAACCCGAACGCGACGTCCACGTGCGGGTGCGGTAGCTCCTTCAGCGTCTGACACGTCAACGCGAGCGGCCGGCCACGAAAAGGGTCATGAACACCAGTCTTCCTGATCTGAGCCGGCTGAAGCCAGACGGCGGCAAGCGTTCCAGTAAACGGGAACAGATCGTCAATGTGTTCCTGCGCCAGGAAGGACACCTGAGCGCCGATGATCTCGTCGACCTCATTCGCCGCGAAGACCAACGCATCAGCCGTGCCACCGTATACCGCACGCTGCAGTGGATGGTGGACGCGGGCATTGCGCGCAAGGTCGACTTCGGAGAGGGGCGCTTCCGGTTCGAGCACTCCTACCGACAGCCTCGTCACTTTCATCTGATCTGCAAGACCTGCCACCGGTCCTTCGAGTTTCTCAGCTCCGATATCGAGGCGCTGGTCGAGGAGGTGGCATCGGCCCGCAGTTTTTCCCCGTCGCAAAGCGTCGTGCAGATCTATGGGACGTGCGATGAATGTCGCACCGGACGCCACGGCAACGTGGAGCCCGGCCATACCGATCTGCTGTTCGCGCGGGACGCGCTGCGCATCGCCATTGCCACCGAGCGCAGCGGCCTCGAGTTCTACTCGCGCGCCGCGCGCGTGACGCGTGATGCGCGTGGACGGAAGGTGTTCCATGATCTCGCCGCCGAGGAGAAGGAACACCTCGCCAAGCTCGAGGGACGGTACCGCGAGCTGCTCGAGCGCGACCCCGAGCTGGAATCGCGCCCCACGTTCCTGTTTTTCAAGGGTGCCGCGAACGGCCTGTTTGCCGAGGGCGCCGACCGCCTGTTGGGCGGTGTGAACGATCAGCAAGCCTTGCTGATCGGCATCCGTTGCGAACGCAACTCGCACCGATTCTTCAAGAAGTACGGCGAGCGATTCGAAGACTCCGAGGGCAAGCAGATCTTTCTCGAGTTCGCCGACGAGGAGCGCGAGCATCTCGACCTCCTCGTGCGCGAGTACCGCGCGCTCGTCAAGCGTCAGGGACGCAGCCGGAAGCCCCTCCCGCGCCACGGCTCGGCCGCCTCGCATCGCGCATCGGCGCGGTGACCCTTCGACTCTTCGACATGCTCGGGGTCACCCCGAAGCCGAGGGGCGACAGGCTCAGGGTCATCCCGAGCAAAGTCGAGGGATGACCGTCGACCTCCACCTCCACACGACCGCGTCCGACGGCCGCTGTACGCCGACCGAGCTCGTCGAACGCGCCGCGGCGGCAGGCGTGACGGCGATGGCCGTCACCGACCACGACACGACCGCCGCAGTCGCCGAGGTGCAGGCGGTGGCACGGGCGCGCGGCATCGAAGCCATCAGCGGGATCGAAATCACCGCCGTCGAGGCGGGCCGCGACGTGCACCTTCTCGGGTACTTCATCGACCCGGGTAACTCGGAGCTGGCCGCATTTCTCTCACGTCAACGCACCCAGAGGATCGCGCGCGTCGAGGCGATGTGCGATCGCCTCGCGCAGCTCGGCATGCCGATCGACATGCTTCCGGTGCTCGCACAGGCGCGGGAAAGCGGAGGCCGCTCGATCGGGCGCCCGCAGATCGCCCGCGCCATGGTCGCCGCCGGCCACGTCACCGACACACGCGAGGCGTTCGATCGATGGCTCGCGACGGGGCGTCCCGCGTTCGTGCCGCGTGCCGGCGCGCCGCCCGAGGAGGTCATGACCATCGTACGCGGCGCTGGCGGCCTGACATCGCTGGCCCATCCCGGTCAGACGGCGATCGACGCACGCATTTCCGCATATTGCGTCGCGGGTCTCGACGCGATTGAGGTGTACCACCCCGATCACGATGCGGCGTCGACCGAGAGGTACCGCCAGCTGGCGTCGCGCCTGATGGTGCTAATCACCGGAGGATCGGATTTTCACGGCGATCCGTCGCATGGCCTCGACCCTGGCTCGGTGACGCTGCCCGACGACGCGTGGCTTCGATTTCGCGCTGCCGCGCCTCATGGCTGACTCACACGACGTCGTCATCGACCTGAGCGGCGTTCAGAAGGACTATCACGGCCTGCGTCCCCTGCGAGTGCAGCACCTCCAGGTCCACCAAGGAGAATCGGTTGCATTGCTTGGATTCGACCAGGCGGCCGCCGAAGTGTTCGTCAACCTGATCACGGCCGCCACCGTCCCCGACGCAGGAGAGGTCCGCACATTCGGTCAGCCCACCACCGCGATCAAGGACGCCGACACGTGGCTCCAGTCGCTCGATCGATTCGGCATCCTCAGCGAGCGCGCGGTCGTGCTCGACAACATGACGGTTGCAGATAACCTGACGATGCCGGTAACGATGTCGCTTCACGATGTCCCCGAAGCGATGCGTTCGAAGATCCGCGCACTTGCTGAAGAAGTTGGTCTCACGGCCGCGCAGTTCGAGCAGCCCGTCGCGGCATTGAGCCCATCGGCGCGACTACGGCTGCGGCTCGGTCGTGCACTCGGACCTGACCCGCGGGTGATTCTGTCGGAACATCCAAACGCATCGCTGGCACCCGGCGATCTTGCCTCCTTTGCAGCCGATTACGCCCGCATCGTCACGGCGCGCGCTATCACCAGCATCGTCTTGACCGCCGACCGCACGTTCGCCACTGCCATCGCTTCGCGCATCCTCACGCTTCAGCCGGCCACCGGCGAGCTCAAGCCGCTCGCTGGGTGGCGCCGTTGGTTCAGCTGACCGCAGCTGAGGATCAGACCCTGGTGATCGGTTGTGCTGGGGTAGACCCTGGTGACCGGCTGACTCAAGGTCGGCAGATTCTGCACGCGTGGAACGGAACTTGATTCAGCGGCGGACAGGGTTGTCCGGCGACGGCCCGCGGAGGTAACGACGACGTGGCGAACGGCACGATTAAGCGCTTGGTCAAAGATCGCGGGTTTGGCTTTATTCGCGACGACGGAGGCCAGGAGTGGTTCTTCCATCGCACCTCAGTGACCGAGGGCGCGTTCGAGCAACTGAACGAAGGCCAGCGCGTCAGCTTCGACGAGGAACCGTCAGCGAAAGGCCCGCGCGCGGGCAACATCCGATCTGACGCTTGAGGCTTGGGCCGCGGCACTCGGCGATGCGGTTGAGCAGGCGTCGGCGCGAGGCTCTCAGCTTACGCTCCCAGACCGAGCTCATAAGCGATGAGCTTGGCGCCCTCATCAAGCACCCATCGAAGATCACTACGTGTGGTCCACCAGCGATCCGGATCCGCCTTTTCGTAGCGCGTTCCGTGCATCTCGACCTCTACGCCAGTTCCGCTCATCTCCCGGCGAATCGCAAAACCCGCTCGTCTCAAATGGTATTTCGACGTGACGACGATGATCCGGCGCCAGCGGTTCTTCAGAGCGAGGTCCCGAAACGTCTGCGCTTCCTGTGCGGTGTTGTCATGGACGCGCAGCGGCAGCACGATCGCATTCACCGGAACACCCAGCCTCACAAGAATCTCGCGTTGTTCGTTCGCCTCGGCGGGGACGATGACGCCGCGTGCGGCTAGCGTTTCGTACGAGGCTTCAGGCATTCGATGCGTCAGCACGATCCGGGGGGCGTAGCCTTCTTTGAATAGGTCGGCCGCCTCCAGCGGGCGATCCATGCTCGTGCCGGCAAGCACGACGATCGCGTCTGCCTTCTGAAGCGGATCTTCATTCGTCAGAAAATGTCCGACCTGCGTGAATCCGTACGCGGCGAGGACGAGCGTAATCAACGCAACGGCAACACGCGTGCGACGTAACGTGTGGCGTGGGGGAGAGCTCGGGGCCGGCAAGGGGACGCGTGCAAATCCCCGGCCCCGCCGGGGGCCGGGCCTCGTAAGCGGGGATTACCCTTCGATCAGTCGAACGTCACCGGCGCGGGGGCCCTTCGTTGAGTCCTCTGCCGTGAACTCCACGCGCTGCCCTTCGCGAAGAAGCTCGAAGACGGCGCCCCGGACGGAGCTGCGGTGGAAAAAGTGCTCGATGCCGCCTTCATCGCGAATGAATCCAAACCCCTTGTCGATGAGGAGGCGTGCGATAGTCCCGGTCGGCATAGCCGTGTCCCTCCGATGCGCGAAAGCCTGAGACAATCTCAGGCGCTTCCAGGACCGCTCGATGAGCGGACGTATGAAGCCATGAAGGAACCGCGGCCCAGACGCGCGCCGGCGTAAGCTCGGCAAGTGTAGGGAGTGCAGGCACTGAAGTCAAGGCACGACCGAACTCCTTTCGACTGTATTAGTTGGTGGGGTTCCGATGGAACTCTCAGCCTCTCGATGAAGAC
>DAIRVG010000008.1:77366-88713 GCA_036802945.1 Vicinamibacterales bacterium
TCGACGCCGAAGTGGTAGTCGTGGACGACGGCAGCGCCGACGCCACTGCGTCGATCGTCGCAGACGTCTCGCGTTCGGATCCCAGAATACGGCTCGTCCGTGCGGCGCACGTGCGCTCGCGGTGTTACGCAGGAGCGCGGGCGGGCGAACGCGAGCGGCCACGCCGGTTCGGCGCGGTCACCGCAGCTTCGAATCGCGCGGCGATCGGAGCAAATGCGGCCGTTGGCGCTTGCCAGTGCAGCTCGTCGACAGAATCGAACAGCGGGATGTCGGATCGGAGCGTCGCGAGATCGCGGAACAGGAAGGCACGCTCGCGCTCGCGCTCGAGCGCGTGCGCGAGCGCACCTGGATGAGCGGCGTTCACTCCCCATGTGCGCCAATCCGCAGGAATCGATTCAAGATGACCGTACTTCGCGAGCACGACGGCAGAGGATTTCGCGCCCCAGCCCGGCACGCCTGGATAGCCGTCTGCGCTGTCGCCCACGAGGGCCAGGTAGTCGGGGATGGAGATCGGGGGCACGCCGAATTTCGCAATGATGCCGGCTTCGTCGCGGATCGTGCGCCGTCGACGGTCCATCTGCACGATGCGTGTCCCGCGCACGCATTGCGCCAGGTCCTTGTCGGGCGTGCAGATGATCACGCGTTCGACGCGTGGATCTCGAGCCGCCGCGGCGGCGGCGGAGGCCAGTGCATCATCGGCCTCGAACTCGATCATCGGCCAGGTGGCGATTCCAAGCGCGGTCAGCGCCTCTTCGAGCAGTGGGAACTGGGCGAGGAGGTCGGCGTCGATTCCCTCGCCGGTCTTGTAGTCGGGCCAGAGACGGTTGCGGAACGATTCGATCACATGGTCGGTCGCGACCCCCACGTACCTGGCGCCGCCAGTGATCATCCCGAGAACGGACGCGAGGACGCCGCGCACGCTGCCGACCTCTTGACCGTCCCGGTCACGTGCGGACGGAAGGGCGTAGTAGTGCCGGAATAGCTCGTAGGTCCCGTCGATGAGGTAAACGTCCAGCGCAGGGCTCCTGGATGAAAGTATCATCGGTCCGGCTAAAAGCCGGACGCGACCGATGATGATCGGTAGTGTCCGCCTTTAAGCGGACCAGAACCCAGACGAAATGTCGACCGAACCCGCGACCGGCTTCGCGCTCGCGCCCCCGATCGAGCCGATGCTCGCGAAGCTGGCCGAGGAGCTCCCCACGGGCGGCAGGTTCTTGTATGAGCCCAAATGGGACGGGTTTCGCGCCATCGTTTTTCGCGGGGTTTCCGAGGTCTTCATTCAGAGTCGCGACTTACGGCCGCTCGACCGCTACTTTCCCGAGCTTCACGCGACCTTTCTGGATAAATTGCCGGATGGCTGCGTGCTCGACGGCGAGATCGTGATCGCGACGCCTCGCGGGCTCGATTTCGACGCGCTCCAGCTTCGCCTTCATCCCGCTGCGTCGCGCGTCGCGAAGCTCGCGAAGGAAACGCCGGCCCAGTTCGTCGCGTTCGACGTGCTCGCCATACAGGGGCGGGATGTGCGTTCCATGCCGCAGGGCGAGCGCCGCGTCCTGCTCGAAGGGCTGTTCGCGGAGGTCGAACCGCCGGTCCACCTCACGCCGATGACGCGCGATCCCGCAGTGGCGTCGGAGTGGCTCTCGCGCTTCGAGGGAGCCGGCCTCGACGGCGTGATCGCCAAGCCCGAACAGGAGATTTATCAGCCGGGCAAGCGCGCGATGATCAAAGTGAAGCACGCACGCACGGCCGACTGCGTCGTGGCTGGCTTTCGCTGGCACAAGAACGGAAGGAACGTGCTCGTGGGCTCGCTCCTGCTCGGTCTGTACGACGACAGCGGAGCGCTGCATCACGTCGGTGTGACCTCGTCGTTCACGATGGCTGTCCGCAAGGAGCTCGCGCTCGAGCTCGCGCCGCTGCGTGAACGCGCCTTCGAGGCGCACCCCTGGCGTGAATGGGCCGAAGCGTCTCGCGGCGAGACGACGCGCATGCCCGGAGGCCAGAGTCGCTGGAGCGCCGGCAAGGATCTGTCATGGGAGCCGCTGCGCATAGAGCGAGTCTGTGAGGTCAAGTACGACCATATGCAGGGACCGCGGTTTCGCCATGCGGCGGTCTTTCAGCGCTGGCGCCCGGACAAGAGGCCGAGCGACTGCCGCTATGACCAGCTCGAAGTCACGACGCCTTACGAGCTCGAGAAGGTCTTCGGGGCGGCGCGCCACGAGCGCTGACGCTGCTCCAGTCGTCAGGAGCGTCGTCCGGATCGAGCGCTTCCTGACCCGGTCGAAGGTCGACGGGCACGTGCTGCAGGTTCACCCGAATCCGCGTCCACGTACGAAACCGGCCACGCATGGCATCGACGAGCACGTCTTCGGGTGCCAGATGCGCGGCTGCTTCGGGGTGACGCGACCGCCAACGCTCGAGCCCCGCGAGCCCATCGTCTTTCCGCCGCGCGCGGCCGATCTCGATCAGAGGACGGCTCGGCGCACGCCTCCGCGAGGGTTGCACACGCGCCGGTTCACCGGGCTGTTTCTGGTAGTGAGGCGGCCACGGTGCATCGCCCAGCCCCTCGCGTTCCTGACGCGCCGAAAGCTCGAGGACGCCCGCGATCGAGCACGGATGCAGATCCATGCCTGCATGCCGATCGCCCATCTCGGCAAAGCGCGAAGGCATGGTGCCGAGCGTGAAGTCTCCAGGCTCGCAGGCGTCGACCTCGTCCCAGGCGAGCGGAGCCGACACGCGCGCGTCAGGTCTCGGCCGCACCGAGTACGCCGCGGCAATCGTCCGGTCTTTCGCGTTCTGGTTGTAGTCGAGGAAGACGCCGTGGCGCTCTTCTTTCCACCATTTGCTCGTCGCCAGGTCCGGAACGCGCCGCTCGACCTCGCGTGCGAGCGCCAGCGCGGCCCGTCGAACCTCGTCGAACGTCCAGCGGCGCTCGATACGCACGTACACGTGGATACCGCGCGACCCTGATGTTTTCGGCCAGCCCACGAGGCCGAAGTCGCCCAGGGTTGCGCGCACCACACCCGCCACCTCGCGGACGTGCGCCCACGTCACGCCCGGGACTGGATCAAGGTCTACGCGGAGCTCGTCGGGATGGTCGAGATCGTCCGCGCGAACCGGATGCGGGTGAAGCTCGAGACACGCGAGATTCGCCATCCAGGCGAGTGCGGCCGCGTCGCGAGGCACCACTTCTTCGGCGCTGCGGCCGGATGGAAACCGCAAGGTAACGACGTCGATCCACGGAGGCCGCGCGCGCGGCGCCCGCTTCTGATAGAAGAACTCGCCATCGATACCGTTCGGATAGCGCACGAGCACATTGGGCCGCCCGCCGACGGCTCTCAACGCACCGTCCGCCACCGCGAGGTAGTAGCGCGCGAGGTCCAGCTTCGTGTACCCCGGTTCCGGAAAGAGCACCTTTCGCGGATTCGAGATCGCCACTTCGCGGCCGTCGATGGTCAGGATCTCGCGGTCTGTCTGGCTCGGCATAGGGACGCAGGGTCCCGTACAGCCTATAACCGAACCCGCACGTCGACCGAGACGTCGCAGCGAAGGAGTTGTGAAAATGTTCTTCGCCCGCGTGAGATCGGCCTTGACTGGAACGACGGCTCGCTGGATGCTCACCTCGCGTACCCGAGGCACCGACAAGGAGGCACCATGGCGGCCTTTACGGTTGCATCGTCGATCCCCGACGCCGTCCAACAGAGCCTGGACACCGGCACGTTCGAGCGAATCGGAGGCATGATTCGCGACGTCATCAGCGGTCGCGTCGTGGCATTCCTTCGTGAGAACTCGGACCTCAAGCAGGTCGCCGGGCAATTGCTGGCGAGCGGCGCGGGCCTCGGAATTCTGAACCTGAGTGTTGCGACAATGGGTTTCGCCGTTGTGCTCAAGCGAGTCAACGGGATCCAGCATCGATTGCAGCAGACCCACGATGTGCTCGAGAAGCTGGATCAGAAAGTCGATCTGTCCTTCTATGCAAACCTGTGCGCCGCACTCGATCTCGCGCACGACGCGTTCACGCTCGTCCGACCCGAGAACCGGGAAAGCGCCGCGAAGCAGGCGATCGACCGCTTGGCCGAAGCAAGGCACTACTATTCCGCGCTTGCCACCTCGAAGCTGAACGCCAGCGGCCCCGCTGTCGACGCGTACCTCGGAACACTGATTCTGGCGTCAGTCGCTGAGGCACGCTGCTACCTGGAGCTCGAGGAGCTGAACGTCGCCGCGCAGCGCATGCGAACAGGTACGGCGGCCATCGCGCCCCACGTGCGAGGGCACGTAAAGACACTCCTGACATCGAACCCGGCCGCATATCTTCACCCGGCACTCAAGGGGCGTGTTGACTTGTCGAGACTGACCAGAGTGTTCCGGTGGCTGAATCCCGGTCTCGACGAAAACACGGTGTTCGAGGAGCAGCGCGCAAACTTCGTTCAGCTGGTGAAATCTCCTGACGCGTGGACCGATACACTGCCGTCCGCCGTATGGGACCCGAAGTTCAATTCCTACCCCGAACCCGTGCCTCCCAGGAGCACCGGGAATATCGGCATGCCGGAGATGAGCATTCGTGTGCCCGCGCTCGGGAAGGTCGATGTGCCCGCGTGGAGCGTCCGCCTCCCGAGGATCGGACGATCCGCGGATGCCACGCCGTTCGACAGGCTGCCTGCCGTGATGGATACGCTCGAGGCCATGATCGAGGACATGAGACGCTTCGATGGCTACTGCGCGGAGGTCGAGGCGATTCAGAACGCCGGTGTCAGTTTCCGTGAGTGGCAGGCGCTTGCGCGCCCGAGCGCAGCCGCGGGCGCGCCGGCCTTGCAGTACGTGCAGCTCGAACAGCCGGCTTGACGCTCCTCAGCGGGCCGAACGATTTTTGCCCAGACGCTCGTCCACCAGCGTGACGACCTCGTCCACGTCGCGGATTCGAGCCCGCGTGCGATGCCGAAGGCAACGCAGTAAGTAGGCGACGACGGCATGAAGCCCAATCGCCACGAAAAGCTGGCTCGCGATCACCGTCGGCAGGTAATAGCGTTCAAAGTTCAGCTTCATGAAAGCGAGGATGAAGCCGTAATTAGCGAGAAGGTAAAGCAACGGCAACGCGGTTAACACGGCCGGTGGATCGAGAGACGACTGCGCTCGCCTTCTCGCATATGAGGAGGCTAGACACACGCCAATGCCGAGGAACAGCCACCCGGCGGGGACGCTCGAATAGCGACTCAGCAGTGCCTCATGCAGGATTCCTAGCCGGTTCCCTTGCCAGCCCCATTCTGGCTGGGCCTCAAGCTGCTTGTTCATCAATCGGTCCCACCTCACGAAGGTCGACGGAAACCTGCCAAGGGTAGCCAGTTGAGGAAAGCGGGCGGAATCTATCTGCAGCGATGATGTCCGCACATCGAGTGCGAGAAGCCTGAGCTCCTGGATCAAGGGCTGGGGCCTGAGGTCCTTCGAATCAATCCAGAAAAAGGGGTTGAGACCGTAGATGACAATCAGCGCCGATGCGCAGAATGTGACGACTGCGAGCAGGCGCGCCCTGCGACCTTCGAACGCGTACGTCGCAGCGACGAACATGAGACCGCCAACGACAATCGCCGCAACCTTCACGGAGGTCGCGAGTCCCACGAGCACTCCTGCGATCGCGCCCACTTGAATCGCACCCCTGGTCGAAGGCGCGCTCTTGGACCTGGCCAGCAGCATCATAGCCAGGCACAGACAGAGCAGAAAGAAGCTGTAGTGAACATCCGTGACTGCCCTGGTGGCGTACGTTATGAAGAGTTGATTCGTGAGCACAAGGCTTGCCGCAAGCACACCAACCGGAAGCCCATAGGCGAGGTAGCCGATCGAGAATACGATCAGACAACACAGCACACCGACGACAGTCACCGCACGTCTGCCCCTCAAGAGAATGTCTCGTGGAGGAATCCGGCCTTGCGCGACGTTGTTTTCCGAGGGGAGATCGAAGTCGTAGTACTGCGAGAATCGGCGTCCGCGTATGCCCGGATCCATCACAAGCGGCAGGCCGATGAGCCACTGTCCCAGATGCAAATTGAGACTTCCCCACGTACTGCATTCCTGACACTCCCACTTGCTCGATGTGGGGTCGAGCGTCAGCAGGAGGTCTGTGTAGTGGTACGCGGAGGAGATCCAGCCGGATTCATCGCCATGAAAAGGAGTTTCGTCAATCCGCGGGAAGATCGTGGCTCCGGCGGCGATGCACACCAGGCTCGCGACAATTGCAAACCTCACTGAACTGCCGCAGCGACACACTTCGTCGCCCGAATCACCAACCGCGGCGGCGAGGACGCTCTTGCTCTTCGCCTTAAATCGCACCTTGCTGGCGCGCCACCTGGATGTCGTCGTCGTTCAGGCCGAGAACGGAACGGAGAACCTCTTCGGTGTGTTCTCCCAGGAGCGGCGAGCGCCGAACCTCCGCAGGTGAATCCGAAAGTTTGATCGGATTACCCACCGTCAGATACTTGCCGCGTTCTGGATGGTCGACTTCGACCACGGTTCCAGTCTGACGGAGGGACGGCTCCTCGGCGAGTTCCTTCATCGAGAGAATCGGGCCGCATGGAACGTTCAACGGATTGAGCGTCGCCATCACCTCCATCTTGCTCAAGGTCATCGTCCATTTTTCGATTTCGGCAAACACGTGAGCCAGCCTGGGAAGACGCGCGTCAGGTGTGTTGAAGTTCGGGTCGTCCAGCCAATCGGCGTGGCCGATCACCTTGGCCAGCGTCGGAAAGGCCTGCACCTGCGCGATCACATAGATGTACGCATCTGGATCGGTCTCCCACCCTTTGCATTTGACAATCCAGCCTGGATGGCCGCCGCCGGAAGCGTTGCCAGCGCGTGGGACCGCATCGCCGAATGTTCCGTTGGGGTACTGGGGATACTCCTTGAGCACGCCACCGCGCGCGAGGCGCTGCTGGTCGCGAAGCTTTACCCGGCACAGGTTCAGCACGGTATCCTGCATCGCGCAGGTGACCCGCTGCCCGCGCCCGCTCTTCTCGCGATGAAACAGGGCGGCCAGAATGCCCGCCACCAGATGGATGCCGGTGCCGGAATCGCCGATCTGGGAGCCGGTCACCATCGGGAAACCGCCGATCTCGCCGGACGTCGAGGCCGACCCGCCGGTGCACTGGGCGACATTCTCGTACACCTTGCAGTCCTCGAAAGGACCGGGGCCGAATCCTTTCACCGAGGCATAGATCATTCGCGGATTGATCTGCTGTATTTTCTCCCACGGGAAGCCCATCCGGTCGATCGCGCCGGGCGCATAATTCTCGACCATCACATCGCAGTGCTCGATCAGCTTTGTGAAGATTTTCTTGCCCGCTTCGGTCTTCGGATTCAACGTGATGCCACGCTTGTTGCTGTTCAGCATCGTGAAATAGAGGCTGTCGACTCCTGGAATGTCGCGCAGCTGGCTGCGCGTCGGGTCGCCCTCACCAGGCCGCTCGATCTTGATGACGTCGGCTCCAAACCAGGCCAGAATCTGGGTGCACGTCGGTCCGGACTGCACGTGCGTCATGTCCAGGACCCGGACACCTTCCAGAGCTTTCCCCATTGATTACCTCTTCCCCTGAAATGTTGACGCTATTCGTGTGGGACGAGAATTCTATCCTCGGTATGAACGTTTTGAGAACCGACGCCGTCCTGGCAATCGTTCAAGGTGAGACTAAGGGCGCAATCAGGAGGGGGGAGCTCGGCGAGTGGACGTCTCGCACAGAGTCCGCGCCGTCGAGCGGCGCGAGGGATCAGGCTCTCGAGGCAGACTCGCCGCAGGAGCCGCCATTAAAAGGCTCCAGGCCAAGTCGATTTGATTGCGGTCGTTTAGAATCAGTGACTTGACCGCGTGTTCGCCGAAGCTGGGAAGCGCGAACCATGCGGCGGGCGATGGCCCGCCGCATGGGTATGAGCCCGGTTCTAATTTGTCCCGCCGCTGCCGGCGAATTTCGCGAAATCCGCCCACGGGTACACACGACCCCCGTGGATGGGTGCGATGGTCGTGACGTCCAGCTTCAGTCGCTGCACGTTGTTGTAGAAGGTTCTGCTCGCTGGGCTGACCGTGGTCGGGAGCGGCGCGTTCGGCGCGGGCGGCGTGAACAGATCCGCTTCGACCACAATCTTCTCCTTGGGGAGATACGCGATCAGCATGCCTTGAGCGTGAGCGAGGCCCTGGACGTTGTAGATCTCCATGACCTTCGTCCCATCCGTTAGCACATATTTCTGGCCCACCGTCTCGAACGTGTACCCCTCCGCGACTTCCTCTGGCGGAGCGAGGGCCAGCCGGTCAGGCTTCAACATCCACGGCTTAACCGTCAGGACCTCTGCGTAGTAGGAGTGATTCGCTTGCTGCAGGACGATCGTCACGCCCTCCTGCGCAACGTAGGCGCGGACGCCGCCCAGGTGGTCCCAATGGTGATGCGTGCTCACCAGGTACCGAATCGGCTTGTTGGGAATCAGTCTCTTCACTTCCGCGATGACGGCGAGTGACCGATCCTCGTTGAGCGGTGCCTCGATGACCGTGATGAAGTCACGGAACTCGACGGCGATGCTGGAGTGCGTTCCACCACCTACGTACCACACGCCATCCGCCGTTTTCGTCGACTCGACGCGGACCGGCGGGATGGTTGCTGAACGCACCGCGTCGGGAACGGTCAGGGCGGCGCCAGTCACGTTCAGCTGCACGTTGCTGACCGTGAGACCGAACTGGTTGTGCCCGCCGCTCACGTTCACTCCCTCGCCTTCCAGATCGTCATCAAGATCATGGTGCGCATGGAACGTGCTGGGGAACATCACGCCACCACCGAAATCCTTGTAGTTGGTGAGGACCAGTTCGTAATACAGATCTCCGACGACGGGATTGGGGAAATACGTCTGGATCCGTTCGACCAGGTTCCTGTCGTTGATCCCGCACTGCACCCGGTACTTCCCGAGCGCCATGAACACGACGGCTCTGATCCGACCCTTTCCTTGCTCATTGCGCGTGATGACAATCGGGTTGGCCCCTGGCTCCAGAGCGGCTTTGAGACAGCCGTGCGGGGTGAGCCAGACCTCGAGCTGCCGTTGTTCCGCGTCGGCTGGCGCCGGAACCACCGCTGTGCCGTTCAGGTTCCAGGCGTAGTTGCCGCTGACCATCTGTATCGTCCGTTGGTCCCCGATGAGTGGGTTGGTAACCACGGGAGCATTGCCTCCACCTGCAGGTCCGCCCTGGCCGGTTCCCTGCCTCAAGGTGTAGTCCACCTTGGAGGATTTGGAGTCGTAGTCGATGGTTCGGGTGTAGGTGGTCAACTGATTCGCCGGCCAGTCCATCGCCGGGGAATAGTTCTGGCCCGCCGCAGCGATATAGCCGGCGGTTCCGGAATACGTGATCGACTTCAAGTTGTCGGCGCCCATCGCCTTGAGTGACGTCTGCAACAGCGTCCGGGCATCCGGCTCCTGGGCGATCCCGGCCGCGCGTATCAGGGTCAGCAGAAGGCCGACACAGAGAATCCACAATCTGCCGTTCATATCTCCTCCTTTTTCCAGACCGATGATGGTCGGCGCAGCGCGCCTGCGGAAGCAGGCCAGCGCAGGGCCGGCGCGTCCGGTGTGGCGTGATTTCGGCTGACCACGAAAGCACTAAGCGAATTGGTCCCAGCGACGACGCGTGCGGAAGACTGGAGCGGCCGAAGAATGATGGAACCACGGGTCACTGTCAAGGTCGAAGGACCGTACTCACATCTCGTTTGAGATATGTTGCGACATCCTTCCACGAATCCAGCCGATCGGAGGGCTCGTCGGCTGGACGTCGTGTCGGCGACACCGGGGGGCGTTCGTTCACCGTTGTCCTCCCTGACGCCTGTAGCGCATAGCAATCGCGGTCTTGCCCCCGAATTCTAGTCCCCAGCCCACCCGCACGCGCTGCAATCGACGCCATTCCACGGCATTCCGTGGATCATCCACAGCCACAGTCCTTTACGGCTTGCCCGGTCGGCATTTCCAGAGAATCGTGTCTCCACGCAGTCTCCGGTGACGAGTTGTAACGCACCATAGCCGCCCCTCGGGGATCCGTGAGCGGCCCCAGGGCAGAGACAGGAGCCATCAAATGACACGCTGCAGTTCGAGAGTAGGACTCTGTAGTTTGGCCTTCGTCGCGGTGCTGGCCATCCTCGTTCCCCAGCAGGTCGAAACCGCGAAGAAATTTTCGGAGTGGTCCCCGCCCGTCAACTTGGGTCCGGTCGTCAATTCGGCGTTCGAAGAGTTCTTGCCGGAGATGTCGAAAGATGGGCGCAGCCTCTACTTCGCCTCAAATCGTCCGGGCCCCTTCGGAGGCGAGGATCTCTGGGTCTCGCGACGCGCTACGCGCGACGACGCCTGGGACGAACCGCTGAATCTGGGACCTCACGTCAATACAAGCTTCAACGAACGCTCACCCGCTCTCTCGCGCGATGGGCACTACCTGTTTTTCGCGACGACCCGTCCAGGAGGTTCCGGCGGCTTCGACATCTGGGTGTCCTGGCGTGCCCATACGCGCGACGACTTCGGCTGGCAGCCACCTGTGAACCTTGGTCCGGGGGTCAACGGAGCATTTGGCGATTTCGGCCCCACGTTCTTTGAGAACGACGAGATCGGGATTCCCAATCTCTTCTTCGCGAGCAGTCGGCCCGGGGTTGGAGGCGTTGACATCTACCGCAGTGAGCTTTTGGCCAGCGGTTCGTTCGGGCCAGCCCTCTTGATCCGCGAACTCAGCACGCCACAGAACGACTTCCGTCCGACGATTCGGCCGGATGGCCTCGAGGTGTTCTTTGATTCGAACCGGCCGGGTCCGCCGGGCGTGGCGGGGATCGGCCTCCGCGACTTGTGGGTGTCCACACGCGAGACCCCTTCCAACACCTGGTCTCCCCCCGTGAACCTGGGGTCTGGAGTCAATACGGAATTCAACGACACCCTCCCCGCGTTGTCTTCCGACGGCATGACACTCATCTTTACGTCCGATCGGCCAGGTTCGGGAGGGAATGACCTCTACATGAGCTCTCGCGCACGAGAGAACTGATCGCTGGCCCTCAGCAGGCTGCTGAAAAAGTGAATCGAAAGGGATCGACACAATAATCCCCGCGTACTACGATGCTCCCGACATTCTGGAAGGGAGCATGCTGATGCGAGGAGACGATCCGCGCAACCGACTCGATGTTTAGCTATGTGACGCCGGAAGCGCGCGTGCGGGCTGATCATCCGCTGCGGCGATTCGGCGGATGACCGACGCCGCCCTGGAGCGACTGTCGCCGCGATTCGACCGGCTGTACTCGGCGATTGGGTGCCCGTCGATTCCGCCCGAGCAGTTTTAGCTCGACGATCGGCCCACCTTCGCGCT
>DAIRVG010000009.1:0-87221 GCA_036802945.1 Vicinamibacterales bacterium
CGCGTTCGACTTGCATGTGTTAGGCACGCCGCCAGCGTTGATTCTGAGCCAGGATCAAACTCTCATGTTAATTTGCTGTTACGCGGCGCCACTTTTCCTTTCGGATTGCGACACCGCTTGGCAACTGGTTAACGCGAGCGCTGATGACTTAGCTCTTGCGTTGTTTGTACTTCGTGTTGGTGAATGGTTCATCCGCCTTCGCGCTTGCGCGCGACGACGAATGCCACTCGCTGACACTCGACGGGCTGTCCAGCTCCACCTCACGGCTGACGCCGCTTAGCTTCGCTGGACGCTTGTTGTGCTTGCACGCACTATCTAGTTTTCAAAGAACCGGAAGCCCGACCAGTCACGCCTCGCGGCGTCAGATAGGTCGAGAACCCCACCGATCGGCCGTTTCTGACCGTGTTTAGGGGAACCTTCTAAGGTTACTAACGCCCCCAGATGCTGTCAACCCTTTTTCGCGTCGGACGCTCTTAGGAATTGTCGAGCCCTGAAGGGCGCTCGCCTTCACTACCGGGCTGGCGCCCGTCTGGCGAACCTTCCAACGATACGATCTCACGTGTCGCCTGTCAACCGCCCGACCCCAGGACCCGCAACCCGCAATGCACTGATCGATTCGCAACCGCAACACAACATCGCGAAAAGACCACGCAGCCTCGACGTAGACGGCCCGCGAAATTCTTAGATGAGACGACGTGATCGTTGTGACGCTTTCACACGCAGGTGTGAGCAGTCTGCGTACAGGACGGTCCGTCGATGTGCGCTCGGGCTGGCTCGCTGGTTGCCTTAGTGTTGCGCTGACGCGGCGTTTCCTCGAATTCAAAACCACGCGCGTACCCGGAAAAGGGCGTCGCCAAGACCTTTAGTCTGCCAATTTTGATCTTTTTAGGGGGCATTTCGCATGACGTCGTGCTCGGTTGCTAATCGCTGTCTGCTCACGGCGTGTGCTGTGTGGATTGCTGGAGCGACTGTGTTCGGTGAACCACAGGACCCTGCTCCTCCTCCGGCGACGCCGCGCATCGAAAAGCTAGGCCCTAATCGACTCCGAATCGGCCGCGTCCAAGTGGACGTTGCCACACGTGAAGTGGCGGTGACTGGTCACGTGAACGATGTCCAGTTTCTGGAGTGGGTTGCGAACACGACGAATGGGCTGAAGGCCTACGAGAGCGCCATTACCGCGGACACGGATGCCATCACGTTCAACACGGCGCTCCTCCTGATCGGTCTTGACAAAGCCCACGCGCGAGTACCGACACAACACTTCGACCCGGAGCCGCCACGCGGCGATCCGGTCGAAATCTTCATTGAATTTGGTGAGGCAACGAAACGAAGACGCGTCCGGATTGAGCAGTTGCTCCTGGACAAGCGAACGAACACCACGCTTCCAGAAGGTCCATGGGTTTACACAGGATCAACGTTGTTTCCCGACGGCGGATACATGGCGCAACTCGACGGCGTGCTGATCGGGTTCGTCCACAGCCCGGCACCCATCATAGAGAATCCGGGAGCGGGTGCGGTCGGCGCGTTTGGCTCGTTGGTGTTGAACAAGGAATTGGTCGCGCCGGGCACTGATGTCACCCTCATCGTCAAAGCACTCGCCGCCGCGGTAACCAAACCATGACGGCGCACCCGGACGTGCTTCTCGTCGAGGCGATCACCACCATTGCGGTTGCCCCGTTGATCGGCCTCGCCATTCGATCGCTGCGCGTGCAGGCCGCACTCCTCGCGGGGTTCACGGTGTTCTCGTCAGTGATGCATTCGCCAGCCGCCGGCTTGACAGTAGGCGCGGGCGCATTCGCGCTCGCCGGCCTGGGAGCATGGTGCCGAGCCGTCTTCGCCGACCGGCTCGACGCGATCGGTATCAGTGTGCTCGCGGCGCTTTCCATCGGCTTCGGTGTATTCGCTGCCGGTGCCTTGACCACCGACCTGCCGACTCGGCTTCTCAATTTGCTTCTTATTACAAATCCTATCGTCGCGACCGCATCCGCCGCGGGAGTCGATGTCTTTCGCAGCGCGCTGCTCTACGAGCTGTTACCGATTGCCCATCGCGAGTTTCAGTACCCGGCGTGGCAGTCGTCGGCGTCCATCTATGCCTGCGTGGCAGTTGCCATGTTCCTGATCGCCGCACGCGCGCAGCGGATGCGCGCCGTTGTGGCGGAACCGCATCAACTCACTCGACGAGGATAGTCATGAGACGAATCACGGCCTTCTGTTTGTCTGCGCTCCTGCTGTTTCCGGTCATGGGGTCGGCCCAGAGCGCTCCGGCTCGCAACGCCCAGCCTGCCGGCGGCGGGTTGTCCGCAGCCACCCGACAGAAGCTGACTGCAAGCATGAACAAGGGCGCCACCTATCTGCTCTCTCAGCAGAAGCCTGACGGTACTTGGGAGGACAACGCCGGCATCACGGCGATGGCCGTTGGTGCACTCCTGCGTCAGCCGGGAAACGCACGTGACGATGCGCTCCGCACGACGGGCAAGGCGCTTGACTACCTGCGTGGTCTCGCCAAGGCAGACGGAGGCATTTACGACAAGGTCGTGCCGCACTACGTTACTGCCGTCTCAGTCATGGCGCTGGTCGCGGGCGGCAGATCCGCGGATAAGCCGGTCATCGACAAGGGGCGACAGTACATCGCGGAGCACTTGCTCGATGAGGGCGAAGGGCTCAAGCCGCGCGACAAGTTCTACGGCGCAATCGGCTACGGCGCCGCCAACGGTGAAGTCACCGGCGACATCATCAGCCTCGAGTTCGCGCTTCGCGCAATGAAAGAGGCCGGCACCGCGGCAAATGACCCCGCGTGGAACAAGGCGATCCAGTTCCTCCAGCGCACGCAGAACAACAGCGAAACGAACGATCAGTCGTGGTCGTCAGACGACGGCGGGTTCATCTACTACCCGGGCAATAGTCAGATCACCGGCACGACGCGGTCGTATGGCAGCGGCACCTACGCGGGAATCATGAGCTACTCCTGGGCGAACGTGAAGAAGAGCGACGATCGCGTGCAGTCGGCGCTGAAATGGATCCGCGAGAACTACACGCTCGATGAAAATCCAGGGATCGGTCAGAAGGCCGTCTACTACTACTACATGGTCTTCGCAAAGGCACTGCAGGCCGTGGGCGAGGATACGCTCGTCGACGCGCGGGGTCAGCGCCACAACTGGCGCGAGGAGCTCGCGAACAAGTTGATCGCACTGCAGAACGGCGAGGGCTACTGGGTGAATACGAACCCCGCCGAGATGCAGAACAACAAGGTACTGGTGACGGCCTTTACCCTGATGGCCATCGAAGCGACGCTTCAGTAGGAGCAATAGCTCCGTGGGAAAACGGCGGGCGTGTTCGTTCATTCTTCTATTGGTCGCTCTGCGGGTGCCGTCAGCGACAGCCGCGGAGCGGCTGACCATATCCGCCGACGCAGGCCTTGGGGGCGTCGTCCGCGCGGGACGCTGGGCGCCGGTGCGGGTCGACGTCGACAATCGCGGACAGGATGTGAGCGGAACCCTGACGATCGAGTGGGGAAAGACGAGGGCGCGACGCGCCGTGGCGATCGCCGCGCCGGCGCGGCGCTCCTTTCAGTTCTACGTCCGTACCGGCGACGTCCGCGACGTCATGGTCGTCCGCCTGGAATCCGGCGGACGTGAGCTTCAGCGCCTCGAGAAGCCAGTCAGGCTCGCCGGAAGTGACGAAACGATTCGCGTGTGCGTGGAGTCGATGGGATCGCCGGTAGACCCGCTGTGTTCTGCCACGCTCACGTCTCAGGCACTTCCAGGATCTTGGCGAGGATATGACGCCGCGGACCTCGTGACGATCGCGGACGCGTCTCTGCTGAACGCGCCCCAGCATCACGCGCTGGATCTGTGGCGTGCCGTACGACGCGCAGAGGATACGGGCCGTAGCATCCCGGCCACCGCGGCTCTCCTGGATCCCGCGCCGCCTGTACGCCAGGCTCGTCCGGTCTTGATGTTATATCTCATCGCGGTCGCGGCGATCGGGCTGGCTTGGCCCATCCGCCGCAGCAGCCGGCTTGCATTTACGGCGGTGGCTTGCGTGATCGTCGCGGGCTCTGCGGCCGCCGCTTGGAGCGGTCGTTCGGCCCCGGTCACGCTCCGCCACACATCCATCATCAGGCAGTTTGCGGGCGAACCCGGTGCGCTTGTGACTACGCGCGCGGTAGCGGAATTTCCCTCCGATGGCGAGTATGCGATTCACCCCATGTCCGCCGACGGGGCGCTCGACCCGGGACCCGCGTACGGCGTCATGAGACCGCAGGATTTTGACGAAGAGGGCTACCCCGTTCTGCGCGGACGGTTCGGTCTCGGCGCGAGTGAGCCGTTCGGCGTCGAGATCGCCGCCGATGCGCGCATCTTCGAGGTCTTGCGCCTCGCTGAACGCACACGCATCACCAACGTGTCGCGACACGAATTGCGCGACTGTGAGTTGCCTGCCGGTTTCGCACCGCGCACCGCCCGCACCCTCGCATCAGGAGCGTCGGTTACGACGACTGAGCCGCTGACGGACGTCAACCCGATCCTGGCCTGCAGATTCGACGGAGCGCCAATCGAGTTCGTCGACGCCGCTCACAACGTCGTGACCTCTGGAACAACGGTCGCGGTGTATCACCTCGCGAGCGCCAAAGGCAGCAATGATACGCACTGAACGGCTATCGAAGGTCACCGGCCGGCGCACCGTGCTCAGCGAGATCACGTTCGCCGTCGAGAAAGGCGACGCCGTCTCTTTAGCAGGGCCTCCAGGGAGCGGCAAATCAACGCTGCTTCGAATTCTTGCAACGCTCACGCAGGCGACGTCCGGCCGTGTCGAAATCGCCGGCATTGATGTGACCACGCGTCCGTTCGATGCCCGGAAAAAGGTGTTTCTGTCCGGCGGCGTCGGACTGGGATGCCACGACATGAAGGTGCTTGAGTACCTGCGGCTCATCGCCGCGACGCGAGCGTTGGACCGTCGCGGTCGTGCGGCCGACGTGGCGCCACTGATTGCCCGTGTCGGGCTGGACGCGGCCAGAAATGTCGCCACGCTCAGTGAAAGTGAGCAGCGCCTGCTGGCGATGGCTGCCTCGATGGCCTCACGGGCCGAGGTGCTCTTGTTCAACGAGCCGTTCGCCGGTCTCGATATGCCGGCGATCGAGTGCTGCACCGCGCTGATGTCTGAGGCACGCGCGCGTGGCGCGGCGATCGTCGCAAGCGTGGACGTAGACGCGCCACCGTCGCCGATATGGAACCGCCAGATACATCTCGAGACGGTGGGGGCGTGATGGGCGCGATCGTGCTTCGCGAGCTGCGTGTGATCGGACGCCGCGGAGCGTTGTCGGCCGCCATGTGCGTACACGTGGCGCTCCTGACCGGGTATCTCCTCGCGTGGGGAAACGGGAACGGGATGCCCGTCGCCGGGGCACTCACCGTCTACGATCAGACGCTGATGGTCGACGTGATCCTCCTGGCCATCCTTCTTCCATGGATCGCCGCGCGATGCGTTGCAGCCGAACGTGGTGACGATCTTGTGATGCTCAGCATGGTCACGGCGATCCCACCCTCGCGTGTGGTCGTCGCGAGAGCGCTTGCGGCCACCGCGTCGTTGATTCTGGTTATCGCCAGTGGCCTGCCCACCCTGATCTTGGCGGGACGTATCTCGGCCGTCAGGATGTCGCTGGTCGCAGAGTACGAGCTCGCACTCTTCAGCCTTGCGTTTGTCAGCTCCGCGACCGCGCTGACGTGGCGCCACGTCTGCCACAGCCGCGTGATCGGCTGGTTCGCCGCGGCGCTGTCGACCGCCGCCGTCGTCAGCGCAGCGCGCATGGCGCCGTCACTCGTGATCGCGCCAGTGCTGACTGCTGCCGCGCTTTGCGCAATGGGTTTGCTGGCGCTGCGCGCCGACGTGTCCCTGCGTTACCTCGCAGAGCGGAGTGAATGACGTGGCTTCCAGTTCCAGCGATCTGCTGGTCACTCGACTGCGGGGGCTCCAGCGACGAGCGACGTTAGTGCTGTTCGCCCAGGCTCTCTGCCTCAGCGGGGGCGTGTCGCTGTTGATCGGCGACGCGCTCATCGTCGGTGGAGCAGTGCACAACGTGATTGCGGCGGTTGCAATGGCGGCCACCGCAGCCCTGCTCACTGCCGCCGCGGCGACGATCTTGTTGCGTCCTGGCCTGCGCGATATCGCTGCCTCGATCGACGCACGGCTGCATCTGCAGGATCGGCTCGTTACCGCGCTGCAGTTCAACGCGGCGGTCGATCCGTTTTCCCAGCTGGTGGTACGGGATGCCCACGCGCGAGTAGCCTCGATTCGTGCGTCGGACGCCGTTCCATTCGCGCTGCCGCGCAGCATTCGCGCGACGTCCACGGCTGCAGCGATTGTCTTGGCCGTGACGATTGTGGTGACAACAGGGCCGCGCTGGTCTCCTGCCGGATGGACTGGCTTCGGAGGTCCGGGCGCCACGGCCAACGCGGCCCGGGCCGCGGGTCCCGCGAGCAACGCTGCGAGGCAGCAGCCGAATCCAGCAACCGGAGCGTCGATCGCGGCAGACAACGGGACCGAGCGATCGTCGGCACGTCAGCAGCCAGCAGCGAATCAGGCGGAGGCAACCACCTCGTCGACCCAGGTCCGCTCCTTGAGCGAAATCGCCACGCCTTCGAGCGGCGGCACCGAGCGGCTCGAGCGCGGATCCAGGACCAGCGGCGATGCCGCGAGTACAGACACAGACACGAACACCCCTGACGATACGGGTGTCGCCGGCGGGGCGGCATCCACGTCGTACGAGCAGCGGGGAGGCGGCGTCGCAAATGGCGCGCGTAGCGCGCGCCCGACCGGCGCCGCTGCGCCACTGGACGATTCGACGTATCGGGCCGCGTACCGAAGCGGCCGCGCGGCGGCGGAAAGTGCCGTCGGACAGGATCGCGTCCCGGCGGATCTGCGGTCGTACGTCCGCGATTATTTCGTGGCCATCCGGCCAGCAGGAGACAAATGAGCTCGCCTTCCCTTGAGGCCGTCGAGGCACAGGCCGGCACGTTCCGCGAGTGTTTCGATCATCTGCGCACCGAAATCGGACGAGTATTCGTCGGACAGCCTTCGCTCGTCGAGCAGTTGCTCGTCTGCTTCTTCTGCCAGGGCCACGCGCTCCTCGAGGGCGCTCCAGGACTTGGCAAGACGCTACTGATCCGGACGCTCGCAGACGCTGTGAACCTTCGCTTCGCGCGAGTGCAGTGCACGCCCGACCTCATGCCTGCCGATGTCACGGGCACGAACATCCTGGCGGAGGCACCCGGCGGGTTGCGGGAATTCGCGTTTCAGCACGGGCCCATCTTTGCGAACGTCGTGCTCGCCGACGAAATCAACCGCGCGACGCCAAGAACCCAGTCGGCTTTCCTCGAAGCGATGCAGGAGCGCAGCGTCACGGTGTTCGGGCTCAGTCATTCCATCGACGAACCGTTCTCGGTTTTCGCTACGCAGAACCCGATCGAGATGGAAGGGACGTATCCGCTCCCGGAGGCACAGCTCGATCGGTTCTTCTTCAAGCTTGCGGTGCAGGCGCCGACCCTCGACGAGCTCGCCGAGATCATGGCGCGCACGACCGGCGCGGTGCCGCCTCCTGTCACAGCCCGCTTCGGATCCGACGTTGTCCGCTCGATGGCGGTGCTCATCCGCCAGGTGAAGATTGCGGACGATACGACGCACCTCGTCCTGCGTGTGATTCGCGCCACGCATCCCGATGCGCCGGAAGCGACTGAAGCCGTCAAGAAATACGTCAGGTATGGCGCCAGCCCGCGTGGTGCGCAGGCCATCATCCTTGCTGCGAAGACACTGGCGCTCCTCGCCGGCCGCTACCACGCATCCCTTGACGATGTGCGGCGCGTGGCGGTGCCGGCGCTGAACCACCGGCTGATTCTGAATTTTCATGGGGAGATGGAACATGCCGCGCCCGTGGCACTGGTCGAACAAGTCCTCGATACCGTCCTTCCTCGGTGATCAATGCTCACCGCCCACGAGGTCCGGCAACTCCAGCGACTAACGTTTGCGCAAGGCGCGGCGCAGCCCGCCGCGGGCAGCCGCGTCGCGCGCACGCGCGGCCACGGTCTGGAGTTCCGCGACTATCGCCATTACCAGCCCGGCGACGATCCCCGCTTCATTGACTGGACCGTGGATGCGCGCCTCCGCCAACTGGTCGTGCGTGTCTTCCGCGCGGAGGGGCAACTGCGACTGCACCTGCTCGTCGACACGAGCGCGTCGATGAGCATCGGAGTCCCGTCGAAGCTGACATGCGCGACAAGGCTGGCCGCCGCGCTCGCGTACGTCGCAGTGGAGCGCCGCGATGCGCTCGGCCTAGCAACCTTTGATGAGGACGTCCGTACCCTCATTCCTGCTGCGCCAGGGCGGCCACAGCTGTTTCGCGTTTTGGAGGCGCTGCAGGCCTCGCACGCCGCAGGACGCTCGGCCATCGATCGCGCGCTCACTACATACGGCACAGCGGTCCGCGGTCCCGGGCTCGTGGTGCTCCTCTCAGATTTTTTCGACGCGCGCGATCGCTTCGAAGGGTTGCAGTTCCTGATGTACCGCGGGCTCACTCCCGTCGTGGTACAGGTCGTTGCCGACGAGGACGTCGACCCGATGCTGGACGAGGAGTCGGAACTGGTTGACGCCGAGCACCCGTCCGCGCCGCCGCTCATTGCGGACGATTCCGTCGTTCGCGCGTATCGCGAGCGAGTCGAGCGCCTCGGCGACGACCTCCGGGACTTCTGTACCGCTCATCGCCTGCCCTGGCTCCAGCTGCGCTCGAGTGCCACTTTCGAGGCCGTCCTGGGCGACTGCGTCGATGCAGGACTGCTTGCCGTTCACGCGTGACGCCTGGACGCCATGCAGCTGATCAACCCACTCGCGCTGCTTCTGCTGCCGTTCGCGGCACTCCTATTCCTGCTGGCGCGCCGCCGTCCTGAGCGGCCGCGTCGCGTTGTGTCAAGCCTTCGTCTCTGGACCGCGGCTGAGTCGAGCGAGACGCCGCTCCTTGCGATCCGCCGTCCGCGGCGGAACTGGGTGATCGTCCTTCAGGTGGCGTTCGTGCTCTTGCTCATCGCGGCGCTTGCGCGGCCCGCGATCCCCTGGCGCCAGTCTCATGTGACGTTGGTCTTCGATGTTTCCGCGAGCATGGGCACCGGCGACACCGACGGCACAAGGCTGGAGCTTGCGCGTAATCGAGCCCTGCGGATGCTTGCCGACGCGGAAGCACGCACACAGGTTCGCCTCCTCGAGGCTGGAGCTGTAACGGTGGATCGAGGAGAGTTCAGCGGGATCGCGGCGGTCACGCGCGCTGTCGAGAGCTTGCAGCAACAGGCCGGCGGCGCTCACCTTGACGAGGCCTTGCGCGTCGCGCGCACGCTCTCATCAGACGCGGAGGTGTGGGTGTTTACCGACGCGCCGCAGGCCGCTGATTCTGATGCCCGTGTTCGATGGACGCAGGTTGGGCGCACCGCCCCGAACGTTGCCGTGACTGCGCTCGCCGCCCGGCGGGTGCCGAAGGTCGCAGGCGGAGTCCAGATCCTGTTCGAGATCTCGAACTTTGGTGACACAGCGCGCGAGGCGACGGTCGAGATTCGTGTCAACGACACGGCGGTCGTTAGGGAGGTCACCCGCCTTGACGCGCGCGCGGCTCGTTCGTTTGTTCGTGAATTCGCGGAGCTTGATGGCCGATTGTCTGCGACAGTCCGAACGCCGGACGACGGCCTTGAAGTGGACAACGCACGCTTCGCACTCATTCCGCCGCGGCGATCCACACGCGTGAGGTTGATCACGCCGGGAAACTTCTTTCTTGAAAAGGCGCTCGCGGCCAATCCAAACCTGGTGGTCACGACATCACACCCGACCGGAGGCGCTTCGAGCCGCGACGAACTCGTCGTCTGCGACGCGTGTGCAACGCCGCCCCAGGGGTCCACGAGCGTGCTGATGATTCCGCCTGCGACATCCGGGCTCGAGCCGGCGCCCCTGATCGCGGACCTCACCTCACATCCGATCGCGCAAGGTGTCGACGCATCGGTCCCCGTGGTGCCGGCGTCACGGAACCCTCCGATGGGGAATGGAGCCGTCGTGCTGCGCGCCGGTGAAGTGCCCTTCGTGATCACCCGCGAACAGGCCGGCGCGCGAATGGTCGTACTGAATGCCGACATGCGCGCCCCCGCCTTTCCGCTCAGCGCCGCGTTTCCCGTCCTGGTCGCCAATGCCGTGGATTGGGCGGCCGGTGTCGGCATGAACGTACGCGCGGTGGCCGCAGGAGAGCCTCTGGAGTGGACGATCGCCGCGGATGCGACGCCAACGGTCGTCGATCCTGCCGGTCGAAGCGTCCCATTCACACTCGCGAACCATCACTTGACGGTGACCGATACGCGCGTCCCGGGCATCTACACGGTCACTGTCAACGGGCTTTCCGAGCGGTTTGCCGTCAATGTTCCACCCGCCGAGTCCGACGTAACCCGAGCGACGGCCGCTGCCGCAGTGGCAACGCGACCTCCGGATGCTCCGACCGCGCCGTTCGAAATTGCTTCCTGGCTTCTGGTAGCCGCGATCGTGTTATTCGCGGCTGAGTGGTGGCTGTCGCCGCACGTCAGCGCCGTACGTTCGTGGCGCGTTGCAATTGTCCTGATCCTCATCGTCGCGGCGACCGGCGTACGAATTCCGCTGGGTCGTGCCCGTACATCGGCGGTGTTCGTGCTGGATCGATCCCGAAGCATTCCGCTCCGCGCACAACGCGCGTCGTTGGCGGTCGTGAACAGGATGTCCGCAGCGATGCGGGCGGGCGATCTCGCGGGCCTGGTGACATTCGGGAGCGATGCCGCCCTCGGCCGGCGGCCCTCGCCTGTGCGCGCCGCTGCACAGGAAGCCAACATCGTCACGGAGTCCGGCACGAACATCGAGAACGCGATGAACCTGGCCCGGACGTCGCTCCCTCCAGATGGCGGCCGGAACCTTGTTCTCGTGTCCGATGGAAATGAGACGTCAGGCGACGCGACCCGCGAGGCGGCGCTCGCCGCCGCCGAGGGAATCCGGGTTGATGTCGTGGCGATCGACGACACGCTGTCGGCCCTGCTGCCAGTCGTACGGACAGTACGCGCGCCCGAACGTGTGCGGGTCGGCGAACCATTCAACGTCACCGTTGAAATCGCAGGCCCGCCGAACGCGCAAGTGGCCGTCGCACTCATCAGTGACGGCCGCGCGCGCACCACCCGCGACCTTGCAATCGGCCCGGGCGGTCGTGGCGCCACGGAATGGACCGACACTCGCGACGAACCCGGCACGTACGCCTATCGCGCTGCATTGGTTGCGGACGATGTCGACGACGCGACCGCCGGAACCGTCGTCAGCGTCTCGGGCCAGCCGGAGGTGTTGTACGTCTCGCGCGCCGCTACATTGGCCGCCACGCTGGCTGCCGGCGGATTTCATCTCACGCGCGTCATGCCTGAATCACTGCCTGCATCCGACGCCGGCCTTGCGCGGTTCGACTCAGTGATTCTCGACGACGTGCCGGCCAGTGCACTGACCAACACCCAGAGCCTAGCGTTGACACGTTATGTGGAGCAGAACGGCGGCGGCCTGCTGCTCCTCGGCAGCGCGCGAAGCCTCGAGCCAGGCGGCTACTCGGAGAGCCCACTGGCGTCACTCCTGCCTGTCGATCTCAACCCTCGTTCCGGTCGGCGCGCGCCGTCGATGGCATACGTGCTCGTATTCGACAAATCCGGGAGCATGAACGACCGCAGCAGCGGTATCTCGAAAATCGAGCTGGCGCGTGAGTCGGCGATGCGCGTCGTCAAGCTGATGCCGGCCACCGATTCGTTCGGCATTATCGCGTTCGACGCCGCGCCGCACGTGATTGCGCCGCTGGCGAGTGAACATCGGGAGAGCGAGATCGCCGTGAAGCTGCGCGAGGTCGAGGCGGGCGGGGCCACCGCGATTGGCCCGGCGCTTGATCTTGCGGGTGAATGGCTGCGCACGGCGCCGGCGGGGCGCCGTCATGTGCTGCTGGTGAGCGACGGCCGCACATCCGCGGTTGACGCGGAACACATGCGAGCAGTCTCACGCATACGCGGGTTCGAGCTGTCCGTTATCGCCATCGGCGCGGACGCGGATCGGGCGCTCCTGGAGACGATCGCCCAACAGAGCGGCGGCCGTGCGTACTTTCCCGACGACATCCGGCAGCTGCCGCAGATCGTCGCACGGGATGCATCCGAGGCAGCGGGCGGAACGATGGTGAACGAACGCTTTCGCGTGCGGGCACCGGGCACGCACGCGGTGATCGGGCGTCTCGACCCGAACTCGTTACCCATCCTCGACGGGTACGTCGTTGCTGCCGCGAAGGACAACGCGGACACGATCCTTGCGTCGCATCTCGACGATCCGATCCTGGCTGGCTGGCAATTCGGGCTCGGCCGCGTCGCGGTCTTCACCGCCGATGCCGGATCGGGCTGGTCCGAAGGTTTGCGGGCGTGGAACGGCTTCGCCCCGCTCTGGACGCAGACGACGCGATGGTTGAGCCGTCAGGCCACCAACGATCTCTTCAACCTGCACGCCGTTGAGACCGACGCGGGTGCGCGGTTGCTGGTCGAGGCGATCGGCGGCGACGGGCGCGCCCGGGCACTTCAGCATCCGCGTGTGACGACTCGGGCTCCATCCGGCGCGACTCAGGAAATGCCGCTGCAGGCGCTGGAGCCCGGGCGCTACGGGCTCGAGATCCCCATGCATGATGTCGGCGCCTATCAGCTTGCCGTCACCGCGCGAGACGACGACACCGACGCTGATGCGCGCCTCGTGCGCGGGTTCTATTGGTCGGGTGAGCTGGAGCGCTCGGCGCCCGGAGTGAATCGCGCCCGTCTGGCACAGCTCGCAGAGATGACGGGGGGTCGGGTCCTTGGTCCGGAGGACAGTCCGTTTGACAGCCCGCGCCCGCTCGCCTGGCATGACGTCCGTTCGGCGTGCGCGCTACTGGCGCTCACCCTGTTCCTGCTCCAGATTGCCGTGCGCGCCGGCGTAACTCTGTCCGCGATCCGCCGGTGGTGGCGAACCCGGCGCACAGGCGACCTGCGCGCCCAAGAGGCTGCATGAAGAGAACGCTCGCCTTGATCGCCGCGGTCGCCATCGCGGTGATTGGGTCCAAGCTCCTGGTGGAAAACATCCTCGGCGTCCAGCTCGAGCCGTTCCTCGAATCGTGGCTCGCGCATGCCGGCTCGGGCAGCGCCGCCATCGTCATCGGGCTCCTGGTGTCCGACATCCTGCTGCCGGTGCCATCGAGCCTTGTGATGATCCTGAGCGGCGCCGCCTTTGGCGTGGTGTGGGGCTCGGTCATCGCGCTGATCGGGTCGATCGGCGGAGAATGGCTCGGCTTCGAGATGGTCCGACGCTACGGCCGCCGTGCGTCCGCGCGAATCGTGGGCGACGACGAACTCCAGCGATTCGAGCGGCTGTTCGCGCGCCACGGCGCTGTGGCGGTCGTGGTGACACGGGCGCTGCCGGTGGTGATGGAGACGATGAGTGTTATCGCGGGTCTCTCCCGGATGCCTCGACGGACGTTCCTCATCGCCTCGCTGATTGGGACCGCACCAATCGTGACCGTCTATGCCTATGCCGGCGCCGTCTCCCGGCAGACCGGCAGTCTGGTGCCCGCAGTCGTTATCCTCATTGCGGTCGCTGGGTTTGGATGGGTCATTTATCGAGCGCGCCTTGTCGACGCTAACTATCGGCCGGCATCTTCTTCCGGAGCGTTGCCCGGTTCACGCCCAGAATCTCGGCCGCCTTCAACTGGTTTCCATTCGTGATCACGAGTGCTTCGCGCACGAGCACCGATTCCACGGCATCCACAACATCATGAAACGGGGAAGATTCAGGTCCTCGGCTCTGCACCAGCCGCTCGTGCAACGCCCCGCGAACCGACCGTTCCAATGTTGATTCCACATCCGGACGTCCCGGAAACCGGCTGTCAGCGAGGCTGTCCCGGACGTCATCCGCCGTGATCACGTTGCTGCGGGCAACAATGCACGCACGCTTGATCACGCGCTCGAGCTCCCCAACGTTCCCCGGCCACGAGTGCTGCTGCAGCGCTCGCTCCACCTGGTCCTCGACTCCGCGAATGTCTCGATTCAATTCGACGTTGAAGCGCTGTATGAACTGTCGCACCAGCAACGGGATGTCGTCGCGCCGCTCGCGTAGAGGTCGCAGACGCACGGTCACGACTGCCAGCTCGTCATACAGCGCCTGAGCAAATCGTCCGGCCCTGGTCTCATCGGCAAGATCGCGATCGGAGGTCGCGATGATTCTCGCCGTCAACCGTGGCACCGCACCCTTTGTACGCGCCGCCGCGAGTGTTTGCGCGACGATCGCCTGCAGCGGCAATGGCAGCAGGTGAACGTCGTCGAGCTCCACCGTTCCCGCACCATCCGCCGACAACGCGATATCGACCTCGGCCTGGGACACGTTCGCGCAGTTGACGGTCAACAGCGCCCGTTCGCCACGTTCGCTGTTCTCGTGGATCGTCGCAACGACCAGGTGTTTGCCCGTTCCCCGCTCTCCGGTCACGAGCGCCGGCGCGCTGTTGGTGGAAAGCCGACCGATCATTTTGTAGACCTCGAGCATGACCGGGGTCTCGCCAACCAGGCTGACGACCGGCGCGCTCGTTCCTTCGGAGCCGTCAGACGCGGCAGGACGCTCTACCACCTGCTGCGCCGTCAGCGCCTTCCCGATGACTTCGCGAAGCTGGTCGAGATCGAGCGGCTTTGTCAGGTAGTCGAACGCTCCCGATCGAATCGCATCGATCGACGTCTGGCTGGTTCCGTAGGCGGTCATCATCACGACATAGATGCCGGGGAATCGCGACCTGAATTGCTGCAGCGCCTGCAGTCCATCGACGCCGGGCATTCGGATGTCCATGATGACGACGTTGGGAGGCTGCTGCTCGATCATGCGCATCGCCTCCGCCGCGCCGCTCGCCAAGCGGCACTCGTGCCCTTCCGCGTCGAGAAACCGCTCGAACGCGGTCGCGACCGATTGATCGTCATCCACAACCAGGATGTCAGCCATGCTGCACGCTGCCTGTCGGCAACCAGATCGAAACCCGGGTACCGCGCGAGCCGAGCGGCCCGATCTCGATGCGGCCGCCGTGGTTGTCGACAACAGATTTCGTATTCACCAGTCCGAGTCCCATCCCGTCCCTCTTGGTTGACACGAATGGATCGAAGACGCGCGGCAGAATCGCCATGTCGATACCAGCGCCATCGTCGCACACGTCGAGCCGTACTTCAGAGCCGGCGTTGGACAAAGCCGCTGCGACTGTGAGAGTCCCCCCCTCCGGCATGGCCTCTGCTGCATTGCTGATGACGTTCAGCAGCGCCTGTTTGAATCGGGCGGCGTCGAGGGATATCGGCGGCAACGACGAGCCGATACTCTTCTGGATGTGAATCTTGCGGTACGTCAGATGGGGCGCCACATGCTCGAGCGTGTCGTCAACGACATCACCAAGGCGCACCATTTCGCGCTTTAGTTCGCCGGGTCTGGCAAGCTCCAGCAGATCGCGGACGACCGACTCGACCTGGACGATGTCGCGGTGGACCGAGTCGAGCATCGCCACGCTCTGACGATCGGAACCGGAACCGAGCCGCGCCCGCAGCAACTGTGTCTGCATCTTGATCGCCGCCAGCGGGTTCCGGATGTCGTGCGCCACTCTGGCGGCAAACAAACCGGCAAGCGCCAGCTTCTCGGAGCGAACCAGCGCGTCCCGCGACTGGTCGAGCCGATCGAGCATGTCGTTGAACGCCTGACCGAGTGCGCCGACCTCGTCGTCGCCCGCCGGCGTGCGGAGACCCGCATCACCGGCATCCACACCTTTCGTGAAACCCACCAGGACATCGAGCGGCGCCGTCACGCGCCGGGCCACCGCCTGGCTGACGATGATCATGCCGACCAGGCTGAGAAACGCCGCGATGAGAATCGTCTGGGTTACCGTGCGCGTGGCCGCGAGCAGCTCGGTCCTGGCAGCCACGACCGCGACCGCCGTTCCTGGGCGCGAAGGTACACGGCGATACGCGACCTCGCACGGCTCGCCGCAGTCGATTTGTCGAACCACGGGCACGCCGTCAGCCTGGGAGAGCGATCCGCCCCCAGCGCCCGCTTCGCCGAGTGCCGCGACAACAACCCGACTTCTTGCCGCGTCGAGTGTGCTCGCGAGCACTGTTCCGCTGTCGTCGAATGTGATCACGTCAGCGCCGGCAATGGCTTTCACGCTTCGCAGGATGGCGGGGTTCAGCGCGAAGTCGCTCTGGGAAATCAGTGCCGCCGCGTTCAGAATCTGCGTCTCGACGCGCGTCTCGAGCGCCCGCGAGGCGACGGTCAGCGCTACGTACGCGGTCAACGACGTCGCGATGAGCGCGATCAGGGCAAACGGAATAACGATCCTGTGGTGAAGCCGCAGGCGTCTCCGTGCCATGTGCTAAAAGCCGACGATGTGGTCGGCGTACGCCTGGTAGATGGCGTCGCTGGCGGACATGAAGGCGTGCGTCACCGGTGCGAGCATCGACGTATTCAACACGCGGCCGTGTTTCTTCACGATCTGGGAAAGTCCAGTTCCGAGATACTTGGCCTCGCCCTCGTACAGGTGCGCGGCATGCTGTAATCCTGCCGGCGTGCGCTCGAACCCACCGCTCATCCGCTCCAGCACAAGGGAGCGATCGAAGGTAAACGCGAGGTATCCGGCGATGTCGTCGAGAACGGGAGCGAGCGGATCGTCGTCCCGCAGGGTTGCGCGCGCCGCGGTTCCTCGCCTGTCGGCGTCGGCGCGAAGTTGTCGTGCTTCGGCAACGATCTCCAGGCCCGCCGCCCGGTAATTCGGGACTAGCGGCCAGCTTCGAAGGAACAGGTGGTTATGGAAGTCCCAGGTGTAGTTCCGCTCGAGCAGGTGATAACCGGCGAGAAGGCGATCCAACGTGCGGGCGTCCGCGTCGAGCGCCGCCTGAATCAGATCTGGCGACACGGGAGCGCTGACAGGCCCCGCAATAGGCACGACTCTCGTCAATGAATACTCGGAGCCCTTCTGGCTCGGATCCATGAAAAAACTCGGGCTCCCCTGGTACGCGCCCGGCGCGTTTTTGTATGCGAGGTACGTTGCCAGCGAGCCGGTGACGCCGATCACGAGCACGAACAGCGCAAAGCGCTCCGACCGCTGACGTCGCCTCGCGACGTCGCTCTCGGGAGCCACCGGCAGGTATCCATAGACCAGCACGCCGATGATCATCAGGATGAGAGTGGCGATCATCAGGCGCCCCAGGTATAGCTCGGCCAGCCAGATCTCCATCGCCATCAGCGCGGCGGCAAGCATCGCACAGCCCTGGCGTCTGCGTGCGTCCGCCATCCAGCCGCGAGCCACCAGCACAGCGACGCCGACCGGAGTGGCGAAGATCGCCGCCAGCAACACTTGGCAGACGATCCGCATCGGGTTGATCGACAGATTGTCGATGATCTGATCGCCCTGCGTGACGATCGGATAGAGCAGCCAGGGAAAGACCAGCGGAAGGGAGCTCCCCAATCGCTTTCGCCATACGAGATAGGCCCCCGCGAGCGCGATGAACACGAGGCCAAGAACGCTGATGTATTCGCCCTGGTCGATCAGGTACTGCGCCTTGAGCCCGGTCTCGGCGACGGCAAGCACGAGGATCGTCACCGCGAGAGCGCCCGTGGCCGCGATGAGCCACGCGGGCGGCCGGGTTGATGTCGACTCCGCCGCCGGACGGATCCGCTCCGCGCCGCCGACAACGGTCGACACGCTCGTCACGGCTTCGTTCCGGTCACGAGCGAGTGTGGATTCGGCTTCGGAAGTTCTCGGACGCCCACGCCGGTGAACCCTGCGTCGCGCATCCACGCCGCCATCTCCGTCTTTGCGTGCGCCGAGCCATCGTCGCTCGTCAGCATCATATTGAGCGCGAAGTACACCGTAAATGCCGGTGTCCGCTTCGTCTCGTCATCGAAGAAGACGTCGCTGACGATCGCAACTCCACCTTGCTCGAGCGCATCGAACGTCTTGCGTAACAGCAGCCGGCAGGAGTCAGGTGATTCGCGATGCATCATGCCCGAGAGCAACGCGGCGTCATATCCCGAACCGAAATCAGATTTCAGGTAGTCGCCGGCGACAAGGCGAACGCGATCCGCGTAGCCGCTTGCGCTGACGAGCTCCTGTGCGACTTCAACGACACCGGGGACGTCGAGCACAGTGGCGAGCAGCCCAGGCGTCCGCTCCGCGAGGGCCACCGAGTACGTGCCAGGGCCGCCGCCAATGTCGATCAGGTGCTTCCGCCCGTCGAGATTCAGATACGGCAGGATCGATCCGATGCCCCGCGCGCGTTCATGCATCGCGTGCACGAACGCGCGGGTCACCTCTTTGCTGTCGCCAAGCATGACCGACGCAGGCATCGGCGGCTTGCCATCGCGAAGCAGATCCGTCAGACGTCCCCACGCCGGATAGAGATTTTCGGCGTACTTGAATCCATTCGCACTGAACTGCGGACTCGTGCGCGCAAGGTAGCCGGCGGCGATCGCGCTATTCGAGTAACTCGGACCGTCAGCAACGAGCAGTCCCTCGACGACGCATGCGTTGAGAAGAAGCTGTATCGCCCGCGGGTGCGCATTGCACGCGTCGGCAAGCTGCGCGGCCGTTTTCGCGCCGGGCGACAGCAAAGTAAAAATGTCGAGATTGACGGCTGCAAACAGGACCGCCGAGGACCGATAAGCCAGGCCGAGCTGCATGAGCAGAGCTGGGCTGGGCACGCGCGCCTGATCGGTCCCAGGCTGGGATGCGTTCATGAGGACTCCCCAAGATGTTGACGGGTATGAGCTTCTGATCTTCGCTGCTCGAGTACGTACTGTCAATTGTCGGAGTGTGCAGAATCGTGCGGCCATTGCATGCCGCCCGGAAACCGGGGTCTAATTTTGCTGTTGGCCACAATCGATCTCCTCACGAGCGCGGTCTGCGCTCGAGCGGGCACTGCAGCGCAGACCTGGCTCGACGCGGCTGTGTCACGTGCGGCGAAGGGAGATCGGGACGCCCTGTTCGCGGCATATACCAACGCTCCCAAGCACACCGGACGTGACCTTCTTCAGCTCCCCGTGAGCGAGCGCGCGGCGCTTGCGTCGACAGCGCCAGGCACCTTCTTCGACCGGTGGACAGGTGACGATGCGGGCAGAGCCGTGTTGTTGCTAACGCTTGCGGAACATGTCGGTGCCGATCAGTTCGCGACCGCTGCGATTGAGTGCTACGAGCGTGGGGACTCGCGCGAGCAGCAAAGCTGGCTCAAGGCCTTGCCGCTCTTGCCAGGTTCCGAGCGCTTTTTGAGCGTCGCGATCGATGCCTGCCGCACGAACATCCTTCCGCAATTCGAATCGATCGCCTGCGAGAACCCGTATCCCGAGCGTTACTTTCCGGAGCTGAACTTCAACCAGCTCGTCCTGAAGGCGATGTTCAATGGCATTTCGCTCGCGCGGATCGTCGGGCTTAGCGGACGATTGAACTCGGAATTGTCCCGTATGGCGCTCGACTACGCCGCGGAACGGCGAGCCGCGGGACGTTCCGTGCCCCTGGATCTCGCGCTCGCCCTGACGAAGGACGCACCCACGGAGGAGCAACTTCGATGAAGATTTTTGACCCACACGTCCATATGACCTCGCGGACAACCGACGACTACGAGGCGATGGCGCGCGCCGGCATCGTGGCACTCATTGAGCCCGCGTTCTGGCTCGGGCAGCCACGGACGATGGCGGGCAGCTTCATCGACTACTTCAACAGCCTGCTTGGATGGGAGCGCTTCCGCGCGTCGCAATTCGGCATCAGGCACTTCTGCACGATCGGGCTGAACCCGAAGGAATCGAACAACCCGAAGCTCGCGGATGAGGTGCTTGCGTTGCTCCCGCGCTACTTGAACAAAGAGGGCGTCGTCGCCATCGGAGAGATCGGTTTCGACGATCAGACGGACGCCGAAGAGAAATCATTGGTCAAGCAGCTCGAGCTGGCGGGCGAGTACGACCTGCCCGTGCTCATCCACACGCCGCACCGGGACAAGAAGCGAGGAACCATCCGGACGATCGAGGTCGTCAAGCGGGTGGGCTTACCCGAGGAGCGCGTCCTCATCGATCACAATAATGAGGAGACGCTGCCGTTCGTGCTGGAAACGCGCTGCTGGGCGGGCCACTCTCTCTATCCGAACACGAAGATGGACGAGCAGCGCATGGCCGTGCTCGTGCGGAAGTTCGGCACCAGCCGAATGATTATCAACAGTGCCGCGGACTGGGGTATCAGCGATCCGCTTAAAGTGCCGAAAGCGGTCGAGGTCATGCGCGCGAACGGCGTCGCTGACGCCGATATTCAGCGCATCGTCTGGGACAACCCCGTCGCCTTTTTCGGCCAGACCGGACGGCTCGACGTAGGAGACATCAGCGAGCGGCCCGCGATCGACCGGCAGCAGAAGTTCGAGAACAACTCCGTCCTGCGCGGAGAACAGATCACCGCGACACGGTGACGCACCCGACGGCGGTTATCAACGTCGTCGGCCTCACGCCGGCACTGATTGGCAGCGACACACCGAATCTCCGCGCCCTGGCGCACGACGGCAGCATAGGCCCGATCCGCGCCGTGCTACCCGCGGTGACGTGCACGGCGCAAGCGACCTACCTGACTGGAACGCTCCCGAAAGACCACGGTATCGTCGGCAATGGGTGGTACTTTCGCGATCTCGCGCAGGTGATGTTCTGGCGCCAGTCAAACCAGCTCGTGGCGGGAGAGAAGGTGTGGGAAACGGCGCGTCGCCGCGACCCCGCGGTGACCTGCGCCAACATGTTCTGGTGGTACAACATGTACAGCTCGGCGGACTGGTCAGTCACGCCGCGCCCCATCTATCCGGCCGATGGCCGGAAGATTCCTGATATCTACGGATTCCCGGCGGACCTGACCGCACGCCTCACGGCCGACATCGGGACGTTTCCCTTTTTCAACTTCTGGGGACCGAACGCCGACATTCGCTCCAGCAACTGGATCGCCGAGGCCTCGCTGCGCATTGACGAATGGATGTCGCCGTCGCTGCTCCTGATTTACCTCCCGCACCTCGACTACAACATGCAACGCCTCGGACCGGATGACGATCGGATCCGGGCTGATGTGCGGGCGATCGACGCCGTCTGCGGGCG
The DNA here is from genome assembly GCA_036802945.1 of Vicinamibacterales bacterium. GTDB lineage: Bacteria > Acidobacteriota > Vicinamibacteria > Vicinamibacterales > UBA2999 > Gp6-AA40. The sequence continues at coordinate 21,193 of DAIRVG010000009.1, forward strand.
TCTCATCGACCGCCTTCGCGCCCGCGGCCGCCGCATCATCGTGCTTTCCGAATACGGCCTGACCAAGGTCACATGGCCCGTGCACATCAACCGGGCGCTGCGCGAGGCGGGACTGCTGGTCGTTCGCGAGGAGCTCGGCACGGATGCCTTGGATACTGGAGCAAGCCAGGCATTCGCCGTCGCCGACCATCAGATCGCGCACATTTACGTCCGCAATGCGGCGCGTATCGGCGAGGCCAAAGCGCTGGTCGAACGGCTCCAGGGTGTGGAGAGCGTCCTCGAGGGCGCCGGCATTGCCGCTCATGGGTTGAATCACGAACGCTCGGGTGAGCTGATTGCGATCGCCGCCTCGGATTCGTGGTTCACTTATTACTATTGGCTCGACGACAGTCGCGCGCCGGACTTTGCGCGAACAGTCGACATCCATCGCAAGCCCGGGTACGACCCCGCCGAGCTCTTCCTTGATCCGGCGATATCGATGCCCAAGCTCAAGATCGGATACACGCTTGCGAAGAAGGCACTCGGCTTCCGGTATCTGCTGGAAGTGATCCCGCTGGACGCATCGCTTGTTCGGGGGTCGCACGGTCGAATCACCGACCGCGCCGAGGATGGACCGGTGTTCATCTCGTCAGAGAAGAACGCCGTGCGGGGCGTGATGGAACCGACATCGGTCCGTGACGCCATGCTCGCGCATCTTTTCGATCAGGTCCCTGGCACCACGCGCTGAAGCATGAGCGTCGCGGGGAAGCCCGCGGCCGCGAGCGCGACCAGGGCAATTCCGCCGCCGCTCAACGCGACCACACCCGCATCAAACAGTGAGATCCCCGCGATGAGGAGCGGAACCACAACTCCGGCACGCGGACCAATCCGCTTTGCCACCTCGGTCAGCCCCACAACGTAGGCGATGAGACACAGGGCGGCCACAAGAACGCTGCGCGGAACCGCCACCGCCGCGGCAGCCGCGGCAACGCAGTACACCAGCCCTCGGCAGAGACCCATCACCAACGGACCGAGCGGATTCTTCTTGTGGTGATAGTTGTAGCGGACGATCGCCGCAGCGAGAAGAAGGCTCCAAGCAAGCGGCGCCACAAATCGCGTCTGCATGGCCACGACGAACACACCGGCCCCGAGCATCGCAAAACCGGATACGAACGCAGCCCGCGCGGTGACGTCGCCCGCGGGAATCGGCCGGTCGGGCCGCTCGACCGCGTCGATGTGCCTGTCGAATGCATCATTGAGGAACATGCCGGCTGTGTAGAGCAACGACACGCCAGCCGCCACTCGCGCAACGACGGACCACTGAACAGGAGCATGCGCCGCGACGATGCCGGCGAGAACGTTGGTCCAGATGGTCGGCAGGTTCGAGATCCGCGAGAGCAGGAGGTACGCCCGCCATCGCGGACGCTTCACGCCTCGAGCAGCGACCGTGTCCATGACAGCTCGCGAGCGATCGCCGTGCAGACGTCGGTCGTGCGGTACTCCGGCGGCAGCACGTCCCACGTGTATGTTTCGATCTCGAGATAGCGGCACGCCGGCTCGCGCCTCAGCGCGCCGAGCAGCGCGGATAAATCGCGCTGCGTTGTCTCGAATCCCTGCATCGCGGCGAGAAAGATCGGCACGTGGAAGTGGACACGCCAGTCGCGGTACATTCCTGGATCGCGCGCCGCGGCGGCAAGCGCATCAGGCAGGTCCGTAAACTGGACCCGCCCCGCGGCGCTGTTCTCGACCACCTGGTGAAGATACGTGTCGTCGGCGAACCGCGTCAGCGAATGCGACAGTGCCGCCGCGTCCTGATGCTCCAGGTGCAGAGCCGAGCTGACCTGCACCTTCAGAATCCTGATGCCTGCGTCACTCAGCTTGCGCAGCGCCACAAGCGGATCCTCGAACTCCACAGCAACATGACACGCATCGAGGCAGATCCCGACATGCCGCCGGACGTCATCCACGGCAAGAGGCGTCCCCGTGTCGGCGGAGACCGACGACACGAGCGAGGGATCGAACAGGTATTTCGAAAAGAACTCGACGGCATCGTCTGTGGTCTCGATGAGACACGCGGGCTCGGGTTCGATTGCAAGGGCAACGGTCGCGCCCGCCTGCTGGCGGAGCCGTACGAGAAACGCGGCGTGGCGAAGAAAATTCGTGGCGATTGTTCTGGCGTCGCCATTGTCATGAACCGCAGCTCGGAAAGCGCCCGGCACGGTACTGACGCTCCCCTCGATGTCGTCGCGGCCCGCGAGAAGCGCCGCGAGTATGCGGGCCAGGGAGTTCGAGTAGTCCAGCCGCTCGCGCGTGCGCCAGTCTGGCAAGTACACCCGCTCCTTCACACGCTCACTGTGAAAGGCGCCGTACGGAAACCCGTTGATCGTGAAGACGTAGTAGTTGCCTTCGCGCAGGAAGGCGCGAAAGCGATCGAGTACCGCCTGCTGGTCCAGTGCCGTGGCGGCTTCGGCAGATACACGGAGTCCCACGGCCATCGCACCATGGTAGCCAAGGATCTTGCGAATGCGCGGCAACGACGTTCGCAGCGCGTCATCCATCGCTTCCCACGTCTCACCGGGATGAATATTGGAGCAATACGTGAGGTGAAACCCATCGCCGACCTTCATGTCGATAGACCTAACCGATTTTTACGACGTGGTTCTGCTTGGCGCCCTTACGGAGGACGAAGAGGCGCCCGTCTATGGCGTCGCCGGAGCGGAGCCGCGCCTTTTCGTCAGTGACGCGGCGGTTGTTGACGTAGACGCCGCCGCCGCGAATCAGACGGGTGGCTTCGCCCTTGGACGCGGTCAACCCGCTGGATGCGAGAAGCTCCACCACCGCAACGCCATCGCCCGCCAGCTTATCCGCCGTTACGGTCGACGAAGGCACATCGTCGAAGACCGACAACACGTCCTCGGCAGGGAGCATCGAAATGTCTTCACCAAAGAGGACGCCGGACGCCCGCTCCGCACGCGCGACGGCCTCGTCGCCGTGCACCATCCGCGTGACCTCGCGCGCGAGCGCTCGCTGCGCTTCGCGCAACTCCGGTGCCATCCGCGCGGTGTCTTCGAGCTGTTCGACGGTGGGTCGATCGAGAAAGGTGAAGAACCGAAGGTACTTCCCCACGTCGCCGTCCTCGGTGTGCAACCAGAACTGGAAGAAGCGGAATGGCGAGGTCAAGCTCGGATCGAGCCACACGGCCCCCGCCTCGGTCTTGCCGAATTTTGTTCCCGATGCCGTTGTCAGCAACGGCATCACGAGACCGTGGGCCTTTGTCCCTTTGAGGCGACGAATTAAATCGCATCCGGCGAGGATGTTTCCCCATTGATCACTTCCACCAACCTGCAGCGTGCAGCCGAAGCGATCGTTCAGCACGAGAAAGTCGTACGCCTGCAGCAGTGAGTAGCTGAACTCCGTGTACGAAATCCCCTCCTCGCTCTCCATGCGGCGCTTGACCGACTCCCTCGCGAGCATGGCGTTCACGGTGAAGTACTTGCCCACGTCTCGCAGAAACTCCATCGCGTTCATCTTCGTCAGCCAGTCCGCGTTGTTCACGAGCCGTGCGGTGTTGGTGGACGCATCGAAATCAAGAAAGCGCGCGAGTTGTTCGCGGATCGACGCAACGTTCGCCTCGACCTGATCCACGCTGAGCAACGTGCGTTCGGTGCTTTTGCCGCTGGGATCGCCAATCAGACCAGTGCCGCCGCCGACAATCGCAATCGGGCTGTGACCAAGACGCTGCATTCGTGCGAGTGCGAGTGCGGGCAGCAGATGGCCCACGTGCAGGCTGGACGCCGTCGGATCAAAGCCGCTGTATGCGGTGACTTTCTCTCGCGCGAGAACGTCGCGCAGCCCCTCGGTGGCGTCGTACACAAGACCGCGCCACTCCAACTCGCCATACAGGTCCATCAGCCGCTACTATACAACCGCGTATGCCCCTCACCCGGCGCGCGGCAATCAAGGGAATGGTCGCCACCGCAGTGGGCGCATTCACTGGGGCCGGCGCGTACGGCGTCGCGTACGAGCGTCATCACGTCGGCCTGACTGAGGCAACACTCCCCGTATCAGGTCTGCCTCCGGCGCTTGATGGATTGCGCATCGGCCTGATTACAGACATTCATCACAGCGCGATGGTCCCAGCCGAAGATGTGCAGGCGGCCATCGATCTCATCACCACCGCGCATCCAGACCTGATCGTTCTTGGCGGCGACTACGTGACGTGGGGCGATCGCGCGTACGTCGGACCTGTGGCGGACCTGCTCGCGCCGTTACAGGCGCCGAATGGCGTGTTCGCGATTCTCGGGAACCACGACGACGACCGCGACATGCCTGCGGCGTTGATCGCGAACCACATCGAGGTGCTGAAAGACGCCCGGACGCGGCGCGAGATCCGCGGAGAGGGCCTCGAGCTTGCAGGGATCCGATTCTGGACTCGTAAGGCATCGGAAATTGGTCGCGTGCTGCAGCGTGCGCACGATACGACAATCCTTCTGGCGCACGATCCGCGAAGGCTGGATGAGGCGGCGCAATTCAACGTCCCGGCGGTTCTCTCAGGGCACACTCACGGTGGACAGGTCGTCCTGCCCGGCGTTGGGGCTCTCGCGCACCGGCGATTTCCGGTGCTTTCCGGTCTCGGCTCGCGTGAGAACACATCGATGTTCGTGAGTAGAGGCGTTGGGACGGTCTACGTGCCGATCAGAATCAATTGTCCGCCTGAAGTGGCGATCGTCACGTTGACGCCAAAGTCGGCGGCTTAGCCCCGACGAAACCGCCGCCCTTCAACCTGCCATCCCCCATCAAGAATCATCTGCGCAGCCTCGGGATACGCCCGATGCTCCTCGGCGAGGATTCGCGCGGAAAGCGATTCCGCCGTATCCCCGGGGAGGACTGGCACAGCCCGCTGCACCACGATTGGCCCGCCATCCAGTTCCGCAGTGACGAGGTGGACGGTCACGCCACTCAGCTTCACGCCATGCTCAATCGCCTGCCGCTGCGCGTCCAGGCCCGGAAAGGCGGGCAACAAAGAGGGATGAATGTTGAGGATCGCATTCGGGAACGCATCAATGAGCGGTGTACCCACGAGTCGCATGAATCCGGCAAGGCAGACCAGACCAACCTCGCGCGCACGGAGCTCCCGCGCCAACGCACGATCGTAGTCATCTCTCGTCGGCCACGCGCGATGGGAGAGGCAAATAGCCTCGATCCCGGACGCCCGCGCTCGATCCAGACCCGCGGCATCTTCACGGTTGGAGATGACGACCGCGATCGAGGCATCGAGCCTGCCGTCCGCGATCGCGTCGATGAGTGCTTGAAGATTGCTTCCGCGTCCCGAGATGAGAACGCCGAGTCTGCGGTTCACTGCAGGTTCGCGTAGCTTACGCCTGGCGGCTCGCCCGGAACGACCTCACCGATCACACGCGCGTCTCGGCCACCGCGGGCCGCAAGCTCGCCGAGGAGCGCTTCTGCCTGATCGCGGCCGGTCACGATGATCAAGCCGATTCCCATGTTGAACGTGCGCATCATGTCGTCGATCGGAATGTTGCCGTTCTGCTGAAGCCACTTGAATATCTGGGGTACCTCCCACGCGGATCCGTCGACGACCGCCGCGGTGCCGTGCGGCAGCACGCGCGGCAGATTGTCCGTAATCCCTCCGCCGGTGATGTGCGCCATCGCTTTTATGCGACCGGCGTCGAGCAAAGGCCGGATAAACGGCAAGTACGATCGGTGCGGCTCGAGCAGCGCCTCACCCACGGTTCGCGACAGTTCGGGCACGTAACTGCTCACCTTGAGCTGCAGATGCTCGAAGATGACGCGCCGAGCCAGCGAATACCCGTTGGTATGCAGGCCAGACGAGGGGACGCCGACCAGCACATCGCCGACGGTGATGGTCCGGCCTGCAATCAGGCGTTGACGATCGACAACGCCGACGATGAATCCGGCGAGATCGTATTCGCCGTCGTTGTAAAACCCGGGCATCTCCGCGGTTTCGCCGCCAAGCAGCGCGCACCCGTTCGCGCGGCACGCCGCGGCCATGCCGCCGATGATCGATTCGGCGACGTCTGGCAACAGCCGGCCCGTCGCGAGATAGTCGAGAAAGAACAGCGGCTCGGCCCCCTGCACGAGGATGTCGTTGACACAGTGATTGACGAGATCGGCGCCGATCGTATCGTGGCGGTTGGCGAGGAACGCGACCTTCAGCTTGGTCCCGACGCCATCGGCGCTCGAGACGAGCACTGGCTCGCGGAACTGGCCCGGCTCGAGCCGGAACAACCCGCCAAAGGAGCCGATATCGGAGAGGACGCCGCTCGTGAACGTCGAGCGAGCGAGGCCACGGATGCGGCGGACGGTTTCGTTGCCCGCGTCGATGTCGACGCCGGAAGCCTTGTAGTCCATCAACGAACGACGGGATCTGTGACAGCTGTCGCGTGTATCGCCGGCTCTGGCTGTGGCGCGTCGGCGTTCAGCTTCAGCGCCAGCTGCAGGTAAGCCGTCTCGTCGCGCGGGAAGGCCACTGGGTAGACACCCGTATAGCACGATGTGCAGTATCTCGAGCGCCCTCCTTGAACGGCACTCGTCAGCCCATCGAGGCTGAGGTATGCCACGCTGTCCGCGTCGAGGTACTTGCGTATCTCGTCGAGCGTGTGCGTGGCGGCAATCAGTTCGGACCGACGCGGCGTGTCAATGCCGTAGAAGCAGGGAGACACCGTCGGAGGGCAGCTGATGCGCATGTGGACTTCGCGCGCGCCCGCGCTCCTCACCATCCGCACGATCTTCCGGCTGGTCGTCCCGCGCACGATCGAATCGTCCACCAGCACGACGCGCTTGCCCTCGAGGATGCTGCGGACGGGGTTGAGCTTCACGCGCACCCCAAAATGGCGGATTGACTGTTGAGGCTCGATGAACGTGCGCCCGACGTAGTGATTCCGGATAAGGCCCATGCGCATCGGAATGGCCGACGCCTCCGCGTACCCGATGGCGGCGCAGACTCCTGAGTCAGGAATGGGGACGACCACGTCGGCGTCGACGTGCGCTTCCTGCGCGAGGGTGCGACCCAGCTGTGTCCGCACTTCGTTGACACTTTCGCCAAACACGTAGCTGTCGGGACGCGCGAAATAGACGTGCTCGAACACGCACTGCGACTGGCGGGCCGGCCCGAATGGCTTGATCGATTTCAGGCCGCCGGCACTCGCGATCACCACCTCACCGGCCTCGACGTCGCGCACGTAGGTCGCTCCGATCAAATCGAGCGCGCAGGTTTCAGAGCAGATCACCCAGGCGTCGCCGAGCTTGCCGATTGCGAGCGGACGGAATCCGTGCGGATCACGGACGCCGATGACGCGATCCCTGGTCATCATCACGAAGGAGAAGGCGCCGCGGACCTGCGAAATGGCGTCGACGATGGCCGCCTCGACACCTTCCTGGCGCGATCGGGCGAACAGATGCACGACAACCTCGGTGTCGCTGTTCGTCTGGAAGATGGCACCGCACCGGACCAGCGCGTCGCGCAGCTCACCGGCGTTCACCAGATTGCCGTTGTGGCAGACCGCGAGCTGGCCGTGGATGCTGTCGACGACGATCGGATGCGCGTTCGCGACGAGGCTTTCGCCGGCGGTGGAATATCGCACGTGTCCCACTGCCAGGGAGCCGGGCAACTTCGCCAGCGACTCGCTGTTGAAGGCCTCGTTTACGTACCCCATCGCCTTGTGGAGGCGAATCAGCGTACCGTCCGAGGCGGCGATGCCGGCACTCTCCTGCCCCCGATGCTGCAGCGCGTACAAACCGAGGTAGGTGAGGTTCGAGGCCTCGGAGTGACCGAAGATCCCGAACACGCCGCATTCGTCCTTGAACTTGTCGATCATTTAGTGGACCGTTCGCACTGATTGAGTACTAGTCACAACAGGCCTCCGAGCGCGATCTGCGGCCGCGACAACGGAGCGGCCCGTTAGTAATTCGGAAGAAACATGCCACTAGAGACCTTCCCAGTGTACGGTGTCATGCAATAGCCCGCGCGGGCTCGAAGTACCGCTCGATGGCCGTCGCCCATGTTTGTTCCGCCTCATTGAGCGGCTCGTCAAGCACCCTGCGGCCGTCTATCGCCACACGAATACCTGAGCCGCCCACGAGCCCGATGCGACGTGCCGAAACCCCTTCGCGAGCCGCCAACCCCAGCAAATCGGCCTCCCGTCCGGCGGCGACGGATACGATGACCCGCGACGCGGACTCGCTGAACAACGTGGCGATGTCACCCAATCCTGGGGTGGCGGACGCGACCCCCGGCAGTTCGACATCCGCGCCGAGGCCCGTACCGATGCAGCACTCGGTCAGCGTCACCGCGAAGCCTCCCTCCGAACAGTCCTGCGCGGAGCGAATGATCCCCGTGGCCGCACCTTCGATCAGAACGCGGTGCAGCGCTGCCTCGCGCCCGAGGTCGAGCGCGGGCGGCACGCCGCGAATCAGGCCGTGCATCACTTTCAGGTATTCGCTGCCACCAAGCTCGTCGCGTGTATCGCCCAACATGATGACGACATCACCGGCGGCCTGGAATGCACGGCGGACCACCGTATCCGCCTCTTCGATCAGTCCGACCACCCCAAGCACCGGTGTCGGGAGCACCCCGCGGCCGTCGGTTTCGTTGTAGAGGCTGACGTTGCCGCCGGTGATCGGAATGCCCAACGTCCGACATGCCGCGCCCATCCCCTCGACGGCCTTGGCGAACTGCCACATGATCTCGGGCCGCTCGGGATTGCCGAAGTTGAGGCAGTTGGTGGCGCCGATCGGAACGCCGCCGGCGCACGCGACGTTCCGCGCCGCTTCGGCAACCGCCAACTGGGCGCCCGCAAACGGGTCGAGGTAGACAAAGCGGCCATTGCAATCGACCGACATCGCCAGCGCGCGATTCGTGCCCTTGACGCGCACGACGCCCGCGCCCATTCCAGGCATGACGAGCGTATTGGTACGCACCATGTGGTCGTATTGGCGGTAAACCCACCGCTTGCTTGCGATCGTCGGTGACCCAAGCAAGCGCCTGAAGACTTCCGCCGGCGCGGCCGGCTTGCCGAGCGACCCAAAGGAGAGCTGCTGCACTTCCTTGAGGTAGGCCGGCTCCACCATCGGCCGCCGGTACACCGGCGCCTCGTCTGTCAGCGCGCCGTTCGGAATCTCCGCAACGACCTCGCCGCGGTTCTTTACTCGCAGCTTGCCGTCGGTTGTCACCTCACCCACGCGAACCGCGTGAAGATCCCATTTCTCGAAGATCTGCTCGACTTCCGCTTCGCGGCCCCGCTTGACGACCATCAGCATGCGCTCCTGCGACTCGGAGAGCATGATTTCGTACGGCGTCATGCCGCTCTCGCGCTGCGGCACCAGTGACACGTCGATCTCGACACCCGCACCGCCACGCGATCCCATTTCCGACGTGGAGCAGGTCAATCCCGCCGCGCCCATGTCCTGGATGCCGATGAGCGCATCGGTCTTCATGACCTCGAGGCACGCTTCGAGGAGGAGCTTCTCCATGAACGGATCGCCGACCTGTACCGCGGGACGTTTTTCCGCTGATTTGTCGTCGAATTCCGCCGACGCCATCGTCGCGCCATGGATCCCGTCGCGGCCGGTTTTGGCGCCCACGTAGTAGACCGCGTTGCCCGCGCCGGAGGCGACACCCTTGATGATGTCGGCGGCGTTGGCGATTCCGAGACAGAACACGTTGACGAGCGGGTTGCCGGTGTAACTTTCGTCGAAACCGACCTCACCGCCGACTGTCGGGATGCCAATGCTGTTGCCGTAGCCCGCAATTCCTGCGACGACGCCGGCAAAGGTACGGCGCACGAGCGGATCATCGAGCGATCCGAAGCGCAGCGAGTTGAGGAGTGCGATTGGCCGCGCGCCCATGGTGAAAATGTCGCGAATGATGCCGCCCACGCCGGTTGCGGCGCCCTGGTACGGCTCGATGAACGAGGGATGGTTGTGCGATTCGATCTTGAAGACCGCCGCCAGCCCGTCACCGATGTCAACGGCGCCGGCGTTCTCGCCGGGACCCTGCAGCACACGCGGCCCGGTCGTCGGCAGCGTTCTCAGGTGCACGCGGGAACTCTTGTAGCTGCAGTGTTCCGACCACATGACGGAGAAGATGCCGAGCTCCGTCAGCGTCGGCTCGCGCTTCAGCGCGTCGACGATCCGTTGATATTCGTCCGGCTTGAGGCCATGGCGCTCGAGAACATCCGGAGCGATTGTCATCTCGCCGCCGCAAACGCGCCCTGCGTCACGGCGCGCACGACCGAGTCGAAGAGGACCCGCCCGTCGGAGCTGCCGAGCGCCAGCTCGCAGGCGCGTTCCGGGTGCGGCATGAGGCCGACGACATTCCGTCGCTCGTTGCAGAGACCGGCGATGTTGCTGACCGATCCGTTTGGATTGGCGTCCTCGGTCTCGACCCCATCGGCGTTCGTATAGCGAAAGACCACCTGGCGATTCTTGTCGAGCCGCGCAACGACGTCCGGCTCCGCGTAGTAATTGCCTTCGCCGTGGGCGATCGGGATGCGGAGCACCTGCCCTGGGCGGCACGCGAGGGTGAACGGCGTGTCCGTCTGCTCGGTCTTGATCAGGACGTGCTCGCACTGAAACTTGACGCTGCGGTTCCGAAGCATCGCACCGGGAAGCATGCCCGCCTCGAGCAGCACCTGGAAGCCGTTGCAGATCCCGAGGACCGGTCCCCCGGCGTCGGCGAATTTCCTGACCGCCGTCATGACTGGTGAAAAGCGCGCAATCGCGCCGGTCCGCAGGTAGTCGCCGTGCGCGAAACCGCCGGGCAGGATGACCGCGTCGGCGTTCCCGAGACTCGTGTCCTTGTGCCACACATACTCCGCCTGCTGGCCGAGCACGTGCGTCGCGGCGTAGTGCGCATCGTGGTCGCAGTTGGATCCGGGGAACACAACGACGGCGAACTTCATGCGGTCACCTCGTCGACGATCTCGATGCGATAGCTTTCGATGACGGGGTTCGACAGGAGCTTGTCGGCCGCCTCGGAGGCCAGGCGACGCGCGTCATCCGGGCTGCGCGCGTCGACATCCAGCTCGAAGTACTTCCCCTGCCGGACATCTCTTACGGCGGCAAAGCCGAGCGTGTGCAGCGCGTCGGTCACCGTCTTCCCCTGTGGATCGAATACCGATGGTTTCAAAGTGACAAACACGCGGGCACGCATGAAACGCTACCTCCCTACGGGCCTGTTGAAGCCGGCCCCCACGACTTCCGGTCGATCTTCAAATACCCGGTGAAATATCTCGTCGACGTGCTTCAACTGCTCGTCGAGATCGAAGGCGCGCTCGATCTCGGCCGGAGGAAGCACCCGAGTGACGTCGGTATCGACCAGGAGGAGCGCCTTGAAGTCGCGCGCCTCATGGAAGGCGCGCATCGCGTTGCGCTGCACCCAATCGTAGGCCTGCTCCCGTGACACACCACGGCGCGCCAGCTCCAGCAGCACGGTGCCCGAGAACACCACGCCCCGCGAGCGGTCAAGGTTTTCCTTCATGCGCTCCGGATAGACGACCATCCCGGACACGATACGGGTAAAGCGGCGCAGCATGTGATCGAGCACGGTAAAGCTGTCAGGCAGGATGACGCGCTCGACGGACGAATGCGAGATGTCGCGCTCGTGCCAGAGGGCGTTGTTCTCAAACGCGGCGCCCGCATTGGCGCGAAGCAGCCGCGCAAGGCCGACGACCTGCTCGCATCCGATCGGATTTCGCTTGTGCGGCATCGCCGACGAACCCTTCTGCCCTTTCGCAAACGGTTCCTCGACCTCGCCGATCTCCGTTTTCTGCAGTCCGCGGATTTCGAGCGCGAACTTCTCCAGCGACGAACCCGTGATCGCAAGGGCGGACAGCAGTTCCGAATGCCGATCCCGTTGAATGACCTGCGATGCCACCGGCGCCGGCTGGAGACTCAGCGTGCGGCAGACGTCGGCTTCGACGGACGGAGGGAGGTGGGCGAATGTGCCCACGGCGCCGGACAGCTTCCCGACCGCGACCGCCTCACGCGCGCGCTCGACCCGTGCCACGTCGCGCGCCAACTCCGCGTACCAGAGTGCCAGCTTCAACCCGAAGGTCATCGGCTCGGCATGCACGCCATGGGTGCGGCCAATCATCGGAGTACGGCGATGCTCGTCGGCGCGGAAGCGCACCGCCTGCATCAGCCCGTCGAGGCCTTCCAGGAGCAGGTCGCACGCGTCGCGCATCTGAAGGGCCTGCGCGGTGTCTATGACGTCGGAGGAGGTGAGACCGAAATGGAGCCACCGGGCCGAAGGGCCAACGCGCTCGGCAACTGCGGTGGTGAACGCGATCACGTCGTGCTGCGTGACCAGTTCGATCTCCTCGATGCGGTCGATGTCGAAGGCGGCGCGGGCGCGGATGTCGTCCGCCGCTTCTTGAGGCACGATCCCGGCCCGGGCCATCGCGTCGACCGCGGCCAATTCAACCTGCAGCCAGGTTTCGTATTTCCGCTGGTCGCTCCAGATGCGACCCATTTCCGGGTGCGTGTACCTCGGTATCATCCCAGCGAAAGTCGCTCCGGCGTAATCTCCAGGCCGTTGACCGCGCCCAGCACGGTCGCCGCAAGCGCGCCGTCGCGGAGCAGGTCGCGCGCCACCCGTTGCACTTCGTCCGTGGAGACCCGCTCCACGCCCTCCAGCGTTTCATCGAGGCCGAACTGTCGGTCGAAGTAGATTTCCTGCCGCGCGAGATGCGACATTCGGCTCGACGTGCTCTCGAGATTCAGCATGAGGCTGCCCTTGAGATGATCCTTGGCGCGTCGAAGCTCCGGTTCGGGCAGGGGCTCGTCCTTCATCCGCCTCAGTTCCGCGACCACGACGTCAATCAGTTCGCCGATCGCGTGGTTGGCGCATCCGGCATAAATGGTCATCGAACCGGCATCGCGGTACGCACTGAGACCGCTGAACACCGCGTACGCCAGCCCGCGCTTCTCGCGGACATTCTGAAACAGACGCGAGCTCATCGAGCCGCCAAGGATCGTGTTGAGAACGTAGCTCGAATACCGATCCTTGTGATCCTGCTGATAGCTGCTCGTGCCGAGGCAGACGTGACTTTGCTCGAGCTCCTTGTTGCGGATGATGATGCGGGGAACGACACGGGGAGGCGCGTCTGACAGCTGCCAGTTTTCGCTCGGAACGGACCCGAACGCCCGCTCCACGATGTCGCGTACCTGTTGGTGCTCGATGTTGCCGACGGCGGCAATGATCATGTTCGGCGCGGTGTACACCCCGCCGAAGTATCGCCGTAGCCCCTCGACCGTCAGCGCTTCGACGGTCTCCTTCGTGCCGAGGATCGGACGGCCAAGCGGGTGGCCTTCCCAGAAACTCTCGGTAAAGAGCTCGTGGACCAGATCGTCAGGCGTGTCCTCGACCATCTTGATCTCTTCGAGTACCACCTTCTTCTCGCGATCGATGTCGTTTTCGCTGAACGCCGGCCGCCTCACGATGTCCGAAAGGACGTCAACGGCAAGCGGGAGGTGTTCGTCGAGCACCTTGATGTAGTAGCTCGCGTACTCCTTCGCCGTGAACGCGTCCATCTGGCCGCCGATCGAGTCGATCGTCTGCGCGATGTCCTCGGCGCTGCGGGTCGCCGTCCCTTTGAAGAGCATGTGCTCGACAAAATGCGCGATGCCGCTCTGCTCCTGCGGCTCGTGACGCGAGCCGCGGGCGAGCCACACGCCGATGCTGACGGACCTGACATGAGGCATCCGCTCGGTGAGGAGCCGGAGACCGTTAGGGAGCACGTCACGGACGATGAGTGGTTGAGTCACGGATGCGTTGGGAAATCAGTCGGTGCCGGGGCCCGAGCCGGTCAACACCACGACGCGGTCTCATTCACAGAGCACGCCGCAAACCGTTGACAGACAGGGAATTAGAAGAACATACGAATCATAACATGCGGCGGATTCCGGCTGCAATAACGAAAGGGTGCCTCATGCGTCTCGTCCACGCCGATACCCCCGTTGCGGCATGTTCGATTTGCTAGAATCGAATGCTCGCATCTTCCACGAAATGCGGGACATAGCATGAGCACCGCGCCATTGGATCTTGCTGAGCTCGAAATTCTCGAGCTGGAAGCTGCCCTCGAAGCAAAAGGCGGCGAGCGCTTCCACGCGCGACAGGTCTACCGCTGGATCTACAAACGCGGCGTCGTTGATTTCGAGCGAATGACCGATCTCTCGAAGGGTCTGCGCTTACAGCTTGCCTCTGAATTCATGCTTACCACGCCGGTTGTCATGTCGGAGAGCCGGTCGATCGACGGCACGCGTAAATTCGTGCTCGAACTCGCGGACGGTCGCCGTATTGAGGCTGTGTTCATCCCCGACACGCCCGCAATGACGTTCTGCATCTCGACGCAGGTCGGATGCGCCATGGGTTGCGGCTTCTGCCTGACGGGGAAGATGGGGCTGGTTCGCAATCTGACGGCCGGTGAAATCGCAGGTCAGGTTCGCGTCCTGGCCCAGGCCACTGGTCTGCTCGATCGTCCGTTCAATATCGTCCTCATGGGGATGGGCGAGCCGCTGCACAACTACGACAACACGATGAAGGCGCTCCGCATCCTTCATGCAGAGGAGGGCCTCGCTGTGTCGCCCAGGCGTGTCACGTTGTCGACGGTCGGGATTGTTCCCGGATTGCAGCGTCTGGCGCACGAGCCACTGATGCCGAACCTCGCGATTTCGCTGCACGCGACGACCGACGAGCAGCGGACGGAGCTCGTGCCGCCCAATCGGAAGTATCCGCTGGCCGAGATCCTCGAGACGTGCCGACGGTTCCCGTTGAAGAAGCGAAGCCGCATCACGTTCGAATACGTGATGCTCAGCGGCGTCAACGACACACCGGAAGATGCGCGTCGGCTCGCGCGCCTGCTGTCCGGGATCAAGTCCAAGGTCAACTTGATTCCGCTGAACCCCGCGCCAGGCATTCCGTACGAGCGGCCTTCTGATGAACGAATCGATCGATTCGCTCAGATCCTGGCCGACCGTCACCTGACCGTCTCGGTGCGTAAGAGCCGCGGGCGCGATATCCGCGCGGCGTGTGGTCAATTGATTGTCGAAGGGGGCGTCAAGAAATCGGCCGCGCAGCAGATGGCGCTCTTAATGGGTTAGCGCCCGGCCGACGAGCGGATCCGCGCTGTCGATTTCAACATCAACCCAGGTGTTCCGCGGTCGCGGTTCGGCGATTCTGACCTTCAGATAGTTTCCCGTCACAACGGACCTCCCGTCGTCCACGGTCAGTGCCCGCAGGGTCAGGCCCACCTGCGATCGCCGGAACTGCGCCGCCTTCCGCTCCCCTATAGCGCGAATCTCCCGGGCGCGCGCGCGGATGTCATTGCCGTCAACTTTATCCGGCATCCGCGTCGCATCGGTGCCGGGACGATCCGAGTACGGGAAGACGTGGAGGTAGGTCACGGGCAGCGCGTCGAGCACAACGCGCATCACGTCGAAATGCTGCGCGGTCTCGCCGGGGAAGCCGACGATGACGTCCGTACCTACCGACGCGTGGGGAAGACGGGCGCGGATATCGTCGACGAGATCGCGGTAATACCCGGCCGTGTAGGGCCGCTTCATCGCCGCGAGCATCGCGTCCGACCCGTGCTGGAGCGGAAGGTGAAAATGCGCGGCGATCCTCGCCGAACGTGCAGCAGCGTCGATAATCTCCGGCGTGCAGTCCATCGGCTCGAGCGAGCTGACACGAAATAGCACGTCGTCCGGCCAGTCGCACAGCACCCGGACAAGGTGCGCGAGCGTGGTGCCGTCGCCCAGATCGCGCCCGTATGATCCGAGATGCACGCCGGTGATCGCAATTTCGCGGTAGCCCGCATCGACGGCGAGTCGAATGTCACGAATCACGTCACCTGGAGGTCGTGAACGGCCGGCGCCACGTGTGCGCGGGATGATGCAGTAACTGCACGCTTCGTCGCATCCAGTTTGAACGCGCAGTATCAATGCAGTCCGGCCGGCAACTCCTGGCTCCAACGCCAGCCCGCAGGGACCCTCTCCCCCGTCGAACCTCCGCGCCGTCGTCAACTCGCCTGCGGCGTCGAGCGCGGCGACGAGCGTCTCCTTCGCGTCGTTGCTCACGACCCGCACGACGTTCGGAAGCTCGCTGATTTCCTCGGGCCGGCGCGTCGCATAGCAACCGGTGACA
This sequence comes from Vicinamibacterales bacterium, assembly GCA_036802945.1. Taxonomy (GTDB): domain Bacteria; phylum Acidobacteriota; class Vicinamibacteria; order Vicinamibacterales; family UBA2999; genus Gp6-AA40. The sequence goes on from DAIRVG010000009.1 coordinate 37,358, forward strand.
ACCACCTTCACGCCCGGGTTGCTGCGGACAATCCGCCTGATCGTCTGTCGCGTCCCTTGGTCGGCACTCGCCGTCACCGAGCAGGTGTTGATGACGACAAGATCGGCGTCCTCGGGCGGCGCATCGACGGCACCGCGGCGGCGAAGATGTTCTTCGATGACAAAGGAGTCCGCCTGGTTCACGCGGCAGCCGAACGTGACGATGGCGTACTTCATAGGGGGTCAGACCCCATTTTGGTTCGCGTAATGGGGTCAGACCCCATCAAGGCTTTGCGACCGATGTCGGTGCGAACCTGCATGCCGTCGAACCGGACGTGCGACGCGGCGGCGTACGCAGTATCGATTGCGTCACGGTACGTGGCGCCGCGGCCCACCACGGTCAGCACACGACCACCAGCGGTCACGATCCGCCCATCCTGCCGCGCAGTTCCGGCGTGAAATACCAGCGCGTTGGGCACACGGTCCGCTACGTCGAGGCCGGTAATCGGCTTTCCGGTCTCTACCGCATCGGGATAGCCGCCGGCCGCCAGCACGACACCAACGTGCGGCTCGTTCCGGAATCGCGCCGCTCGCGACGGGAGCACGCCTGTCGCCGCGGCACCGAGCAGCCAGGACAGATCTTCGTCGAGCATCGGGAGCACGACCTGTGCCTCGGGATCACCAAAGCGCACATTGAACTCGATCGCCTTGGGACCGTCGCTGGTCAGCATCAGACCGACATACAGGAATCCGCGATAGGGCCTGCCTTCGCGTTGCATCCCGTCGAGGACGGGCCGCACGATCTCATCGAGTACACGACGCTCCACGTCCGCTGTTACCAGCGGGCTCGGCGCGAACGCACCCATACCGCCCGTGTTTGGTCCCCGGTCGTCGTCGAAAATGCGTTTGTGATCCTGCGCGGAAGACAGCGACATGAACGCGGTGCCGTCGGCAAGGACGAAGTACGACGCCTCCTGGCCGGTCAGGAACTCTTCCAGTACGACCCGCTCGCCGGATACACCGAAGCGCCGGTCGATCATTACCGTGCGAATCGCCGCGGCCGCCGCCGGACGATCCTCAGCGATCACGACGCCCTTGCCTGCGGCCAGACCGTCGGCCTTGATCACGACGGGATAGCCGAACTCACCGCTGGCAATCGCCGCGAACGCCGATTCCGCCGAGTCGCAGATCCGAAAGCGCGCCGTCGGCACACGATGCCGCGCCATGAAGTCCTTCGCGAACGCCTTGCTCGATTCGAGCTCCGCGGCGGCCGCGGACGGACCGACGATCGGAAGATGGTCGGACGCGAACGCGTCCGCTATACCGCGACTGAGAGGGACCTCGGGACCGACGACTGTGAGGTCGACGCGCTCGCGACGGGCGATGCTCAAGAGATCCGCTGGTTTGCCGGAATCGGCAGGTATGCAGCGCGCGATGGCACCGATGCCGGGGTTCCCGGGAGCGCACAGTACCTCCGTAACCGTGCGCTCGCGCGACAGCTTCCACGCAAACGCGTGCTCCCGTGCACCGCCACCGACAACGAGGATCTTCACGTGAATCCGAGGTAACTAACTGCAGGACAGCTATTTACCCTCTGAAATCGTGCTGGAATCAGGGATCGGAACACACGCGGACTTAGCCCGACTATTTCGTTGACGTGGCGAGGTGTTGCGCCTAGAATCCGCGCCTGCCTGTGATAGCGTAGCATGTTCGGCCCTTCTATAAGGGCCATCACAGGGAGCCACCAGGCCGGTGAGGGGGTGTTTCACAGCGTGGCTGAAGTCAAGATTCAGGAGGGCGAATCCATCGAGAGCGCTCTCCGGCGGTTCAAGCGGAAGGTGCAGCAGGAAGACATCATCAAGGACATCAAAAAGCACTCCTTCTACCTGAAACCGGGGGACAAGCGGCGAGCCAAGCAGGCGTTGGCGCGCAAGCGTAATCGCAAGAAGCTCCGGCGCGAATCGGAGTAGCGCGGCGGGGCCCGGATCGACGAACAAAGGTGGCGACCGATGGAGTTCCAGGACAAGGCCCTGAGGTGTGTGGACTGCGCGTCGGAGTTCATCTGGACAGCGGGTGAACAGCTCTTCTTCGCTGACAAACAGTTCAAAAACGAGCCGAAGCGCTGCAAGGCGTGCAAGGCGAAACGAGCGAACCGGGTGAGCGCCGGGCCGTCGATGCGCGATCGCGTCGAGACCCAGGCCACCTGCTCGGCGTGCGGCAAGGACACCACGGTGCCCTTCCGTCCCACGCAGGGCCGACCGGTCTTCTGCAAGGAATGCTTCCAGCAACGGAAGTTTGCAGGCGCCGGCGGGTAGACGTTCCGAGGCTCCACGTTCGCTACTGAAGTGAAATGCAGAAAGGCCAGACGTCGCGTCTGGCCTTTCCATTTATAATTGCAATCTTCTCTCGAAGATTGAACGTGAGGCGTGTGTAAATGCAGATCGAAGAACGGCCCCTGGGCGATATCGTCGTCCTGGATCTCAAAGGCAAGATGACGCTGGGCGAAGGCGACGAGCTGCTCAAGGACAAGATCAACAGCCTCGTTCACCAGGGCCGGCGGAAAGTGGTGCTCAACCTCGAAGGGGTGCCGTACATCGACAGCGCGGGCCTCGGCGAAATCGTCCGGACCTATACGACGATCAGCCGGCAGGGGGGCAGTATGAAGCTGCTCAACCTCACGAAGCGGATCACCGACCTCCTCTCGATCACGAAGCTGCTCACGGTGTTCGAGACCTACGACAACGAAGCGGACGCAGTTCGCAGCTTCTCCTCCGCAAAGGTATAGCCGGCACGCTCCTCCGGGAGCGGCCGCGCGGTCATGGCCCGCGTATCACCTTCACCACCTCCCGTGACCGACGCAGCGCCAACGCCTGTCGTGCGGGATCGCTCGACCATCCATCTCCTGTTGATCTCGCTTCGTCCCGAGCAATGGACGAAGAATCTGCTGGTCCTCGCGGGCGTCGTGTTCGGCGGGCGGTTGATGGACCCCCGATCGGTCGAGATCGCGCTCGGCGCGTTTGCGATCTTCTGCGCGCTGTCGGGCGCGGTCTACCTCTTCAACGACGTCGCCGATCGCGCGGCCGACCAAAACCACCCGCTGAAACGCGAGCGGCCGATTGCGTCGGGCCGGCTCTCGGTAACGACGGCGCTGGTCGCCGGCCTTGTCCTCGGCATCGCGGGCGTGCAGGCAGCGTTCATGATCCGCACCGAGCTGGGGGTCGTCGCCGGCACGTACGTGACGATGTTGTTGATCTATTCCGCTGCGCTCAAGCATGTCGTGATCGTGGACGTGCTCATGATCGCTGCCGGCTTCGTGCTTCGCGCGATCGCAGGGGCGGTTGCCGTGGACGTTCCGATCGGGCACTGGCTGCTGGTCTGCACGACGCTGCTGGCGCTCTTCCTCGCCCTGAGCAAGCGCCGCCACGAGCTGACCCTGCTGGCCGAAGGGGCGACCGATCACAGGCGCATCCTGGAGGAGTACTCGCCGTATCTCCTGGATCAGATGATCGGGGCTGTGACCTCCTCGACCCTGATTGCGTATACGGTGTATGCCACCAGCACCGACACGGCCGCCCGGCTGGGAACGGCCAAGCTCGGCCTGACAATACCTTTTGTGCTCTACGGGATCTTCCGATATCTCTATCTGGTGCACCAGAAGCGTGGAGGGGGCAGCCCCGCCGCGATGCTGCTGACAGACAGGCCCCTTCTGGGCTGCGTTGCGCTGTGGGCGGCCACCGTGATCGCGCTTCTGTATTCGCCGCTGGGAAAGTAAATGCCAGTTACCACGATCGAAGCGCCGTCGAAACCCGAAGCGGCGCCTCACACGCGTACGGCGCGAGTAGCGGTCGTCCGCACCACGCCCGGGACGGTCCTGACCGATTACGCGCGCGTCATGGATCTCGCCGGCTACCGCGACACTCTCGCGCGCGACTGCGACACGCTCATCAAGCTCAATTTGTCCTGGACAAAGTATTTCCCTGCGTGCTCTTCACAGCCGTGGCAAGTGGACGGCGTCGTCGGGAAGATGCTGGCGGATGGCTTCTTTCGCGAACGGTTGATCCCCATCGAGAACAAGACAGTCGTCACATCCCCTCGAGAGGGATGCCGCAACAACCGCTGGGAGCCGGTGCTGAATCGCCATGGCCTCACGTTCACGCCGCTGACCGATGTGGAATGGCGCATCTACCGGTTCAAGAGCCCGCTCCTGAAACTGAACGACATCTTTCCTGAAGGCATTCAGATTCCTGCGATTTACCCGGGACGGCAGATCCTCCATCTTCCCACCGTGAAGACGCACGGTCATGCCGTGATGACCGGATCGGTGAAGAATTCCTTTGGCGGGCTGCTGCGCGAGGTGCGTCACTACGCTCACAAGTACATGCACGAAGTGCTGGTCGACCTCTTGTACATGCAGCGCGAGCTGCACCCGGCCGTCTTCACCGTGATGGACGGGACCGTCGCCGGCGATGGTGCGGGCCCGCGCACGATGATTCCGCGCGTGAAGAACCTGGTTCTCGCGGCGACCGATTCCGTCGCGATCGACGCGATCGCGGCGCAGCTCATGGGGTTCGACCCGATGTCGATCCCGTTCCTCCGGATGGCGCACGAGAGGGGCCTCGGTATCGCCGATCCGCGGCAGATCGAGCTCGTCGGCGACGACGTCTCGATGGAAAACTTTGGATTCCAGACGAAGAAATCATTGGTCATCTGGGGCGACCAGATGATCCGCAAGGGCTTTCTCCGCCCGCTCGAGCGCGTCCTGCTGCACTCGCCGCTGATGGTGTGGGCGCCGTTCGCGTCGAACGTGTACCACGACGTGGTGTGGTATCCGACGATCGGTCAATCCCGCATCCGCGAGTTCATGCGGACGGGATGGGGACAGCTATTTCAAAAATACTGAGCATTCACTGATGGATCACAATCAGCAAGGACGCCGCGGCGGACATTTCCACAACCGCGGTCGGCGCGGCCCCGACAGGCGGGGCCCGGAGCGGCGACAGCCGCCCCCACCCGAGCAGATCAACCGTGGCGATCGGGTCGATGTCGAGCAGATCATGCGAGACATCCGTGCGCGTATCTCGCAGCGCAGCGGAATCGACCTCTCGAACCAGCAGATACAGGAGCTGGCCGCCCGGCGTCTGGAGGCCATCCTCGATCCCCGGGCCCTGAAGCCCGGCCTGCTCGATCAGCTGCGGCGCGGTGCGGGTGACCGACAACAGCCATCGCAGGCCGCTCCAGCATTGCCGCCTCTGTTTGAGGAGGTGAATCTGTACGACTCGCCCAGCGGGCTGCTGCGTTTTGTCCGCAAGGTGCTGAACCCGATCCTGCGACTTTTCTTCAATCCCACTCCGATTGCGCATGCGCTAGCCGTCCAGGGACGCCTGAACGCCGACGCCGCCATGCGTGAGACCGAGCGCGAGCGCCGCCAGACCGAGTGGAACGCGTTGCACTACGAAATCCTGCAGCGGCTTGTTACCGAAGTCGCGCGCGTCAGCCTCGAGGCGCAAAGTCTTTCTCTCCGCGTCGAGTCGTTGAGCACGCGTGTCGACTTCAACGATCGTCGCGTCCGCACCTTCGAGGGCACGCAGGTCCGCGCACCGCGCCCGCAGGACACGGCGGCCGCACCGCAGCCGCAACCCGGCGCCGCCGCGGCTGCGCCACTGGAGCCGACCGCCGCCGCTCAGCCGCCGACCGAGGGCCAGCAGGGACAGCCAGGACAGCCTCAGCCTGGCGACCCGCCTCGCCGCCGGCGTCGCCGCCGCCGTGGCCGCCGTGGCATGGGCGCAGGCACCAGCGTGCCCCCCGAGACCGCGGCCGGAGCACCCTCAACTCCCGGTGTCAGCGACATGGAATCGGAAGGCGAGACAGACGAAGGATTCGACGACGAGCCGGCCGCTGAGGAAGCAATGACGAACAGCGTTGAAACACCTTCCTCGGATGCCGTCTCGCGTGACGATTTACCTCCTCGCATTCCGGAGGAATGACCACTCGGCAAGGTCAGACTCACCAGGAGCGTAGTCGAGGGATGAAGCTTGCCGTCGTGGTGCAGCGGTACGGCGCCAATATCAGCGGCGGCGCCGAGTTGCACGCTAGATACGTCGCCGAGCGCCTTGTACGCCATGCGGACGTACGCGTGCTAACCACGTGCGCGCGCGACTACGTGACATGGCGTAACGAACTTCCGGCCGGCGCAGATACGGTCAACGGTGTTGCCGTCGAGCGCTTTCCAGTTACGCAAGAGCGCGACGACGCGGATTTCGGCAAGCGTTCGACGCAGGTCTTCACACGGCACCATTCGTTGCACGATGAGTTGGAATGGCTGGAGAGTGAGGGTCCTGTCAGCCCTGCACTGATCGAACGTGTCACCGCAAATCCGGATGAGTTCGACTTCGTCGTCGTGTTCAGCGCGCGCTATTACCACGCCTATCACACCGCGCGGGGCGTGCCCTTGCGCACCGTGCTCGTTCCGACGGCAGAACGCGATCCGGCCCTTGGACTCGGCCTCTTCGGACCTGTGTTTCGCGGCGTGCGCGCGATCATGTACAACTCGTACGAGGAACGGGCGTTGATTCAAGCCGTCTCGTCCAACGAGCAGGTCCCGGGCGTGATTGTGGGTGTCGGGTCCGAGATTCCTCAGGTCGTCGAACCGGCGCGCGTACGGAAGAAGTTTGGTCTCGATGGACCCTACGTGATCTACGTCGGTCGCATCGACGTCAACAAAGGCTGCATGGAGTTGTTCGACTTCTTCATTCGGTACGTCGACGGACACCCGCACCCGCCGTCACTGATGCTGATCGGGACACCGGTGCTCGACATTCCCTCTCATCCGCGCATCAGGCACCTCGGCTTCGTGGATGACCAGGACAAGTTCGACGCGATCGCGGGGGCGGCGGCGCTCATCATGCCGTCGTACTATGAAAGTCTTTCGATGGTGGCGCTCGAGGCCTGGGCGCTCGGGACGCCGGTCATCGCCAACGCGCGATGCGACGTACTGCTCGGGCAGTGCCTCCGGAGCAACAGCGGCCTCTATTACACGAACGACTCGGAGTTTGCCGGCGTGCTCGATCGGCTCCTGGAGGACCCAAACCTTGCCGAAACGCTTGGGCGAAACGGCCGCGAATTTTTCGAGCGAAATTACAGCTGGCCTGTCATCGAACGGAAGTATCTCGACATGTTTGCGGAACTGTCGTCCAATCCGCCTACGCATCGCATGGAGGGCCTTCCGGGATGGCTGTCCCGGCGGCAGCGCACGATGCGTCCGGCGGCCGAGGTCGTGGATCGGCTGCCGTCCGGCCCGGTGATCGACACACCGGCATCGCGCGGAGCTATCGCATGAAGCTCGCTTTCATCACACCGCGTTACGGAGGCGAAATCACGACCGGCGCCGAGCACGCATGCCGTCTGCTCGCGGAACAGCTCAAAGAACGGCACGACGTGGAAGTCGTGACGACGGCAGCGCGCGACCCCCGCACTTGGAAGAACGAGTACGGCGAGGGCACCGATCGCGTGCGCGGCGTCCTGGTCCGGCGCTTTTCCGTCAACCAACTCCACGACCCGCACACGTTCAAGGAGTTCACTGACAGGATCCTCGGTGCACCGCGATCGCGCGATGAGGAGATGGACTGGGTACGGCGGCTCGGCCCGTCAGCGCCGGGGTTGATTGAACACCTGAAGCGGCAGCACCGCTCGTACGACGCGCTGGTCTTCTTCTCGCTGTTCCACGCGACCACCGTCCAGGGCCTCGCGGTCGCCCCCGAGCGAAGCATCCTGTTTCCGTGCCTGCGCCTCAGCCCCATTCTCCGATTCGGCCTGTGGCCTGATGTCGTGTCCTCGGCGCGGACGATTGGCTTGTTGTCCGGTTCCGAACGCCGTCTGCTCCGATCGTTTCTTCGGGTCGGCACCGGGCAGGAGGAACTGGTGGGAATCGGCGTTGAGCCGGCTCAACGCCAGGTGTATCCACGACACCAGCAGGATCCGGCCGACGATGCGGTCGATGACGATAGGGCAACCGACTCGGACGTATCTCCCTCACCTGAGGACGAGCGTGCGGATCGAGGGGTCCCGTTCCGGCGCCGGCATCGTCTGTATGGGCCGATCGCGCTCTACGGTGGTCGCGTCGAACCGGACAACGGCTGTGAGGAGATGCTCGATTACTTCGACAGCTATGCTGCGGCCGACGGCGACACGTCGCTCGTTCTGATGGGCGTCAAGATGATGCGAGTGCCTGACGAACCGTACCTGCGGCAGGCAGGCGTCCTGCCCGATCGGGACCGGATGGTCGCGTACGAGGCTGCCGACGTCACGCTCGTGCCAGGATTCGACGATCCCCTCGCGCAGTCGGTCCTCGAGAGTTTTGCCGTGGGCACACCCGTGCTGGCGAGTGCGCGCAACGATGCGGCCGTCGAGCACTGCCGGCGCGCGAACGGCGGGCTCTACTATGCCAACCGCGATGAGTTCGTCGAGGGGCTGCGCATCCTCATGACCGGGTCAAAGCTGCGCGAGCAGCTCGGCGAGAGCGGGCGTCAGTATGTGCGGCAGCACTATCGGTGGGATGCGGTCCTCGGCCGCTTCGAGCGGCTCGTCATGGCCGTCAGAAACCGGGCGTGATTATTCGCGCGTGAACTGAGTCGGCGACGACGTCTGACGCGACTTCGAGGAGCCGCCCTCGTCGGCGTCGTCATTGCCCGCGCCCTTCCTGCCGCGGCGGATCCCGATTTCGTACCGCTTGATCATCTCGTTGAGCGTGGTGGGCTTGATGCCAAGCAGCTCGGCAGCCCGCTTCTGCACGCCACCCGCCGCCTCTAACGTCGATTCGATCAGCCGCTTCTCGACGTTCGTGATGACGTCCTTGAACGAGATGCCTTCCGGCGGCACGACGAATTTCGGGATTTGAAACGCGGGCGCCGTGCGGACATGTTCCGGGATCAGCTCGGTTCCGATGCGCGGCCCGGTCGCGAGCACCACCGCGCGCTCCATGACGTTCTCGAGCTCGCGCACGTTCCCGGGCCAGTGGTATTCCATCATCAAATCGAGCGCGTCTGCGGTGAGCTCGAGGTCCGTCTTGTTGTTGTCTTTGCCGTACTTGACGAGGAAGTGCTGCGCGAGAACGGGGATGTCGTCCTTCCGCTGCCGCAGGGGCGGAAGATAGATGTTGATGACGTGCAGCCGGTAGTAGAGGTCCTCCCTGAACCGGTCCGCATCCATCATCTGCTTCAGGTCGCAGTTGGTGGCAGCGATGATCCGCACGTCCACCTTGATCGTCTCCATCCCCCCCAGGCGCATGAACTCACGTTCCTGGATCACGCGCAGCAGCTTGGCCTGGGTCTCGAGCGGGATGTTACCGATCTCGTCGAAGAAGATCGTTCCCTTGTCCGCCATGTCGCAGAGACCCTTCTTCGGGTATACCGCGCCGGTGAACGCGCCCTTGACATGGCCGAACAGCGTGGACTCGAGCAGCTCCGGCGGCAGGTTGCCGGAGTTCACCGTGACGAACGCGCGATCCGGCCGCGATGAGTGCGTGTGGATCGCGCGCGCGACCAACTCCTTGCCGGTCCCGCTTTCGCCGGTGATCAGGATGGTGGATCGACTCGGCGCCGCCTGGATGATCAGGTCGAACACCTGCTTCATCTTCGGGCTGCGCCCGATAATGCCCGCGAAATTGTGCGCCTGGGCCTGGAGGTTCTGCCGCAGCGCGGTGTTCTCCGCTATCAGCTGCCGTCGCTCCATCGCATTGCGGACAACGACGAGGACCTCGTCGTTCTTGAACGGCTTGGTGATGTAGTCGAATGCGCCGCGCTTCATCGCCGCGATCGCGTTCTCGACCGAGGCGAACGCCGTGATCATCAGCACCGGCAAATCGTCGTCAATCTTCTTCAGCTCGTCGAGGACGGCCATGCCGTCCATGCCAGGCATCATCACGTCGACGATCACGGCGTCGAACGGGAGCGATTTCGCCAGCTCGAGGCCTTCGGCGCCGCTCGACGCCAGGCGGACGGTGTATCCCTCGCGCGACAACAGTGTTTCGAGGATCTCCCGCATGATGTCTTCGTCGTCGATGACGAGGATGGATCCGTGGCGGGGCATTCGGTGATGTCCGGATGTCACTGAGCGGCGCGCGCCAGCTGTTCGGCCTCCGCGGGCGGAAACCGCAGCGTGAACCGCGTGCCCTGCCCGATGCTGCTCTCGCAGTCGATCGAGCCTTCGTGCTCGCGGACGATGCCGTACGTGATCGAGAGGCCGAGCCCGGTGCCGTGCCCGATGGCCTTCGTGGTGAAGAAGGGATCGTAGATCCGCGCGAGGTGCTCGCTGGGAATGCCCGAGCCCGTGTCGGAGATCTCGACGACCGCCTGCCCAGTCTCCAGCCGCGACGCGATCGACAACCAGCCGCCCTTGGGCATCGCGTCCTTCGCATTGAGAAACAGGTTGAGAAACACCTGTTGAAGCTTCTGCTCGACGCCGAGCACGTTAATCGGTTGTTCGCTCAACTCGCGCCGAACCGTGACGTGGTGCAGATGGAACTGGTGCTCGAGCAGAGACAGCACGTCCGAAATAACGGTGTTGACGTCGACTGCGGCCAGGTCGTTGCTCATTGCGGCGCCGGGCCGCGAGAGATTCAGGAGACCATTGACGATCTTGGCCGCTCGAAACGTCTGTCGCTCGATCTTCTCGAGCACGCGGGTCCGTGGATCCTGTGGGTCGGCGCCGTCGAGCAGCATTTGCGTGAAGCTGGAGATCCCGGTGAGCGGCGTGTTCACCTCGTGCGCCACTCCGGCAGCCAGCAACCCAATCGACGCCATCTTTTCCGAAATCTGGAGCTGCTCTTCGAGCTGCACGCGGCGCGTGACGTCTTCAATGATCACAATCGTGCCGACTGTGGTGATGCCGCTTTCATCCGCCGCCCGCAGGGGCACGACGGCCGCATTCACCGTCAGCGGCTCGTCGCCGCCGCCGCGGCGTTCGAACTGGAGCCGCGAGAGGGTCGCTCCCGCCGGCGTGTCGCGGCGCGCGGCGCGGAGCGCTTCGACGAAATGACCGTCGAACAGATCGTCCAGGCGCCGGCCGGTCGCTTCGCCCTTTGACACGCCATACAACGCTTCGAGCGCCGGGTTCCAGCGCACGATGCGATCGTCGAGATCCAGGACCAGCAGGCCGTCGTCGAGCGACTCGAGAATGTTTTCGTTGAAGGCGCGCACGCGATCCAGCTCCAGCGCCTTCACGTGCAGCTGGCGGTACAGGCGCGCGTTTTCGAGCGCCGTCGCAATCTGTCCGGCGACCGCGCCCAGCAGGCTCATGTCCTCGCTGTTCAGCGGCTCGCCCGTGTCCTTGCGGCCCAGAACGAGCACCGCGATCGCGCCTTCCTTGGCCACGCACGGGACGAAGTAGTAGAGACCCGAATCGCGCCAGAACTCGATCTCCTCCACCGAAAACCGCGTCGCCGCGATGGGGTCGTCGAGCGCCACGGTGTGGCCCGCCTCGAGACGCCTCCCTATGCCCGAATGTTTCGGCAGCGCCGGCGGATGACTGTCGCCGAATCCCGACGCGCGAACGGACCCGTAATATGGCGCTGCCTCATCCGCGAGCATCAGGGCCATCCGTTCGACGAGCAGCGTTTCGACGACGCGCGACACGAGTCGCTCGGACAACCTGTGGAGATCGAGATCGCTGTTGAGGTCGCGCGCGAAGCCCACGAGCGCGCGCCGGTAGTCGTACCGATCGCGGTAGAACGCGCGATCGAGCGCATTCTGCACGGCGTTCTTCACAGGCGGCGCCAGCAGCAGCGCTACCAGCGTTGCCAGAAATGCGATGATCCAGTTGTGTTCGTTGTCGTCGTTCAACCAGACGCGCTGGACCCCCTGCAGCATCGCCGCGTAGATCGCGACGATGGCGCCGAGCGCCGCGGCATAGACCAGCGCGCGCTTCACGATCACTTCGATGTCCATCAGCCGGTACCGCACGATGGCCGAGGCATACGCGAGCGGAATCAGACCAAGTGGGATGGCTGAAAGCTGCATCGGCAGCGATCCGTCCACGCCAACCGCAAAGGGAAGCGCGTAACCGAGCGCGAAGGGTCCGGCCCCGAGCGCCGTACCCCATGCGATCCAGCGAAGCTGCCGGCGGCCCGTAATCGATCGCACCTCGTGCAGTGCGCGCGTGAGCGCCGACAGGCCTGCGATTAAGCACCCCGCAAGATAGAGGAACTCGAGCCGGTCGAGCGTTTCGAGCACGCGCATGAAGCGCGCGGGATCGGCGGAAAGACGCGTGAGGGCCATGACGTGGGCGATGCCCAGTACGACCGCCGGAACGTAGGCGAGCGGGACGACGGCGCGGCCAATCGGGCCTGCCGTCCACCGTCGCGCCCGCTCGGGAAAGACCAGCGTGAAGTGCAGAAAGAGTGGCGGCAACACGAGCATCGACACCGCATCGGCCCAGTAGAACACCCAATCGAGTCGATCGAGCCGGCCGCTGAACGAGAAGGTGAAGACGCCGAAGAAGGCCACCGACAGCCAGAAGAAATGCAGTGTCGCGGGATCGCGTGGCCGGCGCAACCGGACGGCGCCGCCGACCAACAGCGTAAAGATGCCGACGGCGGCAAGCAGGAAGTAAAGCGCGCGGGGGCCGCTCGGGATGGGGGCGATTCGTAGATCCACGACCTCGCGCGTACCGAGCCTGAGGATCGTGTAGCGAACAGTCTGGCCGGCATCCGCCGTCTGAAGCATCCGCACCACGTCGGACATCTGCTGGACTGGACGGTCGTCAATGGCCAGGAGCAGGTCGCCGCGCTTGATACCAACCGAGGCAGCCGCCGTCCCGGCGCCGATGTCGGCCGCCACGACTCCGTCGGGCTGCGTCGTCCAAAGCACGCCGTCTTCAACGGCATGCCACGTCGCGCGAGCTGAGATGTTCGCGATCCCGAGGCAGAGCAATCCGGAGACGACGAGAAGCGGAAGGACGGGTCCTCCCCAATGCGCCCACGCACGTGTCGCGTCCGAGCCTCGTTTACCGTCTCTCATCTTTGTCAATGCCCGCCCGGAGACACGCCGGGCGGTGCGTCTCTGGCGAGCAAACGATATACCACGAGCGGTGGGGTGGCCCTGGTCGTAACTCACTGAAAATCAGTCGTTTAACGAAGTTCAAGAATATCAGAACCCGTGTCGATCCAATGCGCGGGAGCCATCATCCAATCGGATGGACCTCAAAACCGCTCAAAAATACGCGTTAGAAGCGAACGGTGACGCCGCCGACGATGTGTTTGGGAGGCCTGGCGACCTGAAGTTCGTCGTACACGGAGGTGTCGAGGAGGTCTTCGTGGAAGAGATTCCGTACCGCCACAATCATCTCCCACTGGCCGCTGGTGAAGTTGAGGAAGGGCAGCGCCTGACTGACCTGAACGTCGAAACGGGCGCCCAGTTTCGGCCGCAACGTGGTTGCGTCGGATCCCGCGAACCCCGAGTTGATCTTGTAGATAACGAAGACCCGCGTGTCCACGCGAGGCAACTCGCTCTCGACGGACGTTGTGAGATCGCGCAGTTGTTCGAACTGCCGGCGCATCACCGAGGGCATCACGAGGGCGACACGGGCCGAGCCTCCCGACGACCGGAGCCAGTCTGCATCAGCCTGCGTGTAATCGACCGATGCTCGCATCCCGTCCGAAACGATGCGACTCAGACTCACGCCCCATCCGCGCACGTCCACGTCGCCGGTATGGCCAACGTAATAGTGCCCGACGCTCGAGCCGGTGGTGTTGGGCAACGATACGCCGAAGAGCGTCGCGATCTGATCGCCGATCTGTTGACGGAACGCGCGAATCCCGACGATCACGTCGTTGGCCAGGGGTTGCTCGGCAGCGACCTCCAGGTGATCGATTCGTTCCGGCTTGAATCCGAATCGTCGCGATGCCGGCGAGAACGTGCGTCCTGGTGGCAGCCATATGCCGGTTGAGGGCGGAAGGAATTCTTCCGCGCCCGGTGCGAGCTCGCGATGCGAAACGGCGCCGCGCACGCGGAACGACGCGTCGGGAAGGGGTGTCACCGTGACGCTCGCCTTTGGACTTAGAAGGTTTTCATTCGCAAGGTAGTCATAACGGGCGTAGCGCGCACCGTAGGTCACGTTGAGACGGTCAGCAATCGTCCAGTCATCAAACGCGTAGATCTCACCGGCATTGCGGTGTCCGTCGGCCATTGCAGCGAGCGCGTCGGCGTTTCCGCCCAGGTAGCGCTGCATCGCATACGACATCCCGGCACGGTACTTGTGCGAAGACCCTGCCGATCGCCGCGCGTACGAACCAGCGAGGATCCAGGAGGACAAATCCCCCTGCGTGGTGCCGCCGCGCACATTCCACTGACCCGTCGTGGTCGGCGCGGTGAGCGAGACAAAGGCCACGCTCCCCGCCATTCCGCCCTGCGTCGAGAAGAGCTGCTGCGGCCGATCGAACGACGTTCTCGTGAACAGGTTGATCTGCCCATCGAGCGGCAGTTCCGCGATAAAGGAGGCAAATCGCACAGGTCCGCCGACCGCCCGCGCGAGCGCAGCCAGCGAATCGTCCATGAAGGACCCGTCACTGCCGGGGCTGGCGATGGCGCCGTCCACGTCCTTCAGGACGCTCCGCTTCAGATGTCGAAGGCGCCACGCGATTTCTCCGTGATCCTCGCTGTCGGCGTCCGCGGATGACGGCTCCTGGCCGCCCACGCCGCCGAGGCCCGCCTGAAGGATCTGCGGCTGGTCGGATGGACCTTGAACGCGCGTCAGAGCGATCGAAATGTCGCGGGCCGCCGTCGTGACCTGAATGATCTTCGCCCGCGCCGGCACGTAGCCCTGAAGGTGCGCGCGAACAAGGTAGGGACCTGCCGGCAGATCGCGCAGTGTGAAGCGTCCGTCTCGGTCGGACACGGCAAAGGCGGTGCTGCCGCCCAGCGCAGACACCACGACACCCCCGAGCGGCTGGCCTTGCTCGTCGACCACGGTTCCGCGCAGCTCCGCCTGTGAAATCGAGGCGATCTGGATTGTCTGGGACTTGGGAGTGAACGCCGGCGCGAACTGCGCGAAAACGACCGCGGGACACACGATGCCCGCCATGAACACCATCACCACCGCCGGGCGTCTGGCGAAAAGGCGGGTCATCGGGGGTCCCCACATCTTACGCCTTACGACGCCGCAACGGAGAAATTGACGTTCTGCGTTACGGTCTTACCCGACGGCTTGTCGGTGATCTTGATCTCCAGCCGGTAGTCTCCCGGCGGAAAGCTGAGAAGAGGCACCTGCAGCGTGCCCGGAATCGGACCACTGTTAGCCGTAAAGTCCGCCGGCAGCGACTGTGCGTTCAATGCCTGCGGCTGCGTCTTGTTGAAGAACTTCTCTCCATCCGCAGTCTTCTGATTGAAGCTGTTTTCGATCTGCACGTCCGGCTTGCCGGCCGAATCACCGGTAATCCCGTAAATCCAGTAGATCACCTCGAGAGTATCGGCCTTCTTGTACTTTCCATCGCGGGACAGCACGATCTGCATGGGACCGAACACGTACGGATCTTCCTGCGCCGAGGCGCCCGCCGGCAGCGGCTGAATTGCCGTCGCCAGGATGACGCTGCTGGTTGTCAGTTCCGGCTTGTTGTAGTCGGGGATGCTCAGTTCCTTCTTCGCGACCGCGACCGTGGGGTTGAAGTTCTTATCGGCTTTTTCAACCGTGCCCTTGTCCTTCACCGCCACATACACGTCGTAGTCGGTGCCACCCTTCACCTGGAAAGCGCGCGAGACTTTCCCCTCAGGACTGACCGTCGCGAAATAGACGTTTTCCCAGGGGTGGATGGCGCCAGCCTTGTCCTTGTTGTCCTTGTTGTCCTTGCTCGGCGGTGCGGGTGCGGCGCCCTTGGTGTCGACGCGGACGTACAGCGCGACGGTCGGCGACATCAATTTCGAGCGATCCAGTTGCACGGTGAAGGGAACGTAGGTCGTGCCGTCCTGCGAGCGGATGAAATGGTTCGATTCCCACGTCACCATCGTGGTCGGCGCGGCCTGACCCGCTGAGACCGTGTCGACCGCCTTGAGCAGGACCTCGATGTCGAGCTGTTCAGCCTTACTGCGCTTTACTTCCTGCTTGTTGTCGGCCTTCTGCGCGAGCAGCGCCGACGAACCAGCAGTCACGCTCAGCGCGACGCAGAGAGCAACCATCCCTCTCATCTTCTTCATGCCTCTCTCTCCCGAAAGTGACGGAGACAATACAACAGCCGTGACGCTCAGAGTCGGGCTGCGGTGGCCGTTTCGATAGCGTGTTTCGAGGCCCTGTCAGGGATGAGAGGAGCCCTCGAATCCGTTGATCATAGGCGTCGTCCCCAGGCAAGTCAAACCTCTGAACAGCCGCGCGGCACGCCACTTTTTGACGGAAACTCGAGCGCCGCGCGACCTCTGCAGCGCGATTCACCGTGCTATCATCGCTGCCCCTCAGGGGATCCGCGGGGCGCCTGGGCGCGCTGCCGGCCTGGGGCCATACCCATGGAACTGGACGATATCCTGGTCATCCTGCTCGCCGGTGGAGTCGGTGAGCGCCTGTATCCGCTGACCAAAGATCGCGCGAAACCGGCCGTCTACTTCGGGGGTCCGTACCGGATCATCGACTTCACGCTTAGCAACTGCATCAACTCGGGGTTCCGGCACATCTACATCGCGACGCAGTACAAATCACTGTCGCTCAACCGGCACATCCGGACGGGATGGAGCGTCGTGTCGGAGGAACTCGGCGAGTTCATCGAGATCCTTCCGCCGCAGAAACGCGTTGGCGAGCATTGGTATCTCGGCACGGCGGACGCGGTCTACCAGAACCTGTATTCGATTGCCCGCGAGTCGGCGAGCCACATCGTCGTCTTGTCCGGCGATCACGTGTACAAGATGGACTACGCGAAGATGCTGCGATTCCATCAGGAGAAGAACGCGGACGCCACCCTCGCCTCGATCGAGGTGCCGGTGG
The DNA here is from genome assembly GCA_036802945.1 of Vicinamibacterales bacterium. Classification (GTDB taxonomy): domain Bacteria; phylum Acidobacteriota; class Vicinamibacteria; order Vicinamibacterales; family UBA2999; genus Gp6-AA40. The sequence goes on from DAIRVG010000009.1 coordinate 54,289, forward strand.
CCGACGCCCAGCGCTACGGAATAGTCAGCATCGACGAATCCGATCGTGTGACCGGCTTCCAGGAGAAGCCGCAAGAGCCCACGCCGGTGCCCGGATCGCCCGACACAGCCCTGGCGTCGATGGGAATCTACATCTTCCGGGCCGAGGTGCTCGAACGGGCGCTCGAGGAAGATGCGGCACGCCCCGACAGTCAGCACGACTTCGGCAGGAACATCATCCCGTCGTTAATCCATTCGGCGCCTGTGTACTCGTATCGCTTCTACGACGAGAACAAGAAGGCAGCCAAGTACTGGCGCGACATCGGGACTCTGGACGCCTATTTCGAGGCGAGCATGGATCTGTGCCATGTCAATCCGGAGTTCAACCTCTACGACCCGGAGTGGCCGCTACGCACGTACCAGCCACAGGCACCGCCGGCCAAGTTCGTGTTCGCGGAAGAGGGGCGCCGCTGCGGCCAGGCGCTCGACTCGATTATTTCGGGGGGCTGCATCATCTCCGGCAGCCGGGTGATCGGCAGCATCCTCTGCCCCAACGTTCGCGTCCATAGCTTCTGCGAGATCGAACAGACGATTCTGATGCCCGGCGTGCGCGTGGGCCGGCATGCGCGCGTACGGCGCGCGATCATCGACCGCGACGTACTCATTCCGCGCGGCGCGCTCATCGGATATAACGTCGAGGAGGATCGCCGGCGCCACTCGATCACCGACAGTGGCGTTGTCATTGTCACGGCCGATGACGAGCCGCTGATCGGCCCGATCAGCGAGGAGGCGTTGCGCGCGGAAGCGGAAGCTGATCGCGGCGGTGCCGCGCAAGCGTAGGGGTTAGGGGGAAGGGGTTAGGATGCAGATTACGCGCGTCCACGGACGCGAGATTCTCGATTCACGAGGCAACCCCACGGTTGAAGTCGATGTATCGGCGGGTACTGCCTTCGGCCGCGCGGGCGTTCCATCGGGCGCTTCGACCGGCGAGCGCGAAGCGCTGGAGCTGCGCGACGGCGACAAGAGCCGCTACCTGGGGAAGGGCGTCCGGAAGGCGATCGCGCACGTCAACGGGGAAATCGCGGATGCGCTCACCGGCACCGAGCTCGATCAGCGCGCGATCGATCAGAAGATGATTGCCCTCGACGGCACGCCCTCGAAAAGCCGCCTCGGGGCCAACGCGTTACTGGGCGTGTCGATGGCGGCGGCAAAAGCGGCAGCCGTGGCGGAAGGCCGTCCCTTATACGAGCACCTCGCGCGGCTCAGTGGACGGCCTGCCGGCGGAACGTACGTCCTGCCCGTGCCGATGATGAACATCCTGAACGGCGGCGCGCATGCGGACAGCAGCGTCGATCTCCAGGAGTTCATGGTCATGCCGGTGGGCGCGCCGACGTTCGCCGAGGCGCTGCGTGCCGGCGCGGAAATCTTTCACGCGCTACGCGCGATTCTGAAGAAAGCGGGCCATTCGACCGGCGTCGGTGACGAAGGGGGCTTCGCGCCGAACCTGCGGTCCAACCGCGAGGCGCTCGACGTGGTGCTCGAGGCGATTGCAAAGGCAGGCTACTCCGCAGGCGAAAACATCTTCATCGCGCTCGATGTCGCGTCGAGCGAACTATGGGACAACGGCAAGTACGTGTTCAAGAAATCGGGAGAGCCAACCCGTACGTCCGCACAGATGGTCGAGCTCTGGACCGACTGGGTGCGGCAGTATCCAATCGTCTCAATCGAGGACGGCCTGGCCGAAGGCGACTGGGAGGGATGGAAGGCGCTCACGCACGAGCTCGGCGAACGGGTGCAGCTCGTTGGCGATGACGTGTTCGTGACCAACCCGGAGATTCTGAAACAGGGAATCGCGGACGGCGTGGCAAACGCACTCCTCGTGAAGCTGAATCAGATCGGTACCGTGTCGGAGACGCTCGATGCGATCGCCATGGCGCGCAACGCCGGATACGGAACGATCATTTCGCATCGTTCGGGCGAGACCGAAGACAGCATGATCGCGGACCTGGCGGTCGGCACGTCCGCGGGGCAGATCAAGACCGGGTCCGCGAGCCGCAGCGATCGCGTCGCGAAGTACAACCAGTTGCTGCGCATCGAGGAAGAGCTCGGATCCGCGGCGACATACGCCGGACGATCTGCGATCCGGCAGCTGGCACTAAGGTCCGCCTAGAGGAAAGGTCCATGTATCGACTCGTGCTGTTGCGTCACGGCGAAAGCCTCTGGAACAAGGAGAACCGGTTCACCGGGTGGACCGACGTCGACCTCACCGACAAGGGACGTGAAGAGGCACGCGAGGCGGGACGGCTGATGGCTGCCGAGAAGTTCGAGTTCGATGTCGCGCACACCTCGGTGCTCAAACGCGCGATCCGCACTCTTTGGATCGCCCGCGACGAGATGGACCTGCTCTGGATCCCGGTCTATCGCTCGTGGAGACTGAACGAGCGCCATTACGGCGCGCTGCAGGGGTTGAACAAGTCCGAAACCGCGGAGAAGTATGGCGAGGCGCAGGTGAAGATCTGGCGCCGCAGCTACGACATCCCACCACCTCCGCTGACGCCAGACGATCCGCGGCACCCCTCCCGCGATCGCCGCTACACGTCGCTCTCGCTGCGGGAGCTGCCGCTGACCGAATCGCTCAAGGACACCGTCGCGCGCTTCCTGCCGTACTGGCACCAGGCGATTGCGCCCGACATCATTGCCGGCCGGAAGGTGCTCATCGCGGCGCACGGGAACAGCCTGCGCGCGCTGGTGAAGTATCTCGACAATCTGTCGGAAGAAGAGATCGTGGAGCTGAACATCCCGACCGGCATTCCTCTCGTATACCTGCTCAACGATGACCTGAAACCGCTCCAGAAGTTCTACCTGGGCGATCAGGAGGCGGTGCAGCAGGCGATGTCGGCCGTCGCGAACCAGGGTAAAGCCCGTACGTAGAAACTCCCAAGCCCCAACGACCAGCTCCCGAGGTGCTTGGGAATTGGAAGTTGGGAGTTGGGAGTGGGTTTCTCTTCTCTAAACCTCTAGCCTTCTACGGTCGGCTCCTTCGCCTCGTCAGCTCCGATGCGGAGCGAGCGCAGGAATCGCTTGTCGTTCGCAGTCAGTTCGAAAGCCCGGCGCGCCGGCAGCAGGCGGGCGGGAGTGGTGATTTTCGTTACCGCCGCTCCATTGTTGCGGTTCACAAAACCAACGACCGCTTCGAGCGTCACTCGCATATCGAAGCCGGCTTCGCGCGCCTTCGCGCGACACGCTTCCACTTGCTGGTTTTCGGCTACGGCAGCGGCGATCGCGTCGGCCAGCTCTTTTGCGAACCGGTTTACGACGTCATCCATACCTGCTTCCTCCTCACACCGCCGCCGGGCCGGGATCCGGGGCGTCTCCCGATCCGAACCTGCACATACCGGGGAGGTCTGGCAGGGATCGAGCGCCAAAGATGTTCATCTGTATGGGGTTAGCCTTCGTGAAGACTACGTTTCATTGTAGAGACAGTGCTGATGAGTGTCAACGAACTGGCAGTTTTCGGCCTGTTTTCGCGTAGCTGAACAGATGACCCGCCTGCTCCAGCCACATTGCGGCCGTTAACCGCTGGTACACAAGGGGTTGGAGTAGAATCGCGTGGCACCCCCATGACGAGCGGTCCGACGAGCCGTTTCTACCGCACCCCCGACGATCTGTCAGATATCGACCCCGAAACGGATATCGGCTATCCGGGCGTCTTTCCCTACACCCGGGGTATTCAGCCGTCCATGTACCGGGGCCGTCCCTGGACGATGAGGCAGTACGCGGGGTTTGCCGATGCCGCGGAATCGAACCGCCGCTATCGGTATTTGCTGTCGCAGGGCGTCAGCGGGCTGAGCGTTGCGTTCGATCTACCGACACAGATCGGCTACGACTCGGACCATCCGCTGGCCGCAGGTGAGGTCGGACGCGTCGGCGTCGCGATTGACTCGATCGAAGACATGTCGGCGCTCTTCGACGGCATTCCGCTCGATCGCGTGTCAACGTCGATGACGATCAACGCGACGGCCATTATCCTGCTCGCTTTGTACGTTGCCGTCGCAAAGCGGCAGGGGGTCGCGCCCGCCGCGCTCTCGGGGACCGTGCAGAACGACATCCTGAAGGAGTATGTCGCGCGCGGCACCTACATCTACCCTCCCCGCCCGTCGCTTCGCATCGTGACCGACATCCTGGCATTCTGCGAGCGCAACATGCCGCAGTGGAACACGATCTCGATCAGCGGGTATCACATCCGCGAAGCAGGCTCCACGGCCGTTCAGGAAGTCGCGTTCACGCTCGCACACGCGAGCGCGTACGTCCAGGCCGCGATCGATGCCGGCCTCGACGTCAACAACTTTGGTCAGCGGCTGTCCTTCTTCTTCAACGCTCACAACGATTTCATCGAGGAGGTTGCCAAGTTCCGCGCCGCTCGTCGTCTGTGGGCGCGCCGCATGGCGCAGCGGTTCGGTGCCACTCATCCGCGCGCGCAGCAACTGCGCTTCCACACCCAGACGGCGGGAAGCACGCTGACCGCGCAGCAGCCGGATAACAACATCGTCCGCGTCGCGCTGCAGGCGCTGGCGGCGGTGCTCGGGGGAACGCAGTCGCTTCATTGCAACGGCAAGGACGAGGCGCTCGCGCTACCAACCGAAGAGAGCGCGACGATTGCCCTGCGAACGCAGCAGATCATCCTGCATGAGAGCGGTGTCGCGAACACGGTCGACCCGGTGGCCGGCTCCTATGCGATCGAGGAGATGACGACGCGGATCGAACGCGCGGCCTCGGAACTCCTTGACCGGATCGATCAGATCGGCGGAACACTCGCGGCGATCGAATCTGGCTATATCCAGCAACAGATCCAGGATGCAGCCTATCGCGCACAACAGGCGGTCGACGCGGGTGATGCCGTCGTCGTCGGAGTGAACAGGTTTACGAGTGGCGAGGCTTCGGGCGGGCAGGTGCGGCCGAACGCCGACCTCTTCCACATAGACCCGGAAGTCGAACGCCGCCAGGTCGAACGCGTGCGGGCGATGCGCGCTGGACGCAGCGAGCGCGAATGGCGCTCAGCGTTGGACGCGGTCGAATCGGCGGCGCGCGGGACGGCGAACCTCGTGCAGCCAATCATCGACGCCGTCGAGAAACGCGCGACCCTCGGCGAGATCGCTGACGCCATGCGCCGGGTGTTCGGCGAGCACCAGGACGTCCCGCCGTGAGCGCACGCAACCCGTTGCTTGACGTTCAGCACCTGACGGTGACCTTTGGCGGCTCATCCGCGACACCCGCGGTCGACGATGTGAGTTTCCAGATCATGCCGGGTGAAACACTCGGACTCGTCGGCGAATCGGGCAGCGGAAAGTCGGTCACGGCATTTTCCATCCTGCGCCTCCTTCAGCCCCCGGGCCGAATCACAGGCGGCAGCGTGATGTTCGACGGACGCGATCTGCTTTCCCTTCCGGAACGGGAGATGCGCGAAGTACGGGGCGCCAGAATCGCGCTGATCTTTCAAGAACCGATGACGGCGCTCAACCCAGTGATGCGCGTGGGCGATCAAATCGCTGAAGCGCTGACCGTCCATGGGAGGGGGACACACGCCGAGGCACGTACCCGCGCCACGGAATTGCTCGACGCGGTGCGCATTCCAGACGCTGCGCTCCGCGCCCGCGACTACCCACATCAGCTCTCAGGGGGTATGCGCCAGCGCGTCATGATCGCGATTGCGCTCGCCTGCGAACCGCCGCTGATCATCGCGGACGAGCCCACGACCGCGCTCGACGTGACAATCCAGGCGCAGGTACTGGAGCTCATGCGGGAGTTGAAGGCTCGCTACAACCTTGCGTTGCTGCTGATCACCCACGACTTCGGCGTCATCGCCGAGATGGCCGATCGCGTAGCGGTGATGTTCAAAGGCAAGCTCGTCGAGCAGGGTCCCGTGCGCGAAATCCTGCGTCACCCTGCGCACGAATACACACGCAACCTGCTGGCGGCCGTCCCCGGGGCCCGCTGATGCCCTTCGACTGCGCTCAGGGTAAACCGCTCCTCGAGGTCCGTCACCTCGTCAAGCATTTCGTGCGGAAGCAGGGCCTGCTGCGTCCTCCGTCTGTCGTGAAAGCCGTGGACGATGTGACCTTCGCGATCGAGGAAGGCGAGATGTTCGGGCTCGTGGGCGAATCGGGAAGCGGCAAGAGCACGACCGGTCGTTGCATCCTGCGACTCATCGAGCCGACGTCCGGAGAGGTCCTGTTTCGCGGCGAGAACGTCGTCGGATTCTCGCGACAGCGCATGCGGATGGCACGCCGCGACATGCAAATCGTTTTCCAGGATCCGTATTCCTCGCTCAACCCGCGCATGCGGGTCGGCGACATCGTCGAGGAGCCGTTGGTCATTCACAAGCTCGGCTCAAAGACCGAACGGCGTGCTCGCGTCGCGGAGCTGTTTCAGCTTGTCGGCCTTGAGCCGGAACACATCGCGCGGTATCCCCACGAGTTCAGCGGCGGACAGCGGCAGCGTATCGGAATTGCCCGCGCTCTCGCGCTGAATCCGGCGCTCATCATCGCGGATGAAGCCGTCTCCGCGCTCGACGTGTCGATTCAGGCGCAGGTGGTCCGGCTGTTGATGGAGCTGAAGGACCGGCTGAAGCTGACGTATCTCTTCATCGCGCACGATCTGCGGCTCGTTGAGCATATCTGCAGCCGCGTGGCGGTGATGTACATGGGGAAGATCGTCGAACTGGGTGAGACGAAAGCGCTCTTCTCGAATCCCACCCATCCGTACACGAAGGCGCTCCTCAGTGCGATTCCGGTGCTCGATCCGGATGCGCCGCGACAGCGGATCGAGCTCAATCCCGAGTCGTTCGAGCGGAACGCGCCATTGAAGGAAATCGGCGCACGGCACTGGGCTGCGGTCTAAGTCCCAAATCCCAAAACCCAAATCCCAAAACCCAAGTCACAGTGTTTGGATTTGGAGCTTGGGATTTGGGACTTGGGATTTCACATCCTTCTCCACCTGTCCGTCGCGGATGTGAATCGTACGGTGTGCGAACGCGGCGACGTCCGCCTCGTGTGTCACCAGCACGATGGTGTTTCCCGCCTTATGAAGCTTGGCAAACAGTGACATGATTTCCGCGCCGGTCTTTGAATCGAGATTTCCGGTCGGCTCGTCGGCGAGCAGGATCGATGGATTGTTGACGAGCGCGCGTGCGATCGCCACGCGCTGGCGCTGGCCGCCCGACAGCTCATTGGGGCGATGCGTCATGCGATCGCCGAGCTCGACGCGCTCCAGTGCGCCGCGAGCCCGCGCCTCCCGATCCGTCGCGCTCACGCCGGCGTATACCAGCGGAAGTTCGACGTTGTGCAGCGCCGTGGCGCGCGGCAGCAGGTTGAACGTCTGGAAGACGAAGCCGATTTCCTCGTTGCGGATGCGCGCCAGCTCGTTGTCGTTCATGTCGCCGACGTGCTTGCCGTTCAGGAGGTAGGTCCCCTTCGACGGCGTGTCGAGGCACCCGATCAGATTCATCAGCGTGGACTTGCCTGAGCCTGACGGTCCCATGATGGCGACGTATTCGCCGCGATCGATATCGATCGAGATCCCGCGCAGCGCGTGAATCTCCTCCGAGCCCATCGTGTACGTCTTCCACAAATCGCGGGTTTCAATCAAAGACATGCGCGTCGGTCTCCAGTCCTACACTCTACGACCGGGAACCGCGGATGGTTTCACGGGCCGCTAATGCTCGTCCTGGTACTGTTCCTTCAGCTTCGCGACCACGTTCGGATCGGCCAGCGTCGTCGTGTCGCCCAGCGTCTTTCCCTCGGCAATGTCACGAAGCAGCCGGCGCATGATCTTGCCCGACCGGGTCTTCGGCAGGTCCGCGGTGAAAATGATGTCGTCGGGTTTTGCGATCGCGCCTATCTTCCTGGCAACGTGATCCTTCAACTCGATCATCAGTGCCTCGCTCGGCTGCACGCCTTCCTTCACGGTCACGAACGCGGCAACCGCCTGACCCTTGATCTCGTGGGTTCGGCCCACGACGGCGGCTTCGGCGACCTTCGGGTGATCGACGAGCGCGCTTTCGACCTCCATCGTGCCGATGCGATGACCGGCAACGTTCAGCACGTCGTCAACGCGGCCAAGCAGCCAGAAGAAGCCGTCCTGATCGAGCTTGGCGCCGTCACCCGCGAAGTAGATGTCGGATGTGAATTTGCTCCAGTACATCGACACGTACCGCTCGGGGTCGCCGTAAATGCCGCGGAGCATTGACGGCCATGGCCGCGTCAGCGTCAGCAGGCCTCCTCCGGTCGGAATCGTCTCGCCTTGATCGTTCTTGATCTCCGCCTTGACGCCGGGGAAGACCCGCGTCGCGGAGCCGGGCTTGGTCGTCGTCAACCCTGGCAACGGCGTGATCATGATCGCGCCGGTTTCGGTCTGCCACCATGTGTCGACGACCGGACATTTCTCACCCCCGATGTAACGGTGATACCAGACCCACGCTTCGGGGTTGATCGGCTCGCCGACGGATCCCAGGAGCCGCAGACTCGACAGGTCACGCTTCTTCGGCCACTCCGGTCCCCACTTCATGAACGCCCGGATCGCCGTCGGAGCCGTGTAGAAGATCGTGACGCCGTATCGCTCGATGATTTCCCAGAAGCGATCCTTCTTCGGCCAGTCGGGAGCTCCTTCGTACATCACCACGGTCGCGCCGTTCGCGAGCGGACCATAGACAACGTAGCTGTGGCCGGTGACCCAACCAATATCCGCCGTGCACCAGTAGACGTCGTCGTCCTTCATGTCGAAAACCCACTTCGTTGTGGCGTAGGTTCCCGTCAGGTAGCCGCCCGTGGTGTGCATGATGCCCTTGGGCTTCCCCGTCGTGCCGGACGTATAAAGGATGTACAGCAAGTCCTCCGAGTCCATCTTTTCCGGCTCGCAGGTGTTCGGCGCATCCTGCATCAGGCGGTGGTACCAGTGATCGCGCCCTTCCTGGATGTGCACGGGCGCGTTCGATTGCCCCTGGAGCCTCTGAACGACGACCACGTTCTTGATCGAGGGCGTGCCTGTCAGCGCCTCGTCGGCCATCTGCTTGAGCGGCACGATCGAGCCTCGGCGCCAGCCGCCGTCGGAGGTGATGAGCAGATTGCATTGCGCGTCGTTGATGCGGTCGCGGAGCGATTCCGAGCTGAACCCGCCGAACACGACGGAGTGCGCCGCGCCGAGACGCGCGCACGCCAGCATCGCGATCGCCAGCTCGGGAATGAGCGGGAGGTAGATCGCGACGCGATCTCCGCGTTTGACGCCGAGTGACTTCAGCACGTTTGCGAACTGGCTGACCTGGCGATACAGGTCAAAGTACGTCAGCGTGCGGCGGTCGCCAGGCTCGCCTTCCCAGATCAGCGCCGCCTTGTTACGGCGCGGTCCTCGGATGTGACGATCGACGCAGTTGACGCTCGCGTTGATGGTGCCGCCGACGAACCACTTCGCATGCGGCGGTTTCCATTCGAGCACCTTCGTCCAGGGCGTCGACCATTCGAGCTCGGACGCAAAGGCAGCCCAGAAACCTTCGGGATCCTTGTCGGCGCGCGCGTAGACGCCTTCGTCGTTGATGTTGGCCTGCGCGCGGAATTCTTTCGATGGTGGAAATGTCCGGTCTTCCTGAAGGAGATCGGCGATATCTGTCGGTGGTTTCTTTTCTGCCATGGTCTATGCGGACCCCGATGAATATTTGAGCGGGTAAGGATACACCAGCGCCCTCAGGACCCTCCATCGTGTGCACGCGGTATTTCGGCGCCAAAAATCGCGGCGCCAAGCAGCCCTCCGAGTCCGGCAAAAGGTGTTGCGATGAACAGCTGAAAGAGGAATCCCACCACGAACCGGAGAGGCGCGGATGCGCGATCGCCAAGCCCCTCCAGCCACGACCTCACGTCCGGAGGCATGTCGGACGCGTTGCGCAATATCAAATCCGCAGCACGCTGCTGCAACGGTGCCACCATGAGGTCGACGGCCATCGACGCGATTAGCCAGATCACGGCGCCGACAATACCGGCGCGAACCCCAATCCTGGCTCCCTCGAGAAGACCTATCGAGAGCGGTTGATCCTGTTGCGCCACATAGACGGCGAAGACGCCGCCCCCAATAATCCAGAGGCAGCAGCAGTTGGGGATGTTGACAACGGGCAGCGCGGACAGCACTCCGATGAAGAGGCCGCCAAGCAGAACCGCCTGGGTCAATCGTAATACTCGCGTCCGAGGTGGGTAATCAGCTCCTCGCCCTGCATGTGGCGCAGGGTGTTCTTCAGCTTCATCAGCTGAATGAACAGGTCGTGCTCCGGGTAGACCTCCGGCGCGTGCATCGGCGCCTTGAAGTAGAACGACAGCCACTCCTGAATGCCCGACATGCCGGCGCGCTTCCCGAGATCCAGGAATAACGCCGAATCGAGGACGATCGGCGCGGCCAGGATGCTGTCGCGGCAGAGGAAGTTGATCTTCAGCTGCATCGGGTATCCGAGCCAGCCGATCAGATCGATGTTGTCCCAGCCTTCCTTGTTATCGCCGCGCGGCGGGTAGTAGTTGATCCGCACGACGTGGCAGAGATCTTTGTACAGCTCGGGGTACAGGTGGGGCTGGAAGATGTATTCGAGCGCCGATTTCTTGCTTTCTTCCTTTGTCTTGAACGACTCCGGATCGTCGAGCACCTCGCCGTCGCGGTTGCCGAGGATGTTGGTCGAGTACCACCCGCGCACGCCGAGGAGGCGCGCCTTGAGGCCGGGGGCGATGATCGTCTTGATGAGCGTCTGTCCCGTCTTCATGTCGTTGCCCGCGACCGGCGAACCGGTACGGGCCGCGAGCTCGAGCATGGCGGGAATGTCCGCGGTGAGATTCGGCGCGGCATTGGCGAATGGGATTCCTTCGCGAAGCGCCGCGTACGCGTACACCATGCTCGACGGAATCGCATCGTCGCTCTGCTCGAGCCCTTTTTCGAACGACGCCAATGACGCATGCACCGCCGTCTCTTTCATGTAGACCTCGGTGCTGCCGGTCCACACCATGACGAGGCGATCACAGCCGTGCGTCTCCTTGAACGCACGGATGTCGGCAATCACCTGCTCCGCAAGATCCCGCTTGTTCTTCCCCCTCTTGACGTTTGGACCCTGCAACCGCTTGACGTAACGCTGATCAAAGACTGCGGGCATCGGGCGAATCGCCTCGAGCTCGCCGCGGATCCGATCGAGTTGAGACGTCTCCAGCACACCCGCCGTCCGCGCAGCGGCGTACGAGTCCTCTTCGAAGATGTCCCAGCCGCCAAAGACGATGTCGGCGAGATCCGCGAGCGGGACGAAATCCTTGATCTTCGGCGAGCGCCCCTCCGTCCGTTTCCCGAGACGAATAGTGCCCATCTGTGTCAGCGATCCGATAGGCAACGCGATACCTTTGCGAATCGCGAACACGCCGGCAATCGTCGTCGTCGCCACCGCGCCAAGCCCGACGAGGAGCACGCCAAGCTTGCCGCGTGCAGGGGCGATTTGAGCTGGTGAAGTCACAATCGCTGACTATATCATGAGGAAAATCGCATGTTTTTGCGCAAATCACGCGTCGAGCCGCTGCCTGTGACAATGAGCGCGGTGCGCATGGGCGAACGCCTGCTGCAGATCGGCATAGACGATCCCGGACTTGCAAGCGCCCTTGCCGCGAAGGTCGGTCTCAGCGGTAACGCGGCGATAGTTGTGACCGACAACGCGGACGCGGCACGCGCGCGCGCAGCGGCGGCGAGCGCAGGCGTGCTGGTCGACGTGCAGGTGACGCCGCTCGCGACGCTGCCGTTCGAGAGCGGCGCGTTTGATCTCGTGATCGCCCACAGCATGCGTGGACTCGTGTCGTCACTCGACACGAACGCACGAACGGCGGCGTTGCGTGAATGGCATCGCGTGCTGCGAACGGGCGGCCGCGTAATGACGATCGAAGCCGGCGCCGCCGGCGGCCTGAGGGGTCTGCTGCGACAACCGCACCCCGACGATGCGTACGCGGTGTCTGGCGGGGTGGTCGGCGCGCTCGAGGCGGCGGGCTTTCGACCGGTTCGGGTCCTCGCGGAACGCGAGGGTTACAGGTTCGCGGAAGGCATCAAAGCATAAACCCGCCGTCGGCTGAGGACAGCCCAACCGTCCAACCGAGGGCACAATCGATCGCCTTTGCGGCATTATCCGGCCTGAATTATCCGTCGCAATGAGGCAAGGCTTTTGCCTTGAGCCACCTTACCTTCAATGTCCCAGGTTCCCCCCGATGAAGTCTTCACGACTACAGAGGTCGCCAGAGCCGCCGGCGTCCCGTTGGATGCCGTCCGCACGCTGATCGCAGCCGGCCACCTGAAGGTCATACCCGGGACCCGCTTTGTCACCTTGAGGGATGCGGCGAAGGCGGGCGGGCGCCTGCGCGAGGCAGCGGTGGCTTTGCAGGCACGTCCTGCGCACGCTCTTTTTACACCGAACACGACACGGCGCGATGCAAGGGATCCCGCAGTCGTTTCCTTCGTCGCCCACGTCGCCCTCGTAACGCTGGCCGTTTGGCTGTCGATGGGCCGGATCGAGACTGCGGCACTTGATGACACCGTCCGCGACGAGACGCACCTCGTTTTTCTCCTGAGCCCGGGACCGGGTGGAGGCGGGGGCGGCGGCGGCCTGCGTCAGCCTCGACCGGCCCCAAAGCTTGCGCGCCGTGGCGAAAGCCGCCTGCAAGTGTCCGTTCCTCCGGTCACCGAGAAACCAGTGATCACGACTGCGAGCGATGAATCGCCGAAGCCAACGCCCGCTGAGCCGGTCATTCAACCGCCGCCTGCCCCAGCGCCTGAGCCGGAGCCTGCAAAGGTGATCGTGGCGCCTGTGGAAACGGTGGCCTCGAACGATCGCGACCGCGAAGGCGTAATCGAGCACGCGGCCGACGGCCCGGACAGTCACGGCCCCGGAACGGGGGGCGGTGTCGGCCCGGGCCAGGGCATGGGTAACGGTCGGGGCCTTGGTTCAGGGATCGACGATGGTGAAGGTGGCGGCACCGGCGGCGGGCCGTATCGGCCAGGGAGTGGCATTTCGCCGCCTCGACTCCTTCGCGAGGTCAAGGCCGAGTACACGGAAGACGCACGGCGTCGCAACATCACGGGCGACGTGCTGCTGGAGATCGTCATCCGTCGCGACGGCACGGTGGGCACCGTTCGCGTGCTCCACGGCCTTGGCGGCGGTCTCGATGAGCGCGCCACCTACGCCGTGCGGCAATGGCGCTTCGATCCGGCGCGTCGCAAGGGCATCCCGGTGGACGTCCTGGTCGAAGTGGCTGTCGAATTTACGCTGCGTTAACGGAGCGAATTCATGGATGTTGTGCTACTGATTGTCACCACCTTGTCGCTTGCGGCGGCCGTCGGCTTTGGCGCTCTGTCCTGGCGGATTGGCCGTGAAGAGCGGGAACGCGCGACGGCGCGGATCGCCGTCCTTTCGACCGCCATGGACCCCCCTTCGCCCAGGGCTGCGACGGGCCAAGCTACCTCGACAACGTCGGCAGCCGCCGGACCGCGAGTTGCCGTAGGATCGGTGTTCGACAGGGGCAACGAAGGCATCCATGGCCGTCCGCTGATCAGGGTCGCGGTCGGCGCCGTCATGACGCTCGCGATCGTGATTGGTGCGATCATTGGCGCGCGGAGCAGCGGCGGATCGGCGTCCGACGTGAGCAGCGTTCGGCCGCTCGAACTGGTCTCGATGCGCCATCAGCGCGAGGGCACGACGCTGACGGTATCGGGGCTGGTTCACAACCCCGCAGCCGGCGCGGCCGTGAATGGAGTGACCGCGGTGGTGTTTGCATTCGACCGTAACGGAGGGTTCGTCGCCAGCGGTCGAGCGCCCCTCGAGTTCAGCTCGCTTGCGCCCGGCGACGAGTCGCCGTTCGTGGTGTCGGTGCCCAATGTGTCAGATGTCGCTCGCTACCGCGTGAGCTTCCGGACGGGCCATGGGGTCGTGCGACACGTCGATCGTCGCGGCAATCAGGTACAACTCGCACAGGCTGTGAGGTAGTTCGATGCGCGCCATTCGCCTTCGCCTCGCGTTCCTATTGTCATTTGCGGCGGCCGCGGTTGCGGCGGTCGGCGCCCAGACGTCCACGGGAGCCTCGTCGCAGCAAGGCGACGAGGGCTTCCGCTTCAAGAGCGGTGTCGAGCTCGTCAACGTGACCGCCACGGTCAGCGACCAGGACGGCCACTTCGTGTCCGGCCTCACCAAAGATGACTTCACGGTGTACGAGGACGGTCAGCGACAGGAAATTACCAACTTCAGCAATGAACGCGTGCCTGTCAGCCTCGGGATCCTGCTCGACACCAGCGGCAGCATGACACCCGACAAGATGTCGGCGGCGCGCAGCGCCATCGATCGCTTCATCTACGATCTGTTAGGCAAAGACGACGAGCTGTTCTTCGTGCAGTTCGCCAGCGTGCCCGATCTACTGCAGGGATGGACTTACGACCGCCGCGCGATCAGCCGCGCCGTCGGTGAAACAACCGCCGCCGGCGGAACCGCCATGTACGACGCCATTGCGCGCGCACTTCCGATCGCCGCCGACGGTCGCAACCAGAAGAAAGCGCTGCTCGTGATCTCCGACGGCAACGACACCAACAGCCGGACGACCGTTGGCCAGCTGCGAAACCTGATTCGCGAGAGCGAAGTGATGGTGTACGCGCTCGGCGTCGACGGCACCGCGGTCAGCACCTACGCCCCTCAGCCTCGCCGCCCGACCACGCCTCGGTTCCCCATCCCGATTCCTGGTGGCCGCGGGCGTTTTCCCGGCGGGCGCTTCCCGCTGGGTCCGCAGCTGGCGCCGCAGATCCAGTTTCCGCCGATCGGCGGAGGCAGCTGGGGCCGGAGCGGCAGCGAACGGGTGAACGAAGACGCGCTCCGGGCGGTCACGGACGATACGGGAGGCCGGACCGAAATCGTCCGCGGCTTCGGCGATCTCAATGCGGCAACCGAGCACATCGCCGACGAATTGAGTAAGCAGTACTACATTGGCTACAACAGCGCCGGACAGAAAGATGGGCGCTGGCACGCCATCAGGGTGGAGATCAAGGACCGTCGCCTGCAGGTTCGCGCGCGCCGGGGATACGTCGCTTCATAAGTCCCAAACCCCAAATCCAGAGGACACGGGCTATCATCCGAACTCGTGTCCTCCTTCTGGATTGCGCTCGGGCTCAGCCTCCTCGGCGGCCTGGGCGGCCTCCTTGTCGCCTCCGGCGTTCTCCTGATCCGCGATCCATTTCGCGCGAAGCTCATCCCGTGGCTGGTTAGTTACGCCGTCGGCGCGTTGCTCGGGATTTCGATGATGGGATTGCTCCCGGAATCGCTCGAATCGCTTCCAGCCGCCCGGGTGTTCGCGACGCTGCTCGGCGGCATCCTGCTCTTCTTCATTCTCGAGAAGCTCGTGCTCTGGCGGCACTGTCACACTCATGACTGCGAGGTGCACGAGAGCACCGTCGCGTCGGTGATGATCGGCGACACGTTTCACAACTTCGTGGACGGCGCGGTCATCGCCGCCGCCGTCTTAACGTCGGTGCCGCTTGGCGTCAGTACCGCGGTCGCCGTCGCCGCGCACGAGATCCCGCAGGAGATTGGCGACTTTGCGATTCTCCTGCACGCCGGGTACTCGCGCCGGAAGGCGCTGTTGCTCAATGTGTTGTCCGCGCTGGCAAGCGCTGCTGGTGCGATTGCCGCCTTCATGGCGTTCGATATTGTTCCCCGGACCTTGCCGTACTTCCTCGTACTGGCAGCGTCGAGTTTTCTCTACGTCGCGATGGCAGACCTGATTCCAGGCCTGCATCGCGGCCGCACCGACGCCAGCTCGCTTCGGCAAATCATCCTGATTGCGCTCGGGATCGCCACCATGGTCCTCCTGTAGCTCGCGTCCTCTGATGACCTGTCCAGTGACGGGGACGCCCTCGTCAGGATCGTCAAAAACAGGCCTTATTTTTCAGATTTCGCGCTGGCAAACACCTTGCCTCATGAGAAAGTGCGTGCCCCGACCGGAGTGAACCGGTAGAGGCCGGATGAAGCTTCGCTTATGAGGAGGTCACCAACATGTTTGCCAGGTTTATTGCCGCAGTCACGGTTGTGCTCGCGCTGAGCGCGCCCGCGTGGGCGGCTGATCGGAAGGACTTGCAGGTCGCCCGCGATGTCTCGAAGCAGGTGCTGACCTATTCGCAGTTCTCGATCTTCGACGCCGTCCACATGCAAATCAACGACGGCACTGTCACGCTGACGGGTAAGGTTACGATGCCGTACAAGAAGACCGACATCGAGAAACGCGTCGCGAAGATCGACGGCGTGAACCGTGTGATCAACCAGA
Organism: Vicinamibacterales bacterium; assembly: GCA_036802945.1. GTDB lineage: Bacteria > Acidobacteriota > Vicinamibacteria > Vicinamibacterales > UBA2999 > Gp6-AA40. The sequence continues at coordinate 70,610 of DAIRVG010000009.1, forward strand.
TTACGGTGCTGCCGGTGTCACAGTACGATGACGAGCTGCGCTTCCGGGTTGCCCGCGCGATCTATGGAAACTCGTCATTCTGGAACTATGGATCGATGGCCAACCCCCCGATCCACATCATCGTCGAGAACGGACACGTGACACTCGACGGCGTCGTCAACAGTAATACTGACCGGATGCTTGCCCGGTCGCTTGCCACCGGGTTTGGCGCCTTCTCAGTGACCAACGATCTGAAGACCGACGCCGAGATGCAGCAGGAGCTCGAACATCTCTAATGTGAACCCGATCTAACCACGAAGGAACGAAGGTCTCGAAGGTCACGAACCAACCCAAAATTGGATTCGTGATCTTCGTGATCTTCGTGAGTTTCGTGGTTGTTTCTTAGGAAGGGGACTCGGCGATCTCTGAGTCCCGGCCCCGGCGAGATACCCACCAAATCACGGCGGCGAACGTGAGGATCGCCGCCACAATCGTCGATCCAAACAACAACAGCGTGCGCGAGAGAATCGACTGCGTTTCCATCTGCACCTGGATGTCGATCGGCGTACCCTGAAGGCGATCTGTGAGCGCCTGCTCCCACTCGAGGATGTTTCCCCGTTGGGTTTCGTGTGATGGCGTGTTGTGATACGCGATCTTGCTCGGCACGTGCAGCCGGAACGCGAGCAGCTCGCTGCCATCCCATCCGACGTCCCCGACGGCCTTTCCCGACGCGGGCGCACCAACGGTCTGTTTGAACTCGTACAGATCTCCATCGCGATCGAACCGGTAGGATGACCACGCGAAAGGTGCCAGCCTCTGAAGAGACCGGACATCAGCAACATCGATGCTGACGTGCACGAACCGGCGGCCGTGCCGGCGCGACGAGCTGACGGCCGTGAGCGTGGCGCCCGGCCCCTCATAGAACGCTCGCAGCCGATCACGATCGAAACGGGCGCGCGAGCTAACGTTCAGGTCGATGCCCCGCAGCGCGACCAGTGCCGGCACCGAGGCGTTCACGCTCAGCGTCGCCGACCCGTCGAGCGACAGATAGAGCTCTTCCTCGTACTCGTATTGCTTCTTCAGGACGCCACCACAGCCGGCAGCAGCAACAGCTGCGGCGAGCGCGATCACAACCCACGAACGCATCTACTCGAATGATATCCTTACGGAGGGCGAGTCCTTTTGGGCCCGCCGTAAAGCCCCGCAGCACCCCGACTCACCGACATGTCCCGGCCTACGCTCTTCCTGATCGACGGTAGTTCGCAGATGTACCGCGCGTATCACGCATTTCGCGGGAGGGGTCTGTCGAACCAGGAAGGGCAGACGACGCACGCGGTCTACGTGTTCGTTACGATGCTGCGAAAGCTCATTGCCGATCACAAGCCAGCCTACATCGCGGCGTCATTCGATCTTAAAGGACCTACGTTCCGCGATCGGATCGTGGACGACTACAAGGCGAATCGTGCCGCCATGCCGGATGACCTTGCCGAGCAGATCAACTGGGTCCATCAGGCGTGCGAAGCCCTTGGCGTCCCGATCGTTACCGCGGCGGGCTACGAGGCTGACGATGTGATCGGCACGCTGGCGCGGCGTGCCGCGTCCGACGGCTTCGAGGTGGCGATCGTCTCGATCGACAAGGATTTCTTCCAGCTCGTGCACGACGGCATCCGCGTCTACGATCCGCGCGAGGACGGCGCCTGGTTCGATGCGCAGGGCGTCCTCGAGAAATTTGGCGTGCAGCCGTCGCAGGTGGTGGACGTGCTCGCGCTCGTGGGCGATACCAGCGACAACGTGGCGGGCGTCCCGGGAATCGGCAAGAAGGGGGCGATCGACCTGCTCACGCAGTACGGCAGCCTCGACGCGCTCCTTGACAAGGCCGGAGAACTGAAGCCGAAGCAGCGTGAGGCGCTCGTCGCACATCGAGCGGCGGCGCTGCAAAGCCGTGAGCTGGTGACGATCCGGACCGACGTGCCGGTCGATGTCGACTTCGACGCATTGAAGTATCGCGGCGCTTCGCGCGAGCGCTGCTACGAGCTGTTCTCGCGCCTCGCCTTCCGCACGCTGGTCAACGAGTACGCGCCGACCGCGGACAGCGTCGAAAAAGATTATGCGCTCGTACGTACGCCGGAAGAGCTCGACGCGCTGATGTCCGAGCTGCGTACCGCGGGCGAATTCGCGCTGCGCGTGATCCCCACTGAGCCGTCGGCGATGCGGGCGGCCATTGTCGGCCTGGCGTTTTCGGTGCGCGATCGACAGGCTCGGTACGTGCCGCTCGGCCATGAGGGGGGAGATTCGAACAACGACCTGCTGTCGGGTGCGAGCGCCCCGGCGCAGATCGCGCGCACGGCCGCCCTCGAGCAACTGCGGCCGTTGCTCGAGGATCCCTCGATCCGAAAGCTCGGGCACGATCTGAAATTCGACGCGCTGCTCCTCGCGCGTCACGGCATCGTGCTCGGGGGCCTCGAGTTCGATTCGATGCTTGCCAGCTACCTCCTCGATGCGACCCGGCCCGGTCATCCGCTCGAAGAATCGTCGCTCGAGCATCTTGGGTACAAAGCCCTGACGGAAGAGGATGTGTGCGGCCGCGGCGCGAAGTCCGTCTCGTTCGCTCACGTATTGCCTGAAGCGTTCCTCACGTTTGCCGGCGAGCGCGCCGACCTCGCGCGTCAGCTGTCAAACAGGCTGGCGCCTCTACTCGTGACGGACCAGCTCCAGGAGGTGTATCGCGAGCTCGAGATGCCGCTGATCCCCGTTCTCGCCGATGTCGAGCGTGCCGGCATCCGGATTGACGGCCCGGCGCTAGCGGCGCAGTCGCAGCATATCGAGCAGGCGCTGGCCCAGCATACGGCCCGAATCTGGGAGCTTGCCGGCGAGCAGTTCAATGTGAACTCGCCGAAACAGCTCGGCGAGATCCTTTTCGAGAAGCTGAAACTACCCGCGCTGAAAAAGACTGGAAAAACACGCTCGGTGTCGACGGCCGCGGATGTGCTCGAGGAGCTTGCTCTCAACCATGAGTTGCCTCGCCTGGTGCTCGAGTGGCGCGGCCTGCACAAATTGAAGAGCACGTATATCGACGCGCTCCCGCTGCTGGTGCATCCAGAAACCGGGCGCGTGCACACCTGCTTCAACCAGGCGATTGCCGCGACGGGCCGATTGAGCAGCTCCGATCCGAATCTGCAGAACATCCCGATCCGGACCGAGCTGGGACGCGAGATCCGCCGCGCCTTCATCGCCGCACCAGGCAACGTCCTGATCTCCGCGGACTATTCGCAGATCGAGCTGCGTGTGCTCGCGCACATGGCCGGCGAAGAGTCGCTCATCGAAGCGTTTCGCAGCGGCGAGGACATTCACGACAGAACGGCCCTGAAACTATTCGGCGCCGACAGCGGACTCGACCGGCACGAGCTGCGCAGCCGTTCGAAGATGGTCAACTACGCGGTGCTGTACGGAAAAACGCCCTTCACCCTTGCGAAGGACATCAATGTCACACAGGAAGCCGCACAGGAATTCATCGAGGCATACTTCAGGGGTTTTCCGCGCGTCCGTGCGTTCATCGACACCATGCTCGAAGACGCGCGCCAAACGGGCGTGGTGCGGACGATGTTCGGGCGCCGGCGGCTCGTGCCCAATCTGACAAGCCGGAATTTCCAGATGCGCGCCCAATCGGAACGTGAGGCGGTCAACATGCCCATCCAGGGCACTGCCGCGGACATCCTGAAACGCGCGATGATCGACCTCCATGCCGCACTCGCGACGCAGCGGCTGCGCACGAGGATGATCCTGACCGTGCACGATGAGCTCTTGTTCGAGGCGCCGCTCGACGAAGCCGAAAGCGCTGCGGCGCTGGTGCGCGAGCGGATGGAAGGCGCCGTCACCCTCGACGTGCCGCTGACGGTGGACGTCGGCATCGCGGACAACTGGCGGGACGCTAAGCCTTGAGAGCCGGTAATTCAAAATGCAAAATGCAAGAGGCAAACAGGACGTCGCCCGCAGTGCTTCAGTGTTTGGATTTTGAATTTTGCATTTCGCATTACTTCCATTGCTGTTTGACAGATTCCCACTGACTGCGAAGGGCTTCCGTGGCATCGCCCTGGTCGCGTGCGGGGCGTATGCGGGCGCGCTCCGGGATGATTGCCTGCGTCACGAGGTGATCGATGTCGGACCGCAGCCACACGGACGTCTCTGAATCCAGTGGCGCGCGTACCCACGCCGCGACCGCCGCGTCCCACGCCGCGTCGATATCGCCAACCCCGCGCGCGGCGACCGCTCGCCAGTAGTTGGCGGGAGCGCTGCCCGGATCCCGGCGCAGCTCCTCTCCCATCCGCGCCGCCATCCGTTCGTAGAGTCGCGTGCGGCGGTCGGGGTCGCTCGCTTGCGCCTCGCGATCGAGCGCGGTCGCCCACCAATCGAGGAGCATCATCCGATCACGTGTCGGCAGGAAGGCTCCGCGCTCGATTGCAGTGTCGAACAATTCCGCGGCGGGACCAAACAGCTCGCCGAAATACAACGACTGCCCAAGGCCCACGAGAAAGTCGAGCTGATCACGGGGCATGAGGGCGGACGAATGAACCGTGCTCAATGCGTCGCGGGCGGCACCCAAGTCGGCGGAATCCGCCGTCTGCCGATACCGTTCGAGATGGGCACGGGCCTCCACGAGCGCGGCAGCATCGGCGCTGCCCGGCTGCGTCCGGGCCTGGGCGGCGGCCGCAATCGCCCCGTCATAATCGGCCGCGTTGTACAGCGCGCGCGCCTTCACGAGCACCGGCGGCTCCGCCGCGTACGCGCTTCGGGCCACGAGCGCCATCGCAATCACGACGACCGCTGTCACGATCCGGAGACTGCGGCGCCCCCCCCTGAGGGTCGCGGAAGGTCGCATTCCCGAATCGTAGCATTGGCGGCGCTGCATGAGCCGGCCTATCGGGCGGGTCCCCTTTGTTACAATGCGCTGCGATGACCGTACCGGTGATCGTGCCTCGCGCCGAGCACGCCGTCTCCCGCAGGCAGATTGATCCGGATGCGCTGAAGGTTCTCTACCGCCTCCATCAGAACAACTACGTCGCGTACCTGGTCGGCGGCAGTGTCCGCGATCTGCTCCTCGGCCGCAGGCCCAAGGACTTCGACATCGGCACGTCCGCGCATCCGTATCAGGTCAAGCGGCTGTTCCGGAACTGCTGGATCATCGGGCGACGGTTTCGCCTCGCACACGTTCGTTTCGGAAACAAAACCATCGAAGTCGCCACGTTTCGCCGTCAGCTCACCGCCGCGGAGCTTGCGGCGCCCGAGGAACTACCGGAACATGACGGCATCCCGCTCACCGACGCGGCCGACGCCGACCGGCTGCTCCATCGCGACAACACGTTCGGCACGCCCGAGGAAGACGCGTTCCGGCGCGACTTCACGATCAACGCGCTCTTTTACGACATCGCCGACTTCTCGATCATCGATTACGCCGGCGGCCTTCGAGATCTCGACGCACGAGTGATTCGGTGTATCGGTGAGCCGACCGAGCGCTTCCAGGAGGACCCGGTTCGGATGATCCGAGCGGTGTCGATGGCATCGCGGCTCGATTTCACCGTGGATCCGCCGATCGACGCAGCGATCGCGGCGCACCGTGGCGAGCTCGCGCGCGCCGCGCCGGCGCGGCTTGTGGAGGAGATCTACAAGCTGCTGCGCGCGGGGGCGTCGGAAAGAGCGTTCCGCATGCTGGCCGAGCGCAGGCTCCTCGAGCCGATTGCGCCGGAGATGCAGAAGCGGGCGGGCGAAGCGCTCTGGAAATCGCTCGCCGCCCTCGATGCGTACCGACGTCCGTTCGAAGAGACACCGGAGACGCTGACGAACGCGATTCTGCTCGGGACGCTGCTCGTGCCGATCGGATACGACTTCCGGCCGCCGCCCTTCGTGCCCAATCCCAGCGGGAAGCCGCGGAAAGAGCCCGCGATGTCGCTCGGCATGCTGCCGCTCGCGCGGCGCGACGTGGAACGCCTCCGTCACATCCTCACGCTTCAGCGGCGCCTGACCGACCTGCACCTCTCGCCGCGGGCGCGCAAGGCGCTCATGCACCGGGGCCCGTTCCGCGAGGCATTGACCTGGCTGGAGATTCACGGGAACGCACCCGAGGTACTCGAGCACTGGCGCGGCTTCATCGAGGCAGCGAAAACCTTCGAGCCGGAGGGGGAAGCGGCGGACGCAGCGCCGCCACGCCGACGGCGACGCCGCCGACGCCGCCGTCCGTTCCGAACGCCTACGGCGTAGCCACGAAGGTCACAAAGGCGAGGTCTTAGCGGCTTTTATCAGCCGTGCTTCCGCTCGAACTCCCGCATGAACGACACGAGGGCGTCGATGCCGTCCTCGGGGAACGCGTTGTAGATCGACGCGCGCATGCCGCCAACGGAGCGATGTCCCTTGAGCCCGTCGAAACCGGCGGCGGTTGATTCCTTCACGAACGTCTTTTCGAGCTCCTCAGTCGGCAGCCGGAACGTCACGTTCATCAGGGACCGATCCTGCTTCCGCGCGGTACCTCGATAGAAGCCGGTACGATCGATCTCGGCGTACAGCTTCCCCGCCTTACGCTGGTTGACCTTCGCGACCGCCTCGAGCCCCCCCTGCGATCGCAGCCACTTCATCGTCAGCCCGAGAATATAGATACCGAACGTACTCGGCGTGTTGTAGAGCGAGTCGTTCTCCGCATGCACCTTGTAGTTCAGCATCGTCGGCAGCGTGTCCGCGGAGCGTGTCAGGAGATCCTCCCGGATGATCACGAGCGTCACACCAGACGGCCCGAGGTTCTTCTGTGCGCCGGCGTAGATCAGCGCGTGCCGCGCGATGTCGATCGGTCCGCTGAACATTTCCGACGATGTGTCGTTGACGAGCGGAACGTCGCCAACATCCGGCAGCGACCTCCACTGCGTGCCTTCGATCGTGTTGTTGCCCGTCATGTGGACGTACGCTGCGCCCGGCGTGAGCTTCAGCTCTCCCGCGTCGGGAAGACGTGAGTAATTCTCACCCTTGGTTGTCGCGGCAACGTTCACCTTGCCGACCTTCCTGGCTTCCTTGATCGCCTTGTCCGCCCACGAGCCGCTGTCGATGTAGTCGGCGGTGGCGCCGGGCCCGAGGAGGTTCATCGGCACCATGGTGAACTGCAGGCTCGCGCCTCCCTGCAGCATCAGAATCGTGTAGTTGGCCGGTATGTTCGCGAGCGCGCGAATGTCGTCCTTCGCCTTGCCCAGTAGATCCTCGAATGCCTTCGACCGGTGGCTGATCTCCATCACCGACATCCCTACGCCGGGGAGCGCCACCAGATCGCGCTGCGCCTCTTCGAGGACGGGAAGGGGGAGAACCGCCGGACCGGCGGAAAAGTTAAAAACGCGAGTGGCAGTCGGCATGGATGGAACTCCGTTGGAGAAGCCTAAATTTTAACGACGTACAAGTTCAGAATGTCCTGGTTGCCGTGCTCGATTGTTTTCAGGAGGTCCGCCGGTGGATTACCGTCGAGATTGATGCGTGCGATGGCCGCCTCAGCGCCCTCGAAGATGATGTTTTCAGTTTCCTGCACGTTGAGGTTGGTGGCGCGGAGATGCTCGAACACGTGGGCCAGCACTCCCGGGCGATCGCGGTGCCGGACGACCAGCATATGCGTTGCGGGTGTTTTTGTCGCAAGGTTGACAACATTCGGGACCTTGCCGGTGTCCTTGTAGGCCCGGATTACGCGCACCGCTTCTGCGGCAATTGCTTGCTGGGCCTGGTCCGTCGACGCGCCGATGTGATGCGTGCCGATGACGCCGGGCAGGCCGACCACCGGATCGGTGAATTCACCCGTCGCGGAGGACGGCTCCTGCGCAAAGACATCGAGCCCTACTCTGATGCCACGCGTGCGCACCGCCTCGGCAAGCGCCGCGGGGTCGACGATCTCAGCGCGCGACGTATTCACGAGATACGACCCCGACGCGAGGCGATTCAGGATCGAGGCGCCTACGAAGTTGCGCGTGTCGGATGCCAGCGCCAGGTGGACGCTGAGGACATCGGCGCGAGTGGCGACCTCTTCCGGTGACTGAACGACCGTGATCTCGAGATCGCCGGGAGGCGCGCCTGCCGCCGCACCATCGCGGTTGAATCGCCGGCTCCATACGACCACTGGCATCCCGAAAGCGATTGCGCGACGCGCGACCTCCTGCCCGATGCGCCCGAAGCCAAGGAGACCAAGAGAACGTCCGTATAGTCCCCGAGCCTTCGAGTACTCCTTTTTGTTCCAACGACCAGCACGCAGGTCGGCGACGTTGTCGGGAATTCGCCTATCAAGCGCGAGGATGAGTGCAAAGGCGAGCTCCGCGACGGCTATCGCGTTCTTGCCGGGACAATTCGACACATAGATTCCCCGGCGAGAGGCGGCTTCCACGTCGATCGTGTTCACGCCCGCTCCTGCACGCACGATCAGCGACAGCGAGCTGGCGTCGAGCATCGCCTCTGTGACCTGGGTACTGCGCACGACTAGTACGTCTGCGCACGTCGACGCCAACACCTCGGCGAGCTTCTCGTCGGCGATCTCGGGCCGGTAGATCAGCTCACAGCCAGCGGCCGCGATGGCATCGAGCCCCGACTGTTCGAACGTATCGGCAATGAGAACCTTCATGAAGACAGATCAACCACGAAGGCTCCCTTCCTTCGCGACCTTCGTGGTTTAAATAAGGTGCGACAACAGCCCGTCGCGGAGCTTCGGCTCGAACCAGGTCGATTTCGGCGGCATGATCCCGCCGGCATCCGAGATCTCCATCAGATCGTCGACGCTTACTGGATACATCGAAAACGCGACTGCGGCCTTGCCGGACTTCACGAGCTTCTCGAGTTCAGACGTCCCACGTGCGCCCCCGACGAAATCAATGCGTTTGTCGGTACGCACGTCACCGACGCCGAGGATCGGTGTCAGCACGGCATCCTGCAGACGGCTCACGTCGAGCCGATCCGCCGCCTCGAGACCGCGCGGGGCGTCGCCGAGCACAATCGTGTGCCATACGCCATCGAGAAACATCGCGACCTCGCCGCGGCGGGCAGGGATCGCAGGCCCGCTCTTCACGGTGAACTGTTCCTTCAGTTTGGCCAGCAGGGTCTGCGGAGTGTAGACCCCGAGATCCTTCACAACCCGGTTGTACGGCAGGACCTGCACCTGGTTGTCGGGAAACGCCACGGCAAGCACGGTGTCCCAGTCACCTCGCGCGCCCACCGAACCGCGCAGCTTCTGGCGCGCGCGGGCTGCACTTGCGGCTCGATGATGTCCGTCGGCGATGTACAACGCCGGAATCCGATCGAAGGCGGCAACGAGATCCGGCACGTCCGCGGCATCGATTCGCCAGATTGTGTGGCGCACGCCGTCGCGCGCCGTGAAATCGAACAGCGGCGCCTGCGTCGTCGCTCGATCGACCACCCCATTAACCCCACGTGAAGCGCGGTAGGTGAGAAATACCGGACCCGTCTGGGCACGCAGTTCGAGCATGTGGCGGGTCCGATCGTCCTCCTTGTCAGGTCGGGTCCGCTCGTGCTTCTTGATAACGTCGAGGTCGTACTCATCAAGGGAGAACGAGCCGGCAATGCCCGTTTGGACGTGATCGCCCATCTTCAGGCGATAGACGTAAAGGCTTGGCTCGTCTTCGACAACGAGCGGAGCGCGTTTTCTGAGCGTGTCGAAATTCTCCACGGCCTTCCTGTACACGCCATCCGAATACTGATCGGTGCCAGGCGCGAGATCGATCTCTGCGCGGGAAACGTGCAGAAAGCTCAATGGATTACCGTCAGCAAGCGCTTTCGCTTCCTGCGTGTTGACGACGTCGTAGGGAACTGCGGCCACGTGCGGCGCAGAGGCCGGCGTGGGGCGAAGAGCACGGAACGGATTAATAGCTGCCATGAGAAGAAAAAATTATAGCGTGGCATGTGAATTGATTAGGTACGCCGGGATTGGTGTCCATGCGTCACGCGCTGACCGTCGCTTCAACCACAGCTGTGCTGGTGGTCCTGCTTTCACTGTCGAGTCGGACAACCGCATTTGCTCAGAGCGGCACGGCTGAAATCTGGGGCCACGTGGCGGATTCGTCAGGTCAGAGCATTGAGCGCGCGGCGATCACCGTCACGAACGTGGAGACCGGAGCAAATCGCCAGGTCTTCACCGATGACAGTGGACGATTCGCGGCGCCGGCGCTTCCGGTCGGGCCTTACGAAGTGACCGCGGCCTTCGAGGGATACGCGGCGCGGCGCCAGGAGGCGCTGGTGCTGCATCCTGGGCAGCGAGTGGTACTGCAATTCGAGTTGCGCCGCGCGGTCTTCCCGGAAACGCTCACCATCGGGCTCATGCCCGCGGAGCTCGAAACGGCGCGCACGCACGAGAGTTACTTCGTCGATACGTCGCAAGTCGAGACGCTCCCGACCAAGGATCGTCAATTCCTGCGCTTCACCCAGCTCGCGCCTGCGGTCTCGACGGACGCGGCGACCGGCGGCCTTAGCGTCATGGATCAATCGAGCGCGCTGAACCGCGTCGTCATTGACGGTTTCGATCACACCAGCAGCTTGACCGGTGAGCCATACGGCACCCTCGGCGTCGACGCGACGCCATCGCAGCTGAGCGAGGCGGCGGTTCGCGAGCTTCGCATCGAGACCAACGGCTACCCGGCAGAGGCGGGCCGGGCCGGCGCCGGCGTATTCAGCGTCGTGACGAAATCAGGCACGGACACGATGCATGGCACCGCCTTCGAGTTCTTCGGTGATCGCGCCCTCAACGCCGCGAGAACGATCGACGGCGCAGACGAAGTGAATCCACCGTACCGGTCGAACCAGTTTGGCGGGGTGCTCGGCGGCCCGATCATCCGATCCCGCGACCTTTTCCTGGCGAGCTACGAAGGTCTCCGCCGCTCGGCGACGACCTCGGAGGACCAGGACCTCGCGCTTTTGCGACTCGATCATCATTTCACCGGCACCCAGCAAATGATGGCCCGGTACCTCGGACAGCAATTCACAAGCGCGCCGTGGGACATTCGAACGTGGTCGCTCGGTCTCTCCCTGAACAGCAGTCTCGGCGGGTCGGTCGTCAATGAGGCGCGGGTGCAGCGTTCCGCGAACCGCGACGTGCAGAGCTTCGCGCACGATTTCGACGCAACACGAATTGAGGCTGCTGATTCGATCTCGTTCGTCGCGGGCAGCCATTCCATGAAGGCGGGCGCTGACGCACTCTTCGACACCAACTCCGCCACGTTTGGCGGGCGGGGCACGATGCCCACGGTCCACCAGGATGTCACGAGCTACGCTGCATTCGTCCAGGACGCGTGGCGCGCGGGCCGAACAGTGACGGTGGATCTCGGTGTGCGCTATGACATGCAGACGATGCCGTTAGTGCCGCGTGACCGGAACAACGTGGCGCCGCGGGTCGGGCTGAGCTGGGCTGGCACAGAACATTCGGTCCTCCGCGCGAGCTACGGAATCTTCTACGGCATGACCCCGGCGATCATCCCGGCCGTCGCAGGGCTCAACGGCGGCGCACCGTCGGTTGTCGTCGATGGCGGGTTTCAGAATGCGCAGGTTCAACAGGCCAATGTCGGATGGGAATGGGAGAAGTACCGCGTCGCGACGGCTGGAGTGACCTACTTGTTCGCAAGAGGGATCCACCTCCCGCGTGCGGAAGAGTCGAACATTGGCACTCCGTTCAATCGCGTCGTCACGTACCGGAGCAGTGGTGAATCGCGGTACAACGGCATCGCCTATCACGTACGGATGCAGTTTCCGCAGTCTCTGTTTTCCACGTTGTCGTACACTCTCGCGCGGGGAGACGACACGGCGCCTGGCGTCGCGCCCCTTGTGTTCGGCACCCCCGCCGCGGACCGGCGTGCTCTGTCGCCGACCATCGCCGCGGCGAGAACGCCGGGTGACAACGACCAGCACCATCGTGCGGCCCTGTCGATGATGTATGACACCAGACTGCTTGCGGAAAAGGCTCCAGGCAGACTGAAGCCGCTCGTGAGAAATTGGTCCGTCAGCGCCATCTACATGCTTCAAAGCGGACAGCCGTATAGCGCGTACGTCGATCGCGACATCAACGGGGACGGCAACGCCTTCAACGATCTGACGCCGGGGACGTCGAGGAATCAGTACCGCCTTCCGTGGCAGGCATCAATAGATCCGCGAATCGCGCGTGACTTTCATGTCGGTGCCCGCGGAAAGGTGTCGTTGATCTGGGAAGCGTTCAACGTGACGAACCGGCCAAACTACGGCGCAGTTGACGACACGGTGTATACCGCCGGCGGAGACGGGCTGCGCCTCAACGGTCCGCTCGGCAGCAGGACGCTGGCTGATGGCCGAATTACGCAGCTTGCCGTAAGGGTGGGTTTCTAGCGACCGACCGCCACGCCAGGCGCAACCGCCTCAATGCGTAGCGTTCGAGAGGACCGCGCGAAGAATCGAGTCGAATGGCCGCGATGCGTCCGCCGAAGGCACCACGGAATGGGCGCCGGCCGGTCGTCGCGCGTGGACAACGAGAGCGGGCTGCTTCCGCAGTTCACTGCAGGTCGTCCGCAGAAAAACCTGGAGCGCCATCCCGCCGGCGCGGCGGCTGGCCGTCGTGCCGGTGGTATCGGCGAATGAGCGCTGGGCGTCGACCGCCGATCTGAACGCGAGTCTTGGATGAATCTGCAGCGCTTGCTGCAGCCACATGCGAAGCGCCAATGTCGAGTCCGGAGCCCCCGGCGTCGATGACAACTCCGTTGCCATCGTCACCAGATCCGACAACCCGCGCGGATACTCGGTGGTTCGCAGAGGGCGATGGAGGACAATCGCGAGGATCAGCGCACCCATCTGCGTGACGTCCGCGTTCTGATCGAATCGTGCGAGACTCGCGACCGCCGGCATCGCGAGGCCGAAATCCTTCCAGAGCTGCTCCCGGTTGCGCTGCAGCGCCTCAAGCCCTGCGCCAAACACGCAATCGGTCAGCATGATCCGTCCGTCGTTAGTGAGGAGGACGTGCGCCGGGTTGATCGCGCCGTGCGCCAGCCCGCCGGGCCAGGAATGCAGCGCTGCGACGGCGCTAATCACCAGCGAGGAGAGCTCCAAGATCGCCGCCGTCGGGACAACCTCGCCGGTCGACTGGAGATGTGCCAACAGGTGCGACAGCCGCACACCTCCCGGCATCTCACTGACGATCCGCAGAGACGGGCCCTCGCGCTCGATCCGCTTGACGGGCGCGAACAGCCGCATGTCGAGATCGACGTAGCGCGACGCGCGGCCGCGGATGGCCTCCTCGACGACCGGAAGCAACGCGAGCGCCGGCGCGAGTTCGAGCACCTCGGTGTTCGTACGACCGTCGGTTTCGATCCGTCGGACACCCACTCCGTCTTCGAGTGAGTAGAATTCCCCAGGGATAATGCGTCTGACCACGGGTGTTCCGAGTGCAACGGACGCACCGTGGGGGCCGCGTCAATTCGTTCGGAATTCGGGTCGATCTCGAGGTGTGTGCGGCAAAGCACGCTTTCCTATTACAGATTGGTCAGCGCGGGACGGCGATCTGTAACCGGGCTCATGGGTACAGGACCCTCGGGGTGGAGCCGGGCCGACTCGTTTTGCCCTACCTGCTACACTGCAAGTCGAAACCCCCAATGGAATGGATCTTTGCCGTCGCCGCAGCCGCGGTCGCGGCGATGCTGGCCACATCGATTGCGCGCTCGTCGGCGGGGCGCCAGCTTGCCGAGCAGCGTGCCGCGATGGTCGCTGAACTGGCGGCCGCCAGGCGCGACAACGAGTGGCTCACCGAGCAGGTGGCGCGTGAACGGGAAGTTCTCGGCGCCACGCAGACGCTCCTCGATACAGCCGAGCAGAAGCTCCGTGAAGCCTTCCAGTCACTGGCCGCCGACGCGCTGAACAGCAACCGTACCGCGTTCCTCGACCTCGCAAAGGCATCGTTCGAGGGGTTTCAGCAGCAGGCGACGCTCCAGTTCGATTCTCGTCAGAAGGCTATCGACGGGCTGGTCCAGCCGATCGCCGATACGCTCAAGAAAGTCGACGGGAAACTGGCCGAGGCGGAACTCGAGCGCCTCGAGGCTTACGCCCGGCTGACCGAGAAGGTCACCGCGCTGGGATCCACCGCAGACACCTTGTCGCGCGCGCTCCGCACGCCCGCGGTCCGGGGCCGCTGGGGTGAAATGCAGCTGCGGCGCGTCGTCGAAATCGCGGGGATGCTCCGACGCTGCGACTTCGATGAGCAACCGCCCCTGCTGGGCGACAACGGCCGCCTGCGTCCTGATCTCATCGTTCATCTGCCGGGCGGCAAGCAGATCGTGGTAGACGCGAAGTCACCACTCGAAGCGTTTCTGGACGCGCAGGAGGCGCCTGACGAGGAGACGCGGACCCTCAAGCTCCAGGCGCATTCACGCCAGGTCCGCGATCACATGGACAAGCTTGGCAGCAAGGCGTACTGGGAAGAGCTCGCAGAGTCTCCCGAGGTGGTGGTGATGTTCCTGCCAGGTGAAACGCTTTTCAGCGCCGCTCTGCAGCACGATCTCGGCCTGATCGAGCACGGGCTGAAGCAACGCGTCCTGCTCGCCAGCCCCATCACGTTGATTGCGCTGCTGACAACCGTCGCCCACTCGTGGCGGCAGGAGGCGCTGACCGAAAACTTCCGCGAGGTCGCAGACCTCGGCAGGGACCTCCACGATCGGCTCGCGAAGTTCGCTGAACACCTTGACGATGTGCGCAAGAAGCTCGACGGAGCCGTCCAGTCCTACAACGCTGCCGCAGGGTCCTTCGAATCGCGCGTCCTCGTCTCGGCGCGCCGCTTGCGGGAACTCAAGGTCACGACCGCAGAGGAGCTGCCGCCGGCCGAATCGATCGATACCGTGCCGCGTGTATTGAAGCACATCGGATTGATGGGATTGCCGCCAGGCGCGACGACTGACGAGGCAGAGTCAATATAATTGCCCGATGGATTTTGACGCCGGCACGTCGGCGCCACCAGCCCCGCTCGACTTCATCCGCGAAATCGTCGCCGAGGATCAGCGCACCGGGAAGCATGGCGGGCGTGTGCACACCCGGTTCCCACCCGAACCGAATGGATACCTCCATGTCGGCCACGCCAAGTCCATCTGCCTCAATTTCGGCGTCGCCGCCGAATTCGGCGGCCTCTGCAATCTCCGATTCGACGACACAAACCCTACGAAAGAGGACGTCGAGTACGTCGAGGCGATCCAGGAAGACGTCCGGTGGCTTGGCTTCGAGTGGGGTTCGATGTTCTACGCATCGGACTACTTCGAGCTGCTGTATCAATACGCCGAGGAGCTGATTCGTCAGGGGAAGGCGTACATCGACAGTCTCAGCGCGGACGACATCCGGGAGTACCGGGGCACGCTCACCGAGCCTGGGCGCAACAGCCCCTACCGCGAACGGACTGTCGATGAGAATCTCGATCTGTTCCGCCGGATGCGGGCGGGCGAGTTCCCGGACGGCGCGCACGTGCTGCGGGCGACGATCGACATGGCGTCACCGAACATCAACATGCGCGATCCAACGCTGTACCGGATCCGGCATGCCTCTCACCACCGCACCGGCGACGCCTGGCCCATCTACCCGACGTACGACTACGCGCACCCGATCTCGGACGCAATCGAAGGGATCACGCATTCGCTCTGCACGCTCGAGTTCGAGGATCACCGGCCGCTGTACGACTGGATCGTCGACGCGCTCAGCGGTACCGCGCGGGAGTTCAAGTCGCGTCCGCAACAAATCGAGTTCGCGCGCCTCAACCTGAATTCCACGGTGATGAGCAAACGGAAGCTGCTGGCGCTCGTCCAGCAGCGGCTCGTGCACGGGTGGGACGATCCGCGGATGCCAACAATCGCCGGCATCCGGCGCCGCGGCTTCACGCCGGAAGCGGTCCGCGACTTCTGCGCGCGGATCGGCGTCGCGAAGAAGGAAAACGTGATCGACATCGCGTTGCTCGAGCACACCGTGCGCGAGGATCTCAACCGGCGCGCGCTCCGCGCGCTTGCGGTGCTCCGTCCGTTGAAGGTCGTGATCGAGAACTATCCGGAAGGGCGTGTCGAGGAAGTATCGGCCACCAACAACCCGGAGGATCCGTCCGCCGGTACGCGGCGCATCGCGTTCACACGCGTGCTCTACATCGAGCAAGAAGATTTCATGGAGACGCCGCCGAAGAAGTTCTTCCGGCTCTCCCCTGGCACCGAGGTGCGCCTGCGCTATTCCTACATCCTGAAGTGCGAGCGCGCCATCAGGGACACGTCAGGCGCGGTGGTGGAATTGCGCTGTAGCTACGATGCCGATTCGCTGAACGGGCCGACGGCCATGCGCAAGGTAAAGGGAACCATTCACTGGGTGTCGGCCGACCATGCACAGGACGCTGAGGTACGCCTGTACGATCGGCTTTTTCGGTCCGAGGACCCGGGCGGAGGCGGTCGGGACCCGCTTGATGATCTGAATCCGAAATCTCTCGAGCGCATCGAAGGCGCGAAGGTCGAACCGGCACTGGCCTCGGCGGCTCCCGGCGAGCGCTTTCAGTTCGAGCGCCAGGGGTACTTTTGCGTCGATCCCGATTCGCGCGCGGGCAAGTTGGTGTTCAACCGCACCGTTACGCTCAAGGATTCCTGGGCCAAGATACAGA
>DAIRVG010000010.1:0-14801 GCA_036802945.1 Vicinamibacterales bacterium
GACGATCACACGTCCCGCGCAGCACTCGACGCCGAGCGGGCAGTCGTGACGCGTCTTGGAGGCGGCTGCCAGATGCCGATCGGCGCGTACGCCGACGTATCGGGGGACGCACTCACGCTGGTGGGGATCGTGTTGTCGCTGGACGGCGCGCAGGTGCTTCGCGCAGAATCGCGCGGACAGATGAGCGAGGCCATCGCCGTGGGCAACGCGGTCGCCGAGGACCTGCTCGCCCAAGGGGCGGCTGGGATCCTCGCCGACATCGAGCGCGCGCACGCAGCCGTCGAAGGTCTGCAGCCGTGAGGCATCCGGCTGTCTATTTGATCGGCGCCGGCCCCGGCGATCCAGGCCTCATCACCGTCCACGGCCTCAACCATCTTCGTGCTGCCGACGTTGTCGTCTACGATCACCTCGTTCCCACGCGGCTCCTCAGATATGCGCGCCAGGGCGCTGAGCTCATCGACGTCGGCACTGCGTCACCTCAAGCGATGGAGCAGGAAGCCATCAGCTACCTGCTCGTCGAGAAGGCACGCGACGGAAAGCTTGTTGCGCGCCTCAAGTGGGGCGATCCGTTCGTGTTCGATCGCGGAGGCGAGGAAGCGCTGTTCCTGCACGAGCACGGCGTCCCGTTCGAAGTTGTGCCCGGCGTGGTTGCCGGTCTTGCCGTGGCCGCGTATGCCGGGGTGCCGGTCACCTATCCAGGTGGCGGCGACACAATCACGCTGGTTCGCGGGTTCGAGGACGAAAGTCGCACGGTGCCCGACATCGACTGGGCAAGCCTTGCACGGCTCGAAGGCACCGTGGTGTGCTACGCCGGTTCGCAACAGCTGCCGCGCATCCTCGCAGCGCTGATGGGCAACGGGTGGCCTCCCGACAGCACCGCGGTCATCGTGTACAACGGCACGCTTCCGAACCAGGAGACCGTCTCGGGGACGATGCGCGAGCTGCTCGAGGGGGTGCGCGAGAATCCGCGACGTGAGGCGGCCATCCTCGTTGCAGGACGCGTCGCCGGACTGCGTGACCACCTTCGCTGGTACGATACGCGTCCGCTGTTCGGCAAACGCGTGCTGGTGACGCGTCCGCGCGAGCAGGCGCCGGAGCTGGTGGATCTCCTGACGGCCCTTGGTGCCGATTCCATCGAAGCCCCCATGATCCGGATGGCGCCCCCGGAGGATCCCGATCCGCTGCTCCGCGCGGCCGCGAAGCCGGAAGTCTTCGATTGGATCGTCTTCACGAGCGCCAACGCGGTGGAGGCGTTCATGACGGCGCTTCTGGATGGTGAGCGAGACGTGCGAGCGTTGAAAGGCCCGCGCCTCTGCGTCTCCGGCACCGCGACGGCGGAGAAGCTCACCGCGTACGGCATCAAGGTCGATCTGATTCCCAATGAGTTTCGGGCCGACGCCGTCGTCGCCGCGCTGTTGGCGACCGGATCGATGGACGGGGTGCGTGTGCTGCTTCCGCGAGCGGACATCGGCCGGGAAGTGATTGCCGATCAGCTGCGCGAAGCGGGCGCCGCGGTGACGGAGGTCGTCGCGTACCGCACGATCCTGGAAGACAGCCAGCGGGAAGGGGACCCGGATATCTACGGCATGCTGCTCGAGGGACGCGTCGACGTGGTCACGTTCACCAGCCCGTCGGCGGTGCGCAACTTCGCCAAGATCTATGGCGCTGACCAGGTGGCCGACCTCCTGAAAAACACCGTCGTCGCCACCATTGGCCCCGTCACGGCCGACGCCGCGCGCCAGCTGGCGATTCCAGTCACGATTCAACCTACGACGTACACCATCCCCGCGCTCGTTGGCGCGATTGCTGCGCACTACGCGCCTGCCAAGAGCACAAAGACAGCTTGAACCACGAAGGTCACGAAGTTCACGAAGAAATACAGAACATGAAGAAAATTAACTACTTCGTGACCTGTGTTCCTTCGTGTCCTTCGTGACCTTCGTGGTTACGTACGTCTTTGTGTCCTTCATGTCAAAATCGCAGACATGGCAACACAAACATCCACCGCGCGCCTTGCGCTGACGCGGCGTCCGCGGCGCCTGCGGCGCACGGAGGCGATCCGCAGCCTCGTGCGCGAGACGCGGCTGACACCCGACTGCTTCATCCTGCCGCTCTTCGTCTGTGAAGGGCGCGGCGTACGGCGCGAGGTCAGCTCGATGCCCGGGGTCTTCCAGCTGTCGGTCGATGAGGCGGTGAAGGAAGCGGCGGCGGCGAAAGCCGATGGCGTCCCCGGAGTGCTGTTGTTCGGCCTTCCCGACAGCAAGGATGCGACAGGGTCGAAGGCGTCGGATCCCGACGCGCCGGTACAAAGCGCGGTGCGCGCGCTCAAGCGCGAGGTTCCCGATCTGATCGTCATCACCGACGTGTGCCTTTGCGAGTACACGTCTCATGGACACTGCGGGATTCTCGACGGCGAAGAGATTCTGAACGACGTGACGGTTGCCCACGTCGCCAACGCCGCGCTCTCGCACGCCGTGGCCGGCGCCGACTTCGTTGCCCCCTCCGACATGATGGACGGGCGCGTCGCCGCCATCCGAACGCTCCTCGACGAGCGCGGGCTCGACCGGGTCGGCATCATGTCGTACGCGGCGAAGTACTGCTCCGCATTCTACGGACCGTTCCGCGATGCCGCCGATTCGGCGCCGCAGTTCGGCGATCGCCGCAGCCACCAGATGGATCCGTCCAACGTCGAGGAGGCGCTCCGCGAGGTCGAAACCGACATCGAGGAAGGCGCCGACATCATCATGATCAAGCCGGCGCTGCACTATCTCGACGTGATCTCGCGCGTGAAGATGCAGTTCCGGCAGCCGACGGCGGCATACCACGTGAGCGGCGAGTACGCGATGCTCAAGCTCGCGGTGGCGCGGGGCTGGATCGAGGAGCGGCGCGCGATGCTCGAGACGCTCACCGCCATCAAGCGCGCCGGCGCCGACATCATCATCACCTACTATGCGAGGGATGCCGCCAGGATTCTGGGCAACTGAACGTTCGTCTCGTTCGGATCGTTCGAGTCGTTCCAGGCGTTCCCCCATCGTTCGAGTCGTTCGAACGTTCCATCGTTCGAGTCGTTCAGTGGTTCGAACGACGAACGAGACGAGAACGAACCGAACGATCTGAACGACACGAACGATCCGAACGGCTCGAACGACCCGAACGATCTGAATCATGAAGACGACAACAAGTCGAACACTTTTCCAGCGCGCCTCACGGGTCCTGCCGGGCGGCGTCGACAGTCCTGTTCGAGCGTTCAAGTCCGTGGGCGGCACGCCGCTCTTCGTCACACGCGGCTCGGGCGCGACGATCGAGGACGTCGACGGCAATCGCTTCATCGACTACGTGATGTCATGGGGACCGCTGATCCACGGCCACGCGCCGCGCGGACTCGTGAAAGCGATTTGCGTCGCCGCGACGCGCGGTACCAGCTTCGGCGCGCCGAGCCCGCTCGAGCACCGGCTCGGCGAACTGGTGCGAACGCTCATGCCGTCGATGGAGCGCGTGCGGTTCGTCAGCTCGGGAACCGAGGCCGTGATGAGCGCGGTGCGTGTCGCGCGCGCATTCACCGGGCGCGACCGGATCATCAAGTTCGAAGGGTGCTACCACGGGCACGCCGACGCGTTTCTCGTCAAAGCAGGATCCGGCGCCACGACCCTGGGCATTCCGACGAGCCCCGGTGTTCCCGCGGCAGTCACCAACGACACGCTGCTCGCGCGCTACAACGACCTCGCGTCTGTGGCGGCACTCTGTCAGGCGCAGGCTGTAACGATCGCGGCCGTGATCGTCGAGCCGATCGCCGGCAACATGGGGCTGGTGCCGCCCGCTGACGGGTTCCTGTCCGGGCTGCGCGATCTCTGCTCGCGCCATGGCATCCTGCTGATTTTCGACGAGGTGATTTCAGGATTCCGCGCGTCGGCGGGCGGCGCCCAGGCGATCTTCGGCATTCAGCC
This sequence comes from Vicinamibacterales bacterium, assembly GCA_036802945.1. GTDB lineage: Bacteria > Acidobacteriota > Vicinamibacteria > Vicinamibacterales > UBA2999 > Gp6-AA40. Next base: position 3,945 of record DAIRVG010000010.1, read on the forward strand.
GGATCTCACGTGTCTCGGGAAGATCATCGGCGGCGGACTTCCCGTCGGCGCGTACGGCGGCAGGGGCGACATCATGGATCTGGTCGCCCCCGCGGGCGCCGTGTACCAGGCGGGAACGCTCTCCGGCAATCCGATCGCGATGACGGCCGGTATCTGGGCGCTCGAGCATTTGTCGCCGAGGCTGTACAAAGAGCTCGCTCGTCGTGGCTCGATCCTCGCCGCGGGCCTCGCGGAGGCGGCACGCGCCGCGACGGTGCCGCTCCAGGTAAATGCCTTCGGCTCGCTCCTGACGCCGTTTTTCAGCGTCGCGCCGGTACGCGACTACGCGTCCGCGCTCAACTCCAATACGTCCGCCTACGCGACGTTCTTCCGGGGCATGCTCACGCGCGGCATCTACCCGCCCCCGTCGCAGTTCGAGGCATGGTTCCTCTCCGCGGCGCACAGCGATCGGGCTGTCAAGAAGACGATCGCGGCCGCGAAGGGCGCGATGAAGGATGTCGCCCGTACGATCTGAGCCGCGAGGAAAGCAGATCTTCGTGCCTCTTCGTGGTTAAATTCGTCTTTGTGGCCTCGACGATCCTCTCTTCGATCACCGCAGAATTCCGCCGCTACAAAGCGCTTGGCGACTCGGCCCTGGCCCAGCTCGACGACAGTGAGCTCGCCGTGCCCGGACCGAACGGCGGAAATTCAGCCGCAGTGCTCGTGTGGCACATCGGCGGAAATCTCGCTTCGCGCTTCACGGATTTCCTCACGAGCGACGGTGAGAAGCCCTGGCGGCAGCGCGACGAGGAGTTCGTGCAGCGTGCCGTGACGCGACACGAGGTGCTCGAGAAATGGAATACCGGCTGGAACGCGCTGTTCAACGCATTGGACGGGCTGACCGACGACCATCTCCGGAACATCGTCACGATCCGCGGACAGTCATTCGAAGTACATAACGCCCTTCCCCGGGCGCTTGCACACGTGTCGTATCACGTTGGCCAGATCGTGTACCTCGCCAAGTCGATCCGAGGCGAATCGTGGCAGTGCCTGAGCATCCCGGTCGGCGGCTCCGAGGCATATAACAAGAATCCCGCGCTCCAGGATCCGCGCGCGCACGCGGCCGCCATGCGAGACCGAACGTGAACAGGGCCGGCGCAGTGCGGATCGCCACGGCGACGGAGAGAGATGTTCCGGTCATCCTGGAACTCATCCGCGCGCTGGCGGCCTACGAGCGGCTCGATCACGACGTCGTCGCGACGCCGGAACGTCTGCGAGACTCGCTGTTCAGCGCGCACGCCGCGGCGGAAGTGGTCATCGCGTACCTCGATCAGGAGCCGGTTGGTTTTGCAGTCTGGTTTCAGAACTACTCGACGTTTCTAGGCAGGGCCGGACTCTATCTCGAGGATCTCTTCGTCAAGCCGGAGCAGCGCGGTCAAGGCATCGGACGGACGCTCCTCGCGCATGTCGCCAGCGTAGCCGTCGCGAGAGGCGCCGGCCGGATGGAATGGTCTGTCTTGGATTGGAACGAGCCCGCGATCGGTTTCTACCGTGCCATCGGCGCGGTCCCGATGGACGCTTGGACCGTCTATCGACTCACTGGCGATGCGCTCAATCGCGTTGCCTCCGACAAAGGCCACAAAGACGTTTGAACCACAAAGGCCACGAAGAGTTCAAACCGTCTTTGTGTCCTAGTGGCTATCGTCCCGCGGCGGTCGTCTGGATTTGAACTGGTGAGTCGAGCCTGACGCGCAGCACTGATCCCTGCGGCAGTTCGACTTCCTTGCCTTCGGTCGCGGCAATCGTGCCGCCGCCGCCGATCAGAATTCCCGCGAGCGCGCCCTTGAAGCCGCCCAGGATGCCGCCGAGGATCGCGCCGACGCCGGCGCCGGTCGCAATGCGTCCCGTCTCCCCTTTGATCCCTTCGCCTTCAATCGCCTGCGTCACCGTGCCGCGGATGGGATACGCGCGGCCATTAGACGTCACCTGGTCGAAGCTGACGGTCATCTTCCCTGTGCGATTCGTGCGAGTCGCCGGCTCCACGGCCGTGACGACACCGCGCATCACCGAGCCCGCCGGGATAACGGTCCGGCCCGCGATGTTGAGATCGACGAGCGTGGTACCCTCGAACCGGTCCTCGACCTGCGCGGTGCCCGAGTTCAACACGTTCGCCAGCCGCACGTCGATCTCGGTCCCCACTGGAATTTCAACCTCGCCGGCGCGCGCGGCGGTCGTGTTCGTCGACGTCGCGGAGCGCGCGGTCGACGAGGACTGCGTGCTGGTAGTCGACCCGGTGACGGATGAGCGGCCGGTCGCCGTGCCCGTTGACGTTGACGCGGTGTTATTCGGCTCACCGTGCGCCTGCGAACGCACGTCTTCGATACGGTCACGCACGGTCGAGTATTCGCTCCGCCCCAGCGTTCCGTCCTTCCTCAGCTTCACCTTCAGATAGATGACTTCCTCGCGCAGGTCGTCGAGCTGGGATTGCAGCTGGGTTGCGCGAGTGGCGTCGCGACCGCGAAGCTGCTGAATGTCCATGGCGGCCTGGTAGACGTTGTCCTGGAGCCTCTGGATGTCAGCCTGGCTGACGGGCGAATTGTTCTGCTGCTGTGCAGCCGCCGGTGCCGCAAGGGCAGCCGTGAACAACGCCGCCACCGCGACCTGTTGAATGCGATGCATCAAGTGTGTCCTCCTCAATTGCGCCACGGCATCAGGCCTTCTATCCAGCTGATGCGCGTGAGATCGTTGTAGATGACCGTCACCATCAGGAGCAGGATGAGCACAAACCCGGCCAGCAGCATCTTCTCTTTTACCTGCGCGCTGAAGTCCCGGCGCGCAATGCCTTCGAGCGCCATGATCAGGATGTGACCTCCATCGAGGATGGGGATCGGCATCAGGTTCAAGAGACCCAGGTTGAGGCTGATCGACGCCATCAGCGTGAACAGCGCAATCCAACCGGCTTGCGCGGATTCGCCGGAAAGCTGTGCGATGGCGACCGGCCCCATCAGCTGACGTGGAGACGTCGTTCCGACGAACAGCCCGCCGAGCGTCTTGAAAATGAGCCCGCTGAATTCGATGTTGCGCTGAACACTGAGTTTCAGCGCCTCCATCGGGCCGGGCTTGAAGGATTTGGTCGGCTCCGAGATCAGAATGCCAATCATCCCGCGATCGCCGCGCCGCTGCGGGGTGACCTCGATGTGCATCTCCTGGCCGTTGCGCCGGATGGTGAGATCGGTGGGCTTGTCGGCGTTGCGCGAAATCACCTCGGTCAGCTGCGACCGCTGAACCATCCGCTCGCCGTTCACCGCGACGACGACGTCGCCAGCCTTCAGCCCGGCCTTCTCGGCGACATCTCCCTTGACGAGCGATGCGACGATGGGCGTCGCGTCCGGCATGACGCCGATATCGCCAATTTCGTATTTTCCCTGCGCGTCGGGCCGAAGCGTGGCAGATTCAGTACGTCCGTCGCGGAGAAACGTCAGGGTCAACTCGCGATTGGCGCGCGTCCCGATCTCCATGTCGAACCGATCCCAGGTGGCGACTTCGTTCCCAGCCACCGCCAGGACGCGATCGCCGCGCTGCAGTCCGGCCTTCTCCGCCGGCGAACCGGGCTTCACGGCGCCGACGACAGGCGGCTGATCGTGATACGCAGGCACCTCGGCGCCCTGCGCGAGCACGATGGCCATCACGATGACCGCGAGCAGGATGTTCATCACGGGTCCCATGATGAGCACCTGAAAACGCTGCCACTTGGTTTTCGACAGGAACTCGTCCGGCGCTCCGCTGCGCGGGTCCTCGACGCTCTCGCCGGCCATCTTCACGTAGCCGCCAAGCGGGATGGCGCTGATCGCGTATTCGGTGTCACCGCGTTTGGTCGATAACAACTTCGGTCCGAAGCCGAGCGAAAACGTCAGTACGCGAACGCCGATCCGGCGCGCCGCGAGGAAGTGACCGAGCTCGTGAACGAAAACGAGCACGCCGAGCACGAACAGAAACGCCAGGATAGTGGTCACACGTTTAATTCTAGCGCCTGGGCCGCATCCCGGGCGCAGTCACGTGCCCACGCATCCACCCGGCGTACCAGGTCGAGGGTTGTGACTCTTTCGACATCGTGCGCGTCCATCGTCTTTTGTATGACGCGCGGGATGGCCATAAAGCCGAGCTTCCCCTGAAGAAAAGATTCGACGGCGATTTCATTGGCCGCATTCAACACGGCGGGAAGGGTCCCGCCGGTCCGAAGAGCGCGATACGCCAGGTCGAGACACGGAAACCGATCGCGTGCAGGAGCGTGAAACTCAAGTCTCCCCGCCCGCATCAGATCGAGACGGGGCAGGGCTGTCTCCCACCGTTCTGGATACGAACACGCATATTGAATGGGCAGGCGCATGTCGGTTACCCCGAGCTGGGCAATCACCGAACCGTCCGTCAGTTCGACCATCGAGTGCACGATGGACTGCGGATGAATAACGACGTCGATCTGATCGGCGGACACGCCGAACAGCCAGTGGGCCTCGATGACCTCGAGCCCCTTGTTCATCAACGTGGCGGAGTCGATTGTGATTTTGCGGCCCATCTTCCAGGTCGGGTGCTGCAGGGCAGCGACCGCATCGACCTTCTCGAGCGCGTCGGTCGTGAAATCGCGGAACGGGCCGCCCGACGCCGTGAGAATCAGCCTCCGGATCTCCTGCCGATCGCGTCCATGGAGGCACTGGTGGATGGCGTTGTGTTCGCTGTCGACCGGAAGGATCGGGACGCCTCGTCGGCGGGCGGCCTCGGTCACGAGCTCGCCCGCCATGACGAGGACTTCCTTGTTGGCGAGGGCGACGGTCTTCCCTGCGTCAATTGCCGCAAGTACGGCCTCGAGGCCCGCTGTTCCCGAGGACGCGCAAATCACGATGTCCACCGCTTCGTGGGTCGCCACCGCAACCAACCCGTCGGTGCCGCCGAGGATCTCCACCTCGTTTCCGCCACATGCGACCCGCAGGCGATCCGCACCCTCAGCGGTCGCCATGGCGACGACCCACGGACGGTAACGCGCCACCTGCTCGGCGAGCAGCCCGGCATTGTCGCCGGCCGCCAGAGCGGCCACGCGCAGACGATCGGGATGGGCATCGACGACCGACAGCGCGCTCTGGCCGATGGAACCGGTCGATCCGAGAATCGCGAGGTGTTTCACGCCACGCGGCCCTGGAGCACCATGAAGTAAAAGACGGGGATGGCGAACAGGAGCGCATCGATGCGATCCAGGACGCCACCGTGACCGGGAATCAGCGCGGAGCTGTCTTTCACATTCGCGAGACGCTTCAGGCGTGATTCGAACAGGTCGCCGATGATCCCGAGTAACACGATGATCGCGCCGAGAAGCACACGGGTGACCATCGGGGTGGCCGGGAAGACGAAGCCGAGCGCGAGCATCATGAACAGCGTCCCGAACACGACCCCGCCGATCGCGCCCTCAATGGTCTTCTTCGGGCTGATGGCGGGCGCAAGAGACCGCCGGCCGAATGCACGCCCGGTGTAGTACTGCGCGGAATCGCTGACGACAATCGTCGCGATGAGCACGACCGTGCCCTTCCAGCCGGCGAGGGCGTGCAGCGCCACGAGCATCCCTAGCGGTGCGCCGATGTACATCGGCGCAACCAGATCGACCGCCGCCTCCTGGACGGTCCGTCCCTGTCGCAACACGGCGAACGCAAGCCACGCGACGACGAACATCGAGAGGAGCACGATGCTGAGAGGCGCAGGGACGGCAGCCCACCAGCATGTGTAGATCACCGCGGCAATCACGATCCAGCGTACGACGCCCCGCGGTCTGGCGGTGATCCGCAGGTACTCGTCGGCGGCCAGTCCGGCGATCGCGCACACAAGCACGCGAAGGGCGACGAAGGGGAGGAACAGGATGGCCGCGAGCGCGGCCGCGGCGAGGACAACGCCGCTGATGACGCGCGTCATTTATTTCGCGTTGGCGACCGCGGGCGACGGACTGATGCCGCCGTAGCGCCGCTCGCGCTTCTGGTACGCGAGTACGGCCTCGAGGAGGTGCCGGCGCCGGAAGTCGGGCCACAGCGTCTCGGTGACGTAAATCTCCGCGTACGCGATCTGCCAGAGCAGGTAATTGCTGACCCGCATCTCGCCGCTTGTTCGAATCAGCAAGTCCGGATCGGGCTGCCCCGCCGTGTACAGGAAACTCGCGAAGCGCTGTTCGTCCAGATGCTCCGGGAGGATACCGGATTCGATCGCGCGCCGCGCCGCATCGACGATCTCCGCGCGCCCCCCGTAGTTCAGCGCGATATTGAACAGCATGCCGCTGTCCTTGCCCGTGCGATCGATCGCGGCGCGCAGTTCGTCCTGGATGTCGTGGGAGAGGTCCTCCATCCGGCCGATCACGTTGAACCTGATGTTGTTGGTGAGGAGTGTCTTCAGCTCGGAGCGGAGGTACCGCTTCAACAGCATCATCAGCGTGCTGATTTCAGCCGCCGGGCGCTTCCAGTTCTCCATGGAGAACGCGTAGAGCGTGAGGACCCCGACGCCGAGACGGGCGGCGGTTTCAACCGTGTCGCGCACGGCGTCGATGCCGGCCCGGTGACCCTCGACGCGCGGCAAGTGGCGCTGCGCGGCCCACCGCCCGTTGCCGTCCATGATGATGGCGACGTGCGCCGGCAGGCGATCGAAATTGATCTGGCGGACCAGCGTCTCGTCCGGATGGCCGGCCGGAATCCCCGCCAGGAGTTCCTCACGGGACATCTAATGGCGTGTCTCTTTCAAATTACGACCGGGCGGCTCCGTTGTCGCGGCCGGGTAATCGACGGTCCACCATCCACTAAGTCCTCAATCATAGTCCACCCGGACCAGGAACAACCCGTGCGCGGGCGCCGTTGCGCCCGCGTCCGCGCGCGTTCCACCCGCAACCAGATCCGCCATGGCCTGTGCCGGACGCCGGCCTCGACCGATATCGACGAGTGTGCCGACGATCGCACGCACCATGTGGCGAAGGAAGCCGTCGCCGGTGATTTCATATGTCAGCAGACCGGGAGGGGAGCCTGAGAAGGCCCGCTCTACGCCGACGTGATCACCGTCGAGCAGCTCGGATCGGTAAATCGTTCGGACCGTGCTGCTCGTCTCGGTCCCCGTGCTCTGAAACGCAGCGAAGTCGTGTGTCCCTGTGAGGGCCGCGGCCGCCTGTCGCATCGCGTCGACATCGAGCGGCTCAGGCAGGTGCCACACATACGCGCGATCGAAAGGATGTGAAACCGGCGTGGTGCGCATCTCGTATTGGTAGGTCTTGGAGCGCGCGCTGAAGCGGGCGTGAAAATCAGACGCGGCCTCTGCAACGTCGATGACTCGAATGTCCTCGGGAAGCTGCGCGTTGAGCGCACGCGCGAGTGTCGCGGTGTCGTGGGTGCATGCGACGCGGGCACTCGCGACCTGTCCACGTGCATGCACGCCGGCATCGGTGCGCCCGGCCCCGTGCACCGTGACGGGCGTCCCTTCGAGCCGTGCGAGGACATCTTCGAGAAGACCCTGGATCGACTCGCCTGCCGCTTGCCGCTGCCAGCCGACGAACCGCGTGCCGTCGTACGCGATCGTGAGTTTCAGGGTGCGCATGACTCTGCGACGGCCGACAGAGGCTCAAAGACACAAAGAGTCAGTTGGATTTCTCTGGGACTTCGTGTCTCTACGGCCGGAGCCACGGCTAGACGGTCCGCGATCCCGGTTTCACGACGGGCTGGCCCGCGGCGCAGAGGGGGCACGACTCCGGGGGGTAGGTCGGAAGCGACACGGTGGCCAGCGCATGAAACGGCACATCAATCTGCTGCTGCCCGCCACTGCGGTCGATAATTGCAGCAGCGGCCACGACGTCCGCCCCGGCGGCACGCGCGAGCTCGATCGTCTCCCGGGTCGAGCCGCCCGTCGTCACGACGTCCTCGACGACCAGGACCTTTTCGCCGGGCGACAGCATGAAGCCGCGCCGCAGCGCCAGCGTGGCGTCCTGCCGCTCGGCGAAGATCGCGCGCACGCCCAGGGCGCGCGCGACTTCGTGACCGATGACGATGCCGCCCAGAGCTGGCGACAGCACCGTCTGCGCGCCAAGTGAGCGGACGCGCTCCGCGATTGCGGTGCCGCAAACTTCCGCGTCGCCCGGATGCTGAAGGACGAGCGCACACTGGAGGTAGCCGGAACTGTGCAGTCCGGACGTGAGACGGAAGTGTCCTTCGAGCAGCGCACCGACCCGGCGGAAACGATCGAGGATGGCATCGGCAGTCACAAATGTCATCATACGTTCATCTATCTGCCACACGCGCAATGCGAACGTCGACATACGTTGTCAGTGCGGAGGTGAGACCAATGCGTATGACCATTATTCGAATCGTCTTCTTGATTGTGATCCTTGCAAGCTGGAACCCTCTGCCGGCATCCGCGCAGATCGGTGTGCCCGTTGCAACCGCGCCCGGCGCGCAGGTGCGCCGCCTGACTGTGGATGAAGCCGTGAGGCTCGCGCTGGAGAACAATCTCGGTATCCAAATCGCGAGAATCAATCCTCTGATCCAGGATCTCACGGTCGCCGTCGCGCGATCGGCGTGGGCACCGACGTTCAACACCACGATGCAGGGATCGAGCACCGACCTCCCCAACAACAGCTTCCTGTCCGGCACCCTGAGCGACAAAACGACCAACGGCCGCGCGGCCAGCAACGTTGGCGTCACGCAGCTGACGAAGTGGGGTGGCAGTTACAGCGTCGGATGGGACAGCGCGCGCAGCACCACCACGAACCTCTTCTCGAATTTCTCGCCGCAGCTCCAGTCGTCGCTGTCGATCGACATCACGCAGCCGCTCCTGCGCAACCTCACCATCGACAGCCCGCGGCAGGAAGTGCGCCTGAGCGAGAACAACCGGGAGATCGCGGACATCGATGTGCGGCAAACAGTGGTCGGGACGTCGAGGTTGGTGCGCGAGGCATACTGGGATCTGGCGTACGCGAACGCGGCGCTCGTCGTGTTCCAGCAGTCGCTCGACCTCGCGCGCGAGTCGCTGCGCGAAACGAATACGCGGATCCAGATTGGCACCACACCCCCGATCGATGCCGTCGAGGCGGAGGCCGAGGTGGCGACTCGCGACGAAGCAGTGATCGTCGCGCAGGCGCAAATCGAAACCGCCCAGGATACGCTTCGCGCGCTCGTCTTCAACCCGTCGGCGCCCGATTTCTGGACGACAAGGATCGAGCCGGTAGATCTGCCGGCCTTCGAGCCGATGCCGGTCGACGTCGATGGAGTCGTACGGAACGCGCTCCAGATGCGGACCGACCTGGAGCAGGCGCGCAAAACGATCGAAGCGACCGACATCAACATTCGCTACTTCCGCAACCAGTCGCTTCCTGACGTGACCGCGAACTTCAACTATGGGCTGACCGGGCTCGGCGGGAGGCAATTTCTGCGCGGCGCCGGTTTCCCTGGACCCATCGTCGGTCAGTCGCAACGAAGTTTTGGGTCGGTGCTGAGCGATCTGTTTGGAAACCAGTTCCCGAGCTGGACGGCCTCCCTCAACATCAGTTACCCACTGGGCCGCAGCCAGCAGGAAGCGAGCCTTGCCCGCGCGCGGCTGCTGGCCAGCCAGGAGCAGACGCAGTTGAGGAACGCCGAGCTGCAGGTCGTGACGGCGGTGCGGAACGTCGCGCGGCAGGTCCTGACGAACCAGAAGCGGGTCGAAAGCACGCGCGTGTCGCGCGGGCTCGCCGAGCAACGCCTCGACGCCGAGCAGCGAAAGCTGGCGGCGGGCACGTCGACGAACTTCATCGTGTTCCAGACGCAACGGGACCTTGCCCAGGCGCGCAACAACGAGTTGAGCGCGATTCTGGATTACAACCGGTCGCTGGTGGACCTCGAGACGATCCAGCAGGCGCCGCTCAGCGGCAGCACAGGCAATGCGACAGCAGCCGTCACGACTGGAGGCGTCAGGACTGGACCGACAACGATCCAGATTGGGACGACCGCGACAGGAACGGCCGCGACGGGAGCGACCGCGACGGGAACGGCGCGGTAATTCAAAATGCAAAATTCAAGATGCAAAATCTCGCGGATTTGGATGCACGCGTAGTGTTTGCCTTTTGCATTTTGCATCTTGCATTGCCTGCGTAGGCTCATCCGTGCCGAAGCTCTCGGTCACGATCATCACGCTCAACGAAGCGGAGCACATCGCCCCCGCCATCGCGTCCGCATCCTGGGCCGACGAGATCATCGTCGTCGATTCAGGCAGTACCGACGGAACGGTGGATATCGCGCGGACGGCAGGCGCCCGCGTGCTGACGCGTGAATGGAGCGGCTACGTCGATCAGAAGAACTTCGCTGCCGGGGCCGCGTCCAACGACTGGATCTTCTCGCTCGATGCGGACGAGCGCATTCCGCCGGCGCTCGCGGACGAGATTCGAGACATCATGGCCAGCGACCCGTCGGTCCACGGCTATCGCGGGCCTCGCGTCACCTATCACCTTGGACGCTGGATTCGCACCACGGATTTCTATCCCGACTATCAGACGAGGCTCTACGATCGGCGCTTTGCACGATGGCGAGGCCGCTACGTCCACGAGTCGGTTGCGGTCGATGGTCCGGCAGGGCGCCTGAACAATGACCTGGAGCACTACTCTTTCAGCGACCTGCGCGATCAGATCAAGCGGATCAACCAGTACTCGACGTTGTCGGCGTTGCAGATGTACGAGGCGGGGCGACGAACGGGGCCGGTGGAAATCCTCGTCCATCCACCTGCGGCTTTTCTCCGGAATTACGTGTTGCGACGCGGGTTCCTCGACGGAACTGCGGGACTCACGATCTCATTGATGAACGCTTGGGGCGTGGCGCTGAAGTTCATGAAGTTGTGGGAACTTCA
>DAIRVG010000010.1:14901-46804 GCA_036802945.1 Vicinamibacterales bacterium
GGTCCGATCGGCGGCAATCGCTCGCAGGAGCGGAATGCGTCTTGAGGCGTCGGCGAGTTCGGGCTTCTGGTTCTCTATTGGAAGGGCCGCGGTCGGCTCGCGCTCCGGAGCGGGCTCAGCCATTTTCTCGGACAATAGATAGCAGGCGAGGGACGTGTACACGTCGTACACCTGCCCCTTCGAGAGGCGGGAGAGCTGTATTCCGTCAATACTGCCCGTTAGTGTCTTTGTAATCCGTACGCGCATGAAGGGGGAGCAAACCCGGGAACTGGAGAAGCAATTCAAATCTTGGTCCATCCTTAATTACGGACGGGTGCTTTCGGTTGACACACACTGCGTAGCGGACATTGCCGGCTGCCCTGGGCACGGCCAAATCCACACGCGTTCATCATTCCCACGTGGCAGAGAGAAAAGTCGTAGCGGACGGGATCGGCGTGGTCGAGCGCGCGAAGCGATGAGGTGATCTCCGCAGCCATCTTCCACCCTGGACTGACGTAGCGCGTAAGGCGCAGGCATCGTCCAAGGCGGATCACATGTGTATCCAGAGGAATGATGAGCCTGGCAGGTGACACCCCTGTCCACACGCCGAGATCGATCGCGTCGCTTCGGACCATCCATCGAAGAAACAGGTTGAGGCGTTTGCATGCGCTCCCGGCGGACGGGCGCGGAAAGAAATAGCAGACGCCGGGCCGCTTCGGCATGCGCCCGTATGCTGCCTTGAGATCGGTCTGCAGCGCGCGCGTGGAAAACGCATCGAGCGCCGGACCGATGTCCGGCGCGCTCGGATCGTCACCCGCGACGAAGAATTGTTCGATTGAGCCCGATTCCCGCAGCATGCGCTGCAGGACGAGCAGCAGCGCGACGAGGTCGCGGCCGCGAATCCACCGATGGACGAGCGGATCGATGGCCGTACGGTCTCTGGCCGGCTCGAATGAGCGGACGAAGGCGGCGGGCCTCGTCCCCATGACCGCGAGGAGTGACTCGATCGACTGCAGCACGCTCGCGACCCGTCCGAACGCGAGCGCCGCCGCGCAGAACCCCACCACCTCCCGATCCTCCGCCGCCTCATAGCGCCGCACGATCTGGATCGGATCGGTGGCTGAGTTGACGTGATCGAATGTTCGATAGAGATCCTCGAGACGCGGGCCGACCGATAGTGGATTCTTCGTGACCTTCGTATCCTTCGTGTCCTTCGTGGTTTATTTCGGGAACGGCGTCAGCGCGGGCGTGTTCCCCGGCGGAAGCGGGAAGCGCGACACATTCAGCACCATCGCGATGAACGAGTAGTACCCGTTCAAACCGATCAGATCCATCATCCCCTGCTCGCCAAACTTATCCACCGTCCGCGCATAAGTGTGATCGGTAACGCTGTGAAACTCGTTCAGCTCCGCGGAGAATGCGTAGACGATCTCCTGATTCTCGCTCATGTTGTCGGGGCGGCGTCCGTCAGCGATGGCCTGGATGGTCGCCTCACCGAGTCCGGCCGTCCTGGCGTCGGCTACGTGGACGTACCATTCGTATTGCTGCGTCCAGCGGCGCGATTGAAGCAGGATGGCGAACTCACTGACATCGCGCGGCAGTGAATTGCCGAAGCGAAGATGGTTTCCCAGCCGCGCCGCGGCCAGCATCAACCCGGGGCTGCGACTGAGCGGGACAAACGGTCCGAAGACCGGCTGTTTCCGCTCGGCGAAGAAGTCCGCCGCCGCCTTCTTCTGCGCCTCGGTCAGCTTGTCGGCCGGAATTGGCGGAAGGCGGTCCTGCGCGTTCATATCGACACCCTTCATTCGGATCATTCGGCAGATTCGGAGGCAGAGCAACGCCCGCCGCACGTCGGCTGCGGACGTCGACAACGATTACAGCGAGCGCCGGCTCAGAAATTCCAGCCGGCCGCGGCGAACACCTGACGCGCGGCCGGGGCTGTGATCGACGCGATGAACGCGCGCGCGGCGTCGGGCGCGCGTGTTGCGGACATGACGACTGCCTCGTACGCCGTATACGTCTGGACGGCGGCGGGGAGAGGCCCGACGAGCGAGCCCCCATACGACTCGCCAAGCTTGATTTCGCTCACCATCGTGAAGCCGACCTGGTTGCCGCCGCCTTTACCGAGCCGCTGCATGACGTCGCCGCCGGTCGGCACCTGTACCGTCTTGTCTTTGATCTGATCGGCGACGCCGATCGTGCGCAGCATCTGTTCCACGAGCAGGCCGGAGGCGCCCTGGCTGTAGACCACCGCGTCGGCCTGGAGGAGCGACGCCTTCAGCGCGTCGACAGTTGAAATATCCGGTCGACGTCCACCGCGGCTGGTTGCGACGCCAACACCTATCCTGCCGATCGTTTTTCGGGTCGCCGCAATCGCACGCCCGTCCTTGATCATCTGATCAACGGTCGAAGACTGTGCGACCAGCACGTCGGGCATCTCGCCCATGGCAAGGCGCTTCGTGATGTTCGGCGACGTGTCGAACTGAACTTTGACGGCCTGCGCGGGCTGCTGATAGGCCTTGTCCAGCGCCTGCAGAGGGCCCTGCGCAGCCAGCGTGGCAAGCGTCGAGAGATCGGCTGCCACCAGCGGGATGCCAGCCAGGGACACAACCAGAGCGCAAAGAGCTTCTCGCATGCCGCACACCATATCCGATCTCGATTTCGGAGACCAGCGAGCTGGGGGGTTTACTCGTGCAGTTTGCGTTCGCTGCCTCGATCTTGCTAGCATTCGCCGCTCGCCCGTCTGACACCACCGGTTTCGAGCGTCGGCACACGGCGCGCATAACTGTCCCTTTTCAAGCGGATGGCACTGCCATGAGCGATACACCGGACGCTCGAAATCAGAACCCCTACCCGTACCGCTGGGTCATCCTTGCGGTCGGCATCCTCGCATACGGGACCAGCCAGTTCTCGCGACAGAACTACGCTGGCGTGCAGAAATTCATCGCCGGCGATCTGGGCCTCGATCGAGGCACGCTCGGTGTGATGGGATCCGCGTTTTTCTACGCTTACGCGGTGGCCCAGATGCCGTGGGGGATCGCGTCGGACCGACTCGGGAGCCGCGCAGTCATCGGAACGGGCATCTTCCTCACCGCGGCAACGATGTCCGGATTTGCGATGGGCCAGTCGACTGGCGCGCTCATCTTCTGGCGGATTCTCAGCGGTATCGCGGCAGCGGCGGTGTACATGCCATTGACGGGTGGCATCGCGCGATGGTTTCCAGACAAGGAACGCGGCCTGAGTCAGGGAACGCTCGGCGGCGTCGGCGGCGCCCTCGGCGAAGGTGCCGCGTACGCGCTGCTCCCAATCCTCTCGGTCTATTTTGCGTCCGGCTGGCGCCAGGGGATGCACATGCTTGCGGCGGCAATCGCCGTGCTGGGCGTGTTAGCGCTCGTGCTGTTTCGGTCGGCCCCGTCCGATCAGGTGGCAACCACGCGAAAGCCCTTCGACTGGCGTCTGTTGCGTGACCTGGAAATGTGGTGCTACGCGTTCCTCTGGTCAGGATTCGTGATCGGCATCCGCATCGCCCAAATATGGATCGCGGTCTACGCCGCCGACCTGTACATCAGCAACCAGGGGCTCCCGCTCAACCAGGCCGTGATTCGCGGTGGACTGCTCGCCCTGCTCGCGTTTTCACTGCTGGGACGGGCTGCGGGTTGCCCACTTGCCGGAAAAATGTCGGATGTCCTCGCCCGGCGCGGTGTGTCACGCACAACGGTCATCATCGGATGGCTCGTGCTCGCGACGGTGTTGTTCCACGTGCTGTCATTGGGCGTCACGGCCATCGGGTCACTAGCCGTCATTGCCGTGCTGCTCGGAATGTCGGTCAACCTCTTCTCCCTGATCCCGGCGGCCATTTCCGATCGGTTCGGTTCGCAACGAACCGCTTCTTTGTCCTCGTTCGCCAACACAATCGCGCAGTTGTCCGGTGCGACAGCGTTGGCCGTGAGCGGCTATGTCGGCATTTCGTTGAACGCGCAGCCGGGAAATGCGCTGACGGAGTATCGGGGCATCTGGCTGTCGGCCGAAGTGGGCATGGCGTTCATGACCATTCTGTCCATCGCGGCGTACGTCGCCCTGAGAAACGGGTGGATCCACGGGACCCTGCCGGTGGCGGCGTCTTCTACGTCCGCTCCCCTCTGAACACGGGCCACAGAGACACAGAGTCACAGAGAGTCCATTTTCGAAACTCTGTGTCTCTGTGCCTCTGTGGCTTGTCTCAGAATCTTGAGGTTGGCTCGGTCGCCGGGGCGGCGCGCCGGAGAAAATCGAAGTCGCATCCATGTTCGGCCCCGAGAACCGACTTGGCATACAGACGGGCATACCCGCGGGCCGGCACCGGCCGCGCCACTTCGTCCGACCGCCGACCTTCCAGTTCACCCTCCGAGAGCAGCACGTCGAGGCGGCTCTCGTTGACACTCACACGAATACGGTCACCAGACCGCACCAAACCAAGCGGACCGCCAACAGCGCATTCCGGAGAGGCATGGAGAATCACCGTACCGAATGCCGTGCCGCTCATTCGCGCATCGGAGATCCGCACCATATCTTTCACCCCGGCGCGCGCGAGCTTCGCAGGAATCGGCAGGTACCCCGCCTCGGGCATGCCGGCGCCTATGGGACCGGCGTTCTGCAGGACGAGCACGTCCTCGGGCAGCACGTCGAGCGCGGGATCATCGATGCGCGCAGCAAGGTCTTCCAGGTCTTTAAAGACAACTGCGCGTCCGACGTGT
Source organism: Vicinamibacterales bacterium (assembly GCA_036802945.1). GTDB lineage: Bacteria > Acidobacteriota > Vicinamibacteria > Vicinamibacterales > UBA2999 > Gp6-AA40. The sequence continues at coordinate 19,614 of DAIRVG010000010.1, forward strand.
TCGAACAGTCGCTCGTCCGCGGCGGCACGCTTGAGGATCGCGCCGTTTGGCGCAATGTTGCCAAACAGAGCCAGCAAACTACCTGTGCGTAGGAACGGATCGTCGACCGAACGTATCACCAGACGATCGACAAAATCCGGACGGTCTCGTAATCGCTCGGCAAGCGTTTCGCCGGTCACCGAACGACAGTCGAGATTCAGCTGCGGCTTCAACTCATGCAGCACAGCGCCGACGCCCCCGGCTGCGTGAAAATCTTCCATGTAGTGCTGCCCCGTCGGTTTCAGGTTGACCAACACCGGCGTCGACGCGCTGAGCGCATTCAGGTGATGCAAGTCGATCGGCAGGCCGATACGGCCGGCGATGGCGGCCAGGTGGATGACGGCATTCGTCGACCCGCCGATCGCCAGCAGCACCGTCAGGGCGTTCTTGAGCGACTCGCGAGTGACGATGCGATCGGGTGTCAGCTCTGATGCCGCTAACCGCACGGCTTCGGCACCCGTGGCTTCCGCGATCCGCAGACGGTCCGCATGAACAGCTGGCACGGCAGCGCTGCCGGGTAAGCACATGCCGAGCGTCTCCGCCAGACACGCCATCGTGCTCGCGGTCCCCATCACCGCGCAGGTACCCGCAGTCACGGCAAGGTTGTTCTCGACGTCCGTGATCTCGGCTTCGCTCACCTCACCTGCGCGGTAGCGGGCCCAGAAGCGGCGGCAATCAGTGCAGGCGCCGAGACGCTCTCCACGGTATCGGCCGGTCATCATCGGCCCGACGACAAGCTGAATCGCAGGAACTCCGGCTGAAATCGCGCCCATCAGCTGGGCCGGCACGGTCTTGTCGCAGCCGCCCACCAGCACAACGGCGTTCATCGGTTGCGCGCGAATCATCTCCTCCACGTCCATCGCCATCAGATTCCGGAACATGAGGCTGGTCGGGTTGAGGAACACTTCGCCGAGCGAAATGGTGGGAAATTCCAGCGGCAGGCCGCCAGCGCCAAGCACGCCACGCTTGACGGCCTCGACAAGCTCCGGTGTCAGACGGTGGCAATTGTTGAACCCGCTGGCCGAGGTCGCGATGCCGACAATCGGCCGCCGCAGCATCTCACTCGAGTAGCCCATCGACTTGGCGAACGACCGCCGCAGGTATGCCGCAAAGTCGGGATCGCCGTAATTCGTCAGACCTCGTTCGAGCCCGTTTCTCCGGCTCATTCTGCCCCGTCCTTCTCCAGATACGCGAGCAGCCTTTGCAGACGCTCGCTCGCCTGGCGCTGCGCCGCCGCGGTATCGCGGCCGCGCCAGTCGTAGAACCCGCGACCGCTTCGGACACCGACATCGCCGCGAGCAACCATCCCTTGCACCAGCGGATTCGGCACGCCCGTGTGGGACAAGGTCGGGACGATGGATCGCTGCGCCTGCGCGTGCATCTCGAGACCAGCCAGATCCTTCTGCTCGAGCAATCCCGTGATGCACATGCGCGGTCCCAGGAGGTGCTTGGCTACCCCATCGATCATGTCTGCCGTGGCGATCCCCGCCTCGAGCAGGTGATAGGCCTCGTGGAGGATTGAGTGCTGCAGGCGGTTGATCAGATATCCGTTCACCGCCCGCTGGAGCACGATCGGCTCCCGTCGTGCCTGTTTGACCGCCGCCACGGCCAACGCGAGTGCCGTGTCTTCGGTGTGTTCGCCGCGTACGACCTCAATCATCGGAAAGAGGTCCGCCGGCATGAAAAAGTGCATCGCCAGAAAGCGCTCTGGAAAACGCAACGGCGCCGCGAGTTCGTCCAGCGGTAACCCCGATGTATTGGTTGCGAGGACGGACCGACCCTGGTAGAGCTCTTCGATCTCGGCATAGACCGACTGCTTCACCGTGAAGTCTTCGAACACCGCCTCAATGACCAGGTCGGGGGTGAGGTCCGGCGGCGCCCGCCGCGCCAGTACCACTGCAGGATGGGGAGAAGCAACGTCCCTGGTGTCGACGAGCGTCACCTGCATCCCTGCATTCGCGAACAGCCGCGCGATGCCCTGGCCCATCACTCCAGCGCCCATGACGACAAGCGTCGCGCATTCCTCGTGTAACGACCGATCGCTAGGCGTCATCTCGGTGAACCTCGTCATCGCGATATTCGAAGTTGTACGACCTTCCGCACAAAGGTCTGCACCCGTGCTTCATCGACAAAGTTGTTGCCGACGCCATCTCTCTTGAAATAGCTGCCGACGATCAGGCCATCAACCTTGGGCAGGACCCTGGCTACGTTGTCGGGCGTCGCACCGCTCCCGATCAGCAGCGGCAGCGTCGTCGACGCCCGCACCACGTCCACGTCGTCCAGGCTCGTTTCGGCGCCGGTGCGATCCCCGGACACGATTATCGCGTCAGCCAGCCCCCGCTCGGCGAGGTCACGCGTTTCGCTCGTCAGACCTCGGTCTGCCAGCGCCGCGGCATGTTTCACACCGACATCCGCAAAGATCAGCGCGTTCGACTTGAGAGCCGACCTGAGGCGAACCGACAATTGACTCATCCCTTCGATGATTCCCTGCTCCGACACGACCACACTCATGTGCACGTTGACACGCACATACTGGGCGCCCGAGGCTGCCGCAATCGCGACCGCTGCCTCGCCATCGCTGCGCAGGGCGTTGATTCCGACCGGCATCCCGGCGGCGCGGACGATCTCGCGCGAAACCGCCGCAAGGGAGGCAATCGTCTCCGCCGGGACTCGGCCGGGATAGTACGGCACGTCACGGAAGTTCTCGACAATCACCGAATCAAGCGCGTTCCTTTTGAAAATATCGAGCTCCGAGAGGGCATGGTCGTAGACCTTTTGCATCGCGCCGTCGTAGAGCGGCGCGCCGGGCAGCGCCAGCAGGTGAATGACGCCGATGATCGGTTTCTTTGATCCAAACAGATCGCTGAAGGTCATGTGTAGGTAAGATGCGAGGCTGTCCGTGAAACGTACGCCTGTGATTGCCGCGGCCGTCGTCCTAGTGTCGACCGCCGTCATTGTTTATCACAATGCGCTCTCCGCGTATTTCTTCGACGACGACTTCCAGTGGCTCGTCGGGTCGTGGTCGTTCCGCTCGTCGCAGCTCGTGGCGATTGGCTCGCTGAGCCACTTCTACCGGCCTGTCATTGATCTGTACTTCGCGGCGGCAACGCCCCTCTTCCGCGGATCGCCCGTGCTGTTTCACCTGGCGAGCATCCTGTTGCACGCCGCGAACGCCCTGGTCATCTTTGCGCTGGCGCGGCTGGTGTCACGCAGCACGCTGTACGGCTTCCTGGCTGCGCTCTTTTTCGTCGTGCAGCCATCCGACATCGACGCGATTGCGTGGGTCGGCGCGCTGGCGGAAGCCGTCGGGGCGTTCTTCGGGTGCCTCAGCTTGTTGTTCTTCCTGAAGTGGCTGATGGAGGGGCGCGCACGATGGCGCGAGCTGTCGGTGTTCCTCTTTCTGCTCGCCCTGCTGACACACGAGAGTTCGGTGATCTTCCTGCCCGTCCTCGCGCTGGCGGACTGGGCGTTTGTGCGGCGGGTCCAAAAGGCCCCCCCCTCCACACGCGGCGCGGACCGTCCAGGTCCGCGAGCCGCCGGCTGGCGAAACACTGTTCTTATCTACGCACCCTACCTTCTGCTCACGCTGATGTATCTCTCCGTCGATATCGTGGTGAACAGCAGAAACTACCTCGTCTCGCAGGGACACTATACGGTCGGCCTGCATGTCGTGCGGAACGCGCTCGATTACATCGACGCGCTGTATGTCGGGAGACGGGACGCGCTGAACTATGCGGTGATCGCGATCGGCCTTGCGCTGCTGATTCTACGGGGCAACCGGCGCGTGCGGTTTGCGACGTGGTGGATGCTGCTGGCGCTGGCGCCCTTCCTGTTCTTCAACTGGGGAAACGCCTCGCGCTATCTGTACCAGCCGGCGATCGGGTTCTCGATGTTGGTGGCCGAAGGAGTGATGTACCTCGAACGCGTCTTGAGGCCGAGGGTCCCCTCGCTCGCGCGTTCCGCCATTCTGCCGGCGCTGGTGGCCGGCATCACCGTGCGATTCGCGCTGTTCGCCATGGCCAACGTCGCGAGTTTCGCTGACCGCACGCAGACATATCGCAACTACACCGCGCACTTCCGGGAAATTCACGGCGACGTGCCCAGCCATACGACCGTCGCGCCCGACGCGCGGCTCGACATGAAGCTGCCGCACCAGTTCGTCAACGCCGCCGTCCAGTGGGAATACCGCGACCCGACAATTCAAATCACGCCATACGAATATCAGCCTTGACGCACGCGGACCTGGAAGGTCCGCGCCGCGCCGTAGCGGTCCGCGCCGCGCCGTAGCGCAGTTTTCGCCACGACGGACCACCGAGGCTCTGAGGCACCGAGGCAAGACCAAAATGAATTCCTCGGTGTCTCGGTGTCTCGGTGGTACGTGGTCGTGAATCGCTCTCTAGAAGGTCGTGACAGGGACGCCGGACTGGCAGAGGGGACAGGTGGCGGTCGAATAGTTTTCGGGCGCCTTGTATTCGGCGAGGGCGAAGTTCGGCGCGCCGGCGTCGGCGATGGACTCCATCCGATCGTAGATTTCCGCCGTCGCAATCACTGTGCCGCCTGTTGAGCGCACGAGCGTCGCGCACCGCGCCAGCGTCAGCCCGGTGTTCCGCACGTCGTCGACAAGGAGCACCCTCTTGCCCGCGATCTGCTGTCGATAGAAGCGGCTGAGGCCAGGGCCGCGATACGCGTCGACCGTGAACGGCGCGAAGAGTGTCGGCGGCCTGTTGATCGCCCGGCGGCTGTCGAGGAGCCCCGCCACCGTGTGCGCCAGAAGCGCGCCTCCGGTCGCCGGACCTGCAACGACTTCGGTCTCATCGAGCACCGAGGCCGGCAGCACGTCGAGCAGATCCTGCGCGAAGCGCCAGATGGTCGACGGATAGCGAAACAGCTGATGCGGATTGAGGTAGACGCGGCCGTGATAGCCGTTGCCGAAATCGAAGTGGCCATCCAGCATCAGGACGCGGAATTCCTGCAGGTTCTTAACGGCCTTGTCGCGGATCTCGTCGCGTCTGCTCATAGTCTCATTACGCGGACCCGAAGGGTCCGCGGCGCACAATCACCCAGGGTCCGCGCCGCAAAATCAGAATGAAATCCTTGTGTCCGGGTTAACGAACAGTGGACGGCCGCCGACGATCGTCGCCGCGACGCCGCCCCGGAGCTCCCAGCCGTCGAACGGCGTGTTCTTTGATCGCGATCGGAGCTTCGCCGCTTCGACGCGCACCTTCAGGTCCGGCGCCAGGATTGTGATGTCCGCGGGCGCCCCTTCCGACAGCGTGCCGCCGTCCACCTTGAGGATCCGCGCCGGGTTCAGCGACATCAACTCGACGAGCCGTGACAGCCGCACGCGTCCCGCGTGCACGAGACGGTCGAACGACAGCGACACGGCGGTTTCGAGGCCGACGATGCCGAACGGCGCGCGGTCGAACTCGACCTTCTTCTCATCGTAGTGGTGTGGCGCGTGATCGGTCGCGATGGCATCGACGGTGCCGTCGGCGATTCCGGCCAGCATCGCGTCTCGATCCTCGGCCTCACGCAGCGGCGGGTTCATCTTCGTGTTGGTGTCGTAGGCGAGCGGGGTGGCCAGCGCTTCGTCGGTGAGCGTGAAGTGATGCGGGGCGACCTCACACGTGACGCGAAAGCCCGCTTCCTTGCCTTTGCGCACGGCGCGCAGAGACGCGCGCGCGCTCATGTGCGCGACGTGAAAGGCCGATCCGGTCAGCTCGGACAGCAGCACGCCCCGCTCGACGCCAAGCGCTTCGCACGCGCCGGGCATCCCGCGAAGCCCCAGCGTGGCGGCGTAATAGCCCTCGTGCGCAACCCCGTCGCCCTTCAGCGACGGATCCTCGCAGTGCTCGATGACCGGCATGTCGAACATCCCGGCGTATTCGAGCGCCCGCCGCAGCAGGATCGCCGTCGCCACCGGATGGCCGTCGTCGGTAATCGCGACACAGCCCGCCTTGCGAAGGTCGCCGATGTCGGCGAGAAGCTCGCCTTTCGACGACCGTGAGACCGCACCGATCGGGTACACCCGCGCCAGGTTTGCTTCCCGCGCCTTTGCCAGGATGTACGCGGTCACGTTCGCGTCGTCGTTGACCGGATTCGTATTCGGCATGCAGGCGACGGCGGTAAATCCGCCGGCGACGGCTGACGCCGTGCCGGATGCGATCGTTTCCTTGTGTTCCTGGCCCGGCTCGCGGAGATGCACGTGCATGTCGATCAACCCGGGACAGATCACCAGCCCGTCGGGAATCTCCACGACGGTCGCGCCATCGACCGGGAGATCAACGCCTATGCGCGCGATGCGATCGCCGTCGATCAGGACGTCGCGTGCGCCATCGATCCCGTTGGCGGGATCGACCACGCGTCCGCCCTTAAGCAGCCTCTTCATAGTCCGCTCCACCGGCCAGCAGGTACAGAACCGCCATCCGTACGGCCACGCCGTTGGCGACTTGTTCGAGAATCACCGAATACGGACCATCCGCCACCTCCGACGCGATCTCCACGCCGCGGTTCATCGGTCCGGGGTGCATGATCATCACGTCGGGATTCGCAAGCTTCACGCGCGCTTCGGTCATGCCGAACACGCTGAAGTACTCGCGCAGCGACGGGAAGTACGCGCCTTCCATGCGTTCGAGCTGAATGCGCAGCATCATGATCACGTCGGCGCCGGCCACCGCGTCCTCGACATGGCTCGTCGGCGTCACACCAAATCGCCTGATCTCGGTCGGCATCAGCGTCGGCGGCCCACACACCCACACGTCGGCGCCCATCTTTGTCAGGAGATGGATGTTCGACCGCAGCACGCGACTGTGCAGCAGGTCGCCGACAATCGCCACCTTGAGCCCCTTCAGCCGCTTCTTGTGCTCACGAATCGTGAACGCGTCGAGCAGCGCCTGCGTCGGATGCTCGTGCATGCCGTCGCCGGCATTGATGATCGCCGAACGGCAGATGCGCGACAGGAGATGGCACGCGCCGGATGAGGAGTGCCGGATGACGATCATGTCGGGCCGCATCGCCTCGAGATTCATGGCTGTGTCGGCGAGCGTTTCGCCTTTCACGACGCTCGAGGTCGCGATTGCAATGTTCAGCGTGTCGGCGCTGAGGCGTTTTTCCGCGATTTCGAACGAGGTGCGCGTGCGCGTGCTCGGCTCGAAGAAGAGGTTCACGACCGTCTTGCCGCGCAACGCCGGCACTTTCTTGATGGGCCGCGTCGCGATCTCTTTCATCGCGTCCGCCGTGTCGAGCACAAGCGTGATTTCCTCGGGCAGCATCTCCGCGATGCCAAGCAGATCCTTCGACCGCAGCGAGGTCACCGCCGGCTTCTGTTCCACGTCATGAACGGTCGTCATACAGTGGCCTCCTGCTGCAATACCACCTCGTCCTGTCCATCCGTTTCCTGGAGCCGCACCCGAACACTTTCCTCGGGGTTCGTAGGCAGGTTTTTTCCGACGTAATCCGCCTTGATGGGCAGCTCGCGGTGACCACGATCGACAAGCACGATCAGCTGAATCGCCTTCGGCCGTCCGAAATCAATGAGCGCGTCGAGCGCAGCACGTGTCGTCCGGCCCGTGTAGAGCACGTCGTCCACGAGCAGGATCTTCTTGTCGTCGATCGAGAACGGAATCTCGGTGCGCCGGACGACCGGCTGCGGGCCGACGGCGAACCGCATCAGGTCGTCGCGATAGAGCGTGATGTCGAGGGCGCCGGTGGGAATGTCGGTTTTCGTGATCTCGCGAAGCGTCCGCGCGAGGCGCCGAGCGATGTGCACGCCGCGCGTGCGAACACCGACGAGCGCGAGATCCTCAACACCTTTGTTGCGCTCGACGATTTCGTGTGCGATGCGGGTGAGGGTCCGGGAGATGCGGTCCGCGTCCATCACGACGGCGGACTTCGTGTCAGGCATGTGTCACCTCTTTGCGACCTCACAGGGTCGCGTTAAAGAGCTGACAAAGTATACCGCAGGCAGCTGGCAGCAGGCAGCCGGCCGCGAAACCGCCGCGTTCGTTACTGCCAGCTGCCAGCTGTCGGCTGCCTCCTGTTGTTATACTCGCGAGAATGCTCGTCGACGTCGAGGCACGCGTGATTCGCAACACGCGCCTCTCCTCCGACTACAACGTCATCGCGCTCGCTGCTCCAGAGATCGCCGCCAACACCGCTCCGGGTCAATTCGTCATGGTGAAGTCCGGCCGCGGCAGGGATCCGCTGCTGCGCCGCCCTTTCTCCGTATTCGAGGTGCTTCGGTCGGACGGGCGTATCGAAGGCCTTTCGCTGTTGAGCAAACGCGTCGGCATCACGACCGGCATGCTGTTCGATTCCGTCGAAGGCGACGTGGTCTCATGCCTTGGACCGCTTGGCCGTCCGTTCGAGCCCATCGATCCGCCCGGTGAGGCGTGGTTGGTCGCCGGCGGCGTCGGCCTCGCGCCATTCGCGACCCTCGGTGACGCACTGATCGATCGCGGAACGAAGACGACGCTCTTCTACGGAGCGCGCGGTGGCTCAGAGCTCTTCTATCTGGACTGGTTCGAGAAGCGTGGCATCCGGCTCGTGCTGGCCACCGAGGACGGGAGCATCGGCGATCGCGGCCGCATCACCGTGCCTCTGGAGCGCGAGCTGCAGGCTGCATCCCTCTCGGGATTGGGGAGTGGCATCATGATCTACGCCTGTGGGCCTGAGCCGATGCTCGAAGCGGTGGCGCACGTGGCCGCCAGGTTCAAGCGGCCGTCGCAGGTGTCGGTCGAACGTGTCATGGGATGCGGAATGGGCGGCTGCTACAGCTGCGTGATCCCGGTCCGCGTCGCGCACACGGCGCACCACTACGTCCGGTCCTGCATTGCCGGCCCCGTGTTCAGGGGAGAGGACGTCGTATGGGACTAGCGATGACGTTCGCCGAGACGGGCCACGGAGACACGGAGACACGGAGGCCTTACTTGGGATTTGGGATTTGGGATTTGGGGTTTGGGATTTGACCGACCTGTCCGTCCAAATCGGCACGCTTCGTCTGGCGAATCCGCTCATAGCGGCGAGCGGATGCTTCGGCTACGGCGTCGAATACGCCGAGGCGATCGACCTCTCCACGCTTGGCGGCGTTGCGGTCAAGGGCCTCTTCCTCAAGGAGCGCGAAGGCCATCCGCCGGAGCGTATTGTCGAGACGCCGTCGGGGATGCTCAACGCGATCGGTCTGCAGGGCATCGGCGTCCACCGTTTTATCCGTGAAAAGCTGCCGGAGCTGCGCGGGCTGCGCGCGACCGTGATCGTCAACATCTGCGGTAGCACGCTCGACGAGTACGTCGAGCTCGCGAGAATCCTCTCCGATGCAGAAGGCGTCGCGGCACTCGAGTTGAACATCTCGTGCCCGAACATCAAGGAAGGCGGCATCACGTTCGGCTGCAGCCTCAACGGCACCTTCGACGTCGTGAGCGCGGTGAAGAAGGTCACCCAGCTTCCCGTGATCCCGAAGCTCACCCCCAACGTCACCGATGTCGCATCGTTCGCCCGAGCGTCAGAAGAGGCAGGCGCGGACGCGGTCTCGCTCGTCAACACGTTCCTCGCGATGGCCATCGATACCGACACGCGCCGTCCGAAGCTCTCGAACATCGTCGGCGGGCTGAGCGGTCCCGCGATCCGTCCGATCGCGGTGCGCATGGTCTACGAGTGCCGCCGGGCCGTGAAGATTCCCGTGATCGGTATGGGCGGAATCGCAAGCGCACGCGATGCGCTGGAGTTCATCATCGCCGGCGCCACAGCCGTACAGGTGGGTACCGCGAACTTCGTTGACCCGTTTATCTGGAGCAAGCTCCTCGACGGCCTGGCCGACTACATGCGCCGGCACAAGATCGCGCGCATGTCCGACCTGGTGGGAAGCATCGATACCAGCTCGCGCGAAAAGCAGTGGATCAGCTCCTAGTCGCGCTCGACGTCGAGACGGGCGAGCGTGCGATGGAACTGGCCGCTGCACTCCGCGGCGTCGCCGGTGGATTCAAGGTCGGCAACCGCCTGTTCACCAGCGAAGGGCCCGAGCTCGTGCACAAGCTGGTGGATGCCGGTGCCCGTGTCTTCCTCGACCTCAAGTACCACGACATCCCGAATACCGTGGAGCAAGCGGTTCAGGCCGCGGTGCACACCGGCGCGTGGATGATCAACGTCCACGCATCCGGCGGGAGCGCGATGATGCAGGCCGCCGCACGCGCGGCGCGCGACACCTCCGCAAAGCTGGGACGTCCGTCCCCGGTCATGATTGCGGTCACGGTCCTCACGAGCATGGACCACGAGGCGCTGCGTGCGGTTGGCGTCGAACGACCTGTGCTCGACCAGGTGCTGGCGCTCGCGCGCATGGCGCAGCTGGCAGGCCTCCAGGGAGTCGTGGCCTCCGCCCAGGAAACACCTGCCATACGAGAGGCCTGCGGACCGGACTTTCAGATCGTCACGCCGGGAATTCGCGGCGCATCCGCAGGCACCGAACGCAACGATCAGTCACGAACGATGGGGCCGGCGGACGCTATCCGTGCGGGCGCGAGCTATATCGTGGTGGGACGGCCGATCATCGCCGCGCAGGATCCGCGGGCGGCGGCAGAAGCGATCGTCGAGGAGTTGCGCCAGATGTAGAGGCGGACCTTAAGGTCCGCCTCTACGATCGATTGGGTTATTTCGCCGTAATGATGAAGTGGCCGCGGCGGTTCATTGCCCAGCACGCCTCGGTCATCTCCATGCAAAGGGGCTCTTCTTCGCCCTTGCTGATCGCGAGCATCCGATCCGCGGCAATCCCCAGGCTGACCAGGTAGTCCTTCACCGAGGCGGCGCGGCGCTCACCAAGCGACAAGTTGTACTCATTGGTGCCTCGCGCGTCAGCGTGCCCCTCGGTGGTCACCCTGATTGACGGCCACCGGCGCATGTAGTCGGCGTTGCGCTGCAGGGTCGCGCGCGCATCGTCTCTTAGTGTCGACATGTCGTAGTCGAATGCGATGTCGCCCAGCGGTCTCTCCGCGTTCAGCTGGGCGAGCGTCTTCGCAGCGAAGATCTCGTCTTCAGTCAGCGCACGCGGCGGCGGCGCCGGCGCTGGTGGCGGCGGAGGCGGTGGCGGTGGCGGCGGCGGCGGCGCAGCTACTGGCGGCGGAGCCGGAGGCGGCGGCGCGGGCGGCGGTATTTTCTTCGCACATCCCGTCAGCACAATCACCATCGTGAGGACGATGGCTGTTAAAAAAGATATGCGGGGCGAACTCATAGAGGCGCTCTCCTGAGTGGGTGGTGCGTTGGGGGTGCCGCGAGGAGCTTACAGGCCGATCCTCGGAGTGTCAATCAAGGCGAGACAGGAGTGACGCGAAAATCGAAGATACGCAAGCCGAGATGGCGCGTGTCGGCGGTGCCTTCAGCCGGGCCTGGAAGGTAAACGCGATCGGTTTCGATCGCGACCGCGCCGCCGGATCGCGCCAGCTCCTCCGCCGGCACGGTAACAGTCCATTCGAAGTCGGCGTCGGGCTGAAACTGCGCGATGGTGGCACCACCCGCGGTCACTTTCACGGTCGGGGGCGCATCGAGATAGCGCAGCGGCGACTCGCCGCTGAGCGTCAGCTGAACGGGCTGCGACGGACCCTTGATCTGAACGACAGACCGCTCGCTCGTCCATCGCCACTTCAGGCCCGTCTCAACGGTGAACTCCTCCTCGTGCCACCCTTCACCGTAGCCGTAAATCATCTGCGCGGCGGGCTGGATGTCGAATTGACGGATGGCGACGGGCGCAGGCTGCGCCGGGTTGAGGCTGCGTGACGAGATCGTGAGGCTCGCGAATGTTCCTGGTCCGGCAATGCCCTGCGGCAAGTCTATGAACCGAAGGAAGTTGCGATCCTCGAACGGCAGCGTCCAGCGATCGACACGCGCGCCATCGACGGCGAGCTCGAGCTCCGCGTCCGCATCGCCTTCATTGCCCAGGTGCCGTCCACCCACGACGAGATGAAAGGCGCCGGGACGCCGCCGCACAAATGCCTCGATCGGACGATGGTCCGGTCCCATCGCCGTCGCTTGGGTGATGCCACCCGTCTCCGGGGTCAGTGACCATCCCTGCCCCGTAAACCACCCGGGCACAGGCAACCTGTACCAGTCGACGCCAAGAGGACGCGTCCCGCTCAGCTCGGGACGCTGTTCCACGGTCCACCGGTAGCGGACGACGTCGTGACGGCTCTGCGGGTCGATGAGCGCCAGATCAGTGCGGCGCTCGTCGGCGAAAAACCAGACCGGGGCGGTGCCGCCGCCTCGCCAGTAGTCCACAAGACCCAGCCACTCGTACTTGGTCCTGGGCTCGACAATGTGTAGCGGGCCGGTATCGGCGGCCTGCAGCGGACGTCGTACGCCGTAGTGGCTGTAAACGGCAGCGGGAGGTTGCACCCGCGCACGTTGAACGGCATCGGCAATGGCGCGAAACGCCGGGTGCGGATCGCGGCCGTAAGCGGCGGCGCCCGGAACCGCAACTATCAGCGCGGATACGACGAACGGGACTGCCACGACCGCGGTGAATCGACCCGCCAGCGCGATGCCCCGCGCCGCCAGCCACGCGATCGCGGGCAGCACGGGCAACGCGTAGCGGACGGTAATGGTCTCCTGGAATAGCAGGTGGAACGCGAGATACGGGACAAACGCGATGACGAGCAACAGCAGCGCACGCCATTCGCGCAACAGCATGACCAACGCACCGATCGCGGCAGCCAGCGTCACAGCCACCGCGAGCGGGATCGATGCCCACGGGAGCACCAGCGTCTGATAGAGCGCGCTGGCGAAATGCCGCGGCGTCGGAGTCGCCCAGAGCATGTCGACCCACGCGAAGTCCTCGCCAGCCTGCGAATGGAGTGCGGCCAAGTAGGCATCAATGCCGCCACTGGCGACCACAAGCGGGACGCCCCACGCGAGACAGCCCGCGGCAAATGCCGCGACCGGCCGCCACCACGTCTTGAGGTCCCGCTGTTCCAGCAATACGAACGCGAGCACGGGGACCGTCAGCACCGCGGTCTGCACGCGAATGCCCGCCGCAATCGCGGCCAACAGGGCGCCCTGGATGAGGCGCGCTTGGATCGCGGAGCGTCCACCTTCGCTCTCCGAGCTTCGGCGGCCACGAGAAGGTCCGCGGCGCAGGAGCAGTGCCTGAGCACCGATCGCGAGCGCAAGACCAGGCAGATCGCTCATCGGCCGCAGGCCGGACATCCAAAATAGCGGCGACGCCGCAAGCAGGAGCGTCGCCCACATCACCGCCCGACCCGCCTCATGCGCGTCAATTCCCAACTTCCAACTCCCAACTCCCAAGGACCCTGATGCCGCGACATCCCGGCTTCTTGAGAGTTGGGAGTTCGAGGTTGGAAGTTGACCGGATCGTTCGGCCAACGCGGCAAAGAAAAACCACGCGGCAATAATGCAGCCCGCTCCTCCTATCGCCGACCACACGGCAAGCGACCACGCTTCCGCGCTGACGCGGGTCATCGACGAAACGCGTTCGACGATCGCGAGAGATATGTGGCCCATAACCATATACACCGGGTATCCGGGAGGGTGCGGCTGGTGCAACGCGGGGTTGAATTCGCGCAAGCCGAGCGCGAAGTTGATGGAGTCGATGTCTTCGAGAGAAGGCGCGAGAAATGGAATATGTAGCGCGAGGTAGATCACCGCGACGAGCCACGGAGTCACGGAGGCACGGAGAATCCTTTTGGGCTCCGTGTCTTCGTGTCTCCGTGGCCCGTAATCGTCAGGCTGGGCGGAGGACGACACCTTCATTCAGGCTGCCCATCCGGTACCCGCGCGGGTCGATCGTGACCTCGTCATAGCCAAGTGCGCGTACTTCGCGCACGATCCGCTCGCTGGTTTCCGCTTCCAGCGCGCGCGGGAGCTCGTCGCGCCCGATCTCGATCCGCGCCTCCTCGTCATGGTGACGCACGCGGCACACGCGGAAGCCGAGGTCACGCAGCACGCTCTCCGCGCGCTCGATCATGCGCAGTTTCTCGCTCGTGACTTCGGAGTGGTAGGGAATCCGGGACGACAGGCACGCGGATGCAGGTTCGTCCCACGTCGGCAATCCCGCGCGCCGCGACAGCGCGCGGATGTCTGCCTTCGTCAACTCCGCGTCATCGAGCGGACTGCGGACGGCGAACTCACGCGCTGCCTGGCGCCCCGGACGGTAGTCGCCGCGGTCGTCGGCGTTCGCGCCATCGACGATCGTCTGGAAGCCCCGCGACGCCGCGACGCCACTCAGCGCGGTGTAGAGCTCGTGCTTGCAGAAGTAACAGCGATTCGTCGGATTCGCGCGGTAGTCGAGCCGCTCCACTTCGCCGGTGTGGATGATCTCGTGGTGAAGACCGAACTCACGTGCGACCGACAGCGCAAGCTGCCGGTGGCGATCGGGATAGCTGGGACTGTCGGCCGTGATGCAGAGAGCGCGGTCGCGGCCAAGCACTTCAGTGGCCGCCCACGCCAGGAACGCGCTATCGACGCCGCCGCTGAACGCGACGATGACCGAATCGAAGCCCGCGAGGATGTCAAAGAGGCGCCGATGATCGGGCGCCTGGCTCACTCGTCGACGTCCTCGTCGACAGCTTCCTCGTCGTCATCGATATCGTCTTCGTCGTCGACGTCGTCTTCGTCCTCATCCTCGTCGTCCTCGTCGTCGTCCAGGTCTTCGTCCTCGTCGTCGGCGATTTCGACTTCGTCGGCGCCCAGCAGCATGAGGTTCTTCCCGCACTCCGGGCAACTGAACGTGTCGCCCTCTTCGTAGTCTGCGGTCTCGATCTCGTCGAATTCACACTCGGGGCAGGTCGCCATACGGGCTCCATACGGCGGAAAGCCGCCGTCAGCAGGTCGGAAAAACGCCGCATCCTCAGGCGGATTCAGCATTTCCCTGTAGAACGTCGGATTATAGCGAGATCATCACGATGTCCGCAACGAAGCCTAAGGTCGCGAACTTGCCATACCGATACTCAGAGACGTGAGTACCACTGCAGCCGTCGCTGCCAAAATCGTCATCGTCGCCGACGATACGGCCTTTGTTCGCGACCGCTTCAAGTCGGTGCTCGAAGGGGCGGGCCACCGCGCCGTGACCGTCTCCAATGGGAACGAGCTCATCGCGCGCGTGAAGTTGGAGCTGGACAAAATCGACCTGATCGTCGTCGATTTGCGTCTCCCGCAGGCGCAGGGTGTCGATCTGGTCAGGCGACTGCGGAAGCTGGACCCGGTCAAACCACCGATCGTGGTCTTCAGCGGCACAATCGCGAACGCCGGAGAGGTCCGCGAGCTGGCAGCGCTCAACGTCTCGGGTTACGTCAATGAGTACACGGCGCTCCAGCATATTTTGCCGTCACTTTCACCGCACCTCTTCCCAGGCCACTTCAACCGCCGCACCGGGCCGCGCGTCGTCCTGGGGATTCCCATCGCTTACCGCTTCGGCAACAACATTGCCGCGGCGGTCACGCTGAACATCAGCAGAGGTGGCGTGGCCGTGCGGACGACGAGCCCGCTCGAAATGGGCCTTGTCGTGAAGGCGCGATTCCGCCTGCCGATGGGCAAGCGGGATATCGACGTGGAATCCAAGATCGCATGGAGCGACCGGCGCGTCGGCATGGGCTTCGAGTTCATGAACCTCAACGCCGACGACCAGGCAGCGATCGCCGATTACGTCGATTCGCATTTCTTCTCTAATCGAAAAGCCTGACGCTCGCCACGAAGACGAATTAGCCACAAAGGGCACAAAGAACTCAAAGGGTTTTTCCTTTTGTGAACTTTGTGTTCTTTGTGGCCAATTCGTCTTCGTGCTCTTCGTGGCTACCGTGCGCGGAGCAGCCGCAGCGCATTTGCCACGACGATGACGGTGGCGCCGGTGTCGGCGAGGACCGCCATCCAAAGCGTCGCGACGCCGGTGATCGCCAGCGCGAGGAACGCGGCCTTCAACAGCAGAGAGATGGCCACATTGGTCCTGATGTTCCGCATCGACGCGCGCGCAAGGCGGATCGCATAGGGCAGCTTCAGCAACTCGTCGGACATCAGCGCCACGTCCGCGGTCTCGAGCGCGACGTCGGACCCCGCGGCGCCCATCGCCACACCGACGTCGGCGGCAGCCAGCGCGGGCGCATCGTTCACGCCGTCTCCGACCATCAGCAAAGCGCCGTGTGCGGCGCGTAGCGACTCGACCATCGCCTGCTTCTGTTCGGGCAGCAGCGCGGCGTGATACTCGTCGACCTTGAGCTCGCGGGCGATGGCGGCCGCTGTTTCCTCGTGATCGCCGGTGAGCATCGCGATCACCGAGACGTGCTGCTCCCGAAGCATCTCGATGGCCTCGCGGGCGTTCTCGCGCGGGCGGTCGGCCACGGCAATCGCGCCGAGCGCCATACCGTCCGCGGCGATAAAGACCAGCGACTTCCCGTTCGCGCGCAGCCGATCAGCATCCGGCCATGTCGTTGGCAGTGCAATGTGCTGGGACTCGAAGAAGCGCTCGTTCCCGATCGCGACATGGCGGCCGTCGACGTCGCCTTCGGCGCCCATACCCGGCACAGACGTGAATCGCTGGACCGAGGGCAGACTCGGGAGAAGCACCTGGGTATGTCGCGCTATCGCGGCGGCGACCGGATGCGCTGAGCGCGATTCGACGGCAGCGGCCAGACGCATCACATCGAGCGGCGCGACACCGTCGAGCGGAGCGACGTCGGTGACCTTCAACTCGCCTTTGGTCAGCGTGCCGGTCTTGTCGAAGGCGACTATCCGGATGCCGGCGAGGCGCTCGAGATAGGCGCCACCCTTGATCAGCACCCCGTTCCGAGCCGCCGCTGAAAGAGCCGCGACGATCGATACGGGCGTCGAGATTACGAGCGCGCACGGACACGCGATGACGAGCAGGACGAGGGCTCGATACAGCCACACCGAGATGGGCGCCGCCCCCGCGAGCGGCGGCACCACCGCGACGACCACCGCTAACGCCAGTACGATTGGCGTGTAAACGCGCGCGAATCGATCGACGAAGGACTGAACGGGCGCACGCCGTGCCTGCGCTGTTTCAACCAGATGAATGATGTGCGAGAGACGGCTGTCGCGCCCCAGGCGGATGACGCGCACCTCCATCGCGCCGCGGCCGTTGATCGTCCCGGCAAAGACCTCGGTGCCTGGACTTTTGTCGATGGGCCGGGATTCGCCGGTGAGCGGCGCCTCGTTGACGTCGCTGTGGCCGGTCAGCACGACGCCGTCGAGTGGAATCTTCTCGCCCGGCCGGACGACGATCTCATCGCCGGGCGCAATCGCGTCCACCGCGACGCGCTCGTCGCGGCCGTTGCGCCTGACCAGCGCATCGCGAGGCGCGAGATCGATCAGCGCCCGAATCGCCTGGCGCGCCCGCTCCATCGTCCGGACTTCAAGCCACTGCGCAGTCGAGAACAGAAAGACGACCGTCGTCGCTTCGAGCCAGTCGCCCAGCGCCATCGCACCTACCACGGCAACGACCATCAGCACGTTGATGTCGAGCGTGCGTGACCGAGCGGCGGTGATCGCGCGACGGATCGGATAGACAATGCCGGCGGCGGCACCAGCCAGGTAAAGCGGCAGTGACGCGCGCGGGAACCCGGCGGCGCCCGACAGCGCTCCGGCGCCCAGAAGCAGGCCACACGCGATCATCAGCTTCCACCGCCACTCGAGCGCACCGCCGTGCGCCATCGGCTCCTCGTGCTCGAGCCACATGCGCATGCCGGTCTCACCCACCGCGTCGACCATTGCCGACGTCGTCAGCTTTGCGGCGTCGTACTTGATGTGCAGCCGCTGCCCGATCACATCCGCGGAGACGGCTTCGAGACCGGCGAGCGGCTTCAGCCGTCGCTCGAGGATCACGACTTCCTCGTTGCAGTCCATTCCCTCGACGCGGAAGATCGCTTCAGCGTGAAGCTCACAGACGGTGCACGTGACGGTCTCAGTTGCCATCCCCTAGTCCCTGTCCCCTAACCCCTGTCCCCTGTCCCCTAACCCCTGTCCCCTGTCCCCTAACCCCCTGTCCCCTAACCTCTGTCCCCTTCCCCCTTCCCCCTAACCCCTGTTCCTGAAGACTCTCTTCCTATCTTCCCGGATCCCGGCCGATTAACGCCTTCCGACGTCCGAAAGGCGGGTCCAAAAGGGCGTCCAAACGGGCGACCGGGCCCTTCGGGACCCGGCGTACGTATAATCGGCTGTTAAACAACCCGATTTTCTACGGGTTGACGAGCAGGACACCGGAGGCACTCAATTGATCGAGGTTCAACACCTCACGAAGCGGTACGGCCCCGTGACCGCGGTGAACGACGTGAGCTTTACGGTCGAGCGGGGCGAGATTCTCGGCTTTCTCGGCCCGAACGGGGCCGGCAAGACGACGACGATGCGCGTGCTGACCGGCTACATGCCGCCGAGCGAGGGCAAGGCGATCGTGGCCGGTTACGACGTGCTTGAACAACCAATCGAAGCCAAGCGCCGCACCGGCTACCTCCCGGAAACACCTCCGCTCTATCCCGACATGACGGTGCGCGAATACCTGACGTTCGTGGCGAAGATCAAGGGTGTGCCGCGGAAAGAGTCCAAGTCGCGCATCGGCGAGATGATGCGGAAGACGCGGATCGACGACGTGGCGGATCGCCATTGCGGGAAGCTGTCAAAGGGGTATCGTCAGCGTGTCGGACTTGCGCAGGCGATGCTCCACAACCCTGATGTCCTCATCCTCGACGAGCCGACCGCCGGCCTCGACCCGAAGCAGATCATCGAGACGCGGCAGCTCATCAAGGGGCTCGCCGGCGACCACACGATCATTCTCAGCACGCACATCCTGCCGGAAGTCAGCCAGACCTGTCAGCGAGTCGTCATCATCAACAAAGGCAAGGTCGTCGCCGTCGACACGCCTGACAACCTCACGTCGCGGCTGCGTGGTTCCGAGACGATGTACCTCCAGGTGGACGCGCAGGGCGCCGATGCGGCGGGGATCCTGCAGCGCGTAGCGGGCGTGACGCGTGTGGCCGTCGCGGACACAAAACAACAGGTCGTGGGCTTCGAGATCGACAGCGAGACGGGGCACGATGTCCGGCGCGAGCTCGCGGCGGCGGTTGTCGGCCGCGGCTGGGGGCTGCTCGAGATGCGCCCGATGCGCATGAGCCTCGAGGAGATCTTCCTGCACGTGACGACCGAAGACGTGGCCGCGCCGCCGGCCGTTGCGGAGGCTTCGCATGAGTAACATCCTGGCGCTCGCGCACAAAGAGGTGAAGTCCGCCTTCTCCACGCCGATTGCCTACGTCGTGATTGGCTTCTTTGCGCTGCTCTGGGGCTGGTTCTTCTGGGTCAGCCTTATTTACTTCAACCAGCAGAGTCTGCAGTTCGCCGGGCCGGAGGGAGGGGGCGCGAATATCAACCAGCAGCTGATACGCCCGCTGTTTCTGAACGCCAGCGTCATCCTGCTGTTCGTGCTTCCGCTGATCACCATGCGGACCTACTCCGAGGAAAAGCGCTCGGGCACGATCGAGCTGCTCCTCACGTCGCCGCTGACCGATTTCCAGATCATCACGGGCAAGTTTCTTGGCGCGATGGTGCTGTACGCCGCCATGCTGGCCGTCACGATAATCCACATGGCGCTACTGTTCAGCTATAGCACCCCCAGGCCCGAATGGCGCCCGGTGATGACCGGCTACCTCGGGCTGCTGCTGATGGGGGGGTGCTTCGTCTCCGTGGGACTGCTCATCTCGAGCCTCACGAAAAACCAGATTGTGTCCGGGATGGTGACCTTCGCGGTATTCCTGTTCCTGTGGGTGATCAACTGGCCCGCGTCGATGTCCGGACCGACGACACAGAGCGTGCTGAACTACCTGTCGATTACCGAGCATTTCGACGACTTCACAAAAGGGATCCTCGATACAAAGCACCTGATCTACTACTTCAGCGTCATCTCGTTCGGGCTGTTCCTGACGGCTCGATCGGTCGACACGGAACGCTGGAAGGGCTGAGGCAATGGTCAAGAACGTTCTCAATATCGTTGGCTGGCTTGGCACGGCGCTCGTTGTCGGTGCCGTAGCGGTGCGCATGCTGAGGCCAGAGTGGGATCAATACGCGGTATACGCCGCGTGGGGTGGCCTCGCGTGCGTGGTGCTTTACACACTCGGACAATGGCGCGAGATCATCGACTATTTCCGGCACCGCAACGCGCGTTACGGTGCGATTGCCAGCATCAGCGTGCTGATCTTTGTCGCGATCCTCGTCGCGGTGAATTACCTCTCGTTCCGGCAGAACAAGCGGTGGGACCTGACGCAGAACCAGCAGTTCACACTGTCGGACCAGACGGTCAAGCTGTTGAAGGACCTCGATGCGCCGGTGAAGTTCCTCGTGTTCGACAAGCCGAGCGGCTTCGACCCGTTCCGCAGCAGCCTCGAGGAATACAAGTACCAGTCTCCGTCGAACGTCGACGTCCAGTACATCGACGCGGACAAGAGGCCGGGCGACGCGAAGCAGTACCAGGTGACGACCTACGGCACCGTGGTGCTCGAATACAAGGGCCGCGTCGAGCGCGTGAACTCGTCCGGGGAACAGGAACTGACCAACGCGCTCGTGAAGGTGCTGACGGGCGAGAAGAAGAAGGTCTATTTCGTCCAGGGCCACGGTGAGAGGGACCCGGACAGCACTGAGCCCCTCGGCGGCTACAGCGGCGCCAAGACGGCGCTCGAGGGCGACAACTACGAGGTCGCCAAGACCGTGCTTGCACAGGAAATGGACGTCCCGGCCGACGCGGCAGTCGTCATCGTCGCGGGGCCGAAAACGGATCTCCTGCAGCCGGAAGCCGACATGCTCGAGCGGTTCCTGAAGAAGGGCGGCCACGTGCTCGTGCTGACCGATCCGCCCGGGGAAAAGGATCCTCCAACGCCTGTCACGGACGCGCTGCTGAAGGACTGGGATTTCCAGGCCGGCAAGGATGTGGTTGTCGATGCGAGCGGGATCGGGCAACTGATCGGCACCGACGCGTCGGTGCCCGTTGTGGCGAGCTATCCCTCACATCCGATCACGGATCGATTCAACAACGTCCTCACGGCGTATCCACTCGCGCGATCGATCACCCCGATTCTTCCCGCCACGAACGGTCGCGCGGCGGTCACCATTCTTCAGACGAGCCCGCGCAGCTGGGCGGAAGCGGACATGAGTCAGATCAAGTCCGGCAAGGTGGAGCTGAATACGGACAAGGGCGACAAGCAGGGGCCGGTCTCGATCGGCGCGGTGACCGCGACCAACGCGGTCGATGCGCCGAAACCGGATCCGGCGAAAGCGGCAGCGGGCGATCAGCCGCGCACGCCCGAGTCACGGTTCGTCACGATCGGCGACTCCGACTTCGCCGCCAACAATGCGCTCCGCATTCAGGGCAACCAGGATCTGTTCCTCAACACGATCAACTGGCTGGCGCAGCAGGAGAACCTGATCTCGATCCGTGCGAAACCGCCGAACGACAGTCGCCTCACGATGACGGCGCGGCAGTCGATGGCGACATTGTGGATGTCTCTGCTCGTGATCCCGGCGATTGTCTTCGGCACGGGCGTCTATACCTGGTGGAGGAAACGCTGACGTGCGGGGACTGAAATCCACGGTTGCGCTCGCGGTCGTGCTGCTCGGGCTCGTCGGGTACATCTACTTCGTCGACTCGAAGAAGCCGGCCTCAGGGGCGGCAGAGACCAAGGCGAAAGCGTTCACCGTCGAGGCGGATCAGATCGAGGAGATCCAGATCAAGCCGGCGGCGGCCGAGAGCTCGCGGGCCGAGAAGACGAACGGCACGTGGCAGCTCGTCGAGCCCGAAAAGACCGATGCCGACCAGGGACAGCTCACGAGTACGGCCACGAACATCGCTTCTCTCGAGGTCAACGGCGTCGTCGACGACAACCCGACGGACCTCGCGCAATACGGCCTGAACCCGGCGAAGCTCGATGTCGCCTTCCGCGTCAAGGGCGAGAAAGACCTTCGGCATCTGCTCGTCGGCGAGAAGACCGCCGCCGGCGGAGACCTCTATGCGAAGAGGGCGGACGAGAAGCGCGTCATCCTGATCTCGTCCTATCTCGAGGGCACATTCAATCGGACGCCGTTCGATCTGCGCGACAAGACGTTGTTGAAGTTCGACCACGACAAAGTGGACGGCCTCGAGATCGCGCGCGGAGGGACCATCACTCAGCTTGCCAAGAGCAACGGGGAATGGGCGATCGTGAAGCCGTACAACGCGCGAGCCGATTTCGGCACGGCGGAAGCGGCAGTCTCGTCGCTGTCATCGACACAGATGCAGAAAATTGTGTCGCCCAGCGCGGTCGATCTCCAGGCGTATGGCCTCGACCGGCCGGCGGTGACGACAACTGTGATATCGGGCAGCGCCCGCGCAACCCTGGCGATCGGAAAGGTCGAGGGCGATTCCGCGTACGCGCGCGACGTGTCGCGGCCGATGGTGTTCACCATTCCGCAGGCGACGGCGGTGGATCTCCAGAAAGACGCCGGCATGTTCCGTCGCAAGGACATGTTCGATGGACGATCCTTCAACGCCTCGCGCGTGGAGCTGCATCGTGGCGCGGAAACACTGACTTTCGCGCGATCGAAGGATAAAGACGGCAAGGACGTCTGGAAGAACGCGGCCGGCACGGTGGTCGACACCGCGAAGGTCGAGGACATGCTGACGAAGCTGTCGAACATCCGCGCGCAGCTCTTCCAGGAGCGCGTTGACCCGGCGCTGAAGATGCCGACGCTCGTGGCGACCGTGTCGATGGACAACGGAAAAACCGAGACTGTCACGTTCGCGCGACAGGGAGACGCTGTGATCGCCAATCGCGCCGACGAGGGGGGCAGCGCCACCGTTGAAGCGGTCGCCCTCAATGACGCGATGATGGCGATCGACGCCTTGAAGTGACTCTGTAATTCAAGATGCAAAATGCAAAATGCAAACACTGCGTTGTTTGCAGGACCGGGGTGGAGGTCGCCGCGCCTTCCACCCCGTTTTTGCGTACGCGTGTGGGATTTGCATTTTGCATTTTGAATTTTGCATTACTGGTATCGCTCGGCTGCGCCAAGTCACCTCCCCAGCTCCCATCAGCTCCTCAGATCGATCCGACGAGGCAACTGGCAACCGACATTGCCGCCGCAACCCAGATGCCGGGTGTGCAACGGGCTACGTGGGGGATCGCGATACAGTCGCTGGCGAACAACGAGCGCCTGTTCGATCTGAATGCCCGTACGCTGATGGTGCCCGCGTCGGTGGCGAAGATCGTCAGCGTTGCGACGGCAGTGGATGCCGTTGGATGGGATTACCGGTTCCAGACGACGCTTCGTGCCGTCGGTGCGGTGTCGGATGGTGTGCTGCAGGGTGAGCTGCTCATTGTCGGCTCCGGCGATCCGGCGATCGCCGGGCGGGGCGGTGACGATCTCTCCACCTGGGTGGCCGCATTGAAGGCGACCGGCATCCGACGTGTCGACGGCCGGATCATCGGCGTCGACGACGCGTTCGAGGAGCCGAGGCCCGGTTTCGCGTGGTCGTGGGACGACCTCGGTTACTCGACGGGCGCGTTCTTCGGCGCGCTGAATCTGGCGGAGAACAGGCTGGCGGTGACCGTCACGCCAGGAGTCGTTGCTGGTTCGCCAACCCTGGTCAGCGTCGACCCGGACGCGCAGGACGTCCCGCTCGTGAATCGCAGCGTCACCGGCGCCGCCGGGAGCCAGCAATTGCTGTGGCCCGAGATTCGACCTGGTGAGACGACGCTGACGATTGCAGGTGCGATTCCTGTCGGAGCGAAGCCCGCAACGCTGGCGGTCGCTGCGGGAAATCCGACCGTGTGGTTCGCTCGCGTGCTGCGCCGAAGACTCATCGACGCCGGCATCGAAGTCACCGGCAGTGCCGTGGACGCCGACGACATCGACGTGGGGGCCGGCTTCCGGCCCAATCCAGACTCCGGCGCGATCCTCTACACGTACCGCTCGCATCCCCTATCGGAGATCGTGCAGCCGCTGCTCAAGGAAAGCATCAACCTGTACGGCGAGGCCGTGCAGCGGCTCAACGCTTCCGGACCACTTCCGCACACGAACGACCAGGCGCTCGAGGGGATGAAGCAGCGGCTGCTGCTGTGGGGCGTCCCCGCAGACGGATCTCAGCTCGTTGACGGATCGGGATTATCGCGACGCGACGTGCTCGCGGCCGATACGTTGCTCACCGTCCTGGTGCGGATGTACGACCCCGCCGGAATGTCGCCGTGGATGACGGCGTTGCCGATTGCGGGCGTCGACGGCACGCTGGCGGCGCGGATGAGGGGAACTCCCGCGGAAAACAACGTGCGGGCAAAGACAGGAACGATGTCGAACGTACGCTCTCTCACGGGCTACGTTCGGGCGCGCGACGGCGAAACGCTTGCCTTTGCGATCATGGTGAACAACTTCGAAGGCACGGGCGCGCAGGCAATCGCCGCCATCGACGCCATCGCCGTCCGGCTCGCGTCGTTCAGCCGGACAAATCCTTAGATTGCGCTGGAACTGCGGTGCGGGCGCCGCAAGGTTAATATCCTTCGCGTGCCCAGCGCTATCGTCGTACGCGAACTGAACGAGGCAGATCTTCCGTCCGCCGTCGGAATCGTCGCGCGCGGGATGCGAGACAACCCGCTGCACATCGCGGCACTCGGCGCCGATGCGGAGGTTCGCGGCAATCGATTGATCCGCATGTTCAGCGTGGCGCTGCCATTGATCCTCTCCAAGGGCGTTCTGCTCGGCGGGTTTCAGGACGACACGCTCGTCGGAATTGCCGGCATGGTGCCGCCCGGGAAATGCCAGCCATCGATGAAGGAGAAGGTCACCCTCGTCCCACGCATATTCCCTGCGGTCGGCGGGGGCGCGTTCGCGCGCGTGGGGCGATGGATGGGGACGTGGGCGCAACACGACCCCGCGGAGCCCCATTGGCACCTGGGACCGGTTGCAGTCGATGCGCATTTGCAGCGGCGAGGCATCGGGAGCGTGCTCATGAGCGAGTATTGCGCGCGCCTGGATCGCGCGCGCGCCGTCGGCTATCTCGAAACGGACACGCCGACGAACGTGACTTTTTACGAACGGTTTGGATTCGAGACGATCGGCTCGGCGCCCGTGCTGAACACACCGAACTGGTTCATGCGGCGCGCGGCGTACGCCGAAAATCCCAAACCCCAAGCGTGACTTCAGTCGGGATCGTTGGGATTTGGATCTTGGGATTTGGGATTTGGGATTTACCCTACTGACTGAGAGGCGCCAGTCGAGGTGCCGTGGCGGGTCCCCGGGACCCGGGCATGATCGTGAGCTCGGTGGTCTCACCGTTCTTCACTTCAACCGATTGCCTTCGCTCGCCGAAGGCCGCATCCTTGACGACCACTTCACGCGTGCCGATCGTGACGGGCATGGCATCGAGCGGCGCGACGCCGGCACGCTCTCCTTCAATCCACACTTCCGCTCCCGGCGATGTCGTCACGCGCACCCGGCCTGACGGCAGCGCAAGGGTGTGGGCCGTGACCTGCCCGGGACGAATCGTCAGCGTGACGGTCGATCGGAAGTTGAATCGCTGGCTGACAAACTCGATTTTGTGACTGCCGGCGCTGAGCAGGAGCTGCCCGTCTTCGGTGGTACCGATACGGCGGCCGTCGGCGAACAGGTCCATCGGGATTCGCGAGAACGCCAGAAGAAAGCCGCCCACGGCTGCGCTCGGCGCCTGGGCACCGGGACCGGAGGTGGTGGCGGGACGATTCGTGGTCGCTGAGCTCTGGCGACGCGCCGCGCGCTCTGCCGTGACCAGCGCGTTCTTGACGGCCGGCGCCGCGGCAACAGCAACATCGGCGGCCTTCGTCGCCGCCTCGCCCGCCGTACCAGCCCACTCGGAGGAGGTCTTCACGGTGGATGAAAACATGCGGGGCAGCCAGATCACAGCGGCGCCGATGATGATCGCGATGACGGCCGCACCAGCGACCAGATCCCACCGGACGCGATCCCACTGGATGTGCGGAATACGCGACATGAAGGACGGGGCAGCCGGCTGCTCCGGTGCCTCTGTGTCGACCTGATCCGGCTCGCTCGCCTGTCGGCTCTCCGCCTCGGCTCGGAGCATGGCCACTTCCGCTGCAAGTCGTAGGTTTGCCTGGCCGCGAATGCGATCGGTTTCAGACGCGAGTGCCTTTTCCGCGGCGACTCGAGCGGTTTCGGCCGCCTCGATCCGGATCCGATTCACGTCGAGCTCGAGCTGCTGGTGCGCGTGGCGGGCCTGTTCTGCTTCACCGCGAGCGCTGGCGAGCTCCGCCTCGAGGCGGGCCTCGGTCTCGGACTGTGTCCGGGACCCGCGTGTCACCTTCACATCGCTCTCAGCACGGGCGCGCGCGACAGCAGCCTTGATCTGCGCGTCGGTGTCGGCTTTGACGCGCGCAATCTCGACCTTGAGATCCAGCGCCGCTTGCGCTTCGGCGGCAAGGCGCGCTTCTGCGACCGCCGCGGCGCGCGCCACGTCGGCTTCGGCTTTGACCCGCGCGATCTCCGCTTCGCGCGTATCCGCCGCCCCCAACTCGGCCGTCAGGAGCGCTTCCTCGATGGCCGCTGCCCGTGCAGCCTCGGCCTCGGTCTTCATACGCGCGATCTTGTTCTCTGCGTCTCGTGCCCGCGCGACGGCGGCTTCCGTCGGTTTTTGAGCCTCTTTGACTGCGGCGGTGCGCAACGCAGCGGCTTCGGTGCGCGCGAGTGCGACCGCGGCCTGGACCTGCGCCTCGGTATCGGCCTTGACGCGCGCAATCTCGGTTTCGAACACGCGTCTCGCGTCCCCTTCAGCGGAAAGGCGCGCTTCTTCGACTGCGGCCACCCTATCCGCATCGGCTTCAGCGTGCGTGCGTGCGACCGCGGCCTGGACCTGCGCCTCGGTGTCGGCCTTGACGCGCGCAATCTCGGTTTCGAGAATGCGCCTCGCTTTTCCTTCAGCGGCAAGGCGCGCTTCGTCGACTGCCGCCGCGCGAACCGCGTCGGCCTCGGCAAGCGCGCGTGTGACCGCGGCCTGGACCTGCACCTCGGCGTCGGCCTTGACGCGCGCAATCTCGGCTTCAAGAACGCGCATCGCTTCCGTTTCACCGGCAAGGCGCGCTTCGTCGACCGCGGCCGCGCGAACCGCGTCAGCCTCGGCGTGCGCGCGTGCGACCGCAGCCTGGACC
>DAIRVG010000010.1:46904-48246 GCA_036802945.1 Vicinamibacterales bacterium
GCCGCGCGAACCGCGTCAGCCTCGGCGTGCGCGCGTGCGACCGCAGCCTGGACCTGCGCCTCGGCGTCGGCCTTGACGCGCGCAACTTCGGATTCGAGAACGCGCATCGCTTCCGTTTCACCGGCAAGGCGCGCTTCATCGACCGCCGCCCAGCGCGCTGCGTCGGCTTCGGCTCTGACTCGCGCGATCTCCGCTTCGCGCGAACGCATCACTTCCAACTGGGTCGTCGTGCGCGCGTCCTCGATGGCCGCCCGCATAGCATCGGCCTCGGCCTTGATCCGGACGATCGCGGCTTCTGCTTCTCGCGCCCGCGCTTCGGCGGCTTCCGCCGCCTTCTGCGCCTCTTCGACCGCGGCGGTGAGTGATGCATCGGCTTCGGTGCGCGCGCGCGCCAGCCGCTCGTCTCCATCACGCTCGGCCTGCGCCTGCGTCTCTCCGAGCTTCGCGGTCAGCGCTTCCTCCGCTTCGGTGCGCACGCGTGCGACTTCCGATGCGAGCTGCTGCTCCGCGTCTTTTCGTACCCGTTCGAGCTCCGCGGCCAGCGCCTCGCGTGCAGCGGCTTCTGCTCCGGCGCGCGCATCGCTCACCGCCGATTCGCGCTGGGTCGCAGCCTCACTTTCGATCCGCGCGAGGTCTTGCTTGCGCTGCTCCTCGGCTTCGTCGGCCATGCGCGCAAGCTCGCGTACCCGTTGAAGTGCGCCTTCCGCCTGTACCCGCTCGAGCTCGGTCTTCAGTCGGAATTCGACCTCGGCCTCGATGAGCGAGACATCGGCCGAACGCATGCCGGCGTCGGCGGGGGCAACCGAGGGGGCTTCCGCGACCCGCTTCTTCCGCGCGTTGTCTGCCGCGATGAGCAACGTGTCGATCGTCCTTTCGAACGACGCCACCTCGCTGCCGGTGTTTCCGGCACCCTTCCTTCGAAACGGATTCGGAAAGCCGGATTTCTGCGGTGGTGTCGCGCCCGCCAGTGACGGGATGTCGAGCGTGCGGACCTGTGACGAGTCCGCGAGGGAGCGCAAGTGCGTGCCGATCTTGACCCGCTGGTCCTGCGGGACCTCTCGGCCGAACAGGACAAGGTCAGGGACGCGCTGATTCATCGCCACGATCGCCGCATAAGCGGACGTGACAATGACGAGCTCCGCGCCGAGTTTCGTGTGAACGACGGAACCGAGCGGATCCGCGTGGGCGGAATCCGGCTCGATCGCCAGCACTAGGTTCATATTGCGGAACATTGAGCGGGGCAATTGACGTGCCGCCTGGTTCTGCGGCGAAACGGCACAGTAGACGGTTTTTGCTGACGATTTCCGTACGGATATGACGGATCTGAAACACGCACGCTCGT